>CACWFY010000033.1 GCA_902760345.1 uncultured Bacteroidales bacterium | reverse complement strand
CAACCTCACCTCAAAGTCCTTCCTGAAGAACTGCGAGATGGAGTACATGGGCGAGGTGGAGACCGTCACCGTCGACGGCAAGAATAAAATCGTGCTGCATCGTCCGAGCGGTGAAGAGGAAGGAGGTGAAGGATGATGAAGAAGCGCCTTATTGAGATTGCGGTGAAGATGCTAGTAGCCGCTCTCACGGCTTTCCTCACAGCCATCACCACCACCTCGTGCATGGGTCACGGACCCATCACCCTTTGAGTGCACAGGGGACTGTCCCCCTGTACACTTTCTGATTGCGCCCGAAGCCCCTATTTACGGCTTTGGGCGTTTTTTAAGTACCAAGTACCAAGTACCGTTTTGCAGCTCTGATTGGTATTCTGCCAGTCAGAGAAATAGAGCATGCCGTTGAAGGTGAAGGTCTCGGTGACTTCGGGTATCTCGCCGTCGGCGCGGGTCATGGCTCGGCGGGCGCCGTTTGGCTGCGTACGCAGCGTCACATCGTTCATTATGGTCCGTCATCTTCAGCCTACACAACTATCATACTATTGGCTGTAGTTTATCGTTTTAGATTGTTGACGGCAAAGATACGAAAAGTTGAGTAAAGTACAAAAGAAATGTGAATTTATTTTTCTTCCTGACCTCGATGCAAACAATAAAGCACTGCCGCGGCAGTGCTTTATATGTGTGAGAGAATCCTGATGATTCTGCTTCTGTGTAGTACTCAGATGCTCAGTTCGTTGAGCACTGTAATCAGACGCTTGTCGAAGCGCTTATCGGTGCGGATACACTCAGAGAAGGGCACATAGACGATATCGTTGTTGCGATAGCCCACCATGACGTTGCGCTGTCCCTGCTTGATGGCCTCAATGGCACCTAAACCTGTGCAGCTGGCCAGGATACGGTCGCGAGCCGATGGACTTCCTCCGCGCTGCAAATGTCCTAAGATAGACACGCGCACGTCGAACCCTGGGAACTCATTCTTCACACGGTCAGCATAATAGAGGGCGCCACACTTCGGACTCTCCGACACAATGACGATACATGATTTCTTCGACTTACGGATGCCACGACTCATAAATGCAGCAAGCTGATCGACGTCGGTCGTCTCCTCTGGTACGATGGCTGCCTCGGCACCACAGGCAATGGCGCAGTTTTGTGCCAGGAAGCCGGCATCACGGCCCATGACCTCGACAAAGAAGATGCGCTCATGCGAGTTGGCAGTATCGCGGATGCGGTCCACACACTCCATAATGGTGTTCATCGTCGTGTCGTAACCAATGGTGGCATCCGTGCCATAAAGGTCGTTGTCGATAGTTCCAGGCAATCCGATGACGGGGAAGTCAAACTCCACGCCGAAATTCCATGCACCCGTCAGCGAGCCATTGCCACCAATCACCACCAGTGCGTCGATCTCTTCCTTCTGACAGGTCTCGTAGGCTTTCTGCCTACCCTCAGGAGTCGTGAACTCCTTGCTGCGGGCAGTTTTCAGAATGGTACCACCGCGAGTGATGATACCCGATACATCCTCCGTAGTGAGTTCCTTCACCTCGTCCTTGATCAGTCCATCGTAGCCACGATAGATACCCTTAATCGTAAACCCGTTGCAGATACCCGCACGTGTCACCGCACGAATGGCTGCATTCATGCCTGGAGAGTCGCCCCCCGACGTCAAAATACCTATTGTCTTAATCTTATTCATAGCCAAAACTAATTTGGTTTGTTGTCCAATTGCAAAGATAAGTATTTCTGATGTACGAAACAAGTGAATGGTCCATATTTTTGCCCGAAAGGAGTATTTCTTGGCTTAGGTCAAGCCAATAGTCACCGGAAGCCTTATTCCGTTATTTTTATAGCTACGGCGTGGAGCTGTTGCCAACCGGCACGGTCGGTGAGGCGAATCATGAAGTGATAGTCGCCGGGGGCGGCATCGGCAGGAATCGGAATGTCGACTCGGGCATCGTACTGGCGCTGACCGGCAGGGATGGTAAAGTCGCGGTTGTAGACCCAGGCGTTGCCTTCGCTGTGCTCGTGCTCATGCTCGTGCTCCTCATCGTCGTCACACTCGCCCATTTCGTGGTCGTGATCATGGTCGTCGGCCTCAGTGCTATGGGTGTGGTGGTCGAAATTGTTGTGTATCTCGATGTTGAAATTGCCCAGCTCCTGATTGTCAAGCATGACGTAGTGGAAGGGGATGACGTCGCCAGGGTGGTATTGCTGACAATTGATGGGATTGGCGGTGATGCCGTCAGCGCTAATGACAGGCGGTGTCATGTCTTTGTCGTCGTCACTGCCGCAAGCATTGAAACTCAGTGTAAGTATGGTTATGAGAGCCATCAGAAGGCTCATGTTGATGATCTTTTTCATTGTTGTCTAAATTTGAATTTACAATTTATCATTTATCATTTAGCGAAGCGCTAAAACTCCAGCCCTACCATCATCGAGACGTTGCGCCCAGGTTCGGGCACGTCGATGAGGCGGTAATAGCTGGTGTGATCGTAATATTTTTGATTGAGCAGGTTGTCGGCATGCAGAGCGATGTTGAGCTTGTTCTTGCCCAGGGAAATCTGCTTTCCTGCCGAGAGATTCAGCGTCCAGTGACCATCGGTAGGCTTCTCGGGAGGCACGATCTCATGCTGTGCTCCCACGATGTGGACATTCAGCCCCACGAAGGTGTCGCCATGCCGCTGAAACGAATATTTTACGCCGGCATCTACCGACCACGGTGTGCTGAAGGGTAGGGTGTAGCCTTTCTTGTCGCCAGAGAGCTGCTCGGCATAGAGGTATTCGCCCTTCAGCTCGGTCTCCCAATGGCGGTCGATGACCCATGTGGCCTGTGCCTCCACACCGTAGCGCAATACACGAGCCTGGGTGTAGTTGTAGAGCTGCAGACCTTCTACATACGCTGCTGTGGGATTCAGGTAGATGTAGTTGGGGAAGTAGTTGACGTAGGGATCAATCTGCACGCACAGCACGTCGTTGTCCCAATGGATGCCCATGTCTAGCTGGTAGCTCTGCTCAGGGTCGAGCTCGGCATTGCCACGTTCGTAGCGGAAGATGTGGTAGTTCACACCGTCGGCACCCAACTCCTTGGGGATGGGCACACGGAAGCTCTTGCCTACGTTGGCCTTGAGCACCCAGTAGCCTGCGGCATAGTTGACACCTGCCGACCAGGTAAGACTCGTAAACCGACGGTTCACATCGGCAGAGCGTTCCTTATAGACAGAGATGCCGTCGGCTATCGGCGTGAAAAACCAGTCGTGATAGCTGCTGATATGGGTGTCTGCGTGGTCCAGACGGATGCCGGCATTGAGCTTCAGACGTTCGCTGACGGTATATCGGTCCATGGCATAGGCACCGATGCTGGTCGTCTCGAAGTCGGGAATGATAAAGCCCCAGCCGCCCCGTCGGTTGTGCTGATATTCACCATTCAGACCTGTGCTCAACTCGTGATGCTCGCCCAGAGTCAGCGTCAAGCCCAGATGGGCCGTCAGCGTATTCTTTACGAAGCGGCGCTCCAGCGTGTCGTCGGGCTTAGGCATATAGCCGTGGCTCACGGGCTCGCTCAGCTCCTCGCGATGGTTGTTCTGCCAGGCAAGGTTGGCCTCCATACGCAGACCGTCGCCCTGATACGAGGTGTGACTGAGCACCTTCAGGTGGTTGACCCACTGGTAGGGCAGGTTTACGTCGCGCCGTGAACGGTCGTAGTCAATGCCAGAAAGGCGCACTTCCAGACCGTGGGCGTTGGCAAAGAAGCCGCTCTTTGAATAGGAGTCGGAGACGCGCAGGTCGGTGTGGAAACGATAGCCCGCATAGCCCAGCACCACGCTGCCGTCGCGTTCGCAGCCGGCGGTGTTGCGTAGCCGCCGATCCTTCAGCCTGATCCAGTAGCTATAGTACTGAATGCTGTCGGTAGGCACGCGATAGTCGGCATAGTCTATCAGCGTGGCCCCCACGCGATAGAACCAGTTGCCCAGTCGTCCACCCAGTTTTGCCGTCACGCCCAACTGCTCGTTGTTCGAACGTCCGAAGAGTTGAACGCTGCCACTCAACGGCTGTGTGGGGATGTGGTTGGTATAGAGGCTCAGCACGCCGCCAATGGCATCGCTGCCATAGAGTAGGGCCGCAGGACCTTTGATGACCTCGGCGCGGTCTACTGCAAACTGGTCAATCTCCAGCCCGTGGTCGTCGCCCCACTGCTGTCCCTCGTGCTTGATGCCGTCTTCGCTCACCACCATGCGGTTGAAGCCCAGTCCGCGTATGGTAGGCTTCGACTGGCCTGAGCCGATAGCCATAGCCTTTACGCCAGGAATACCCTCTAGCGTCTGCATCAGCGAGCCTGAGAAGTGCTGCTGCAGGTAGTCGTGGCTCACCTGTACTGTCGACTGCGACGAGCGCATCTGGAAGTCTCGCTGCCGCTGTCCGCTCACCGTCACTCCTTTCAACACGACAGTGGTATCGTCGGGCGCTATATCGTTAGTGTTGCCGGCGGCTAACGTCATCAGCGCAGCCACCAGGATGGATGTTGTCATGATTCTGTCTCCATTTACTATTTAAGAAATACGTAACTACTGCCGACATCCGCATACGGATGCCAGCCTCCCTGATGCTAAATGGAGAAAGCGGGAGGAGCACGCAGGCCCACGATGCCACTATAGGTGGCACAGACATTGCGCCGTAGACTATCGCTTCTGCTGCTGACGACCTTGTGAACAATAAGAAGAGTGACAGCGGCAGTGGCCACAAAGGTAAGGGTAAGAAACTGGCACAGCACGCAGTCGTGCGTCCACGTCGCCATCTGCGTCAGGTGGCCGTGACAATTGTGATGCACGCAGTCGGCACATTCCGTCCCCGCTGCCGCACCACCGTCTTCATGTATGTGGAGCGACGAGGAAAGCAGCATTGGCACAAATACTGCCAATAGCCACCAGGATGCAATATGTCGTCTGTTTTCCAGTTTCACGTCTGTAAAGGTATCTTATTTTGTCCTGACGTACGTTCTGTATCCGTAGGCAATAATCACCAGGAAACAGAAGAGGGGCAGGATGAACGAGAGATTGACGGCAGGCATGCCCATCAGCGTGCCTTGGTCGATGATTTGGGCCTGTAACGGTGGCAGGACGGAACCTCCGAGGATGGCCATGATGAGGCCGGCGGCTCCAAACTTGGCATCGTCGCCCAGTCCTTGCAGGGCAATGCCGTAGATGGTGGGGAACATCAGCGACATGCAGGCGGAGATGGCCACCAGACAATAGAGTCCACCGCGTCCGTCGATGAAGATGACACCCAACGTCAGACATGCTCCGACAACGGCCAGGATACCCAGCAGGGCTCCGGCATTGATGTACTTCAGGAAGTAGGTGCAAATGAAACGGCTGCTGACAAAGATGGCCATTGCCACGATGTTATAGGTCTGCGACAACACCTCTGCCTCCTGTTCCGCCATTCCTTCGTTCATGAATACGCGTGTACCATATTGTATAATAAAGGTCCAGCACATGATTTGCACGCCGACATAGAAAAACTGGGCAATGACGCCCTCGCGGTAGTAGTCGATGCGGCAGATGCGACGCAGCGTAGCCAGCGGATGGACGTCGTGATTCTGGTCAGCGTTATGCGGCATCTTGGTAAACCAGATGACGGCAAACATGACGGCAATGATGAGGCCGATGGCTAGATAGGGTGTGATGAGTACTGACAGGTCGCTGTCACGCATGGCGGTGAAGTCAGCGTCGCTCAGCAGGGCACGCTCTTCGGTAGAAGCCGGATTGAGCTTGGCCTGAATGAAGTTCATGGCGACATACATGCCGCACAGCGAACCCATCGGGTTGAAGCATTGTGCCATATTCAGGCGGCGCGTAGCTGTCTCCTCAGTACCCATGGAGAGGATATACGGGTTACACGAGGTCTCCAGGAACGATAGGCCGCAGGTCAGGATGAAGTAAGCCACAAGGAAGGGATAGTACATGCCCGTCAGTGATGCCGGCAGGAAGAGTAGGGCACCCACAGCATACAGTCCGAGACCCATCAGCACACCGGCTTTGTAGGAGTATTTGCGGATAAACATGGCAGCAGGAAACGCCATCGCGAAGTAACCGCCGTAGAAGGCTACCTGCACCAGTGCTCCGTCGGTCACACTCATGCGGAATATCTTGGAGAACGCCTTGACCATGGGGTTGGTGATGTCGTTGGCAAACCCCCACAGGGCGAAACACGATGTGACGAGAATAAACGGTACGAGATAGCTGACGCCGTCTCTTGACAGGATGGATTGATTTTGCTGCTTGTCCATATAGTTAGTAATGTGAATTGGTATTTTTTCCGTGCAAAGGTACTAATTACCATTCAAAAGACCAAATTTTTCGCAAGGTTGTTTTCCTAATTTGATTTCGATGGGCGACAACAAGAAAGGAAAGAAAAAGAAAAGTCCCGTAAATCAATGATTTACAGGACTCTTTCTAAGGCGCTTCAGGATGGGCTTGAACCAACGACCCCCTGATTAACAGTCAGGTGCTCTAACCAACTGAGCTACTGAAGCAGGGTGCTTTCTTTCGATTGCGGGTGCAAAGGTAATATGTTTTTTCGAAACGTGCAAACTTTTTCTTAAAAAAATTCATGGGAACGGTATTTTTTTGTAATTTTGCAGCGAAAAAGTAATAATATAGAATCGATGAAACGCATTTTTCTTTATATGACCGTGCTGCTGGCAGTCTCTGTCAGCGGTCAGGCACAGGACGGCAACGACGTCACGCAACAGAACGATCAGAGTGGTAAGAACCATAATCTGGAGGTGGCGAAGAATCTGGAGATCTTCAATTCGCTCTACAAACATCTTGACATCATGTATGTCGATACGCTTGATGCCAATAAGGTGGTAGGTGTGGGTATCGACGCCATGTTGCGCTCGTTGGACCCCTATACGGAGTATTATCCTGAGAGCAGGCAGAAGGAGTTGAAGACGATGCTGACGGGCAAGTATGCCGGCATCGGTGCGCTGGTGCGCTACCATCAGAAACTGAAGCGTGTGGTCATTGAGGAGCCTTACGAGGGGATGCCAGCCCAGGAGGTTGGTCTGAAGAAAGGTGATATCATTCTGCAGATTGACGATACGGTGATGACCGACAAGACGGTGAGCTTTGTGAGCAGCCACCTTCGTGGTGAGCCCGGTACGACGTTTGTGTTGAAGATTCAGCGTCCGTCGACAGGCAAGAAGATGAACTTCAAGATTACGCGTCGCAGCATCAAAATGCCGGAAATCACGTATTATGGCATGTTGCGCAACGGACTGGGCTATATCAATCTGAATACATTTACCGGCGAGCCTGCCAAGGCGATGCGTCGTGCTTTCCTGGACCTGAAACAGCAGGGCGCCAATAAGCTGGTGCTCGACCTGCGAGGCAATGGCGGCGGTTCGTTGTCGGAATGTGTTGATATTCTAAACCTCTGGATTCCCAAGGGACAGAAAATCGTTGAGACGAGAGGAAAGTTGAAGCGTGCTGGTTCGGAGTATACGACCCGTCTGGAACCGGTAGATACCATCATGCCACTGGTAGTGCTGGTCAATGGCGAGACCGCATCAGCATCAGAGATTACGTGCGGTGCACTGCAAGACCTGAAGCGAGGAATTATAATAGGTTCACACACGTATGGAAAAGGACTTGTTCAGATTCCAAATGTTGAACTGCCTTTCAATGCCAACCTGAAGTTGACGACCTCTCGTTACTATCTGCCCTCAGGACGTGGTATCAAGATGAAAGAGGGTATCACTCCCGATGTGGAGATAAAGCCCGACACCATGGCAAACGTAACCGTCTATCTGGACCGTCTGGATTCTACAGAGGTGATGTTCGACTATGTCGTCGACTACATTGCCAAGCATCCTACGCTGCCTGCCGCTGCTGATTTCCATCTGTCGGATGCCGACTATGAAGCTTTTAAGCAGCGTGTCATCAGTGCCGGATTTACGTACGACCAGGTCAGTAAAAAGCAGTTTGAGGAACTGGTGCGTACCGCCAAGTTCGAAGGATACTACGACGATGCCACCGCAGAGTTTGAGGCCCTGCGCCAGAAGTTGGACCATCACGATATTGCCAAGGACCTAGATCGCCATCGTGACGAGATTCAGCAGTTGATGGAGCAGGACATCGTGTCGGCCTATTATTATCAGGGCGGACAGATACAAGTTGGTCTGCGTCGTGACAAAATGTTACGCGAAGCCGAGCGTATTCTGACCACAGAAGGTGAGTATGAAAGGCTGCTCAATCGTGAGCAAACGGCAAACGTCGGAAAATAAAGGCGAAAACGAAAGGATAGAACGTTAAATAACGTAAAAGTCAAAAAAAAGTGATGTTTTTACACACATGGTTTGAAATCTTTTCGTACCTTTGCAGTGCACACAACTAGTAATTTTAATCTATATTTATCATTTTCCTCGAAAAGGGAAGCCGTCTGAGAAGATCGCTTCCCCATTTTTTTTGTTTATGCGCTTGCTGTTACTTCATCAGCAGTTTGCTGAGCTCGGCCATACCGGCTGAGGCGCCCTTCTGTATCTGGGTGATGTTGCGGCCGCCAGCATTGATGGGGGTGGGGTCGATGATGTAAACGGGCACAGAGGGACGCACGTAGTGGATGAGACCTGCCGCAGGGTAGACGGCCAGCGAGGTGCCGATGATGATAAAGATGTCGGCCTCCTGACACTCTTCGGCAGCAGCAGAGATCATGGGAACGGCTTCGCCGAAGAAAACGATGAACGGACGAAGCAATGAGCCGTCACCTGCTTTCGTGCCCGGCATAACCTCGCAGTTGTCGGGTGTCAACAGTTGTTGGTAACGCGGGTCGTCCGGGTCATTGCTCGAACAGACCTTCATCAGCTCGCCATGCAGATGGATGACCTTTGACGAACCAGCCTGCTCGTGCAGGTTGTCGACATTCTGTGTGACAACGGTCACGTCGTACTGTTTTTCCAACTCGGCCACCAGCCGATGGCCTTCGTTGGGTTTGACACCCCAGCACTTCTTGCGCAACATGTTATAAAAATTGGTCACTAGGGTAGGGTCGTTGAGCCAGCCCTCGTGGGTGGCTACCTGTTGCACGGGATATTCCTCCCATAAACCGTCAGCGTCGCGAAACGTCTTCAGTCCACTTTCTACCGACATACCAGCACCTGTTAATACAACAATCTTCTTCATAGCTCAAATGGTTTTTTGTTAATTTGATGCAAAGATACAAAAATAATTATGAATAATGAATTAAAAGTAATCATTTATTCGTACCTTTGCAGCCGATTTGTTAATAATAAGGTATAAAAGCATGGATAAAGTAAGTTATGCATTAGGTATTGGCATTGGTCATCAGTTGGCAAACATGGGTGGTCAAGAGCTGAATATCGACGATTTTGCACAGGCCGTCAAGGATGTGTTAGGCGGCAAGGAGTTGAAGATAAAGAGCAGTGAGGCTCAACAGATAGTTCAGGAGTTTTTTGCCCAGCAGGAGCAGAAAATCAGCCGTCAGCGTGCTGAGGCTGGTAAGGCCCATAAGGAGGCTGGTGAGAAATACCTTGCTGAGAACGCCAAGAAAGACGGTGTCATCACCCTGCCCAGTGGTTTGCAGTATCAGGTGCTGAAGGAAGGCAACGGCAAGAAGCCCAGTGCCAAGGACTCTGTGAAGTGTCACTACGAGGGTTTCCTCATCGACGGCACTGTGTTCGACTCCAGCGTACAGCGCGGTGAGCCCGCCGTCTTCGGACTGCAGCAGGTGATTGCCGGTTGGACCGAGGGCTTGCAGCTGATGCAGGAGGGCGCTAAGTACCGTTTCTTCATCCCCTACCGTCTGGCTTACGGAGAGGGTGGCGCTGGTGCATCTATTCCTCCCTTTGCAGCGTTGATCTTCGACGTAGAGCTCATTGAGGTGATGTAACAATAAACATTAAACATTAAACAATAAATTAACAATGAAAAAGTTTACATTTGCTGCTCTTGCAGCAGTTGCTGCCGTGATGATGTATTCATGCGGCAATGGCACTCCAAAGGCTAACCTGAAGAGTGATGTTGATACCGTCAGCTATGCTATCGGTATGGCTCAGACACAGGGTCTGAAGGATTATCTCGTAAGTCGTCTGGGTGTTGACACAGCCTATATGGACGACTTCATCAAGGGTCTGAATGAGGGTGCCAATGCCGGTGATGACAAGAAAAAGGCAGCTTACTATGCTGGTATCCAGATTGGTCAGCAGATCAGCAGCCAGATGGTGAAGGGTATCAACCACGAACTGTTTGGTGACGACAGCACCAAGACCATTTCTCTGAAGAACTTTATGGCTGGCTTCATTGCCGGAACCGTTGGCAAGGGTGGCTTGATGACTGTTGACTCTGCCCAGCAGCTGGCTCAGGACATGATGCGCCAGATCAAGGCTAAGAGCATGGAGAAAGAGTTTGGCCCGAACAAGAAGGCCGGTGAGGACTTCCTGGCTAAGAATGCCAAGGCCGAGGGTGTGCAGGTGCTGCCCAGCGGTGTTCAGTATAAGGTGCTGAAGGAAGGTACGGGTGCCGTTCCCAGCGATACTTCTCTTGTGAAGGTTAACTACGAGGGTAAGACCCTTGAGGGTAAGGTGTTCGACTCGAGCTACCAGCGCAACCAGCCTGCTAACTTCCGTGCCAACCAGGTTATCAAGGGATGGACTGAGGCTCTGACCCACATGCCTGCCGGTTCAGTATGGGAGGTATATATTCCCCAGGAGCTGGCCTATGGCGAGCGTCAGCAGGGTTCTGATATCAAGCCCTTCTCGATGCTGATTTTCAAGATTGAACTGCTGGAGGTAGACCCTAAGAAGTAATGAAACAAACGATAATGGTAGCACTCGCCCTTCTCGTGGTGGGTGCTACTTTCAATTCAGTACGTGCCCAACAGGCTCCGACGACGCGTATAGACTCGCTGAGCTATGCTATCGGTATGTCGCAGACGCAAGGTCTGAAGGAATTCCTGAGCAGGAATATGAAGATAGACCTGAACTACATGGACGACTTTGTGAAGGGCCTCAAGGAAGGTGCCTATGCCGAGGACACTCAGGCAAAGGCTGCCTACTATGCCGGTATTCAGATTGGTCAGCAGGTTCTGCGTCAGATGAAGCCCGGTATCAATAAGGAACTGTATGGTAACGATAGCGACAAGAGCATCTCGTACGACCAGTTTATGGCAGGTTTCGTCAGTGGTGTCACTGGCAAGGACGGTCTGATGAGCGTTGAAGAAGCCTCGAAGCTGGCTAAGCAGCTGATGGAGCAGGTGAAGAATGATGCCCTGTTGGAAAAGTATGGCGCCAACAAGAAGGCCGGTGAGGACTTCCTGGCTGCCCAGGCTAAGCTGGCCAAGAAAAAGAAGTCGGGTATCACCGTACTGCCCAGTGGTATGATATACAAGGTGCTGGTCAAAGGTAACGGTCCTGTTGCCAAGGAGAGCGATAAGGTAAAGGTGAAGTATGAGGGCCGTCTGATTGACGGTACTGTGTTCGACTCTACCGAGAAGCATGGTGGTGAGCCTGTTACGTTCTCGCCCAATCAGGTAATCAAGGGATGGACTGAGGCACTCACGCTGATGCCCGTTGGCTCAAAGTGGCAGCTGTACATCCCGCAGGAGCTGGCCTATGGCAGCCGCGACACTGGAACCATCAAGCCCTTTAGTGCTCTCGTTTTCGACGTGGAAGTGCTGGAGATTGTGGAAGACAAGAAGGACGAGAAGAAGGACGACAAAAAGTAAATATGCAAGAAACAAGACAAAACAAGATAGCCCGTCTGCTCCAGAAAGAACTCTCACTGATCTTTCAGGAGCAGACCCGCGCTATGCACGGCGTGATGATCAGCGTGACGCGAACGAAGATTTCGCCTGACCTGAGCATCTGTACAGCCTATCTCAGCATTTTCCCGTCTGAGCGTGGTGAAGAGTTGTTGCAGAACATTACGCGCAATGAAAAGCAGATACGCTATGAGCTGGGTACGCGCATTCGTTACCAGATGCGTATCATTCCTGAACTGCGCTTCTTTATCGACGACTCATTAGACTATATCGAGCGCATCGACGAGCTCTTGAAGAAGTAACAAAAGTCATATTGAGCAAAGCGAAATATGAATTTTCCGTTTTACATCGCCAAGCGTTACCTCTTCTCTAAGAAGTCGACTAACGCCATCAATATCATCAGCGGCATCTCGGTAATAGGTGTCGCTGTTGCTACGATGGCGCTGGTGGTCACACTGTCGGTGTTTAACGGATTCCACGACCTGGTGGCTTCGTTCTTTACCCAGATTGACCCACAAATCAAGATTACGCCTGTTCAAGGCAAGACGGTAGCTGCTGATGACCCCATTCTGCTGAAAATACGGCAGATGGATGAGGTGGAGGTGGCTACCGAGTGTCTGGAAGACCAGGCGTTGGCAGTCTATGGCAACCGTCAGCTGATGGTGCAGGTGAAGGGTGTGCAGGACAATTTCGACTCGCTGACCCATGTTCGTGAGATCCTGGAGGGTGATGGTACGTTCGAGTTACATGCTGCCGACATGCATTATGGCATTCCAGGCTTGGGCATTGCCTACCAGTTGGGCTTGGGCTATACCTATCAGCAGCCGTTGCGCATCTATGCCCCACGTCGTGAAGGTCAGTTGAATATGGCCAATCCTGTCGAGGGTTTCGTCGAGGACGAGCTCTATTCGCCTGGTGTCGTCTTCTGCATCAAACAGGCGAAGTACGACAACCACTATATCCTCACCTCGCTGGCGTTTACCCGTCAGTTGTTTGACAGCCCAGGTCAGTTGTCGTCGCTTGAACTGCGCCTGAAGCCAGGCAGCGACTTTGAGGCTGTCAAGGCGCGCATGGAGCAGTTGGCTGCTGGCCATTTCTACGTGCACGACCGCTATGAACAGCAAGACGACACGTTCCGTATTATGAAGATTGAGAAGTTGATTGCCTACCTCTTCTTGACCTTTATCCTGCTGGTGGCCTGCTTCAATATCATCGGTTCGATATCGATGCTGATTATTGACAAGCGTGACAGTGTGATGACGTTGCGCAATCTTGGTGCCAGCAACCATCAGATTACCCGCATATTCCTTTTTGAGGGGCGTATGATTAGCGTTGTAGGTGCCGTCATTGGTATCCTCGTAGGCCTCTTGCTCTGCTGGCTGCAACAGCAGTACGGCCTCGTGAGGCTGGGAAGCAGCGAGGGCAACTTCGTCATCGATGCCTATCCCGTCAGCGTCCATCCGCAGGATGTCATCCTGATACTGCTGACGGTGATTGCCGTCGGATTCCTAAGTGTATGGTATCCCGTACGCTATTTTTCGCGTCGCCTGCTATTTAGATGATTACTTCACCAGAACCTTTTTGCCGTTGACGATGTAGAGGCCCCTCGATAGCGAACTGCGATGTCAGCCCGATGGCGAAGGTACGGTACAGATTGAACTTAAAGCAGCTTTCGCCGTTCAGCTCGCTCATCTCTCCTTTTGGCCAGTAAGGATTGGGGGCACTGGAGTACCAGTCCCAGTCGTTGTCTTGCAGGGTTAGCAGCACACCTTCCGAATACATCTCAGACGGTAAATAAGTCCAGCCTATGAAGGTCGATTCAATGATTTGCTCTGTCTCCTCTGCCCATGCCGCCATTGTCGCGGTAAACAGCATAACGAATGATAATAGTCGATGTTTAAGCAGAGTAATTAGTTTTAGTGGGTTATTCTTATCCTAAAGTGATGGTAGTCACCTCTACGGGTTCGTGGAGGAATAGTTGTGCCGACTCCTTGAACTTCTCAGAATTCTCAGTAGTCAGATAGCGTGTCTGACCGCCGCGTGTACAGCGCTGCTCTATCTCGGGATGACGCTCGAAATACTGTTGCAGCGAGTTGGCGACATATTCGCCCTGTGAGATGATACGAATGCCGCGGGGGATGTATTTGTGAATCTTAGGTAAGAGTAGGGGATAATGTGTGCAACCTAAGATAACGGTGTCAATCTGTGGGTCGAGGCGCATCAGCTGGTCGATCCGCTTCTTGACGAAGTAGTCGGCACCAGGTGAGTCAGCCTCATTGTATTCCACCAACGGTACCCAGAAGGGGCAGGCGACACCAGAGACCTGAATGTCAGGAAAGAACTTGTGTATTTCTAAGTCATACGACTGGCTTTTGATGGTGCCTTCGGTAGCGAAGATGCCGATGTGCCGGTTATGTGTCAGTGAGCCGATGACTTCTGCCGTAGGACGAATGATGCCCAATACCCGGCGGCTGGCGTCGAGCTTGGGCAAATCGTTTTGCTGAATGGTGCGCAGCGCTTTTGCTGAGGCGGTGTTACACGCTAAGACGACAAGGTGACACCCCATCTCGAACAGTCGTGTAACGGCTTGCAGCGTGAACTCATACACCACGTCGAAAGAGCGAGGACCGTATGGTGCACGAGCATTGTCGCCCAGATAGAGATAGTCGTACTGGGGAAGCAGTTGGCGGATGCCATGCAGGATGGTCAGGCCTCCGTAGCCACTGTCGAAAATGCCAATAGGCCCCGACTCACTGCTCATCGCTTATTTTAAAAGCTGCTTTACAGCTTCTGTGATGTCCTCACCCTTCTCGGCGCTCATCCAAGTGAAGGCACCCGTATCGGTGTTGAGCACAAAACAAAGGTTTTGCGCTTTAGCGACCGTCTCGACGGCCCCTTGAATGCGTGTGCGCAGCGTCTGATACTGTTTTGTCTCGGCTTCAGCCAGCAGACGCTGGCTCTCCTTCTTGAAGGCGATGTTTTTGTCGAGCATCTCTTGCAGTTCGCTCTGACGCTTCTGCAGAATGGTCTTCGGATAGCTCCGCTGGCCATCGAGGAACTCTTCGTACTTGCGATTGAAGTCGTCGGCCACGCGTTGCTGCTCAGCCTCATACTGCGTACGCAACTGTGTGAGATTCGTCTGTACCTGTACGTATTCAGGCATTGACACCATCACGGAGTCGTAGCTCAGGAACCCGAACTTCATGGGTGCTGTAGCTGCGTCTTGCTGTGCATAACTCACCAGACTCATCAGAGCCATTACTAATATTAGCGCGCTTTTTCTCATAATCGTATTGTTTTTATCAATCTGTGCGCAAAGTTACAAAAAAGTGAGAGAAATACAAAAGGAAAACGATATTTTTGCAGTGATTATATGATAAATCGTCTAAATACATGTGCTTATCTCAGCGTCCATGATTTCCAGTCTTCACCGATATTGGCAGATGGGGCAATCGTGGGAGTCTGTGATTTCCCATTCACTACAATTGATCTTTTGGCCACCCCGTCTCTAACGTAACTTTGCAGGTCGCCTAACGTGATGTTGCCCTTGCTCGATTGCAGTTTCTTGAGAATATAATAAGTGAACAGGCCATGTTGCTTCTCTTTATAGGGATATGCTGTTTCATCGCCTGAAGCAGCAGAGAATACCACCATGTTGCCTTTAGGGGTACTGTTCTTGGCCTTGATGGCTATGCCACGTGCGGAAGCCATCATTCTGCCATCGCGCATGGAACCACTGAAGCATGCATCGAGAAATACCATAATCGATTTGGCCTGTAATTCTCCCAGCGTAGTATATAGTGCCTGAAGGCTATAGCCTGTAGTGATGTCGGTGCCGAAGCCGTCAACGGGTAGTAGATAAGCATCTTTAGTGGCTTCGTTAGGGATACCGTGTCCTGCGTAATAAACGATAATCTTCGCAGTGCCTTTGTAGGCATCCGATACTTGCTTTAGCCAGTTGATCTCTCGTTTCATGTTGTTGAGCGTAGCATCCTTCACCAGATGTATATTGGTGGCGGGCAGACCAAGGCTCTGCTTACAATACTCTGCGAAGATGGTTCCGTCGTTGCCAGCATAAGGTACAGCAGCCACATCCTGATAATGTTCGTTGGCGATAATCACGGCAAAGGTGTTCTCGTTGCTGGTGTTGGTGATGGGTAGGTTGACATCTACGTCGGCCTTAGCCGTCTCCTTGTTTGCCGCAGGTGTCGCAGGGACTTCAGCCTTGGGCGTCTGGGTTATGGTTGGTGCCGCAGGCGTTTCTTGAGGCTGAATGCTTGGAGCAGTGGTATAGGTGATGGTAATGTTGTTGCTGGCGTGGGTGTTCTCCTCTTCCAGCAATTTATATTTGTACCTTGATGATTTTGACACAACGTCGGCTTTGGCATACAGATTTTTGATGACATCGTTAGGGATAGGACTAATGCCGCGCATATACATGCTGAAATCATCAGAGCTTTGCACGGCATAGTAGGGGTAGTTGCTAATCATGGTGCTCCATACGGTTCCTGCTTCCTTCTTGTTACCCATGAGTGTGAGGATTTTACCCTTGCAGGCATAGTCGAAGCCCGATCCGATATTCTCTATGGCATTATTGATAATGCTGAGTGCCTGCGAAAAGTCCTGTTTGAGCAGACGACCTTCTGCGAAGAGCATGGCTGTGTGAATCAATGCCTCGTCAACATTCTTTGTACACGACTTTTGAAAACAATCCATTGCCTTAGTCATGTCTATCTCACGACCCAGTCCTTCTTCGTAGCACAATCCCAGAATATAGGTGGTGTAGGAGTCTACGTAACTGTAGTTGGTGGCCTTTTCCATCCAGTAGCGGGCTTTGGCCACGTCCTTATTGGTGCCTATACCTTTATATAAGATATAGGCCAGTCGGGCCTGGGCAATGGGTAACCCCCGTTCAGCTACCCTGCGATAGAGTGTAAACGCCTTTTGTGCATCCTTTGCTACGCCATAGCCTTCTGCCTGACAGTAGGCCAGATAGTATTGGGCGGTGACGCTGCCGAAACGCGCTCCCCTTGAGAATGAGGCATACGCATTGTCGAAACGCCCCATGCGCAGGAATTCGCATCCGTCCACTACCTCCTGGTCAACATTCTGACTAAGCAGTGGTATGACTCCTATGACGCAGCAAAGGATGACAAAGGCCGTTTTCCTCATCTGTTTTTACGGTTTTAGTGTTTGAGCAACCTTCTCCTTCTTGGCTTTATCCTTGGCTTCGTCGCGAGCCTTCTTGGGCTTCATACCATCTTCAATAAGATAGCTCTCGTAAGAGTCCTGAAGGGCTTGCACCCAGTTGGTGGTTTCACCTTCCCAGATAAGTACCTGACGGGTTTTGTTACGTTCCTCAAAGTTCGACTTTATCTCACTCTCTTCGTTTTTCTTGTCTCTGCCCTTGCCGGCAGCAGCACCAGCAGCTCCGCTCTTTTCCTGTTTGCCTTCTTTCTCTGCATCAGATGCTCCCAGACGATAGATGGTGAACTTACCCTTGTCAAACTGGGTGAGGTACATGTCGATAGGTGATTTGTCTTCGTCGTATTCGAAGGGACGATTAGCGAAAACGTGCATGATGTCGGTCATACGTCCTTGGATGTTTACGGCGTTGGTACGCTTAAACTTGTCCTGGTCTTGGATGTAGTATTTCGACAGAATCAAGTCAGACACCCATGTGGAGATGGTGAAAGTGTGCTGTTCGCTCTCTTTTTCATCGGTGGAAGAACGTCTGTTCGTCACGTCGTATTTGATATACACTTTTACCTTCATAAACGATTCGTCGCCTGTAAGATGGATGCTGGTGCATGATTTCTTTTGATTGTTGGCCAACTCGTAGCGCATGGTTTCCATATAGTTCATCACCTGGAGTCGCAGGTCAGACTGATAGTTGGCTTTACCGCCAGCCTTGCCTCTACCGCCACCGGCATCATATTTTCCTCTGATGGGGTTAATCAACGTGGAGACCCAAGTGTCGCTTTTGGGCGCAAGGGGCTGGAACGACATGTGATTTACATTGTCATCGTGCTTCTCGTCAAGGCAGATGGCTTCGTCGTTGATATAATAGAACGAACTGGAACGGTCTACGAACAGCGGCTTGTTGGTTTTGTTGGTGATTTTCAGCGACAAGCGCACCAACTCAGCCTTGATGTATTCGTCCTCATAGACGTTGTCTGTCTGTGAATAGCTTACGAGTAAAGCCTGTTTCTGGGCATAGACACCTGTGGCGAGCAACATAGCCACCACTGCGAACATAATCTTGATCTTTTTCATAATAAGTATAGTATTGTTTTGTTATTTGGTTTTTACTGAATCCATAAAATAGGTCATCTCATCGTAAAGTGAGGTGTCGCCTTTGAGCACGTCTTTGAGTGCCATCCTGAAGTCTTGCTTAGCCTGATTACCGTTGTAATAGATCTTCACAATTACTTCTGAACTAATGGTATTCTTGCTGTTATACAGCTCCAAACCCTTCTGCACGTCACCGATGCGCTCTAAAATACCACTCTTGGTGTCAAGGATGGCCTGTACCATTTCCTGAGCCTTCACGGGGCCGAACCGCTTTACGAAATTCTTTCTGATAAACTGTAACATCACCTCGTGAACGATTTCGTTAGCCAGATTTTCACGAGCCATGGTATATGCCTTGCTGGCGGCCAGTTCGTATGTCTTTGCCAAACTTTTTGCCTCGCCAGGAATGTTGGTGGGGAAGAGGTCCGTGTCAAACGACCACTGGGCTCTGACGTCACCTTTTACCTGAGAGTCTAAGCTGGGCAGGTCATCGGCCACCTTATATCTCTGAATTCGATATTCTTGGATTCGTCTTGCATACTCATCCAAAAGAAAGTTTTCCTTCTTTTTCAAGCTCTTCTTTACGAAGTCCTCCCTATTCTTAAATACATTTTCTCTTTTGGCTTCTTCGTAAATCAATTCTGTGTACTCTTTTGCGGCCTTTTTTATTTCCTTCGAAGTATAAGTAGATTCTTTCTTCTCTGATTCTACCCATTTCTTGTACTCCGACTGAGCATTCACAACGCTCACACAAAAGCAACTGACTGCTAGCAATAGTATTTTCTTCATAATGTTGGTTTTAAAAGATATTGATATTATTCTGCAAAGATAGTTTTATTATTTAAGAATTCTAAAAAAACTCCCGCTTAGTTGCGTGTTTTTAATATTATTTAGCACTTTGTACCCCTTTCCCTTTTTTTTCCAACTGGCAGACTCCGTGAGAAACAGCAGAAATCCTGCATAACCGCCTGACTATCAATGCAGGTGCAGGTTATGCAGGATTTCTACTGTGTTTGTAGTGTTATTTACAGGCCGAGCTTAGCCTTGACGTCCTTGGTGACATCGGTAGACAGCGTAGTGCTGATGTAGGGGATGCCGCTCGAGAGGTCCATGATGTATACGTAGTTGCCGGCAGTACCTACGGCCTTGATGGCATCAAGCACCTTGGTGGTGATAGCCTGCATCTTCTCAGACTGTTCCTTAGCCAATGCCTGCTGGTTGTCCTGATAGCTCTGCTGGATCTTCTGATACATTTCCTGCAGTTCTGTCTCGCGACGCTGCTTGATATTGGCGGGCAGGGTAGCCTGCTCTTTCTCGTAAGCCTCTGACTTCTTCTGGAGCTCTTCCTGCATCGACTTCAGGTCGGCCTCATACTGCTTGGTGAGTGCCTCAATCTCGGTGCGTGCTTTAGCGAACTCAGGCATAGCCTGAATAATCTCCTGTGAGTTGACGTGTCCGAACTTCTGGGCGTTGGCGGTAGTGATACCGCAGATAGCGCAAATGGCGCAGATAATTAATTTCTTCATAGTTTTTTTTATTTGTTATTATTGTTTTTGTCTTTTTTTTATGGGACCTATGGGTCTTATGGGGCTTATAGGCCCAATGGGTCTTAATTGGAGTATCCGAGCTTTGACAGGACTTCGTTGGAAATGTCAATCTTTGGTGAACCGAAGATGATGCCCTGATCGCTGGCACGGTCGAGGATGAGCTGGTAGCCGCGTAGGTCGGCAATATCCTTGATGGCGTTATAAACTTCTTCCTGGATAGGTGTCATCAGCGCTGTACGCTTCTTGTAGAGTTCGCCCTCCGGACCGAAGTACTTCTTCTTCAGGTCGGCGGCTTCCTTCTCCTTGGCAACAATGGCATCCTGGCGAGCTTTCTTCTGCTCTTGAGAGAGGAATACCAGTTCGTTCTGATAGTTCTTGTAGAGCGTCTGTGCCTCTATCTGGATGGCCTCGACCTCTGCCTGCCACTTTTTCGATACCTGCGACAACTGCTCGTTGGCACGTTCGTAGGCCGGAATATTCTTGAAGATATAGTCCATGTCGACCAGTGCAAACTTCTGTGCTTGCATCGGTAAAACCGATAGTGCCACTACCATTATCAATAAAAACTTCTTCATAATCGTTTCTTATTACGTTAATACATCCTCTTTGATGCGAAAACTTGAGAATGGTTTAAAAGTTTCCTTAGAACTCTTGTCCGAGGATAAAGTGGAAGTTGCTGCCACCTTTCTTACTACCTACGTAGGGACTGTCGAAACCGTAGGCCCAATCGATACCCATCAGACCCACCATCGGCAGGAAAATACGCACACCAAGACCCGCTGAGCGCTTGATCTCGAAGGGGTTGAAGTTCTTGGCCTCAGTCCAGGCATTACCACCCTCGAGGAAGCCCAGTCCGTAGATGGTTGTATTACCCAGCAGGAACGGATAGCGCAGCTCGAGCGTGAAGCGGTCGTAGGCGTAACCCTCAGCGCGGTAGGGCGTCAGCGAACCGTTCTCGTAACCACGCAGTCCGATGGTCTCTTCTGCATAGCCTGACGAGTAGCCGCTCATGCCGTCACCACCGACGTAGAACGTCTCGAAGGGCGACTTCTTGTATTTGTTGTACGAACCTAACAGACCGAGTTCAACGCGGGTCATCAGCACAAAGCACTTCTGGCCGTTGGTCAGCGGGGTGAAGGTACGTGTCTTGAACTTCCATTTATGGTACTCAATCCAGCGGTATTTCTCCTGCAACTCGTCATTGTAGCGGTCTACGTTGGTGTTGTAGGTCTCTGCAGTACCGAGGTTAGCATAGTCTTTACCGTCGAAGAGCGACCAGGGCGGTGTCAGCGTCACGCTGGTCATGAACTCTGAACCGCGACGTGGGAACAGCTGGTTGTCGGTAGATGTACGCGACAGCGTGATGCCGAGATTGATATTGTTACAGTTACCGTTCGAGATGAGGAAGTAGCTCCAGTCGCGCAGCATATAGCGAGTGTAAGCCAGTTGCAGCGACAGCTGGAAATAGTCGTCGGGCCAGCGCAGGCGCTTACCCCAGCCAACAGAGGCACCAAACAGCTTGATGTACTTGTCGTCGTCCATCATCGATGTGTAGTCGTAGTAGCCGCTGTTGTATGAACCATAGCCGTAGGCGTAGTTGTAATAGTTGTTCATCCACGCCGAGTTGCGGTAGGTGCTCGAGATATCCGACTGTTTCGAGTAGAAGGCATTGATGCTGAATGCATTCGGGCGCTTGCCGCCAAACCATCCTGTAGAATAGCCGGTCGATACCGAACTATAGTAACTACCGTTCGACTGGAATGATAACGACAGCTGTTCACCATCACCGATGGGCAACAGTCCGCGTTTCATCTTGTTTTTGCCAAATAGGTTGCGCATCGAGAAGTTGTTCAACTTGATACCGACACGTCCGATGATACCTGTCTGACCCCAACCCAGCGAGAATTCCAGCTGGTCGTTGGACTTCTGCTCCAGTTCCCAGTTGATGTCCACGGTGCCGTCTTCGTAGTTGGGCTTGATGTCTGGATTGACCTTCTCTGGGTCGAAGAAGCCCATAGAGGCAATCTCGCGGGCAGAACGCTGGATAGCATCCTTCGAGAACAGATCGCCCGGCTTGGTGCGCAGTTCGCGGCGTACCACCTCTTCGTAGAGACGGTCGTTACCATAGATACGTACGTGGCTGATATGTGCCTGTGTACCTTCTTGAATACGCATCTCCAGGTCGATGGAGTCGCCTACAATGTTTACCTCGACAGGGTCAAGGTTATAGAACAGGTAACCGTTGTTCCAATAGTAGTTGCCGATGGCATCGTCATCCTCAGAGAGACGTTTCTTCATCAGCTTCTGGTTATAGACATCACCCTTTTTCATTCCCAGCGAAAAGTCCAGCCAGTCGGTGGTGACTACGGTGTTGCCTACCCATGTGATGTTGCGGATATAATATTTTTCGCCCTCATCGACCTTGACAAAGACATTTACGTGCTTTTCGTCAATGGTCCATACAGAATCTTCCAAGATGGTGGCGTCACGGAATCCTAGCTCGTTATACTTATCGATCAGTGCCTTTTTAGCTTCGTCATAACGTTCGGGCGTAAACTTCTTCGCCTTGAACATGTTCTTGAATTTGCCTGCCTCATTGATTTTTCCAAAGGCTCCTTTGCTGAACATACCACCCTTGATCTTATTGTCTTTCAACTGGTTATTGCCTTCAAAGATGATTTGGCGCACTTTCATCTTCGATTTCTTGTCGACAGTAATGTCCAGAATCACCTCGTTATTGCCGGTCACATCATCGCGCTGGGTAATAGTTATCTCAGCATTCTTGTAACCCTTGTCGTCAAAGTATTTCTTTGCCAGTATCTTGGCACGGTCAAGCATGTTAGGCGTAATCTGACTGCCCCTCATAATACCGAGCTTGGCCTCCATATCCTCACGCTCTGACTTCTTCAGGCCATTATAGATGATGCTGCTGACGCGAGGGCGGGTAGCGAGATGTATACAGAGATACACCTTATTGTCAACGATAGAGTCGGCTGAGATAGATACTCTTGAGAATAATCCATGTTTCCAATAGCGTTTGACGGCTTCGGTAATCTCTACGCCAGGAACGTCAATCACTTGTCCGACGGATAGTCCCGACAGACCTGTCAACACGTAGTCTTCGTATCCTTCTACACCTTTGACGGCCAGTCCGCCAATCTCACACTGACGTGGCGTGCCGGCATAAGAGATAGACGGATTGATGATAACGTCTTGCGCCACTGCGTGGCTAAATGATAAATGACAAATGATGAATGATAAACTTATCATCCACCCACGGCTCTTTATTATCTTCATCATTTTCATTCAGCTTTTATTTCTTTTTCATTTTTCATTTTCATTTTTCATTTAGAGGCGAAGCCTCGCTCTCTACTTGTGCCTCGGTCTTGCCGAAACGGCGCTGACGGCTTTGGTAGCTCTCGATAGCCTTATGCAGTTCAGCCTCGTCGAAGTCGGGCCAGTAAGTATCGCAGAAGTATAGTTCCGAGTAGGCTATCTGCCATAGCAGGTAGTTCGAGATGCGTACTTCGCCGCCTGTACGAATCAGCAGGTCGGGGTCGGGCATGAAGTTGGTGGTAAGATGTTGGCTAACAGTCTCTTCCGTGATGTCTTGCAGACCTTCACTGGCAATCTTACGTACAGCCTCGGTAATCTCCCAACGACTGCTATAGCTCAGTGCTACCACCATGGTCATGGCGTCATTCTTGGCGGTATGTTCTTCTGTCTCACGCAGTTTCTGCTGTACGGCATCTGGCAGACGCTGAACGTCACCGATAACACGGAAGCGTACGTTGTTCTTCATGAATATCTCGTCCTCCAGCGAGCTGAGCACCAAGCCCATCAGGGCGGCGACCTCGTCGGCAGGGCGTCCCCAATTCTCGGTAGAGAAGGTGTAGAGCGTCAGGTATTTCACCCCCAGACGGGTACACTCAGCGGTAATGCGACGTACAGCCTCTACGCCAGCCTGATGGCCGTAGCTGCGTTCCTTGCCTCGTTCGTTAGCCCAGCGTCCATTGCCGTCCATGATAATGGCAATATGCTGTGGAATATATTTCAATTCATAATTCATAATTCACAATTCATTAATCGCGGTCGTTATGGCATGTTCTACATTTTGCCCATAAGTCGTAAGTCACCGATAGGCGCAACTGACTGTAGCAGTCGGTGTTCTTAAACAGTCCGGAGCTGTTGATGCCATAGGGATCTTTCACTCCGTCCAAGAGGTCGCTACCCGTGAAGTGCATGGTCCATTCCAGGGCCAAGTTCCAGCGGTCAGCCATCTTATATTTCACTCCTGCACCGATAGGCAGGTTCAGGGCAGTCTCCGTTTTATCGGCCTTACAGGCCGTGAAGCCTATTCCTAGATAGATATAAGGCGTCAGGCGCTGTGCTCCGCGATATTCCATTCCTGTGCCATAGGGCCAGAAGTTGTATTCAAACCGCATGCCTACATCTACCAGGTTGTTCTTGAAACTATAGTCGGCCCACTGTGCGGGTGTGTGACCATCAGCTTTCTTGGCATCGCCTTTCAGCTGTCCGTAGCTGACATTCATGGCGATAGCCATACGAGGGTCGAACTTATATTTTGCCAACACCGAGAACATCGGTTGTGCGTTGCTGAAAATACTGCCGTTGAAGTCGCCCAAATAGGTCACAGCACCAACGCCGCCACCCAGTTCTAAGCGGTATTCCGGCTCGGTCTGCGCCTTTGCACTGACAGCCATCACCAACAGTATCCCTAGCAGTACGCTCTTCATTTCTTCCAACCTAAACGGTTCAGGCGTCCGCGCCACACCTGTCCTGTGCCGTTGCAGTACAGCCAGATATAGTTTTCATCATCTTTTATCACGGTAACGCCAGTCGTGCTGTAGTCAAAATTCTCGGGCATCGAGAATAGTTTGCTGGTTTTCCATGTGATACCGTTGTCGCGACTCTGGTAGATGGTCTTGTAGTCGCCGCCAAAAGCCAGGACGGACTCATCATATCTGATGAGTGTCAGCCCGCTTAGCAGTGGCAGGTTATACTTGTCTTTGTTGTCGCGCTCGATGAGTGACCACTGGGCCGTCGGAGCGTTCTTGCTGTAGTCTACAATCTTGCGCCATACCATGCTACGTGTTCCGTTGGCGCTGCTCTTGCCTGCCAGCAGGACATAGTCGGTAGAGTCTGAATAGTTCATGGGGTAACTGACCAGGGAAGCATCCTCTGTCGGCAGCATATCTGCATTTTCGGCATCGTCTGCCAAGTCTTGCTGCCATTCTGTCTGCCATGTTTCCCCATCTTTATGCAAGGCCATCAGCTTGTTGCCGGTCGACAGTCCATACTGTTCAACAGTGCTCTTACCCAGCACTTGTTTGATGCCTGCAGGCAGGTCGTCAGCAGTAGGCCATGGTGCGTCTGTCATCAGTTTCCAAACGAATGTGTTACCGTCTTCCTTGTGTATGTTGACTTTGATGTTATACGTAGTATAACCGCTACCGTCGCTGGCATAGATTCGGTATTCACGTGGCGTTGTGAAGTCTACGGCATCATACGAACTATGGTAGATCATCGTTTCGCCATCCAAGTCAATCAACATGGGTATACCGTTGTTAAGCGTCGAAATCGTACATAGAATGGCTGTGGCATCTGTGCCGACGGGCAGGGAGTCGTTATTGTAGACGGAACGTGTGATCTGGTCAATAGTGAATGCGTAGCTACTACCATAGTAGCTGGTTGTAGTGCCGTCGACAGTACGTGACAGCGTTCCCAGTGTGAATCCTGTAATGGCTGCATCGCTATAAAGCGTGACGCTGGTATCGTCGGTTTTACTGCAAGAAACCAGCACGATGATGGCCGTGAGCAACAGGTATATAGACCTTATTTGTTTCATATGTTGAGTACTTAGTCCAAAATTCCGTGCAAATTTACGCACAATTCTTCAATTTTGAGCATATTTCTACCTTTTATTAAGTTAAATATATGATAAAAGGCTATATTTTAGGTTTTATAAACAAAAAAAGAGTGCGGTATGAATCACTCACCCCGCACTCTTTCCGCTAACGGATGTTGGTATTCATCAGTGTAATGACACTCAGAATCATGGCTGCAGCCACCAGTGCCAACATCATCGTCATCTGAAAATCTAATAACATAATCTTTAACCTTAAATAAAAAACTACTAACCTAATGAATAACAATGCAATCCTCTCGATTGCAGGTGCAAAATTACTGCATTTTTATCAATAGACGCACAAAAAGGGGCGATTTCGTAAGAAACCGCCCCATATTTTGATGTAGGTCAAAAAAATGCTCTTAGAGCTTCGGACCAGCAGCTACGAGAGCCTTACCGGCCTCATTACCCTCGTACTTCTTGAAATTCTTGATGAAGCGAGCAGCCAGATCCTCTGCCTTCTTGTTCCACTCAGCAGCATCAGCGTAGGTGTCGCGAGGATCGAGGATAGCGGGATTTACGTTGGGCAGAGCTGTGGGAACCTCGAAGTCGAAGTAAGGAATCTTCTTGGTCTCAGCCTTCAGGATAGCACCATCGAGGATAGCGTCGATGATACCACGAGTATCGGGGATAGAGATACGCTTGCCGGTACCGTTCCAACCAGTGTTTACGAGGTAAGCCTTAGCACCGCTCTTCTCCATCTTCTTAACGAGCTCCTCAGCATACTTGGTGGGGTGCAGCTCGAGGAATGCCTGGCCGAAGCAAGCAGAGAAGGTGGGAGTGGGCTCAGTGATGCCACGCTCTGTACCAGCCAGCTTAGCTGTGAAACCAGAGAGGAAGTAGTACTTGGTCTGCTCAGGTGTCAGGATAGATACGGGAGGCAGTACGCCGAAGGCGTCAGCGCTCAGGAAGATCACATTCTTAGCCTCAGGACCAGCACTCTTACCGTTTACCTTCTGGGCAATCTTCTCGATGTGGTTGATAGGATAGCTTACGCGAGTGTTCTCAGTTACGCTCTTGTCAGCGAAGTCGATCTTACCATCCTCAGCAACGGTAACGTTCTCAAGCAGTGCGTCGCGCTTGATGGCACCGTAGATGTCAGGCTCGTTCTCCTTAGAGAGGTTGATAACCTTAGCGTAGCAACCGCCCTCGAAGTTGAACACGCCCTCGTCGTCCCATCCGTGCTCGTCGTCACCAATCAGCAGACGCTTAGGATCGGTTGACAGCGTGGTCTTACCAGTACCAGACAGACCGAAGAAG
>CACWFY010000032.1 GCA_902760345.1 uncultured Bacteroidales bacterium | reverse complement strand
GGAACCTGCTTCTGGTATTGATGAGATTATGAGTGACGATGCTTCCAATGCTCCTGCCTATAACCTGATGGGTGTACCCGTCAATGCTGGCTATCGTGGCATCGTGATTAAGAATGGTAAAAAGATATTCGTAAAGTAAATTCTATACAGGTCAACCTAAACCCTGTGTGCAGCCCCTCGCCACCTAACCGTGAGCGAGGGGTTTTTGTTTTGTTTCATTATAAAAAGAAAATGTAACACAAAAAGTGTACGATGTATACTTTATTTTAGTACCTTTGCACCAGAATTGAACACTAACTTAAATGCAAATGAAACAGTTTTTATTTACAACTATGATGTTGTTGTGCGCTGTGATGGGCGCAAAGGCAGAGGTTGATCCAAATTTTTATATTTACATCTGTTTCGGTCAATCAAATATGGAAGGTAATGCCATGTGGGAATCTCAGGATGAGGGTAATGTGGATCCACGTTTCCAGATGTTGGCAACATGTAACTTTAATAATACCAATCCTAAGCGTACATTAGGTAACTGGTATACGGCAGAGTGCCCCATTGTTAGCCCTGATGGAAAACTCGGTCCCACGGACTACTTTGGTCGTACGATGGTTGCCAACCTGCCCAAAGATCATAAGGTTGGTGTCATTGCTGTGGCTATGGGTGGCAGTCCTATCGAGATGTTCGATAAAGACCTATATGAGCAGAAGATGAAAGACAATCCCGGCGAATGGTGGGTAACGTTGGCCAATCGTCACTATGGCGGTAATCCTTACGGCCGTATCATTGAGATGGCAAAGAAAGCTCAGGAGGTTGGTGTTATTAAAGGCATCCTGTTGCATCAGGGCTGTTCGAATAATGGCGACGAGAAGTGGCCCGGTATGGTAAAGAAAATCTACAAGGACATGTTGCATGATTTAGGCCTTCGTGCTTCCGATGTACATATCTATGTCGGTGAGACAGAGTATGAAAATATGGGTGGTGGATGTTCGTGGCATAATCATGTGGTTGCTAAAATCCCCGAGGTGATTCCTACAGGTCATGTTGTATCTGCTGAGGGTATTCCGGGTAATGGCACTGATCCTTGGCACTTCTCTGCTGCAGGCTATCGTACCTTTGGTAAACGCTATGCGGAGAAAGTACTTGATGTTATGAACCATCCGGAAAAATATACTAAATACTATACGATTGATGAACGTCTGACTGGCACGGTGTCAGCTTTGGCAGGTAAGTCTTTTGCCATCGTTAATGAGGCAGAACAGAAGGCATTGTACTGTCCGGCTGGTCAGCAAATATCCCTTGGCGATTTTAAGACAGCCTTTGATTTGTCCAATGAGGGTTATTTTTTCAAGATCGGTAGACTTGGCAGTGGCAGTTCCCTTAGGCTTGTTACTCCAACTGATGAAGTTTATCAGGTGGATGATAATGACGCCTATCTGAATTCGCAGGCTGTTACAGGCAATTACTGCTTCTTCAACGGACTAAATGGCCAGAGGGGGTATGAGATTACTAATGGTGCTGTGTGGAAGGTTGAATATGTAGACGGTAAAGGCTGGTCAATTAAGAATGTTGGTACGGGCAAGTATCTAAAAGATACTACTCATCCGGCTATGTTCGAAGAGCCAACTTATTTCACTTTCTGTACTTTGAAAGAGGATACCACCACTGGTATTGAGGCATTATCCGTGAAGTCTGAAAAGAAAATAGGGAAGAGTGGTATCTATACCCTCGATGGCCGCAAGGTTAATTCGGAGAATCTGCGTCCGGGACTGTATATTGTTAATGGTGAAAAGGTTGTGATTAAGTGAGGGTAAGGTAATAAATGCGACACGCCCAGATGGAGAAACGAAAATGGTATACCAAGGACTTGTGGCCCATATTGGTAATCATTGGTTTTGAAGTGGTATGTTTCTGTTTTTTTCAACTACAGTATTCTTATCATTTCTTCTTCAAGGGACAGAACCAATTGTTCCTAATGTCGTGGTCGTATGTTAGTACTTTATTTGCTAAACCTGCGTGGGCAGCCTGCCTAATTGGGGAATTTCTGACCCAATTCTATTATTACGATATTGCGGGTGCAACAATCCTTACGACGTCTCTTACAGTCTTGTTTGGACTGTCGTACTTGGCTCTCAAGAAACTGGGGCTTAATAGGTGGATGACAGTAATAGTGGCTTTGGCTATTGTCATGCGTGAAGCATCGTGCCACCTATATTATGGCTATATGCTGTCATCTACTTATGCCCTTCTTGGGGGAGTACTGATGTTCCTGATGTTATACAGATTGATGGAATATCGATGGCCATGCGCTTTGATAACCGTGTTGACAGGAACATTGCTGTGCTACTGGCTATTTGGCTATGGTGTATGGCCTTTCCTGCTGTTGTCGGCAGTCGCTGTATGGAAGCTTGCGCTACCATTAGCTTTGGCTTTCGTTTGTGTGTTGCCTTGTTTGAGAAGCTACTATAATCTGACCTTTTCCGGTTTGTGTAAATATCCGGGAATTGAAAGCATGCACCTTCCAGACTTTAATAAGGAAAAGGAGATGCATATGATACATAGTTACGAAATAGGGAATTGGGATGATGTGGTAAAAATGGCCGAGTCAGATCCTGTTTTGGACGTTCTCAAAGAGAAGGGTAATTCTATAACAAAGCTATCTATAGAAGAATGGGTGTCGTCTACCTTCCGTCGGTTCGTCTACAACCTTGTCCAGGTGCAAAAGGGTAAACTGCCGGATGTGCTATTGACATATTATCCCAACTATTTAGGCACTTTCACAAGTATGACTGGCACAAATAGGTCTTGGATGGTATATATGAATATGCATGAGTTTTACTATGCCATCGGTGACATCTCACGTGCAGAAAGGGGGGCATTTATGTCATGTGTGTCGGTTCCAAACAATCGAAATGCATATGCTATTAAACGGTTAGCAGAGTGCGCGTTAGTAAGAAATGACAAGAAAGCTGCTGAGAAATTTCTAGGATTACTCCGTCAAACAATACCCTATAGTGATTGGGCTAGAAATGCCCCCAACGATAGGCGCTACAAGTTGAAGGCACAATACATGAATCAGCAGGATAGTATTTTGACGAGTGATAATTCATATGAAATCTTAACACAACTGCTAAAGTCCAATCCTAAGAATGAGGTGGCACTCGACTATATGCTATGTAGTTTGTTGCAGAAGAAGGATTTGGAAAACTTTAAACTCAATTACGACTTATATTGTACAGAACGTCCGCGCATTAGAAAACTTTATCAAGAGGCTCTATGCATATGGTTGATTAGCGAAAATGCTACAGAAAATGAATGGCATAAATATATCAAGGACGAACAAGTTAGGAGCCGATTAAAGGATTATATGGTGGATAGAGCGAATCCTGCCTTTGAAGACACCTATTGGTATTATTTCGACTTCTTTAACCTCAATGGCAATTAAGTAATATGTATTGGCCCATGAAGAAAAACCTTATAATAGGCATGACAGTTTTGGTGATGCTATTAGTGGCTTGTACACCTACTCCACATGATGTAAAACGGAGCGAACAAGATGTGGTTATATATCCAGATTATAAAAATGTTACCATACCTGTGAATATAGCCCCGATGAATTTTGTGGTGAGAGGGGCTGAGGCTGTGGAAGTAAAGGCAGGTAATCTGATAATAAGAAACCGTGGCGGTGTTGTTTGTTTTGGTATGCGGGAGTGGCGTAAGTTAATCAAGGAGAACGACACAATTGAAGTGGAAGTAACAGCTCTGAAAAACGGACAATGGACAGCATATAAAAAGTTCAATTGGTATGTAGTCAGTGATAGTATAGACCAATTCCTTACATACAGGTTAATAGAACCTGACTATTCTGTTTGGAGCCGATTGCAAATTAAGCAACGTTGTGTGGAGAATTTCGATGAGTATGTACTGGCGGACTATAATCTGCAAGAAAATCGCTGTATGAACTGCCACACTCCGTGTAGTCAGACTCCTCAGTTGTCAATGATGTATGTGAGAGGAGATGGCGGTGGGGCGATTCTCAACCAGAATGGACGACTGCGAAAACTTGACATTAAAACCCCTGACATGGTGGCGACTTCCACTTATTTCACATTTGCACCATCAGGACGATATGTCGTGTTCTCTGCTAATGTGGTTGTTCCTGCTGTCCATGGGATGGCCCAGAAAAGATTAGAGGTCTACGATAAGGAGTCTGACATCTATGTAGCAGATCTTGAAAAGAACAGGATTATTAGTTCTAAGTTATTAAGTGATTCTAGTCGACTGGAGACTTTTCCCACATTTTCTCCCGACGGAAAATATATATACTACTGCACTTCGCCTAAAGTGAAATTGCCAGAAAACTATAAGAACTTGAAATACGTGTTGGCAAGGATATCATTCGATGAAACGACGGGGTCTTTTGGTACGCAGGTTGATACGTTGTTCACTGAGCGTAGTGTGTGTCATCCAAGGGTTTCGCCTGATGGAGAGTGGATACTTTTTACCGTGCAAGACTATGGAACCTTCCCAATATGGCATAAGGAGGCAGATCTTTGGATGATGAACTTAAGAACTGGTGTCATAGACATGCTTCAGGTGGTGAACTCAGACATGAGTGACACATATCATAGTTGGTCGAGTAACTCACGTTGGTTTGTTTTTGCATCAAAACGCGATGATGGCCTGTATGGAAAACCCTATTTCTGCTATGTAGATAAAAATGGTAAAGTTCACAAACCGTTCTGCCTTCCACAGAATAATCCTACCTTCTATGATGACTGTCTGAAATCATTTAATGCTCCGGAAATGGTTAAGGGTAAGATACCTTTTGATGCTGTGGATGTGGCGAATGCCCTCAAACTCCCAGCGGAGTCGTTTAAGTCAGAATAACGCCATTCTTTTTGTCAGATTGCCATGCTGACTCTGTTGAGAAAGACGGTTGCGCGTTTTTGTTACATAGTGCAAAGTCCGCGACACATGACGTAAGGTCGGTGTCGCGGTTTTTTTGTACCTTTGCACGTAAATAACACACTAACCATAAAGAATACCTGAATATGAAGAAACTGCTTTCCCTTTTTTCCTTGCTGGCTATCGTTGTAGCAGCTGGTGCTCAGCCCCGTTGTAATGGCGATGGAACGGTGACTTTCCTGTATAAGAACGGAAACGCCAAGAAAGTGCAGGTCGACGTACAGTTTGCTGGTCGTCACGACATGACGCGTAGCGCTGATGGCCTATGGACAGTAACTCTTGGTCCTGCTGCTCCCGACATGTATCCGTATTGTTTCATTGTCGATGGAATCAGCGTGATGGATCCTGAAAATCAGCAATACTTCCCTAACGAGGGCTTTAAAAATAGTCTGTTGGAGATTCCGTCCACGACAGGCTCGCTGCCCCACGATATCCGTGATGTAGAGCACGGACGTATAGAGTATGTCAACTACTACTCGAAGACGCTTGGTGCTACCAATCATGCTATAGTCTATCTGCCGCCCAGCTATATGCGCAACATGCAGAAACGTTATCCAGCGTTTTATCTGATTAGTGGCACAACCGATACCGAGGAGGTGTACTACAAGGTGGGTCGCGTGAACTATATTCTCGACAATCTGCTGGCCGACGGTAAGGCGAAGGAGATGATTGTCGTGCTGCCCTATGGCAATCCCTCGCACCTGTTTACCGGTAGTGGCTTGCCTGCTGCTGGCCCAGCCAACGGTGCCCCACAGACCCGCTTTGGTGGCGATGTGTTTAGCCGCGACCTCATCAACGACCTATTGCCATACGTCGACAAGAACTATCGCACGAAAGCTGACAGTGACCATCGCGCCATTGGTGGCTTCTCACGTGGAGGTAATCAGGCGCTGTATAATGGTTTGACGAATCTCGATAAGTTCTCCTACCTGTGCTCGTACAGTTCGTTTACGTCGACTGATATTCCCAATGTTTATGACCAGGCTGCTGATACCAACCGGAAGATTCATCTGTTCTGGCTGGGCGTGGGTACTGATGACTTCCTCTTTGGTAATGCTCGCGACTATATGGAGTTCCTTGACAAGAAGGGAATCCGTAGCGTCAAGGAATTTACCAACGACAAGTTTGGTCATACGTGGATGAATGCCAAATACTTCTTGGCTAAGACCCTGCCGCTGCTGTTTAATAAAAAGGCCGCTGAGGCAGCCATGAAAGACGGTAAGCCCGCTCCTGCCGCTACCGGCAAGGAACAGCAATTCACTCCAGGTGTGATGGCCCGCCTGTTCCCTAAGCCCATCATCTCACCAGAGTATACTGAGCAGGGCATCATCTTCCGCTTTAAGGCTCCCGAAGCCCAAAAGGTAGAACTGGAGTGTGAGATATTGCCAGAGAATATCGAATTGCAGCGCGACAGCGATGGCGTGTGGAGCACGACGCTCACAGACTATCTTTTCGAGACTTTCAAATACTGCTTTGTCGTCGATGGTACTCGCGTGGCAGACCCCAATAATATGTATCTGTCACCCGATAAAGGCTTTAAGTACAGCATCTGCGACAATCCTCACTCGCCGTTCAACTTTGCTTCACAGGAAGATATAGCCCATGGTCGAGTAGCCTACGATCTTGGCCGCAACGAGGCGTGGTATACTTCGGCTATGCCCCAGCAGGGCGGCATGATGATGCCGGTGATGATACAACTGATTCCTGGTGATGGCGATACCATGGAGAGTTGGTTTAAAGTGGGCGGTGCCGATGCCATTGTTGACCGCCTGTTGGCTGACGGTAATACCAAACCGTGCATTCTGACCACCAGCAACCTTGAGTTCATGCAGAATGCGGGTATGCCACAGATGCCGGGCTTCAAAATCCGCACTGTGCGTGCCGACGACTATCCTACATGGAGTCAGCGTCGACGTGCACTTGCCAAACTGCTACTGACCATCGGTAAGGAACCTGCGCCCCAAATGCCAGCCTTTGGTGGTGGCTTCGGAGGTGGCTTCGGTGGTGGCTTTGGTGGCGGCTTTGGTGGCAACGAATAATAGAAAACAAATATAATTGCATGAAATTAGTAACACGTAAAGAAACAACTTTTTCTTTTAAAAACACATTGCTCATGGCTGGCATCCTGCTGGCCATGAGTTCGCAGTCTGTATCTGCCGAAGAGCGAACTATTGATGTCAGTGGCAATAACACATCATCGAGCTATAAAACGTATAACACAGCATTCTCCCTTCCTGCTGGCGACATTGTCAACGTGAAGATGGCAAGGTACTGCTATTTCAGTTCTACCATCACTGGTAAAGGCGTGCTGAACCTCTATGCCGGTGGTGAGCGTTGCTATTTAGGAACTGCAAAAGGCGCAGCATGGCCTAATTGGACAAACTATACAGGCAATATCCATATCTATCCTTATAAAGAGAATTCTCCGTCGTTAACCTCTTATGGCGTAGTGTTGGCTCATGGAGGCAAGTCATCATCACCAGAAAACGCACTGGACGATGCTAAGTCGGGAAAGGTAAACCCCTCAATGGCCAACAACCGTGTGACGTTGCATGAAGGGGCTACTATCTGCTGTGAGGCCAATACCAGTGGAGCAGGCTTCCGTATCGGTGAACTGAACACCGAAGTAGGGTCTACATTAATGGGTTATATGAAGAAGGTGAACCCAGGACGTTCAGCCTATTATCTGTTGGGCGGTCTTAATACCGATGCCACGCTGGCTGGTACTATTATGCCTGCCAGCAATGATGATAACACTCCATTGTCCATCGTCAAAGAGGGTACAGGAACCTATAGCATTACGGGTAACGACAACTACCTGAGTGGTGCTTTACGCATTTTGCAGGGTAGGGTGCTGGTAATGAACGACCGTGCTGAGGCTGAGAGTCAGCATCTTCGTGGCGCGCTGGGTGCCAAGCCTAATGTTACAGATGCCATTGCCTATGTCTTCAGTAATGGTGTGCTGGGCGGTACAGGAAGCATTGGCGGTATGGTAGACAATTATGGAACTATTGAACCAGGTGCTGACGGCATTGGTGTGCTGACACTGAAAAACTATACTGCTGACCTGGCTACTAACCTCACCGTTCGTCCTTCGTCACGTTTGCGTTTCAAGGTGGCTGCAGCCGACAATTATGATCAGCTCCTGGTAAACGGCAACGTGAACTATAATAACATTACGGAAAATTTTTCGGCCAGCGATAAGATGCCTATCATCGAGATGGCGCTGGAGCAGACTGCTGATATTGCCATTGGTACGGAATTCCGTGTGTTGACCGTCAATAGCAAACAGGCTGGCGATTGGCACTTCGATGTACGTGCTAACAAATATACTTGGGCCGTAGAGGAGCGTGAAGAGAATGGACAGGTTGTATTCATCGTTCGTTTGGTGTCTTATGCCGATATGGAGATTGTCAACGGTCCCGATGAAGATGATGAGGCAAACAATCCCATTTATACTATGGGCGCTTTCTATGATGATGGCATCAGCGACAGCTCTGACAGGAAATCTCTCAGCTATTATGCTCAACAGAATAATAAGTTTGTCGGTGTCGCACTATGTACCTACAAAGGTCTTTCGAGCGACCGCGAAACGGCTGGCAAGCAGTTTAACATGATGGTCTGTGAGAATGAGATGAAGTTTGATGCTTTGGAAGGTTCACGGAATAGCTTCAGCTTTGGCAGTGCCGACAATCTAGTAACTCTAGCTCAACAGAATAATATGGCCATTCGCGGCCATTGTCTGGTATGGCACTCACAACTGCCTACGTGGGTATCGTCTGACGGAAAAAAGAACGATAAGAACTGGACACGTGAGGAGGCCTTGGAGATTATGAAGAATCACATCACCAAGGTGATGCAGCACTATAAAGGCAAGGTCCGTGAGTGGGATGTCGTCAACGAATGTCTTGATGACGACCAAACTACCGTACGCACCAATCCTAGTGGATATGACCTCCGTCAACAGAGCGTATGGCAACGTGCCATTGGCGACGACTATGTAGAGTTGGCCTTCCAATATGCCCATGAGGCTGACCCCGATGCAGAACTCTACCTCAACGACTATGGTGTGGAGTTTCAGGGTAAGGCAAAGTCAGAGGCATTCTATAACCTGGCGGTTAGTCTGAAGAAAAAAGGCATTCCCATTCACGGTGTCGGTCTGCAATGTCACTTCAATGTCGGCGAGGTCGATGGTGTGAAATTGAACCGTACCATCAAGCGTTTTGCCGAGGCTGGTCTTAAGTGTATTATTACAGAGTTGGATTTGGGCATCTCTTCCACTTCTTCTGAGAACTTGGAGGAACAGGCGCGCATATATCGTATGATCACCGATATTGTGCTGAACAACGATAACTGTCCGAGCATGGTCATCTGGGGTGTTAAGGATAATGACAGTTGGCGTACAAACTCTAATCCACTGCTCTACGACTCAGGGATGGGCAGGAAACCCGCCTGGTATGCTGTCCGCTCTGCATTGCGCCACCGTACATTGTCGTCTGATGGTATTAGCTCTATCCATCACCACAATGTGCCATCAGACGGATTCGTCTACGATCTTAACGGTCGTCGCGTAAGTACTACCAACCTGCAATCTGGTCTCTATATTAAAGACGGCAAGAAAATAGTTATCAAACCATCACATAAACTATGAAAAGAAGTTACTGGCTCTTAGTTGTTGGCTGTTGGCTGCTAGCCGGTTGTCACAGCAATTTGAATAAGAATATGGAAAAACAAATTGACGAACTCTACGCTCAGATGTCGCAAGAGGAGCGCATCGCCCAGTTGAAGAGTATGTATATGGAAGAACTGTTCGATGAACAGGGACGGTTAGATACCGTAAAGTGTCGCGAACTGATTCCCAACGGTATTGGGCATTTCTCACAATATGCCTTCCAAAAGCCCCGCGACCCTAATGTGGTGCGCGATATGGTTGCGGCTCTGCAAGACTGGTTGATGCACCATACACCTCATGGTATACCCGCGCTGTTCCATGAGGAGGTGCTATCTGGTATCAACACGCAGGGTGCTACCATTTATCCGCAACAGATAGGTCAGGCTTGTTCGTTCAATCCGGAGTTGGCGGAACTGAAGACGCGTCAGACTGCTACCCAGATGCGTAAGATGGGTGGCATCTTGTCGTTGTCGCCAATGGTCGATGTAGTGCGTAATCCTTCTTTCAACCGCTTGGAAGAGTCGTATGGTGAGGATGCCTATCTGTCGGCTGTGATGGGTACTGCCTTTGTCCGCGGATTGCAGCAGGGCGACCTGCGAAAGGGCGTCGGCGCTTGTTCGAAGCACTATCTGGGTTATGGCGGAGGCGGTGATGCCGACGAGAAGGAACTGATGGAAGAAATTTTGCTGCCCCACGAAACGATGATACGACTGGAGGACTCGAAGGCTGTGATGCCAGGCTATCATGCTATGGCCGACAGCACGGGCAATAAGGTGAACTGTGTGGCCAATGACAAGATACTGAACGACATTCTGCGTGGCTATCTCGGTTTCGATGGTATGGTGGTCAGTGACTATACGGCTATCGATCAGCTGACACCTCTTGCTTCTCACTCATCACCACTTACCACAGTTGAAAAGGCGGCGATGGCTATTAACGCCGGCAACGACGTTGATTTCCCCTTTGGTGCCAACTACCAGTACTTGCAGGAGGCTATCGACTCCGGACTCGTAGCGCCCAAGGTGCTGGAGCGTGCCGTGAAGGACGTCTTGCGTTTCAAGTTCCGTGCGGGCTTATTCGACAGGAATCCCTATCTGTATAGCAAGGAAAAGATTGTGCTTGACACTCCCGAGGAGCGTCAGACGGCTTATGATATTGCCGTGCAGTCTATCGTGCTGTTGGAAAACGACAGTAACCTCCTGCCGCTTGCCAAAGACTCCTCACCCCTCAAGGTTTTCCTGACAGGTCCTAATGCCAACTCTATGTGGGCTATGTGTGGCGACTATTCATTCCCGTCGATGACGTATTTTTGGAAAAAGGTCATGACAGACCTCGACCATCCGCATGTGATAACACTACTTGAGGGTATGAACAATCATAAGCCCGACAGCGTTACTGTCACCTATTCACGTGGATGCGACTGGACAGAGGAGATAGAAACAAAGTTCTCGGAACTGGGTGATGCCCGTGCTTGGGAGTATGAGTTGCTACACCGTAAGGTCGATGCTGGCGAGAAGGCTGATAAGGATGAGGCACTGGCGCTGGCTGCTGAGGCAGATGTCATTGTGGCTGCTGTCGGCGAGAACGTGATGCTGTGTGGCGAGAACCGTGACCGCAAAGGCTTGCGACTGCCTGGTCGACAGGAACAATATGTCGAGGAGCTGTTGGCAACGGGTAAACCCGTAGTACTGGTGGTGTTTGGAGGTAGAGCGCAGATTATTACAGAACTGGCTGAGCGCTGTGCAGCAGTTATACAGGCGTGGTACCCAGGTGAAGAAGGTGGCCATGCCGTCGCAGATATCTTGTTTGGTCACAAGTCGCCTTCAGGCAAACTGTCGGTCAGCTATCCTAACAGAGAACTGTATGAACCGCTGTGTTACAACTATGCTCTCGATCAGGATTCCTGTGTACAGTGGCCCTTCGGTTATGGTCTGAGTTATACGACGTTTGAATATAAACACCTGGGACTCGATGACGAGGCAAAGACTACCGACAACTATATTAAGTTATCGTTCGAGGTAAAGAACACAGGTAAGGTGGCAGCTGACGAAATAGCACAAATTTACCTGTCACCAACGACAAGAGACCAGAACATCCGACCCATTCAGTTGCAGGGCTTTGCACGTGTATCGCTTGAACCTGGACAGACCAAACGAGTCCGCGTGAAATTGTTTACCGAGCAGTTTGGCTTCTATAGCCATAATGGTGAACGTCAATGGAACATTGCTCCAGGCACATTTATGGTAAAGATTGGCGCTTCGTCGACGGATATCCGTATGCAGCAGGCTATCACTCTGAAGGGGAAACCGGTTGTTAAGCCATTACGTGACCACTATTTCTCAGAGATAAGCATTCATGAATAAATCAATGACGAAGTGATGATAGTGAAGTATCTGAAATCGAATCTTCATGTCGTTCTTTGGTTGGCGGCACTTTTGGCAGTAGCTATTGTACTACTGCTTTGTGAGAGCCATCTGTTGTGGAAGATTCAAGAGAAGAACCTTTTCCTTTGCTCAACACTGTTCCTCAAAGAACAGTTGGTTGTGCCTGGTGGCTTACTCACTTGGATAGGCATGTGGTTCACGCAATTCTTGTATTACCCATGGCTGGGTGTACTGATGCTGTGCTGTTGGTGGTGGCTGCTGATGTTCCTCATTAAACGGACGTTCCGTATTCCTGCACGTTGGGCCATCCTGATGCTCATACCCGTTGCCCTCCTGTTGCTGACCAACATGGAGCTGGGCTATTGGATTTATATGTTGAAGCTACGTGGTCATTTCTTTATCTCCACAATCGGCACAACGGCAGTCGTTGCACTATTATGGGGATTCAGATGCATACCGGACAAATACTATCTTCGTGCGGTATACCTTTTGGTGGTCTGTGCTGTAGGTTATCCGCTAATGGGTATCTATGCATTGGCTGCTGTTTTACTGATGGGAATCTGGTCGTGGAGACTGTCTACAACCCGTATAGGGGCTGTTGTCCATAGCGTTTTGGCAGTCTTGGGCGTAATTGCTGTACCGCTGTTTTGCTATCGCTATATTTATTACGAGACAAATCTGGCCAATATCTATTGGGCAGAATTGCCGAAATTCTTTATCACGGAGAATTATCCGACCTATTATATACCTTATTATTTATTAGGCCTTTTCTTCATTATCTTAACAGCTACCTACAAAGAAGGTTGTCAGGTAGTATCGATACACCAACAGTCAAAGAAGGGTGGGGGCACGAAGAATATCTATTATCTGTTGTGTCAGGTCGTGATAGCTGCTCTGCTGGTGGGTGGCGTCTATACGTTTTGGATGAAAGACGAGAACTTCCACCGTGAGCTGGCTATGCAGCACTGTATCTCACAACAAGACTGGGAAGGTGTGTTGAAGGAGGCTGTCACTCAGAAAGATGAACCAACAAGGGCTATTGTGATGATGCGTAACCTCGCCTTGAGTCGTCTGGGTGTTCAGGGAAGCCAAATGTTTCTTTATAAGAATGGCTCCAAAGCATATGATTCCCCCTTCGGTATTCGCCTGATGCTGGTAGCCGGTCCGATGATCTATTATCAATATGGTATGCTGAACTATTGCAATCGCCTCAGTATGGAGATGGGTGTAGAGTTTGGCTTCCGTGTCGAGGACTATCAACTACTAGCCAATTGTGCTATTCTTGAAAATGACCAGCCTCTTGCCCGCAAGTATATTGAAATTCTGAAACAGACTCTGTTCTATCGTGACTGGGCTGAGCAGGCTGAGGCTCTCTTGGACCATCCCGAGCTCATTGCCAAGAATCCTGAGCTCGAGCCAATTACCCATATGCTCCATTATAACAATATACTTGGTGGTGATGATGGCTATACAGAGCGTTTCCTGATGACCCAGCTGGCAAGAAGCACCTATACCAATGATCCTATCTTCCAGGAGCAGACCTTATTGGCTACACTTTGGACTAGAGATGTTAATAAGTTCTGGAGTCACTTCAAAGACTATATCAGACTGCATCCTCAAGGACCGATACCACGCTACTATCAGGAAGCAGCCTATCTCTATGGTAAATTGGAGGAACGGGAGGATATAGACCGAATGCCTTTCGATGCAAGTATCAAGGAGTCGTTTGAGAATTTTGCTTCCTCTATGTCAGAATATGATGGTCAGGATGTTAAGGTGGCCCGAGAGGCACTTTCTCCATTCTTTGGAGATACTTACTATCTTGATTACTATACGATGAGTAATTTGCCAGAATACTAAGTTTCTAAATAGTGAAAAGATGAGAATCAGACATTTGTTATATATCGGCTGTTGTATGGTGTTGGTGGGGTGTGCGAGTCCTTCCGTGCCTGAGACGTTTACAGAAACCAATCGGTTGCCCAAGATTTATCCCGACTATACCGACGTCACCATCCCTATAAATATTGCTCCGCTCACTTTCCAACTCGATGAGGCTGCTGACGGAATGATTGCTCGCTATGCCGTTGGTGACGAGGAGATTATATGCGAGGGGAAGGCTCAGCCGGAAACAGACGATTGGCGCAGACTCGCCGGGAAAGCAAAGGGAGGTGCCATTACCGTTGATGTCTATGCCCGTCAGGCAGACCAGTGGACACACTACAAGCCTTTTAGCATTTTTGTGTCGCCCGACAGTATTGACAGTTATCTGAGTTACCGCCTTATTTTCCCGTCGTTTGTCAGTTATGAGGCTTTGACCATCAATCAGCGTTGCCTGGAAAACTATGATGAGAGCGTCATTTATGATAATATGCTCTGTAGCTTCGAGAAGGACGGCCAGTGTATCAACTGTCATCATTACCAGCAGTATAATCCTAAGCGTATGCAGTTTCATGCCCGCCAGAATAATGGCGGCACCGTTGTCGCTTACGACGGAAGGATAAAAAAGGTGGATATGAAGAACGACTCCATCCTCTCAGCAGGTGTGTATCCGGCTTGGCATCCTTGGCTGAATCTGATAGTCTATTCTACTAATAAGACTTTTCAGAACTTCCATACCGTTGACCATAACAAGATTGAAGTATATGACTTGCAGAGCGACCTTATCGCCTTTGATGTAGAAAGAGGTGAGGTGACCAATCTGGAGAACGACAGCACTGAGCTGGAGGTGTTTCCTGCCTGGGCACCAGATGGCAAGACACTCTACTATTGTAGTGCCCATTTCGAGAAAAAAGATTCTACACGTTCGAGAAACTCAGAGATTGTGACACGTGCAAAGGAGTTGAAGTATAATATCTATAAGAAAACATTCGACCCAGAGACAATGGCTTTTGGCCCTCGTCAACTGGTGTTCTCTGCCGACAGTCTCGGCAAGAGTGCCACGCTACCTCGCATCTCGCCTGATGGCCGTTACCTCATGTTCGCTCTTGCTGAATATGGCGTGTTCCATATCTGGCACCATGATGCTGACCTCTGGATGATAGATCTTCAGACGGGTGAGACACGTCCTGCAGAGGAGATCAACTCGCCTGATACTGAAAGTTATCACTCCTGGTCGAGCAACGGCAAATGGGTGGTGTTCAGCAGTCGTCGTGACGATGGGACTTATACACGTCCGTTCTTTGCGCACATCGATAAGGACGGACATGGCACCAAGCCCTTCGAACTGCCCAGTGCTGAGCCCGACTATCATCGCCAGCTGATGAAGAGTTATAACATTCCCGAATTCATGAAAAGTGCGGTGACGATTAAACCTCAGGAGATTGCTGACGTCTTAAAGAGAGAGGGCGAACCTGTGAAATATGTTCATAAACTAACTAACAAAAATCATAAACAATGAAACGATTATCTATTTTTTCGATGATGGTAGCCATTAGTGCATGGCTATTTTCTGTAGACTGTCAGGCACAGCCTGCAGGAGGATTTGGTGGCTTTCAGGTACCACAAGTGAACTTAGAGACCAGTCAGCAATGGAAGGATGTCAACTATGCCGGTGACGACCAGGCCTTTCACACTTGTGACATCTACCTGCCTAAGAAGGAGGCCGAGAGCTATCCTGTGGTGATTCATGTCTATGGCAGTGCATGGTTCTCGAACAACGGCAAGGGAATGGCCGACCTCGGCACCATCGTCAAGTCGCTGTTGGAAGCCGGCTACGCTGTGGTATGCCCTAACCACCGTTCAAGCATGGACGCCAAGTGGCCTGCCCAGATTCACGACATCCGTGCCGTGGTGCGTTTTGTACGTGGTGAGGCCAAGAAATATAAGTTTGATACCTCGTTCATTGCCACCAGCGGCTTCTCTTCAGGAGGCCATCTGGCATCTATCACGGCAACGACCAGTGGTACGAAACAAACCAAGGTCGGTGTTGTTGATATCGACCTCGAAGGCAATGTCGGTAACTATCTGAACGAGAGTAGTACAGTAAATGCTGCTTGCGACTGGTCTGGTCCTGTCGATTTGACGGCTATGGACTGTGGCGAAGGCATGAAGATGGGTGAGAACTCGCCTGAGGACGTGCTGCTCAACTCAAAGCTGGCTAAGGAGCCAGACAAGTATCGCAGCCTCAGTGCCACCAACTATGTCAATAAAAACAATCCGCCAATTATCATTTTCCACGGCGAGAAAGACAATGTTGTTCCCTGCTGTCAGGGTAAGATGTTCTATGAGCTGCTGAAAGCTGCTGGCGTCAAGACGGAGGCAACGTTCCCTGCTGAGGGCAGTCACGGTGGTCCGGCAATGTATACTGAAGAGAACCTGAAGAAGATGGTTTGCTTCCTCAACTGTGTCCGTAAGGGTGGCGACTGCAAGGGCACTTGCTGTAAGGAACCCCAGAGCCGCATTATCGAGGACGGTGGTACAGGTGCCTTCAAGGCTATTATGAAGGAGGAGTGCGGACTGAAGGAACATACCGTGTTTGTTCCGCAAGACCTGTCGAAGTTCGACGCAAAAAATCCGTTGCCTATCTTGGTATGGGGCAATGGTGCCTGCGCCAACTCTCCCTTTGAACACATGAATTTCCTGAACGAGATTGCTTCCAATGGCTTCATCGTGCTGGCTACGGGTAACATTCCTATGACTGACGAGTGGTACAAGGGCCCGATGTCGCGTTCAGAGCAGCAGATTGAGAGCATCGACTGGGCCTTTGCACAGAACGCTGATCCCAAGTCGCCGTATTACCAGAAGCTCGACGTGAAGAATATCTGCGTAGCCGGTATGTCGTGTGGCGGTCTGCAGACCTTGTTTAACTGTGCCGACCCGCGCATCAAGGCCATTATGATATGCAATAGCGGACTCTTCAACCAGCAGAATGCCGGTCAGGCTGTTGGCGGTATGCCAATGCCCCAGAAGGAGAAGTTGAACGAGCTTCATACCCCGATTATGTATATGCTGGGTGGTCCTGAGGATATCGCCTATGGAAACGGTATGGACGACTTCAAGCGCATCAGCCATGTTCCGGCTGTTGCCATCAATTATCCCGTTGGTCACGGTGGCACGTATCGTCAGCCTTATGGTGGCGAGTTTACCATTCCTGCATTGGCTTGGCTGAAGTGGCAACTGAAGGGTGACAAGACTGCCGCCAAAATGTTTGTCGGTAAGAAGCCTGAACTGCTGAAACGTGACAAGTGGACGCTGGAGGCTAATAAAAAGTTTAGCGCGCTCCGCGCTAAATGATACATGACAAATGATAAATGAGATATGACGAAGAATAATGATTTAAGATTGATAATGGTAATAGGTTTATCATTTATCATTTGTCATTTATCATTTACCCCCGTAGGGGCGCAGAATGTACCGTTGGTATATGATGTGGAAAATACGGGAAGCAAATTCCCACTTCCTGTGATGTCAGCTCCTGAGCAGTTGCCTGTCATTCGCGAACTGCCTGATGCCCTTGAGGGTGTCAGCAGTTTTGCTGATTGGAGTCGTCGTCGCAGCGATATCGGACATCTTATCCAGCATTATGGCATAGGTCGTAAGCCCAGTGTGGCCTCTCAGCAGGTGAAGGCCCGCATGGAGGGTGATACACTGGTCGTCGATGTTACCGTAGGCAAAGAGACGCTGACGCTAAAGTCTCAGATACGCTATCCGAAGGTGGGACAACTACCTTATGCGTTGATGATTGGCACGGATATGATTGCCCTGCCCCGTCAGTTGTTTGAAGACAAGCCCATTGCTACCGCTACCTTCACCTCAGCACAGGTGAACGACTACAAGCAGTTTGGTAAGCACCATGATCGCGGTGAGCACCATTTCGACCGTCTCTATCCTGAGCTGAAGGACAATGGAGCCTATAGTGAGTGGGCATGGGGCATGAGTCGCTTAATCGACGGACTGCAACAGCTCGGCCCGGAAGTGACTAAGATTGATACGAAACACATCGGTGTGACGGGCTGTTCGTATGCCGGAAAGATGGCGCTCTACTGTGGTGCCTTCGACGAGCGTATCGCCCTGACCATTGCCCAGGAGCCTGGCGGTGGTGGTGCAGCAGCATGGCGTAAGTCACATGAGCTGACGTTGGAAGGGAAGAAACTGGAAGACATTGATAAAACTGACTACCACTGGTTCCTGGAAAGTCAGAAAGAGTCTTTCCGTGGTGACAGCGTTTATCGCTTACCTTACGATCAGCATGAATTGTGTGCGATGGTTTGTCCTCGTGCACTGTTATTATTGGGTAATCCTGACTATGAATGGCTGGCCGATGGTTCTATGGAGGTTTCCGCTCAGGCAGCTCATCAGGTATGGCAGCGCTTCGGCATTGCCGATCGTATGTCGTGGAGTATTGTCGGCGGTCATGGACATTGCCAGTTGCCTCAGAATCAGTGGCCTATCGTTTCGTCATTCATCGACCGTTTCTTACTGGAGCGGTCTGCGACAATGCCCTAAAAAGTAGAAATTACTACCAAAAAGTATTGTATTTCTATCTTGTAGAGAATTTTGATATAAAAAGTAAAATAGATGAAACATATGAGAAAGACAGTTTGCAAAAAACTACCTATCTTTGCAACGTGCTTTTCAAGGAAAGCTTTATTGGTGAAAAGATTTGTTTTAGTAGTAATATTATCATTAGTAGTTTGTTTTGTAACCGTAACGGCTGCTGGAAAGCGTTCCAGCAGCACGAACGGCTCTTTTGTTGCTAATCCGATGCTGTGGGCCGACGTGCCCGATCCTGATATCATTCGCGTAGGAGATACCTATTATCTCGTGAGTACCACCATGCACCTGATGCCTGGTGCACCCATCATGCGTTCTCGTGACTTGAAAAACTGGGAGACGATAGGATATGTCTATGACCGTCTGACCGATTCGCCCAAGTACGATATGCAGGGCGGAACGGTTTATGGCCGCGGTCAGTGGGCTACCTCGCTGAAATATCATAATGGAAAGTTTTATGTGCTCTTTGCTCCTAACGAGCGGGGTGCGATGGGCGACACCTATATTTATAGTGCTGACGATCCTGCCGGCGAGTGGACGCTGGTGTCACGTATGCGCCACTTCCACGACTGCTCGTTGTTCTTCGACGACGACAATCGCGTATATGTTATCTATGGTACAGGCGAGATGATGGAGCTCAAGCCCGACCTCTCTGATGTCATTGAGGGTTCACACGTGCAGCTGTTCCAGCGTGAGGCCGACGAGACCGGTCTCTTGGAGGGTTCGCGTGTCATCAAGCACAATGGCCGTTACTACCTGCTGATGATTTCCCACGTCTATGCTCCTGGCCGTCATCGTCGTGAGGTGTGCTACCGTTCTACCGATATTCGTGGCCCGTACGAGAAGAATACCATTCTGGAGTCAGACTTTGGCGGCTTCTCCTATCTGGCACAAGGAACGATTGTCGATTCTCCTGACGGCGACTGGTATGGTGTCATGTTCCAGGATCGTGGTGGCGTAGGCCGTGTGCTGACGCTGTCGCCCTGCCGTTGGATTGACGGATGGCCCATGCTGGGTGACGAGGAAGGCTTTGTGCCCGAACGTGTTCGTATGTTGAAGAGCGGCGAGCCCGAGCGTCACATCGTCTGCAGTGATGACTTCTCTGCCGAGAAGCTCGGACTGCATTGGCAGTGGAATCACAATCCTGTGAATACCGCTTGGAGCCTTACGGAGCGTCCGGGCTGGTTGCGACTGAAGACCAGTCGTGTAGTGCCTAACCTCTATCTGGCTCCCAACACGCTGACGCAGCGTATGGAGGGTCCGACGTGTAGTGCCGCTGTTCGCATGGATATTTCGAAGATGAAAGATGGCGACTGTGCCGGATTTGCTGCCTTCAACGACGAGACATGTGCGCTGATGGTCAAGAAACAAGGAAAGAACACTACCTTACAATTGGTTGAACTGTCTGTCAAACTGTCGCAGCAAGATAAGGTCGTCGAGAATGTCACCGAGCGAGTGGTGTGGAGCACGCCCGTCTCAAAGGAGGTCTTCCTGCGCATTGACGGTGACTTCCGTCCAGGTAAGAGAGATATGGCCACCTTCTTCTTTAGCAACGATGGTGAACAGTGGACGCCGGTAGGCGAGGGTTATCACATGCGTTTCGACTGGCAGCGCTTCTTCATGGGCTCCAAGTACGCTCTCTTCTCCTTTGCTACGAAGAAAGCGGGCGGATACGTTGATGTCGACTACTTCAACTTCTCTGTTACCGAGAAGTAACGAGTATCCTCTATAGAAAGAACACTGCCGAGACTCCTGCATGGAATCTCGGCAGTATTTTTAATGTGATGATCGTATTGGTTATTTAACCACCACCTTGACACCGTTAACGATGTAGATGCCCTTTGACAACTGAGACATCACCTCTTGACGCTTGCCAGTCTTCAGCAACACACCAGACAGGTTGTATACCTTCACGACGTCAGCTGACGCTATATCGTGGATAGCCTGTATGTCGGTCACGTCGCCTTCCGACAGGTCGTCCAGCGAGATGAAGCGTGCCCCGTTCGTATGCTCCACATACGCCTCGAAAGGACGAACCTCACGATAGTCGGCTACAAAGATGCTTCCCTCAGGGTTGTTCTCGTAGGACGCATTGCGGTTGATGGCATAGACGCTTGGCGACTGTGCCACACGCATCGTAGTAGGTATCAGCATGCGGTTGTTGCCACTCATCTCTCTCTGCTCCGTCATGGGCACCACAACATTGTTAGCGCTGAACGTCACGTTGCCAGCCTGATTGTAGTCGGCAGGATACCTGCCATTGTTCGGCATACTGATGAGATATGGCATGTTAGCCTCAATCTGCTGTGCCGAGACGAGGCCATTTTCTGTCAGCTGCCTCAGCCAGAACGGCTTTCCGCCATCTACGCCAAACGGAGCCAGCAGGCCATTCTTCTCGTGGGTGATGGTCTGCACCGTAAATGGCAGCACGATGGTTTCCCAACCGCGGCTGACGCCCACCTGTGTAGCCTGCCGGTAGTTATGCGTGTAGCTGATGCGGCGGGCCGTAAACTCCTGCGGACAGTAGAAGTTGTTGTTGCCCTGCTCCACATCTGTCAGCACAATGTTCTCTGCCGCACCGTCGACAACCACATTCGTCACAGATGCAGGAGCCAGCGAAGCCTCATTCACATACAGCAACAGGTTCGGGTTACCAATCTGTGCATAGACGCTGTCAGGAATCACCGCATTACCCGCCTGGATACTGGCAAGAGAAGGACAGCCATCGAACAGGCTGCTCATGTTCGTTACATTAGTAGTATTGAAATTGCTGATATTTAAGCTGCGCAGACTCGAACAGAATCGGAAAAGCCCCTGCATTTCTGTTACTTTTTCTGTGTTGAAGTTGCTAATATCGAGCGTTGTTAAGCCACTACAACCTAAGAACATACTCCACATAACCTTAACATTCTCCGTGTTGAAATTGCTAAGGTCAAGAGATGTCAGACTATAATCGCTATGGAACATCTCACCCATATGCGTTACTTTCTGAGTGTTGAATCTGCTCAAGTCGAGGCTCTTCAACTTATAGCAGTCACCAAACATCCATCTCATGCTAGTTGCTTTCTCAGTATTAAAACTGCTAACATCAAGATATTCCAGACTATTACAGTTAAGGAACATCTGGAAGAAAGTCTCTACCTTTGCCGTATTGAATGTGCTAACATTCAGTTCTTTCAATCTATAGCAGTCTTGGAACATCATTTCCATATTTGTAACGTTCTCCGTATTGAAATTCCGCAGGTCAAGACTTGTCAGGCTAGAACAGCCATAGAACATTCCCGCCATTGTTATCACGTTGTCTGTCTTGAATCCACTGACATCAAGGCTGGTAAGTCTAGAACAACCCAAGAACATATTGGTCATATATGTTACATTATCAGTCTTGAAATTGCTACCAAAGTTGATATATTTTAGGCTAGAACAGCCAGAGAACATGGACATCATATCTGTAACTTTGACCGTGTTGAAGTATCTCAAATCAAGGCTTGTCAGACTGGAACACCCTTCGAACATACCATCCATTCTCGTCACATTGTCTGTCTTTAGGTTTTCAATACCAGTAATATCGGACAGTGAGGTGCATCCTTGGAACCAGCTGGCAGTACTCGTGGGATAATAGTTTGCAAAGGATTCGTCAAATACGACCTTTGTAATAGTCTCCGCATAATCCGTGATGATAGAAGATCTATTTCTGCGGGCACCACTTTGTCTGCTACCTGCTCCATCAATGGATATGATAGAGCTATTCTTGTCGAACTCATATACTGAACTGTACATCTTAAGTGCTCCCTTGATAACAACAGTCTGTCCGACAGTCAAGTCCTCTTTTGAATTGAAGTCAGCACCGTTGAGCCCCTTACCGCTGTAAACTTGGAGTTGGGTTATCGTGGCTCCATCGTCAGAAATCCAATAGGTAATGCTCTTATAAGTTGCATTGTAAGAGTCAATCTGAGAAATCTTACCCTTTACGTATGCTTCACTGATGTTAGACTCAGCATCAATCAGAGCAATAGCTTGTGCAACGGTGAGAGGAGCGGTCGCAGTTCCGTTGTCACCACTTGGAGTTGGTGTGTTGCCACCACTATCAGGCTTAGTTCCAACCTCAGTGTTACCTATCTTGGCGTATGATACGCTCTTAACACCTGTAGTACCGAAATATTTCTCGATATTACCAACTATCAAAATCTCCTTTTTGTAGTTTCCTGCGTTATCCTGAAGGTTAACAGCGGAACGAACAGCACCAGAAGGCAACTGCACAGGCATACACTTTGAAATGTCTGTCTCATCAGGGGTTGCAGCAATTATTATATTGGACGCAACTATTGCGTCAGCATTGAACTTTGCCCCCTCACCAAATGTTGAGCCGTCAATCCAACCAACAATGTAAGCCTTTACGAATACATTAGTACCTGATCCTACAGTAATAGCATCTTCTACAGTGTATGGCTTCGCTTCTGTACCATTTGTGTCAACAGAAGGAGTAGGCGTATTACTGCCACCTTGGTCTTTTATACTAAAACCACCTCGTGTTTCTTTCTGGTTATCATAGTAGAACGTCAACACAGTGTTGTTTTCACTCAGCACTGCATAGGGCTCAGCTTCAAGAATTGATTTCACATTCGCCATCGTAACTGGGTCGATGGTAATCGACTCCGTAGAGAATACATAGCCGCCATAGCGGAGGTCAACACCGCCAGTAATGAAGATGGTATATTTCCCTCCAGGTGTCACGTTAAACGACAAGTATCCCGGCGTTGACGCTGTCTCTGAGAATACGCATAAAGGCTCTGCCAACATCGGCACTACTTGTCCCAGCGTGTCGACGAACTGAATGTCGGTCTTGACCTTGCCATTGCTGTCTATGACATACAATGGTTTGTTAGTAGGCACATGCATGGGAATAATCAGCGAACCACTCTGAGAGACTTCAAAGGTCACATATGCTCCGCTCTTTGGCGTATTCTTTATAGTATAATCGTATGCATCACCCGAATTGCCTCCTTCTGTCAGGTCACCATCCTTCGCTGGATTAGTACCCCTCGCACCACCCCAGAAGGTATACGACGACGTAGATCCTGGATAGTAGGAGCTAGCGGTAAACTTCAAAGCGTGTTTGTTATCCTCCAGCAGCCTTACCCCCCAAGCCGAATCATTACCAGGAGTCATGGTTACGCTCCTTGTGGCCTGTAGAGGCTCGTTAGGCATTAGTTCAGTAGTAGCATCAATGGCAAACACCTCCACATCCTGCGGAGTAAGTGGCAGCAGGAGGTCAAGGACATCTTTCATCGTTTCAGAATCAATGCTAATTCTCTCTGTTGAGAACACATAGCCTGCAAATCGTGGCTTTGATCCATTGCAGAAGACATAATATTTCCTGCCTTGCTCAACATTGAACGACAAGAATCCCATAACATATTCGGAGGAAACTGCGCATAGAGGACTGGGCAACAATGTCAGTGTGTTACCATCAGCATCCTTGAATTGAATATCGGTCTTTACATGTCCATCGTCTTCGACAACAAACAGCGATTTATTTGACGTCACACGAATAGGGATAATCAGCGAACCATCTTGTAGCGCTTCATATGCAATGAAGCCACCACTGCGAGGCACGTTGTTGTAACCCGGAATATACTGAGTACCCGTATTATCTATTGCACCTGTTTCTGCATTTGTTGTCAGGTCCCCGTCTCTGGGATTAAGCGTACCACGCATTGCGTCCAAATACGAGAACGTCTCTGTTGAATTCGGATAATATATGCTGGCAGTAAACTGCAAAGGATCATCCGACTCACCCGTTGTTGTGTTCGTCAGACCAATAGCTAAATCCGTTAGCCACTCAGCGTCATTACCAGGAGTCATGGTAATACTCGGAGTCGGGGTTATAGACTGGTTCGGTACATAAGTAACAGTCTTATCAACGGAAAAAATCTCAAGATTACTAGCAGTACTCTTCGCTGTGAAGTATCCTGGTGTCTGGCTATTCGGACCACCGTCAATCCGGGCATAGGCGGCATCAACATGTGAAGCATCGAAAGTTGTGCCGGCACCACCCTCGAGCGACGTACAGCCAGCAAACATATCTGCGCTTTCTGTAACAGATGTAGTACTCCATTCTTCTCCAACATATATCGTTGTCAGAGCGGAACATCCAGAGAACATATAGCTCATACCCGTTGCATTAACAGTATTGAAGCTGCTCAAGTCAAGGCTCGTCAAATTAGAACAGTCTTGGAACATACTATTCATATACTTCATGTTTGCCGTATTGATGCCTGTCACTTTAACATTCGTCAAGGCCAAACAGCCAGCGAACAGACTAGTCACGTTTATCGTGTTAGCCGTATTGAACTTACTTAAATCTATTTCAGCCAGCGAACTACAATTATAGAACATAGCCGTCATGTTCGTAACATTGTCCGTTTTCAGATTTTCAATACCTGTAACATTGTTCAGAGAAGAGCATCCCTGGAACCAATAAAGTGTACTTGTGATAGAAGTGCAATTGGCAAACGACGAATCAAATATCACTTTTGTAATATTTTCCCTTTGAGCGTGCCATGGCCGATCTTCCGCATTTATAAACGATTCGACATCCATTCCACTTCTACTATTCTTCTTGCCGTCATAGAAGAACGTCAGCACAGTATTGTTCTCGTTCAGTACAGCGTAGGGTTCCACGCCTGTTGACGTTATTGCTAAATCAGAGTCTGTCATATTCTGCTTCGTTGCCTTGGCACGGACAACAGCATTGTTGGGAACAGATATGGGATTCTCATATTTTGTACTGAGTTCAGGCTCTTCCATAGAAACAAGGTATCCGCCTGTATCTGTCTCAGGTGTATTACCCCTGTAATTAACCAACCTGCCACACACTACGACATCATCGCCTACTTGTATCTGCCGTTGTCCATCTGCATATTTCTGATTACCTATATAATTTGTACGATAAGCCATGAAATCATTCTCGTGGCTTCCGTTGTCGGAGATGTAGAAAGAGGCATCGCCGTATGTAGTATCATATTGGTTTGTTACTTGAGAAACAATACCTTTAACATAGTATGTCTCTGCTGAAGCAGTCTCTCCAACTTCCTTACATTTTGCGATTGCTGCTGCTACATTGTAGGGATCTGCCTCCGTACCACTACCTGTAGGAGATGACTCGTATTCCTTTACAGAATAGTAGATGTCTGCTCCTTCCGTTTCTGTTGATATCGATAATTGTTCACCATTCCATGTAACCACAGGCTTCTCGCACTTGAACCAATTGACGACCAAACTGTCAACAGGGGAGTTTTTAGCCCCCTCTAGGTAGCTAACCGATTTTACGACACAATTATGTGTTACCTCAAACGGGCCTTCATATTTTGTGCTTGTGGTATCAGGGTCTGTACCATCCAGCGTATAATAGAAAACGGGCAATGTAGTTGCTGTCGGGTCAGCAATAGAAATACTAATAACATTACCTTCGTAAGATATGACAGGCATTGGGGCAATGGGAGCGTCTATAGCATCAAACTCTAGGCTATCAAGCATTGCAAACGATCCTCGTTCAGTAAATCCCTGAAAAGCCAACGTATGCTTACCTCGTTCCATTTGGCTAATATCGACGCTGATAAGCACACTATTTCCATTGACTCCTTGTGACTTCTTACCATCTATTTTACTATCAAGCCAATAATCGACCCGTGACAGATGATTAGCATGATTGTTTACATATACTATATAGCGAGAAAGACAACCCCACTTTCCATCAGAACCTTGAGCACGGAAGTTCAAGTAGTGAAGCCCAGGATTAATACTTTCAATATCCAAACTGAGTGATAATTGCTGTTGACTACTAATGGTAGTGGTCCGACCTGCATAGTCGTTGTCGAACCAATACTCATAACCACGCATCGTCTGGGCAAAACCAGCAAATGTCGTAAATACGAGCATCAACAATATAAATAGACATTTCTTCATACGTTTTACTCCAGTTAGTTCTCTATAGTCAGTGTTACATTCAGTTTTTGGTTAACTGCATCAACCTCGATACTATGAGCAGAGACATGTGGGACACTGGGGGTAAGTGTATATGGGTTATCGCCACCTGTGATACCTACAACTTTACCGTCATTACCGACATAATCGGACAGATTATCCAAAACACAATCCATATTATCATCTAAAGCAGCTGTTGTAGAAACATAACAATCTGTAAGACTTCCCGCTGCTTCCGAAGTTCGTAAATAGCAATTTACACAAGTAGCTTTAGTACCCCAATCATTAATAATACAATTTGTAAATATCCTTGTATTATCGTTACCATAATTATCGCCAGATTCAAAAGGTATTGTTCCAATATTGCAGTTCGTAAAAGATGCTCCACCAGCCGCACCGGCGCGTTTTGAAAGCTTAACGAACTTAGAATTAAAAGCTGCAATTCCTATCATCCCCTGCATTGTCAGTTCTTCTTTACAGAAGCAATTGGAAATAAGCAATTCTGTAGTGTAACCTTCTGATGATCCAGATCTCATAGTATTAAATTGACACTGAGACATTTTGCAATTTTTTAATGAATATACCCAAACATTTGAGCCTAAAATATTAAGTCCTTCTAAAGTGTTATTTTCTATACTTGCAGTTGTACTTTCACCTAACCAAAGATTTCCTGCTAAAATAGTATTTTTGCCAGCACCCGATATGCAAATATTACTTTTTACTAATTTGACATCACCAGAAAATGTTCCCTCACTCAAGTAAAGCGTGTCACCTTCTACTGCTGCATCAAGAGCTGTCTGCAATTGTGTGCTACTATATAACGTTACATTTCCTTCATGATGCAGTGCTACAATAGACGATTGCGCTTTCACACTTTGTATACTCATCATCGTAAGAAATAGTATTGCAAAAAGAATCTTTTTCATAATCGTTATTTATATTTAATTGTTTATTTGTCAAGTAATAATTCTCTAATGTTTATCCATCATAACCGACGCGACAGCTGCGGGGCGGGATTGTCGCTCTCGCCGGGTATGGTCTTGTCGTCCGACGTGGTGATGGTCACCACATTGGGACTGTACTTCACACCGTTGCTGCCATAGACGAAGCCACGCACGTAGTAGGTGGTCCTGGGCTTGAGACCCTTCACCTCGACACCTACGCCGCCGGAGGTCTTGCCGCTGCCGGCCACCACCACCGAGTCTCTCATATCGGGCGTATGGTTCGTAGGACTGTAGACCACGCCG
>CACWFY010000031.1 GCA_902760345.1 uncultured Bacteroidales bacterium | reverse complement strand
CAACCTCACCTCAAAGTCCTTCCTGAAGAACTGCGAGATGGAGTACATGGGCGAGGTGGAGACCGTCACCGTCGACGGCAAGAATAAAATCGTGCTGCACCGACCACAACCTGAGGAGGGAGGTGAAGGATGATGAAGAAAATTGAGAAAGTGAGAAGGTGAAAATTTCTCTCAGTAGCCCTGGATACTACTACTGAGAGATTTTTATATTTTTATACTTTTATATTTTTTCAACAAAAAAAATGAAACAATGGTGGCGTTCTCAATTTTTTTTTGTATTTTTGCAAGCTAAAAGAGGATAATTAATGGATCATATAAGAAATTTTTGTATCATTGCACATATAGACCACGGAAAATCGACCTTGGCCGACCGTCTGCTGGAGTTCACCAAGACCATACAGGTGACCGAAGGACAGATGCTGGACGACATGGACCTGGAGCGCGAGCGCGGCATCACCATCAAGAGCCACGCCATCCAGATGGAATATATGTACAAGGGAGAGAAATACATACTCAATCTGATTGACACTCCGGGACACGTGGACTTCTCGTATGAAGTCAGCCGTTCGATAGCCGCCTGCGAGGGTGCGCTGCTGGTGGTCGACGCCACGCAGGGCGTACAGGCACAGACCATCTCGAACCTCTATCTGGCCATCGACAACAACCTGGAAATCATCCCCGTCATCAACAAGATTGACATGCCCAGCGCCATGCCTGACGAGGTGGAGGACGAGATAGTAGACCTGATAGGCTGCGACCCGGAGGACATTTTGCGTGCATCGGGAAAGACGGGCGAGGGCGTAGAGGATATCCTGAATGCCGTCGTCGAGCGCATACCGCACCCCGTGGGCGACGAGAAGGCTCCGCTGCAGGCGCTGATCTTCGACTCGGTGTTCAACTCGTTCCGCGGCATCATCGCCTACTTCAAGATTACCAACGGCGTCATCCGACAGGGCGACAAGGTGAAATTCTTCAATACCGGACAGGAATATGTGGCCGATGAGGTGGGTGTGCTGAAGATGGACATGATACCTCGCAAGGAGCTGCGTACTGGAGAGGTAGGCTATATCATCAGCGGTATCAAGAATGCCAAGGAAGTAAAGGTGGGCGACACCATCACCCATGTGGCTGCACCTTGCGACAAGGCCATCGAGGGTTTCCAGGAGGTGAAGCCGATGGTGTTTGCGGGCGTCTATCCCATAGACCCCGTAGACTACGAGAACCTGCGTGCATCGCTGGAAAAGCTGCAGTTGAACGACGCCTCGCTGACTTTCGTGCCCGAGACGTCTATCGCCCTGGGCTTTGGTTTCCGTTGCGGATTCCTGGGGCTGCTGCACATGGAAATCGTGCAGGAGCGACTGGATCGTGAGTTCGACATGGACGTCATCACCACCGTGCCTAACGTAACCTATATGTGCTACACCAAGCAGGGTGAGGAGAAAGAGGTGCACAACCCCTCGGGACTGCCCGACCAGACGATGATAGACCACATCGAGGAGCCGTATATCAAGGCGAGCATCATCACCGCTGCCGACTATATCGGTCCGATTATGACGCTGTGTCTGGACAAGCGCGGAGAGCTGATAGACCAGCAATACGTCTCGGGTAACCGCGTAGAGCTGCGTTTCATGCTGCCCTTGGGCGAGATCGTGATAGACTTCTACGACAAGCTGAAGTCAATATCGAAGGGCTATGCCTCGTTCGACTATCACATCGACGGATTCCGCCCCTCGAAGCTGGCCAAGCTGGATATCCTGCTGAACGGTGAGCCCGTGGATGCGCTGTCGACGCTGACCCATCAGGACAATGCCGTGACCTTCGGACGCCGCATGTGCGAGAAGCTGAAGGAGCTGATACCGCGCCAGCAGTTCGACATCGCCATTCAGGCGGCCATCGGTGCGAAGATCATTGCCCGCGAAACGGTGAAGCAGGTGCGCAAGGACGTGACGGCCAAGTGTTATGGCGGTGACGTGAGCCGTAAGCGTAAGCTGCTGGAGAAACAGAAGCGCGGCAAGAAGCGTATGAAGCAGATAGGCAACGTGGAGGTGCCGCAGAAAGCCTTCCTCGCTGTGCTGAAACTTGATTAATCATTAATTTGGAAAAGACAAACAAATAAAGATAAAGTATGCCTATGAATACGATTGGACTGACTACGCGTGATGTAGCACGCGAACTGGCGAGACGCTACAGTACCATGACCCACGACGAGTTGGACGTGCTGGAAAGCATCCTGATGCCGATGAAATTCCAGAAGGGTGACTATATCCTGCGAGAGGGAGAGGTCTGCACCAACATCTACTGGGTGGTGAAGGGACTCGTTCGCCAGTACTATATCAAGAATGGAAAGGAACTGACGGAATATATGGCTGCGGAGAACACCATCTTTATGAGTATCGAGAGCCTGTTTAAGGAGCAACCCAGCCACCAGACCATACATGCCTTGGAACCCACCATCGTCTTCGCGCTGCCCAAGGATAAACTGGAGCGTGTGGCGGTGAAGAACACCAATATACAGATGCTCTACAGAAAGATTCTGGAGGAGTCGCTCATCCTGTCGCAGATACGCGCAGACATGCTGCGTTTCGAGTCGGCTCCGGAGCGCTATGCGAAATTTGTGAAACGTGCGCCGCAACTGGTGCTGCGTGCACCGTTGGTGTATATTGCCAGCTATCTGCAGATGACACCCGAGACGCTGAGCCGCGTGCGTACGTCGGCATTGCTAGAGGATAAAGACTGATGTAAACATATCGGGGAACGTCTGCTGCAAGGCGGCAGGCTCCTCGCGAAAGAGTCCGAACAGGGCGCTGCCTGAGCCAGACATGGCTGCATAGGTGGCGCCCATTTCGTAGAGCTTGTCCTTGACTGCGCCAATCTCGGGATGCAAGGCGAAGACGCTCTCTTCGAAGTCGTTGGTCAACAAGCCGCGCCATTGTTCGACAGGCTGCATCACTACCTCGCGACAGCAGTGGGCCGGATAGTGGGGACGGATGAGCGAGAAGGCTTCCTTGGTGGATACGGGAATGTCGGGACGTACGATGCCGATATACCACTTGCTAAGATCGAGCGCGATGGGGTGCAGCTGTTCGCCGATGCCCTCGGCATAGCACGGACGGTTAAGAATGAAGAAGGCACAGTCGGCCCCCAAGCGGGCAGCATAGCCAATCATCTGTTCATCGCTGAGATGCAGTTCGAACAGCTCGTTGAGTAGACTGATCATAAAGGCTCCGTCGCTGCTGCCTCCACCCATGCCGGCTTGTGTGGGAATGCCTTTCCACAGATGGGTGTGCAGACGGGGAAGAGTGGGGAAGTCCTGCTTCAGCAGCTGGTAGGCGCGTACGACCAGATTGCGCTGTTCGTCACCTTCAATATGGATGTTGCTGACCTTGATGTCGCAGTCTACGTTCGACGGAAAGCCGTCAGCCATAGGCTGTACTTCAAGGGCATCCATGATGGGCACGGGGTAGAATACCGTTTGCAGGTTGTGGTAACCGTCGGGACGACGCTCGACGACGTTCAGCCCCAGATTAATCTTTGCTATAGGAAAGGTAATCATCGTATCTCTTTTCGCTTTTTAAACTCTAATGTCTTGGGCAACTTCTGCCATTTGCCCTTGGTGGGCACCTTGAGGGTGCTACCCTTATCCTGACGCAGCACGTAGATGCTGTCGTTTTTGCGCAGAAGCGTGGCCGAGAGGTCTTCGCTGCCGAAATCGTTAATCAGCTGAAGTTCAGCCTCTTTCTCGCTCTTGACGCGACACGACGTAATCACCCAATAGAAGGAGTAATTCTTCTTACCCAGATAGCCCGGCAATTCGCCATAAAGATCTTGTCCGGGAACGGTGATGTCCTGATCGTAGAGATTGATGCGAAGATATACCTCATATTCATTATTAATAAGGTTCGCGCGAAAGGATCTGTTGTCGGCTTGAGCCCATGACACTGTCGACAGGCAGAGTAACAGTAGGGTGGAAAGTATGATTTTCTTCATGCTATTCAGTCATATTTGTGGACAAAGGTACTAAATCTATATCAATAAAATACTATTTTATGAAAAATAAATCATAAAACGTTGCAGAAATTAAAAAAAATCAAGTATCTTTGCGAGCGTTATACGTATAAATAATGTATGAGTAAGTTACTATTAAAGCCTGATTACATCTTTGAATCGAGTTGGGAAGTATGCAACAAAGTCGGTGGAATATACACGGTGCTTTCCTCTCGCGCGAAGACGTTACAGAATGAAATGCAGGATCGTGTGCTTTTTATTGGTCCAGATGTCTGGAAGGAAAATGAAAGTCCGTATTTTAAAGAGGACAAGGCACTCTTTGCCGATTGGCAATGGGAGGCGAAGGAGCAAGGCCTGATGGTAAGGGTAGGACGATGGATGGTTCCCGGAGAGCCCATAGCCATTCTGGTGGACTTCACTCCGTTCTACGAAAAAGAGACGGTCAAGTCTTCGGCATTTATGTCGAAGAATGAGATTTACGGCTGGTTGTGGGAAAACTACGGCGTTGACTCACTACATGGCTATGGCGACTATGACGAGGCTTCGATGTTCTCGTATGCTGCTGCACTGGTGACAGAGAGTTTCTATCATCACTATCTGGACCTGCACCAGCGCGTTATCTATCATGCAAACGAATGGATGTGTGGACTGGGAGCGCTGTATATCAACAGCAAGCTGCCGCAGATAGGAACTGTCTTCACCACACACGCTACCAGTATCGGACGTTCGATAGCCGGTAACCAGAAGCCGCTCTACGACTACTTGTTTGCCTATAATGGCGACCAGATGGCTGACGAGCTGAATATGCAGTCGAAACACTCGATAGAGAAGCAGACGGCGCTGCACGTTGACTGCTTCACGACGGTGAGCGACATTACGGCCAACGAGTGTAAGGAGCTACTGGACAAGCCTGTGGACGTAGTATTGCCCAATGGCTTTGACAATAGTTTCGTGCCTAAGGGTGCTGCATTTACCCGTAAGCGTAAGGCTGCCCGCAAGCGCCTGTTGGATGTGGCAAATGCGCTGTTGGGCGAGAGCTTGAACGACGATACGCTGATAGTGTCGACCAGTGGCCGTTATGAGTTCCGCAACAAAGGTATTGATGTATTTGTGGAAGCCATGAACCGTCTGTTGCGTGATCGCGACCTGAAGAAGAAAGTCGTAGCATTCATCGAAGTGCCCGGATGGGTCGGTGAGCCGCGCAAGGATTTGCAAGAGCGACTGACGTCCGGTCAATCGTTTGACACGCCCTTGGAAGTGCCACAGGTCACCCACTGGCTGCACAATATGAGTCACGACAACGTGCTCAGCATGATGAAATACTACGATATGCACAACCGGAAGGATGAGCAGGTGAAGGTAATCTTCCTGCCCTGCTATCTGGACGGCAAGGATGGCATTGTGAATATGACCTATTATGATGTGGTCTTGGGCAATGACCTCTGCATCTATCCCTCTTATTATGAACCGTGGGGATACACGCCGCTGGAGGCTGTCGCCTTCAAGGTGCCGTGTGTCACCACCGACCTTGCCGGTTTCGGTCTGTGGGCTAACAAGGAATTCGGCCATAATGGTACGATAACGGATGGTGTGAAAGTAATACATCGTACGGACTATAACTATTCGGAAGTGGCTGATGCCATTAAGGATACGGTAGCAGAATTCTCTACCATGACCAAGAAACAGGTGGAGGAATGCCGTAAGCAGGCCGATGCACTGTCGAAAAAAGCTTTGTGGAGTGAGTTTATCAGGTATTACCACGAAGCTTACGATATCGCCTTGACAAAGGCTGCTGAGAGAATGAAAAAATAAAGAAAACTTTAATAGATAAAGATTATGAAAATTAAAGCTGATTATGCAAATGCTCCCCAGTGGAAAGAATTGACCGTTAAGTCGAGTCTTCCCGAGCAACTGAAGTGTTTGGATGAAATTGCCCACAACATGTGGTGGGTATGGAACTATGAGGCTCGTGACCTGTTCCGTGACCTCGACCCTGAACTGTATCACGACGTGAAGCACAATCCGGTCATGCTGCTGGAGAGGCTCACCTTTAAACGTAAGGAAGAAATTGTAAATGATAAGGCGCTGATGAAGCGTATTAACAACGTTTACAAATTATTCCGTGAGTATATGGATGTGAAACCCGATGCAAAGCGCCCCTCAGTGGCTTACTTCTGTATGGAGTATGGTATCCACTCTGCCCTGAAGATCTATTCTGGCGGTCTGGGTATGCTCGCTGGCGACTATGTCAAGGAGGCATCAGACTCAAATGTTGACATGTGTGCTGTTGGTTTCCTCTATCGTTTCGGCTACTTCACGCAGAGCCTGTCAATGGACGGCCAGCAGATTGCCAACTATGAGACACAGAATTTCAGCTCACTGCCTATTGAGCGTCAGATGGACAAGGACGGCAACCCACTGGTGATTGATGTGCCCTATACCAACTATCAGGTGCATGCCTATGTATGGCGCGTCAACGTTGGTCGTGTGAAGCTGTACTTGCTCGATACAGACAACGAGATGAACTCTGAGTTCGACAAGCCCATCACTCACGCCCTCTATGGTGGCGACTGGGAGAACCGTCTGAAGCAGGAGATTCTGCTGGGTATCGGTGGTATGCTGCTGTTGAAGAAGCTGGGTATCAAGAAAGACATCTACCACTGCAACGAAGGACATGCTGCACTTTGCAACCTGCAGCGCCTGTGCGACTACATTGAGGAGGGACTTACCTTCAATCAGGCAATGGAGCTGGTACGTGCCAGCGGTCTCTATACTGTACATACACCCGTGCCTGCAGGTCACGACTACTTTGAAGAGGGACTCTTTGGTAAGTATATGGGAGCCTATCCGCAGAAGTTGGGTATTACTTGGGACGAGTTCATCGGCATGGGACGTACCAATCCCGATGACCACAGCGAGAAGTTCTGTATGTCAACCTTCGCTTGCAACACCTGTCAGGAAGTGAATGGTGTATCTATGCTTCACGGATGGGTCAGCCAGAAGATGTTTGCTCCTATCTGGAACGGCTATTACCCAGAAGAGAACCATGTGGGCTACGTTACCAATGGTGTACACTTCCCAACGTGGTGTGCTACAGAGTGGCGTCGCGTCTATGCCAAGTATTTCGACGAGAAGCATATGAGCGACCAGTCGAATGAGGAAATCTGGCACGGCATCTACAACTGCCCCGATGAGGAGGTTTGGGCAACCCGTCAGGCTTTGAAGGCTAAACTGTTCGAATATATCGCAGTACAGTTCCAGGAGACATGGTTGAAGAACCAAGGCGATCCCGCACGTGTAGTGAAACTCATAGAGCGTTTCAATCCTAACGCTTTGGTCATCGGCTTCTGCCGTCGTTTCGCTACCTACAAGCGTGCTCACCTGCTGTTCACCGACCTCGAGCGTCTCTCTAAGATCGTCAATGATCCTGAGCGTCCTGTCATCTTCCTGTTCGCAGGTAAGGCACACCCCGCCGATGGTGCTGGACAGGGTCTTATCAAGAAGATTTTCGAGATTTCTCAGCGTGACGAGTTCCAGGGAAAGATTATCTTCCTCGAGGACTACGACTTCCTGTTGGCCCGTCGCTTGGTATCAGGTGTTGATATCTGGATGAATACGCCGACACGTCCTCTGGAGGCTTCAGGAACATCGGGCGAGAAGGCCGAGATGAATGGTGTCGTCAACCTCTCCGTGAAGGATGGCTGGTGGCTGGAAGGCTATCGTGAGGGTGCCGGATGGGCACTTACCGAGAAGCGTACCTACCAGAATCAGGGCTATCAGGATCAGCTTGACGCAGCTACCATTTACAGCTTGCTGGAGAACGAAATTGTACCTCTTTATTATAATAAGAACAAGAAGGGTCTCAGCGAGGGCTGGATTAAGGTCGTCAAGAATTCTATCGCACAGATTGCTCCTCACTATACAATGAAGCGTCAGCTGGATGACTACTATTCGAAGTTCTATGAGAAGCAGGCTAAGCGCTTCAAGGAGATCTCGAAAGACAACAACCGTCTGGCTAAAGAGATTGCACAGTGGAAGGAAACAGTTGCAGAACGCTGGGATGCCATTAACGTCGTCAGCTGCGAGACCACTTTGCCCGCTATTGGTTGCGAGGCCGGCCAATGCTACGCTATCAAGTATGTCATCAACGAGCAGGGACTGGACGATGCCATTGGCTTGGAGAAGGTCAACGTTTATATCGACAAGGACGGCAACGAGAAGGTGTTCAGCGTAGAGCCGCTGAAGATGACCGGTCACGAAGGAAACAACTATACCTTCGAGGCTGAGCTCAGACCTACACAGTTCGGTCAGTACAAATCGGCCATCCGCATGTATCCTAAGAACAAGAACCTGCCTCACCGTCAGGACTTCTGCTACGTGAAGTGGCTGGAGTTGCCTGCCATGTAAGGTAAGGACTTCCTAATAAAAATTACACCTCACAAATTACTGTGAGGTGTATTTTTTTGTTTTTCTTCGGGTAATTGCTTGATCAGTCGTGCCCGCGTCTCGTTGTCTATCACATCTTCCGGATAGTAGGTCAACAGGAAATAGCCGAACTCATTCTCGATATTCTCTTCGATAGTCCGAATAATCAAGGCGGAAAAGCGTTGGTTCAGTTGCTCGATAGTAGCCATACCCTTTTCCTGCTGTTCCATATCAACATTATTGCCATAGATATGTTCGGCAATGAGATTGATTTCCTTGCCAATAACCATGACAGAGTCATTAAGACGCTGCCATTGCTCATTACAATTTGTCCCTGCCACGCGTGATAATCCGGGAACGTCAGAAAGCGTAATGGTAATCTCGCCAGGCTCAAGAAAAAACGGTGCATTGATCTCATGGCGTGCAGCACTATAAATCATAGCGAGACAGATGCTGTCGCTTTCGCCTTTATAATCAAACCGTCCGTCGTGGACAATGATGGTGGCTTGAGGGGTGCCTTCCTGCATATCGGTGGTGAGGTAAAGGGTGTCGCCATCGGCCATTCCGTCGGCAGTGCCACAAAGCTTGTACGTCTTAGACTGACAAGCAGCAAGCAAAATGCCTGCTGCTGTCAGAAATATCACGGACTTAAATGTCATATCGTATTAAATAATGTATTGGCTGGAGATACTTTCGTTGTTGATGACTCGGCGAATGGTCTCTGCAAACAGGTCGGCAACGCTCAGTTGCCTGACCTTGGCACAGCGCTGAGAGTAGGGGATAGAGTCGGTGAAGACAATTTCTTCGAGTGCCGAATTCTGAACGCGCTCACTGGCAGGTCCACTCATCACACAATGGGAAGCACAAGCGCGAACCGTCTTAGCTCCAGCTTCTTTCATGATGTCGGCAGCCTTGGTGATTGTTCCTGCCGTATCAACCATATCGTCGATGATAACGACATTCTTATCTTTGACGTCACCGATAATCTGCATGGAAGCGACAACATTTGCACGGGCACGGGTCTTGTTGCAAAGAACGAGCGGACAGCCCAGATACTTGGCATAGGTGTTAGCACGCTTGGAACCGCCTACATCTGGTGAGGCAATGACAAGGTCTTCCAGATTCAGCGATTTCAAATAGGGCAAAATCACGTTTGATGCATACAGATGGTCAACAGGAACATTAAAGAATCCCTGAATCTGGTCAGCGTGCAGGTCCATCGTGATAACACGGTTGACACCAGCAGCACTAAGCAAATCGGCCACCAACTTGGCTCCGATGCTGACGCGTGGCTTATCTTTGCGGTCCTGACGAGCCCATCCGAAATAGGGGATGACGGCATTGATGGTGCGCGCAGAGGCTCGCTTGGCAGCATCAATCATCAGCAGCAGCTCCATAAGATTGTCACTGTTAGGGAATGTGCTCTGTACAAGGAAAATATCGCGACCGCGAATACTTTCCTCATAAGAGACGGCAAACTCGCCGTCGGAGAACTTGGTAATCAACAGTTCACCCAACGGACAACCTAAACTCTGGCAGATCTTCTCTGCAAGGTACTTGGTAGCAGTACCTGAAAACACCATGTAGTTTTTGTTTGTACTCATTTTGTATGTTTATACAATTATCCTATTGCTTTTCGTAGTTTGATGAAGTGGTCTATCAATGCTTGATAGTCTAATTCCTGATGAATGTTGAAACGATTCCACAGGTCACCACTGATAACGACACCTCCAAAGCCCAGGTCTTTGGCAGCCTTGATGGTCTCAAGGTTCATACCTCCTAAGGCGTAGACGTGACGGTCGATTAATCCACGTCGTGATGCTTCCTTGAGCTCGTCAATGGTAAACGACGCTTTCTGGTCGGGCTCAGTCTGACTATCGAAGATATACTTCAGTAACACATAGTCAGCATGCTTCTTCGCTTCCTTGAGTTGGTCAAGATGCGTACATGTACGACTAACGTGGCCTTTATACCCTTTGGGCGCAGGAGTCGTTTCGTCGTCAATATGGATACCTCCCAGTTTGAATTCTTCTTTCAGATAGAAATTGTCGTGGACAGTAATCTTCTTATAGAATTCTTCTGGAAGGAGTGTGAGCAGACGCTCGGAATAGATGGGCTCAGAAGCAGGCTTATAGAGATGCAGGTTGTCGAGTCCCTCGTCAAAGAGCGACGTCAATATCTTGTCTTCCTCCACAAAAAAAGTGGGTTGTGTCATCAGTATAAGTTTCATGCTCACTAGTTTTAGTTGGCAGATTCAAATTCCTCCAGGAAGCGCACATCGTTCTCTGAGAACATGCGCAGGTCGCTGACCTGATACTTCAAGTTGGTGATACGCTCAACACCCATGCCGAAAGCATAGCCGCTGTATATCGTCGGGTCAATGCCACACTGTTCAAGGACATTAGGATCGACCATACCACAACCCAAAATTTCTACCCAACCGGTATGTTTGCAGAAGCCGCATCCTTCACCACCACAGATGAAGCAGGAGATATCCATCTCTGCAGAGGGCTCCGTGAAGGGGAAGTAGCTGGGACGCAGACGAATCTTCGTGTCGGCACCAAACATCTCGCGGGCAAATGAAAGAAGCACCTGCTTCAGGTCGGTAAAGCTGACATTCTTGTCAATATACAATCCTTCTACCTGATGGAAGAAACAGTGTGCACGGGCCGTGATAGCTTCATTACGGTAAACTCGTCCTGGGCAGATGACACGGATGGGAGCTGTCAGCTTTCCGTCTTCGGTATGCATGTGCTCCATAACGCGTGCCTGAACACTGGAGGTGTGAGAACGCAGCAGAATATTTTTCGTCACATCGTTGGGATGCTGTGACACAAAGAAAGTGTCTTGCATATCGCGGGCAGGATGGTCTGCAGCAAAATTCATTTTTGTAAACACGTGCAGGTCGTCTTCCACTTCAGGTCCGTCGGCGAGTACAAATCCCATGCGTGAAAAGATGTCGATAATCTCGTTGGTGACAATGGTCAGCGGATGACGCGTACCTAAGCCAATAGGATAGGGGGTACGTGTGAGGTCTATTCCCTGATGGTCGCTCTCTTGTGACTCCGTTTGTTCCTTTAGCTCGTTGATACGTTCCAAAGCCAACTGCTTGAGTTCGTTAATCTTGATGCCTACCTCTTTTTTCTGGTCGGCAGGAACATTGCGGAAATCGTTCATCAGAGCCGTAATTTCGCCTTTCTTACTCAGGTATTTCAGGCGGAGCTGTTCAACTTCTTCAGCATTCTGGGCACTTAGTGTCTGTACTTCTTTGAGAAGCTCGTCAATCTTGTCTAATATCATAATCTAATGATGTATACTTAATTTTGATGCAAAGGTACAAAAAAAAAGAGAAATGAGAAATGAGAAATGAGAAATATTTACTATCTTTGCACTAAATTTAGAGCAATGACAAATTATCCTGTCAACAGATGAGACAATATCTGATTATATGGGTTGCTGTTTTAGCATTGACAACAGCTTGTGGAAGCCGGCAAACAACTGCTTCGGATGAGGACGTGACAGACGATTCGATAGCGACAGCAGACTCTATGGCTACCGACTCCTTGAAGGTTTATGGTGACGGTGCAATGCCTAAGGCTGCTGATGAATTGTTTGACGACTTTGTATTCAACTTCACAGCCAGCAAAAAATTGCAGTTGGAACGTGTCCAGTTTCCTTTACCGATGGTGAATGGTGACAAGAAGACTCTGCTCAGTAAGAATCAGTGGAAAACTGAACAGTTTTTTATGCGTCAAGGCTATTATACGCTACTTTTTGACAATGAGAAACAGCAGGAAATAGTCAAAGATACAACTGTATGTCATGTTGTTGTCGAAAAGATATATTTTAATACGAATTCTGTTATTCAATATGTTTTCAACCGTTTGCATGGGCTTTGGAAACTGACAGAAATCAGAACGATACCTATTAGCGCTTCTATCAATGCGTCATTCTTGGCTTTCTATCACGATTTTGCATCAGACCTCAGTTACCAACAGCAACATTTGAACGAGACTGTACAGTTTGTCGGTCCTGACCCAGATGATGATTTCAGTCAGATGGAGGGTATCATTACGCCAGATACATGGGAGGCTTTTGCTCCACAACTGCCACAGCGAATGATTTATAATATCATCTATGGACAACCACGCCCAGAAGGCAACAGTAAGGTGTTTGTCCTGCGAGGTATTGCTAATGGTATGGAATTAGAGATGACGTTCCGTCGCAAAAGCGGAGAGTGGCGTCTAATGAAACTAACGACATGAAACATAGGGATTGACACCATGAGGAAAGCATATCACTACGAGTTGAGAGACCATAATACATTTGGAATTGAAGCCCATTGCAAATGTTTCGTAGAATACACTAATATTGAAGAGGCTCAAACTGTAGCCCATGAGTTGAGAGACGCAGGGGAACCATTCCTTATTATTGGTAGCGGAAGTAATCTGCTGTTGACGAAAGACTTTGAGGGAACAGTAGTGCATTCGGCCATCAAGGGCATAACACTTCAAGAAGATGCTCTTGTGAGGTGCGGTAGTGGTGAGATCTGGGATGAGGTGGTTGCCTGGTGTGTCTCTCACGAACTATATGGAGCAGAAAACCTTTCGCTGATACCAGGCGAAGTGGGAGCGTCGGCTGTTCAGAATATTGGTGCCTATGGTGCAGAAGTCAAGGATCTGATAGATCACGTAGAGGCTGTTGAAATTGCTACAGGCAAAACCTGTGTTTTCTCATTGGCTGACTGTCAATATGGCTATCGTGACAGCCGGTTTAAACATGACTGGAAGAATCGTTATCTGATTACTTACGTGACCTATCGGCTCAGCCGTGTACCTGTACAAAAGACAGACTATGGCAATATCCGTGCGGAGATGGAGCGCCGCGGGTTCAGTCAGGTAGATGCCCAACAGTTGCGTCAAATTATCATTGACATACGAAATGCCAAGTTACCAGATCCAAAGGTTACAGGCAATGCAGGTAGTTTCTTTATGAATCCTATCGTCAGTCACGAGAAATATGAACAGTTGCAAGCTCTGTATCCGGAGATGCCACATTATTATATTGATGCCTCACACGAGAAGATCCCTGCAGGTTGGCTCATAGAACAGTGTGGATGGAAAGGCCGAAAGTTGGGACATGCTGGTGTGCACGACCGCCAAGCACTAGTATTGGTCAATTGTGGAGGTGCTACGGGCAGTGAGATAGTGACGCTTTTTCAGGCCATACAGCATGATGTCCGTGAGCGTTTTGGTATAGATATACATCCGGAAGTAAACGTGATATGAAACTGACATTCCTTGGAACAGGCACTTCCTGTGGCGTACCGACTATTGGTTGTCATTGCTATACGTGTAGCAGTAGAGATCCTCACGACAAACGGTTACGTTGCTCTGCACTGATTGAGTCAGAGACCACACGCTTGCTTATTGACTGTGGACCTGATTTTCGCCAGCAGATTATGCCCATGCCATTCCGGAAGATAGATGGGATACTGATAACTCATGCACACTATGACCACATGGGAGGAATGGATGATATCCGACCCTATTGTCAGTTTGGCGAAATCAATGTATATGCCGATCCAATAGCGCGACAAGGAATGCTGGAGATGTTGCCCTACTGTTTTGCCGAACACCGATATCCGGGTGTACCAGCTATCCAGTTGCACGAAATACATAAACATGAGCAGCTTACGATAGGAGATATAGCTATTATGCCTTTTGAGGTGATGCACCACGACTTGCCTATTTTAGGCTATCGCATTGGCTCTCTGGCATATATCACAGATATGAAGTCCTTCGACGAAAAGGAAATGGACTACATAAACGGTGCAGACACCCTGGTGGTTAATGCACTTCGACAAAAGCCTCATCATTCTCATCAGACTTTAGAGGAGGCAGTGCGTTTTGCCAAGCGTGTTGGTGCTCGACAAACGTGGTTAATACATAGCAGTCACGATATAGGGCGGCATGCGGAAGTAAATGCATCACTACCCGCTAGTATTCAATTGGCGTATGATGGACAAGTAATTAATTTCTAAAGACATAAAACAGTACCAATAACTAATGATCAAGATATTTACGACCATATGGGCCCTTTGTCTTTCCATTGGACTTTTTGCTCAAGAAAACCAACGGATGTTCTTTGCATATGATGCATCGAATGGCTTGGCTGATAATAGTGCACAGATTGTATTATGCACGAAGACCGGGCGTTTGGTGATTTCTACCATTGGACATATTAATTTCTATGACGGTGCATCATTTACTCATGTAGATCCTAGCCCTGGAGATGCGAAAGTGTTGCCTGGCTATGATGGTCGCTATCAGATGTATTTTGACAGTTTTCATCACTTGTGGATTAAGCATCACCGGCAGCTAACCTGTGTTGACCTTCTGAAAGAGCGTTTCATCAGTAACATAGATAGTGTGCTGGTAGCATTGGGTACTTCTAAGCATCTGGATGATTTGTATGGTGATGGTGAGAGTAATGTGTGGTTTCGCACGGGTGATATGGTCGGTTGCCCAAGTTTGAAGAAACAGTTCCGCTTGCATCACAAATCCTCTGTTCAAGATTTGGACCTTTATAATGACAGTCTGATTTTGATGTTCCATCAAGATGGTGCAGTTTCTGTCTATGACTATCAGCACGGAAACTACAAGTATACGGACGATGCTTTTGACGGAAGGGAGAAGCAGCGTTTCATTCAGTCTTCTGAGCTATGTCTTGTTGGTAATCGCTATTATCATCTACACAACGGAGAGCATGCTGCTGTCTTGTTGTGTTATGATATCGATCAACGCAAATGGACAAAATTACTGGAAAGCCCATTCTTGATGAATGCGCTCTATCCAATAGGTGACAAGATATACATTGGTACTGAGCGGGGATATATCGTCTATAATTATGTAACGGGAAATGTAGAGCATGTCGAGACATTGAACCTGACAAAAGGACGTCGTCAGCATGCTAATATCAGTTCGCTGTGCTTTGACCGTCAGGGAGGCATGTGGATTGGTACGGCACGTCGCGGATTACTCTATTGCAAACCTTTTAATTCTCCTTTTAATGTTTATTCTGCAGAGTCGCACGAAGGCCAACATTATGTTGACCTATTGAATAGAAAGTCAAAACCTGTGACGCAATTGGAGCCTGCTGTCAATTGCATTCTTAAGGACAGCCGCGGGTGGACCTGGAAAGGACTGTTTTCTGGGTTGCTGCTTGAAAAGCCAAATGGGAAAAAGCAGATGTTCACGAATGCTGACGGATTGCCGAATCAGGTCATACATTCTATTATCGAGGATGATAACCACGACATTTGGGTAAGCACCAGTTTTGGCATAGTCCATGTGTTTATCCGTAACTCTGGCATTTATCACATTGAAGCATATATCAATCAGGACAACATACCCAGTGAGTCGTTTCTCAACGGGCGTGCCGTTAAATTAGAAGATGGCACCATTGTTATGCAATCGATAGATCATGTGGTGTCATTCCGTCCAGACCAGTTTCATGCTAAAGAATTGTCGCAGATGGTGCTGTATCCTAAGTTGACACGTTTAACGGTAAACGGTTCAAATATTGGTGCAGACACAAAACTGGACGGACGTATTCTTCTTGACCGTTCTGTATCGCGTATGCGTGAGATAACGGTCAATTACAATCAGAATTCGCTATCGATGACTTTTACCGGTCTGAACTATCTGCGTCCTGTGCAGACCTATTATCGGATACGTGTAAAAGGTGTGCCTGCCTATGACGAATGGCGCGTTTTCTCGTATGGTAAGTCAGATGGTATGGTTGATAAAAACGGCCTCTTACGACTGCCCCTGTTGGCTCTGCGTCCAGGAACTTATCGTGTAGAGGTTCAGTGTTCTTTATGGCCGGACGTGTGGAATCAGGATCCTTTTGTTTGGATTGTCAATGTTAACCAGCCTTGGTGGCGAACGACAGGCATCTATGGAATTCTTGGCGTTTTGGTAATGATTGCCTTGTTGCTAAACTTCTGGATGTTCAATAGAAATACGCGTTTCCGCTTGCTATGTACAAATGAGGAGAATCATCTGTTGCATCGTATCAAGAGCTATGCATCCCGCTGTCAGTTGCACTATGATGAAATCATCAATCTGCATTCAGACTTTGCGCATGATGTTGACAATAGTGTGTCCCTGAATTCTAAGTTTGTTGATGCTATGCTACGCATCATACCTTATATCAGACAACACCAAGGAGAATCATTCAACTTGCGTGACTTGATATCGTTAACAGAAATGAAGTCAGATGAATTTTATGAGGTTATTGCTTCTAACTTAGACACCAATCCCCGTTTGCTCATCAGACTTCTGCGTCTTGAAGAGGCCAGACAGTTATTGTGCAACACAACGCTCTCTATTTCTGAGATTGCTGACCGTTGCCGTTTTGCTTCACCCAACTATTTTATTTCATCCTTCTATCACTACTTCCGCATTACTCCGCAAGGCTATCGGAACAATATGCTCCGATAACCTACCAGACGCCACGTCCTTGCGCCTATACCTTTATAATAGACTAATGCCTGATAGCGGTTCTCTGTTTGGAAGAATGAACCTTCTGAAGGCGGAATACCACCGTTTTGCGTGAGGTATTGATAGGAATAATATCCCTGTTTCTGAAGTAGAGCCGTATAATAGCAGCTATGCTCACCATCATATTGCATTTTGTAGTTATCTCTTTCTGCATCAGTTGTCCATTGCCCATCAATATAAAGCTCACCTTGATAGGGTGCCTGTAGCACATAATTTACCCAGACATAGTCGCAGGTATAATCAGATTCACTATTGTTGCTGTTTCTGATCCGGAAAGCACCGTCGGCATCTACGTCAGTCAGATAGTTACGTCTTACCGTAGCGGGAAAAGGATAGGCCTGATAATATTTCCCGTCCCATGTGATACGTTCAAGTCCCATCGTGGCATGCGAGACGTCCAGCACTTCAAATTTATGATACTCGTTGCCTCCGTCAAAGATTAGCTGTTTGTTGTGATTCCACGATAGTCCTTTGGTATTGATGTAAGTTGGCCTAATGTTATGTCTGGCATTATCCTCACGCCAATTCTGCATAACGACAGTATAAAGCTCGTCCTCTATGTTAGTCACTCTAAGATTGTTGTATTGAACATTCATGGACAACTGTTGGTGACTCACATTATGGTCGATATCTGTGTTAGTCGACAGTTCCAAACCAACGGTCATTATGGGCTCAACAACATAGAACAGTACCTCCAACAGGCATTCATCATTGTTGTCCTCGTCATATACGGTTAGCCGATAGTTTCCACTCATTTTCAATTGACAGCGCTCGTTGGGAATGTCCAATTGGTAGTGTGTATACAGCACCGTCGTATTGATAGAGTTCTGATAGTCTTCTATCTGACTGTCGTTGAATCCTTCCAGCCAGTCGCTTTCAAAGATGTCTTCGGATGTCGACCAGTCTGCCTCGCAATGATCGATGTGGTAAGTCAGCCGATGGTAGTTATGCGAAAACTCGTCAAAACCTATGTGTAGCACATCACCCGTACCTAGTGTCATGATGGGGCGGTTCATCCAGTCGTTGTTGACGATACTGGTAAGCGACTTGACACGAGGAACGAATATACGGTTGCCGGCAACGATGAGTGTCGTTACACAGAGGAGCGATAAGAGGACTATCTTTCTTTTCACGTTTGTGCTTTTAATAGAGAAAGGGAACCTTCAGCGAAGACTCCCTTTTCTTGTTTGTTTGGAATAAATTATTTGCTGTTTGTTCTCTTAGGCCTGAGCTTCAGGAATTACCGAAACATAGCTCTTGTCGCGCTTGCCCTTGTGGAACTGAACAGTTCCGTCAACAAGTGCATAAAGAGTATCGTCCTTACCCATAGCAACATTGTCACCAGCATTGTGCTTAGAACCACGCTGACGAACGATGATATTGCCTGCTACTACCTTCTGACCGCCAAAAATCTTCACGCCCAGTCGCTGAGCTGCACTCTCACGGCCGTTCTTAGAACTACCTACACCTTTCTTATGTGCCATAATGTTGTTCTCCTTTTAATTTTAAGCGATTACTGATTTAACTTCTACCTGGGTGTACTGCTGACGGTGACCGTTCTTTTTGCGAGAGTCCTTGCGACGCTTCATCTTGAACACGATAACCTTCTCACCCTTTACGAGTGGATTAACCACTTCGCATACTACCTTTGCACCGTCTACGGTGGGTGCACCTACCTGTACTGAACCTTCATTGTCGACAAGCAGTACCTTGTCGAATTCAACAGTTTTACCGGCTTCCACATCCTTCATGTGGTTAACGAAAAGCTTCTTGCCCTCCTCAACCTTGAACTGCTGACCGTTGATTTCTACAATTGCGTACATTATTTATATAATTGTTAACGGGTTTTTCTGCGTGGCGTGTCACCTCGTGCGACAACTTGTTTGAGCCACAACAGACCAAATCGGCCGCAAAGGTACTCATTTTTAATGAGAATAGAGTCGTGGGTAAGTGGAAAAGGTGAAAGTTTAGTAAAATTTAACGTTTTAGACGTTGTGCAAAAAATAAAGCGGTGACCCTCACAGGCGACCGCTCTATATCTTCAATAGGTATTAGTCCTTTTTAAGGTAAAAAGATTGTTTTCAGGATAACGTTTGCAAAGGTACAACATTAATTTAATATGCGCAAACTTTTTTAGTATAATTTTTGTAAAAAAGTCGCTGTGTGCCCACACGCGTCGATTTAATTCGTTTTTTCATCAAACAAATTCCTCATTATTGCCGTTAATTTCGCGATTTTGCATCGTCAAACTCATAATACTGACACAGCATTGTCACAGATTCGAACTCTGAAAACGGTACTTTTATGCAAAATTCTCTAGAAAATTTTCTGCAAAAACTATGCTTTTATAGAGCAATCCAGTGTGAAGGGAATATATCTGGAACCGTCCATTCAGGATTTGCAAACCACCGTTTAGGATAAATGCACAGGTGTTTTTCGTGATCTGTCAGCAAACTCCCCCAGAAACTGAATGTTGAATTGGCGATAATGTGTGCTTTACACTTCGTCATCAGATAAAGGTCGACGTAGTCTGGCTCTGTTTCTTCTTTCTTAATGAATGTTGCGTTGTCGTCAGAAAAATGATTGCGTACCCATTCTATATCGTCCGAGAAGAAGAAATAGTGGGCATCTGTATGTTGCTTGCGTATCGTTTCAATAGCTTTTTGGTAATATGAGATATCGCATACTCCTATATTACTTGGGTTGTCAGCTAAGAGGTAGTCACCTCGTCTGACATGAATGGCCACAGGATATTGCGCCTCATTGATGAGTGATAAATAATGTGTAGTCAGTGGTGTCAATGTAAACTTTCTGAATTTAAACAGTTGTTGTGCATTTTTGATATAGCGTTTCTCCTGACTATAGTCATCAATCAACACACAGTGACGGCTGGTGTCGTCATAAAGCGAAGACCATAGGTGAAGTATTCTAAGCGTCTTTATAGCGAGTGTCAGTATTGTCACCATCAAGTATTGTGGTGGCAGTTCGATGTCGAAGCATTGGGAAATCAGCAGGTGGTTGTGCTGTTTCAGTTTGCGAAAGTCGCGAAACATATACACCTTTCCCTCTTTAGCTTCTAATAATTGTCGGTATCTGCAGTATTCAAACAGCTGGTAGCCAAGTCCACCTTTTAGACAGATTATTTTCATGATTTACTCAATTTTTGCCCTTCAAAGGTACAAAATAAAGTGAAAAGCAAAAAGAGAAAAATAAAAAATTTGTTTTTTTGTTTGCTAATTCGTACCTTTGCAGATATAATTGTTGAGATAAGATATCATGCACATACTCGAGATACCATCTTTTTTCCCGCCTTCTGGAGGTCTGTTTTGTCTGGATCAGGCTAAAGCTTTGGCCTCGCTGGGCCATACCGTGCGTATATTAAGTAATGTGCAACTTGGCATAACTATTGGTGCAAAAAACTATATTTCGTTGCCGTTAGGTCGTTATGAGCACGTGATGGACGGAATTACTGTTTGCCAGTCTTATCAGCGAGGCATACCTAAGGCGATACGTTATAATGTCAACCATTGGATTGAAATCGTCTGTTCGATGTATCAGGACTACGAGAAGAAATATGTCAGGCCTGACATTCTTCATGCCCATTGTGCGAAATGGGCAGGCTATGCGGCGATGAACATCGGCAAGAAATATGGTATTCCTTATGTTATAACAGAGCATCAATCCAGATTGATATTCGAGGAGGAGTTTGGGCCAGCTCCAAGTAAAGCCTGGCAGATACCATTACTTAAGGAAGCTTATCATAATGCTTCAAAGGTAATTCCTGTCTCAGAAGAATTGGTAGATAATATTTCTTGTTACTTCGGCAAGGACTATCAGTGGCAAAGCATCTCGAATACAATAGACACCGACTTTTATGCCTATAGGAAACGTGAACCGTTGGTAGGACGGAAGTTTTGTTTTTGCTGTCTTGCAAACTTCTGGCCGTTAAAAGGTTATGATGTTCTCTTTAAAGCATTTGAACAATTGCGACATGAGCGTGCTGATGTAGTATTGCACATAGCAGGACGAGGAACAGATTCAGCAGCGTGCCGTTCACAGTTGCCTGAGGGTGTTATTGCACATGGTCTACTAGATAAGGAATCTGTCAGAACGCTCTTGTACCAAAGTGACGCTTTGGTGCTGGCCTCCAGAAGCGAGGTACAGCCTTTGGTGTTGTTAGAGGCTATGAGTACAGGTATTCCAGTTGTCTCAACGGAGTGTATTCCTAAATGCTTGCGTATAGAAGGTGGATGTACCATTGTGCCGATAGGTGATGCACAGGCTTTGGCATATGCTATGTTTGCATTGATGCAACATCCATATGCTGATGGGCGTCAACTGTCTGAACACGTCGCTGCATTGGCATCACCGAAAGTTGTTAGCAAACAATTGGAAGAGGTGTTTGAAGAGCTTTTAAACAGACAATAAACTTTTTGTTGCCACAAATAGATGGCGACCCCATAGCATCAGTTTCCAAAGTCCTTCGTAACGCATAACCGTATAGGCTATTTTTACAGGCAGCGTACGATGTGTTTGCCAATCTTTCTCACATTCTTTCGTCATTAGAAACAACGCAGGCTGATGACTTCTGAACGCATGCATGGAAAGGGCAAACAGGCGTTGGCGAAAATAGGCGTCAATGCGTTTGCTATCTATATGATACTTCGTACAGATATAATAGACCAGACTGGTGACTTGTCTGACGAAGTGGTATTGCTTCTCTTCATTTTTTGTATTAGAAACAGTTGTATGGCCGACCGAATAGTTTAGTGTCGTGTCTGGAATAAAGGCTATACGTCCTTCTTTGGCCATGAAGAATGATATCTGTATATCTTCGCATCCGAAGTCTTTATTGCGGAACATATCCTCATCTTCCAGGTATGCTTGCATGAAGACGTCACGTCGATATAATGATGTGCACAGATGAATCACGGGACGCTTAGTTTGAGTAAGGATGTCTTCTATTAACTCTCTGCCATCAGCAAAAGCTCGTGTGTGTTTGTTGTCAGCAGGATAGGGCGGAAATGTCGTCGCCTTTCTCTCGTCGTAGCATAGCCAATTAGTATGCACGAGCGTTACGTCTGGATGTGCTTCCAAGATAGAAACCTCCTTCTCCAGTTTCAGCGGGTCTGTCCAAAAGTCATCACCAGCACAGTCGGCAATATACCTGCCTCGAGCAGCCAATAGACAGTCGAAGTAGTTGTCTATGAGTCCTTTGTTTTGTTTATTGGTTATCAGTCGTATTACATCAGGATGTTCGTCAGCATAACGTTTGCAAATGGCAAGAGTGCCGTCTGTCGAGCAGTCTTCTCCCAACACAATCTCAAAAGGTACATGACATTGTTGCATAAGGACAGACTCCAGCGTCCTTGCTATGGTGTCTTCCTGATTATATGTACAGACAACGACAGATATCAGTTCTTCCATCATCTCTTCTTCATTAATGGCAATGTCTTCAGCAGAATTGTACGTCCCAATCGGGTGTTAGTCATACGACGGAACCATACATACTTTTGGGTATAGTCCTTATCGGGTAGGGGGAAGAACCCTTTGCTGCGCAGTTGCACTATGGCTTCTTCGAGTGCACTTGCTGAACGCTTCTGGATGATCACCTGATAGATATAGTCCATTGTCAACTGAGCCACTCGTCGCTGTAGCGCCATACGCTCGCTTTGCGGTAGGTGGTCGTATAGGTCATTCAGTCTGAGTAGTACGCCCATACGGTCGCATAGTCGCTTGTCAATACTGTTCTCGTCACTGGCCGTCGTAATGGAGTTCGGGTGAATGTAGTGGAAGTATGCTACAGCATTAGTGACACATATCTGTTCAGCACGTATCAGCAGTTGTGGCGTAAACTCTTCGTCTTCGTGCCAGATACCGGGTGTAAAACGCAGTTCACTCAGCGTGGTCCGTTTAAACAGGTACCCCCACGCCGTACCATGAATGTTGTGGTGAAGCATATATTGCGTACCGCTTTGTAGTGGTTGATCGACAAAGTTGCTCTGATGGTCTGTCGCATGAGTTGTGAAGTCGAACATGACCATCTCTATGTCTTCGTCTTTACGGATGATGTCCAGACAGTGCTCGTAGGGGGCTTGTATCAGGTGATCGTCGGCATCAACAAACTGCAGATACTTGCCGCGAGCCATCTCTATGCCTTTGTTACGGGCCATGCTGAGACCTTGGTTTTTCTGTCTGACGTAGATGATTTCATCACCATAGTGCATCAGCCCGTTCATGGGACTAACTTCTGAGCCGTCATCCACGACAATGATTTCTCGCTCGTCACTATTGAGCGACAGCGCCAGTATGCTGTCAATGCATTTGCACAGCATCTGTACTGGCAGATTGTAATAGGTAATGATGAAGCTTACGAGCGGCTTATTAGATTTCATGTGATGGTTCTTTTTATTTCTTTTTCAGCGCAAAACGCACCAGCAGGAAACTGATGGGTACTGCTATAAGATAGACAGGCAGGGGAGCCAGTTCGGCAGGAACGCCCACCCAATAGAAGAAGTTGAACAGTCCGAGATAGACAAAATAGTTGATGCCGTGACTACCTGTAAATCTGACGAGTCGCTTCCATGATGGTTTGACCTTAAACGTAAAATACGATGACATCAGGAAGTTGCAAAGGAAACTCAAAAAGTAGCCGATAGAGTAGGCAATGTTCATATCCATCAACGGCAGCAACAGATAGTAGATGCCATAGTGGATCAGCATGGACGTTGTGCCCACGGTACCGAATCGAACGATTTCCCAAAAGGATTGCCTGTCTATTTTTAAGTTTTGCATTTTGCAAAGGTACAAATAAGTGAGCGAAAAACCAAAAAGAAAAGTAATAAATCGTACGTTTTTACGTTCCTTTAATAGTTTAATATGAAAGAAGCACACAAAGACAAAAGTGGCTATAGCCATATATTAAAGTATACCAGCATGTTCGGTGGCGTGCAGGGGCTGATTCTTTTAGCAAGCCTTGTGCGCAATAAATTTATGGCGGTATTGCTGGGTACTGGTGGTATGGGGTTGGCTTCGCTGTTGGTTTCTATTCAGAATTTTGCCTCACAATGTACCAATCTGGGCATTTCCCAAGGGGCTATTCCTCGTTTGTCAGAGTGTTATGAGCGTGGCGATGTCGAGAAGCTTGACTATTACATTCGTGTCATTCGCCTATGGAGTCTGTTGGCAGCTGTATTAGGTTTTCTGTTTTGCATCATCATCAGCCCGTTTATCGACGAGTTTTCATTCACATGGGGTAACCACACACTACACTTCGCAATGATGGGCATTGCGGTGTCAATGGCTGCTATCAGTGGTGGTGAGATGGCCATTATGAAAGCGACGCGCCGTCTTGGTGCTATTGCTAAGGTATTGGTGTTTTCAGCTCTGGCAGGTGTCGTTGCTTCCGTTCCGCTATATTATTTTCTGTTTCATTCCGGTATCGTGCCTGCTATCGTATTGACGGCTATAGCCACCATGTTGGTCACGATAGCCTATTCCTGGCGTTGCTATCCGTTCCATTTTGCGTTCAGTCGTCAGATGTTAGGCGATGGTTTCGGAATGATTCGCTTGGGCATTGCTTTTGTGTTGGCTGCTGCTGTAGGCAGTTGTACGGAAATGCTGATTCGATCATATCTCAATGTGGAGGGTGGACTTGCTGAAGTCGGATTGTATAATGTCGGATACATGATAACCATGACTTATGCCGGCATGGTTTTCTCTGCTATGGAAACCGACTTTTTTCCACGTCTGTCTGGCGTATGTAACAATGCCGAAGCGACCAATCTAACTGTCAACAAGCAGATAGAGGTGTCGCTGTTGATGTTGTCGCCCATGTTAGTGGCGCTACTTGCCGCTTTGCCGGTATTGATTCCGATGCTGTTTAGTCGTGAGTTCCTGCCAGTCGTGCAAATGTCTCAGGTGGCCATTCTAGCGATGTATTTCAAGGTGCTGACGATGCCTATTGCTTATATCACGCTGGCTCGCAAAGATGCCCTGCCGTATCTCTGCCTGGAAGCTACCAGCTATGCCATTATGTCTTGGAGCATTATGGTAGGTTTTCACTATTGGGGTGTTTTCGGCACAGGTGTGGCGCTTGTCGCTTCCCACGCTTTGGAGCTTGTTATTATTTACTGCTATGCCTATTGGCGATATGACTACCGTTCGACGATGGCTATTTCTCGTTATGCTGGCATACAACTTCTTTTAGGTGTTTTGGCTTATACGGTATCGTCGGCATGTAGCGGTTGGTGCTATTGGATAACAGAAGCCGCACTGGCCATTGCCAGCACGGCTTATTCTGTTAATATTCTGCGTCAGAAGACTCGTCTGTGGGAGGCCCTGATGCGAAAATTCAAAAAGGTCGCTTAGAATCTGAAGTCGAGTTCCAAATCAACGAGGTTGTAGTTGTGCTTCTCCAACTTGCGGTCGTTGATGCGGGCATACTCAAGGTGCATCTCCAGATTCTTGGTGAAGAAATAGTTCAAACCAACTTCATAAGAAGTCTTAGCGCCGCCATAGGTGTAGGAAGCACCATCGTCTGCAACGATTGTCTCGCTATTCCAACTCTTATCTGGGCGATAGCACTGGTAGCGAGCCTTAGCCTGAAGCTTACCCTTGATAACAGGTACGATGCCGAAGACGTACCAACCGTCAGCCTTGTCGCCAAAGTTCAGATTTGAACCCCAACCCTGAGAGTGCAGATACTCAGCGCGGAACATGTATTCGTCCTGAGAGTACTCAGCAGAGATAGCATAGCGGTTCTTACGGGCACTTTGAACAGTCATTGACTGACTCTTTAATCGAGTCTTTATTTCGTTGTTTTCATCTAAAAACTCCTCAAGATAGTGATATGTCGAGGACATCTCACCACGCGTACCTGTCCATCCGAAAGCACCAATGCGAAGTCCCTTGATAGGCATTACCCAGAAACCTCCTATGATATCTTTCTTGTTGTCCTTATCCTTGGAATTGATACCCTCACCGTTGTAAACGCCTACCTGATAGTGGAGCAGGCGACGGCCATATGCGTTGGGGAACAAATCACCAGAAATCTGTACACCGATATCACGACCACCAGAGCTCTTCTCGCCTGTACGATCGCCGAAGCCTGACAGGTTGTTGATAACGTCAGCATAGGCACGCCAACCCTGTGTAATGGGGTGGGTGGGGTTCTCGTATGTGAAGGCACGCTTGAACTGTCCGGCACGAACCTTGAACTCCGGATATTTGCGCCATTCAGCATAGAGGTCGACTAACTGAATTGTTGGCTCAGCTGGGCCCTTAGCATTGGTGCCCTGAATCTGTGCACGCCAGTCGAAGTCACCAATCTTGCCATCCAGAATGAAACGAGCCAGACGCAGATTGAAGGTGTTCGACTCTGCACCTTCCTGATCGGTACCTTGATATTGCAGCATGCCGTAGCCGCTGAACTTGATGTTCTTAACCCATTGTGGCACTTCTATTGTGGTCTTTTCCTGCGCATTGGCTGTCAATGCAATAGCCATAAAGGCCAGTGTCATAAGTTTTTTCATAGTCTTTATTTTTTTGTGAGTAATACTACATTCTCTACATGTGGTGTGTGTGGGAACATGTCGACAGGCTGCACCTCGCTGACCTTGTATTGCACGTCGAGCAGCTGCAGGTCGCGAGCCTGTGTGGCAGGATTGCAGCTGACATAGACGATGCGCTCTGGGGCAGCATTCAAGATGGTCTTCACCACGTCGGGGTGCATGCCTGCTCGGGGTGGGTCGGTGATGATGACATCTGGTCGTCCATGCTCTGCAATGAAGTCGTCCGTCAGGATATCCTTCATGTCGCCAGCATAGAACAGCGTGTTCTCAATGCCGTTCACCTGCGAGTTGATTTTGGCGTCCTCGATGGCTTCAGGCACATACTCGATACCAATCACCTGACGGGCTTTCTTCGCTACGAAATTGGCGATGGTGCCAGTGCCTGTATACAGGTCGTAGACCAGCTCATTGCCAGTAAGGTTGGCGAACTCGCGGGCTACGGAGTACAGATGATAAGCCTGTTCTGTATTCGTCTGATAGAACGACTTGGGACCGACCTTGAACTTCAGGTCTTCCATCAGTTCAAAGATATGGTCTTCGCCCTTGAACACCAGAATCTCCTGGTCGCCGATAGTGTCGTTGCACTTCTGGTTGTCCAGATAGAGTAGGGAGATGATCTGCGGAAATTTGTCGGCAACGTGTTGCAACAGCCCTATTGCCTCTTTCTCGCCACCCGTTTCGTCATAGTGGAACTGGAAGATGACCATCCATTCGCCACTGGCGCTATTGCGGATGATGACATCGCGCAGCAAGCCCACCTGCTGTCGTAAGTCGAAGAACGACAGTCCGTGCTCAACGGCATAGTCGCGCACCTCGTTACGTATCTGGTTGTGCAGATCGTCCATCAGCCAGCATTTTTCTATCGGCAGTATCTTGTCGAAAGCACCTGTGATATGGAATCCGATGGCGGGCGTGTCCTTCACCAGCGTTTCGTCCTGTAGCTGTTCGCTAGTCAGCCAACGCTTATTGGCGCAGCCAAAGTCCAGCTTATTGCGATACTCTTGCGTCTTCACACTACCAAGGATGGGACGGAACTCAGGTAGTGATACCTTCCCGATACGATGCAGTTGGTCGTAGACCTGCTGCTGCTTGAACTTCAGCTGTTCCTCGTAGGGCAGGTTCTGCCACTTGCAACCACCACAGACGCCGAAATGCTGGCAAAAAGGTATTGCGCGTACCTTACTATATGTTATAAAGCGCACCACCTCGCCCTCGGCAAAGCTGTGCTTCTTGCGGCGAATCTGTATGTCGCAAACGTCGCCAGGCACACAGAAAGGCACAAATACCACCATGTCATTCCAATGGAATAGTGACTTCCCCTCAGCAGCTACTGCCTCTATTGTTACGCTCTCAAGGAGCGGTAATGGTTTCTTGTTTCTTGCCATTGCTTATCGTTTTCTCTGCAAAGATACGAAAAATAAATCAATCTGCCAAATTTACTTGTCACTATCATTTTTTTTTTGTACATTTGCGGACGATAAGAACTGACAATAGTGTATAGCATCATTATTCCGCATAGAAATACGTCACGATTGCTTGAACGTTTGCTTCAAAGCATTCCGTGGAAACATTCTCCCCAGGTGATTGTTGTCGACAACAAGAGTACTGCTGACGAACTCAGGGCAGTAGAGTCGTTGCGCAGCAGCTATCACTTCAGTCTCTATAGTAGTAGCGGCTGTGGTGCTGGTGACGCACGGAATGTTGGATTGAGTCATGCCGATGGCGAGTGGGTGTTGTTTGCCGACTCTGACGATTATTATCTGCCTGATGCCGACCAGCTCATCTCCAGTCATATCGATGATGACGCTGATATTGTGTTTTTTAACGTGACGAGTGCTTTTTCCGACTCTGGCGCACGTGCCTATCGCGACCGTTCCGTAAAAGGGCTGTTGAAACGTTATCACAAAGAACACGAGAACACCGATGTCATGCGCTGTCTGTATACGAATCCGTGGGGAAAGATGATTCGTCGACGCCTGATAACGGAAAATCTTCTTGTTTTCGAGGATATCGTCTCGGGCAACGATGTCTACTTCTCTGTCACCGCAGGACTTGCTGCACGGAGCGTTGTCTTTGACGAACGTGAGTTGTATTGCGTCACGGTACGACAGCAGAGTGTGACGTCAACGGTCGACAAGGAACATATAGAGAGCAACGGACAGTCACGCCTTCGCATCAACCGACTGTTGCGTGAGCGCGGATATGGTCGTTATCAGCTGTCTGTATTGTATTACATAGGTATGTCCAGGGCTTTTGGCTGGCGTTTCCTGCTCCATGCTTTCTGCGCTAGTTGCCGTTATGGAAATCGCCCGTGGGTAGGCATTGGCAGATTGTTCTTCCCTTCGCGTTGGGGAGGGGTTCATCACAATCGCTCATAAAAATATTGAATTTCTTTTGCAGAAATGATTTTTTTTACGTATCTTTGCAAACCAACTGGGAATACCAACTTTGAATAACAACATTTATTACTTAATAATACACTAATATTTATGAGTCAAAAGAGAGTCTATCTCTTCGGTAATGGAAAGGCCGAAGGTAATGCAAAAATGCGTGAGGAACTTGGTGGTAAGGGTGCTAACCTTGCCGAGATGAACCTGCTTGGTGTTCCCGTTCCTCCAGGTTTCACAATCACCACAGATTGCTGTAATGAGTATTATAAGGTTGGTCAGCAGAAGATTATGGAGCTGCTGAACGACGATGTGATGGCTGCTGTAAAGCACATCGAGGTACTGATGAACTCGAAGTTCGGTGACAAGGAGAATCCTCTGCTTGTTTCTGTTCGTTCTGGTGCCCGCGCTTCTATGCCTGGTATGATGGACACCATCCTGAACCTCGGTCTGAATGACGAGGTGGCTGAGGGTATGGTGAAGAAGACCCAGAATCCTCACTTCGTATATGACTCTTACCGTCGTTTCGTACAGATGTACGGTGACGTGGTGCTGGAGATGAAGCCCGTCAACAAGACTGACATCGATCCGTTCGAGGAGATCATCGAGAAGGTGAAGGCTGAGCGTGGCGTGAAGCTGGACAAGGACTTGA
>CACWFY010000030.1 GCA_902760345.1 uncultured Bacteroidales bacterium | reverse complement strand
CGTTGCCATCATGGGTGGTTCTAAGGTATCTTCTAAGATCGGTATCATCGAGAACCTGCTCGGTAAGGTTGATAAGCTCATCCTCTGCGGTGGTATGACATACACCTTCGCTAAGGCTCACAACGGTGAGATTGGCGATTCAATCGTTGAGCTCGATAAGCTCGATGTAGCTCTGGGCGTTGAGGAGCTGGCTAAGAAGAACGGTGTAGAGCTCGTTCTCGGTTCTGACTGCACAGCTACTAACGGTCTCGATCCTGCTGGTTTCGAGGGTGTTGACGCTGGTCCTGAGAGCCAGAAGGCATTCGCCGAGGCTATCAAGGGTGCTAAGACCATCCTGTGGAACGGTCCTGCTGGAGTATTCGAGTGCGACGCTTTCACCGCTGGTTCACGCGCTATTGGCGATGCTATCGCTAAGGCAACTGCCGAGGGTGCATTCTCTCTGATTGGTGGTGGTGACTCTGTAGCTTGTGTCAACAAGTTCGGTCTTGCTGACCAGGTATCTTACATCTCTACTGGTGGTGGTGCTCTGCTCGAGGCCATCGAGGGTAAGGTGCTTCCTGGTGTAGCTGCTATCAAGGGCGAGTAAGAAAAGGTAAAAAAGTAAAAAGGTGAAACATCTTTTTATGACCATATTGATGGCCGCAGCGTTAAGCGCTTGCGGCCATCGTGCTTCTCAGCAGGGCTCTACAGACAGCGATTCCGTTGCTGTCGCTTCTGAGCTTCTGACTGACAGCATCGGCATGGAGCGCGAAGACTCTATGGCCAGCGTTACCATCAGCGTCGACTGGCCAAAAAATGGCAACGACTCTTTGGTGCAGGCTATCCACCAGTATATCTGTGAAGCACTCGCTGCCAGTCCCATACAGGAAGGCCAGCCCGAAGTAACATTGTACGACGACGGACAGAAAGCCGTTGAGGCCACCGTCAACAGCCGTTATCAGGAACTGAAGAGCAACTGGCTGGAAATCAAGGGAGAAGGCTATCCGGGAATGACCTTCTCGTACTACCTGCACGTCTTCAAACTGGAAGATACCGACCGCTACGTCACCTATGAAACCAATTCAGAGGGATTCATGGGCGGTGCCCACGGCTTTGCCTCTGCCATGAGTACCACTTTCCGCAAGCGCGACGGCCTGCAGATTGGATACACGACGGAATACGACCAGCAGACAGAGACGTTTGTCCTGAAAGATCAGACGCTGTTCAAGGACCCGAAGTCGCAGCAGTTGGCCAAGCTCATCAAAGAGGGTGTGCGCAGCTACTTCAAGGAGTTTGACGAAAGCGCCATCAACGACGAGCAACTGAAAGACCTGCTCATCGGTGTAGACGACATTGACCACATTCCCCTGCCGAGTGCCGCACCCAGCTTTACCAAGCAGGGACTCTCGTTTGTCTACCAGCAATACGAGATTGCTCCCTACGCCGCAGGCATGATCAACTTCAATATTCCATATAAGAAGATATTGCCGTTTCTGACAGATGATGCCGCAGAACTTGTTCCACAAAATGACTAGCGACATCGTTTACGGTAAAAAATAATCCTATTTTATTTGGATGTTTGAGCGGGAATCACTATCTTTGCAACACCAATTCTTACAACAAGCAATATAACAATGAAGAAACTGCTTTTCCTGACAACTCTCGTGCTTACCAGTCTGACGACATTTGCACAAGGAAGCAACGACAAACTGCCCGACGGCATTATGTCATTAGAGTGGAGATACAATCCGTTTGACTACGAAGGAAAGCCCGTCAACATGGCACAGTTTTACGGACGTTTGTTCCTGAACAACAAAAGTGTTGTACGTTTAGGTGTCGGCGTCGGCTTTGACCGTGACAAGCAAGAAGGCAGTTGGAATAAGAATACAAGTAGTGTCAATGCCAACTATTATGACATTGAGCACATGGACTCTATCAAAGAAAGTAACGAGCTGACGCTCAAGCTGTCTGTAGGCTACGAATACCACTTTGCCAATACCGGACGCTTGGACTTCTATGCCGGTGCAGAAGGAGGTTTTCTGGGAAAGTTCTGTTCAGGAAGCTATGCCAAGAGTGTAAACAACACCAATGTCACCGTATTGCTGGGCAACAAAAACACGGTCAACAACGCCGACTATACCAATATAGATTACACCAAGATGACGCCAGACAACAAGGTGAATGAGATGGGGCTGTTTGCTACCGTTTTCACTGGTGTAGACTTCTTCGTCTATAAAGGTCTTTACTTAGGAGCAGAACTTGGCATAACCTTTAATACTGGTAAGAAAAAGAATGGCAACTATACCCAAGAGACGATAAAGCAGACAGTTGTTGGAGCCGATGTTACGAAACACATCACCAGCAAATACTCGACAGAAACGGGAAATACCATTACTACCGACCACGTGAACAATACAACAACTACGACGCCCTCCTATGCACGAGAGCACACCGGAACCTATACCAAGGTGTATTTTGAACCGGTCATTCGTTTGGGATGGATGTTTTAAAAACTAATATACTACTATGAGCAAGAAATTTGTTATTGGAGATCGCACGAAAGATGAATGGATCTCAGTTCTCGACAGAGCAAACAAGAAATTAGAGTTTACTAACCACCTCGCATCAGCCAAAGAGTTCAAAGGTTTTGAGGAGACCAAGGGAGAGCTGAAAGGACTACAAGATGAGACCGGCTACTTCCAAGATCTGCAGGTTTACGTCTTGGGCGAAGACAACAAGGCCCACAGACCCGACGAGCGCGACATGATGCCGTGGTAATGGTTATTCAACGAACTATGAAATATAGAAGATTAGGAAAAACAGGATTAGAGGTGTCGGAGTTAGGCTTCGGCGCCTCTTCTTTAGGCGGTGTGTTTCATTCTTTCAACGAGCACCGCGGTATTGATGCAGTATTCGCTGCTGTCGATGCAGGTATCAACCTCATTGACGTGTCACCCTATTACGGACACTACAAGGCAGAGATAGTACTGGGCAAGGCACTCAAGGACATTCCGCACGACAAGTTCATCCTCTCCACCAAGGTCGGACGCTACGGCAAGGATGGTGTGAACACGTGGGACTATTCGGCCAAGCGCGCCAAGGAGAGTGTCTACGAGAGTCTGGAACGTCTGCACATCGACTATATCGACATCATCAACGTTCACGACATCGAGTTTCAGGGACGTATGGAGGGTGGCCTTCAGAAAGTGGTTGATGAGACCCTGCCCGCCCTGCACGAACTGAAGAAGGAAGGTGTGGTACGTCACGTAGGCATCACCGACCTGCAGCTGGAGAACCTGAAGTGGGTCATAGAACATTCAGAGCCCGGCACCGTAGAGAGTGTGATGAACTTCTGCCACTATTGTCTGTGCGACGACAAGCTCGTGGATTTCATGGACTTCTTCGACGAGCGTGGCATCGGCGTGTTGTCGGCATCACCGTTCTCAATGGGACTGTTGACGGAACGTGGTGTGCCTGACTGGCATCCGGCACCAAAGCCACTGGTTGAAGCCTGCAAACGCGCCGCTGAGCATTGCAAGGCCAAAGGTTACCCCATTGAAAAGTTGGCCATGCAGTTCTCGTGCTCAAATCCCCGCATTTCCTCTACTGTGTTCAGCACCACCCGTCCGGAGGCCATCACCACCAACATTGCCTACATCGAAGAACCGATGGACGAGCAGTTGGTGAAGGAAGTACGTGACATCATTGGCGACCAACAGCGAGTATCATGGGCCAACACATAAAGATGTCTGATGGAAGAAGTAAGATGTAAGATGATTGATGCCCATGCGCATTTGTGGTTGAACGTGGATACTGTTGTGAATGGTTCCCCCATTCACCCCTTGGAGCCCAACCGTAGCCGCTCTCTATTCTTCGGTGAGGAGCGCCAGATGCTGCCACCCTATATGACCGACGGCCAGAACACGGCCGAGCGGTTCCTATCGAACATGGACTATGCACAGGTTTCTGCCGCTGTCATCACGCAGGAGTTCATCGACGGCTTGCAGAATAGTTACCTCTTGCAGGTGCAGCAGCGCTACCCCACTCGTTTCTTCTGCTTCGGTATGCCCGAACTGCGAAAGGCGGGATTCTGTGAGGAGGCCAGAAGCCTTATCAACAGTGGCTTCCGTGGCATCAAGATCCCAGCTGCCCGTTTACCACAACAGTTCTTGAACGATGAAATGATGCAGATGATGCACTTGATGGAGCAACAGAACATCATCCTTGGCATTGAGCTGATGGACGGCGACGCACAGGTCGGGCAGATGGAAGACATCATCAGCGAGTGTCCCAAACTAAAGATTGCCATCGGCCATTTCGGCATGGTGACCCGCCCCAACTGGATGTCACAGATTAAACTGGCGCGCCATCCAAACGTCTACGTAGAAAGTGGAGGCATCACGTGGCTGTTCAACGATGAGTTCTATCCCTTCCCCTCGGCTATTCGTGCCATCAAGGAGGCTGCTGACGAGGTAGGTATGAAGAAGTTGATGTGGGGTTCGGACTATCCACGCACCATCACCGCCATCACCTATAAGATGTCGTACGACTTCGTGACGAAATCAAAGGAGCTGACAGACGATGAGAAACGGTTGTTCCTCTGCGATAATGCCAAGCACTTCTTCGGGTTTGGCGACTTAATAGAATTACCATATATCAAAAATATGAGTGAATAAAACAAACAATAAAGAATGAAAGCAATACAGATTACAGAGCCTTCAGTGATGAAGGTTGTTGACATTGACAAACCTCAGTGTGGCAGCGACGAGGTGCTGCTGCGTATCCATTATGTAGGCTTCTGCGGAAGCGACCTGAACACCTATCGCGGACTGAACCCGATGGTAAAGATGCCCGTGATTCCCGGTCATGAGATTGGTGCAGAGATTGCCGAAGTGGGCAGTTCAGTGCCCGGGCATTTATGTCCGGGAATGGCCGTTACCGTAAACCCCTATACCAACTGCGGACATTGTCCGTCATGCAAGAACCGTCGCTACAACGCTTGTCAGCACAACGAGACACTGGGCGTACAGCGTAATGGTGCCATGTGCGACTATATTGCCGTACCTTGGCAGAAGGTGATTCCCATTGGCAACATCACCGTTGAGCATGCTGCCCTGATTGAGCCGATGTCGGTTGGTTTCCACGCTGTCAGTCGTGCACAGGTGGTCGATACCGACACCGTGATGGTCATCGGCTGTGGTATGGTGGGTGTAGGTGCTGTGGTACGTGCCATCATGCGTGGTGCCAAAGTCATTGCCTGCGACATGGACGACGAGAAGTTGGCTATTGTTCGTGGGCTAGGTGCTGAATACACCATCAACTCCGCCAAGGAGAACGTCCACGAGCGCTTGCAGGAAATTACCGCTGGTGCCGGTCCCGACGTGGTCATCGAGGCCGTAGGTGCACCTGTTACTTATCAGATGGCTGTCAACGAGGTAGCCTTTACGGGTCGTGTGGTCTGCATCGGCTATGCCAAGCAGGACGTACAGTTTACCACTAAGCTCTTCGTGCAAAAAGAGCTTGACATCCGTGGCTCGCGCAATGCTCAGCCTGAGGACTTCGAGGGTGTTATCCGCTATCTGGAAAAGAACAATCCACCCTACGATATCCTGATTAGCAACGAAGTGACGCCAGAACACGCTGAGGAGGCAATGCAACAATGGATGCAGGCTCCGGCAAAGGTCTTCCGCATCTTAGTGAAATTTGCATAATAATTAAAGGGAGCCGTAAAGCTCCCTTTAATTATACTCCTATTTCCCAGAGTCAATCATCCACTTGCCGTCTTCTGTCTTTACCAGTTTCATCTTGTCCTCCTTTGTATCGCCATTACCATAGGTCAGCGTATAGGGAACAACGGCATTGTTTTCTTCGATGGTAGGCTGGCCAATCGAGAAGTCCTTGATACCTTCCTTCTTCTCCATCTCCTTATCCATCTTGTCCTGAACCAGCGCAGTCAACTGCTGCTTCTGCTCGTCAGTTTTCTCTTTCTTAAAGTACATCATATCGACATAAGTCTTGTAGTCTTTGTCGATAATGCACTTGATCGCCTTAGTTGTCACTGCCTCAGGAGTATCGGCAGCACCACATGAGCACAATGTCAGCACAAACAGGCAGACAGCTGCAAAACATAAGATTTTCTTCATAGGGCAATAATTTTTAGTTTATAAAAGGGTTGATAGTTTCTTAAAAAGCGATGACTTTCTTTAAATCTTTACAATTCAACAGTTCAGAGGGCAGGACGCAATCAGTCTCAAATCCAACCAGATGCAAGTGACGGCTACTGATGTCTGACAACGGACATGATGTCTTGCCGTATGCATAGACCACTAGTTCGGTACAGTACATCTTAGTGGTGTCACTACTGTCATAGTCATGGTCGAACAACACGTTACGCCGATACAATGCGGTAGCTGCTCGAGCTGCCCGTCGGGCTATGATACTATCAGTGTGGCGATAGACTGCTCCCTGTTGGGCACGCAAGGCATCAAAGAACACATCGGGAGAATCCATCTTCACGCGGTCCTCGTCATTCTCGTATTCTGGTTCCCCAGGAACAGCATGTACAATCATCGGCACACCTGCCGAATCAACCACGACACCTACATGTGAGTAAGCTCCGCCTCGCTCTGCTACAAGTACAACCTGACTGGTAAACCCGCTTCCGCGGCGAAACACCACGTCGCCAGGTAGCAACTGTGTCTCTGCCGGAAGAATCGAACTGCTCTGTATGTCAGCTCCATCAGAACAAGCCAACACACAGAGCAGTAAAAGATATAGCGACAAACGCTGCATCAATCTTCTTCCTTCATCTCAGCCTCATGCTGCTTGATGAGCTCCTGCTGGATGTCGTTCGGAACGAGCTCGTAGCTCGAGAACGTGGTGGTGAACGAAGCACGGCCACCAGTCAGCGACGAGAGTGCAATGCTATATGAGGCCAACTCCTTCAAAGGAATCTTAGCACTCAGCTTCTGATAGCCAGCCTCGCTGTCCATACCCATGATGATGGCGCGACGACCCTGCAGGTCAGACATCACATCACCCATATAGTCGCCAGGCACGAGCACCTCGAGGTCGTAGATGGGCTCAAGAACCTTTGGACCAGCCTCCTTGAAGGCGGCGCTGAAGGCATTACGTGCTGCCAGCATGAACGAGAGTTCGTTAGAGTCAACGGGGTGCATCTTACCATCATAGACGATAACACGAACGTCACGGGCATAAGAACCGGTCAGAGGACCTTGCTCCATACGTTCCATGACACCCTTCAGGATAGCGGGCATGAAGCGCATATCGATAGCACCACCAACAACAGAGTTGATAAATACCAGCTTACCACCCCACTCCAGGTCCTTCTCTTCCTTCGACTTGATGTTCATCTTGAACTCCTGGCCGTTGATGGTGAATGAGGTTGGATCAGGCATACCGTCAGTATAAGGCTCGACAATCAGGTGTACCTCACCGAACTGTCCGGCACCACCCGACTGTTTCTTATGACGATAGTCGGCACGAGCCATCTTGGTGATGGTCTCACGATATGGAATCTTCGGCTCCTCATAGGTAATCTGAATCTTCTCATTGTTCTCCATACGCCACTTCAAGGTACGCAGGTGGAACTCACCCTGACCATGAACAATGATCTGGCGCAACTCCTTAGACTGCTCAACGACCCATGTAGGATCTTCCTGGCGCATCTTCTGCAGGGCAGCCATCATCTTCTCAGTCTCAGCTTCGTTGACAGCCTTGATGGCACGCGAGAATTTGCTGTTCGGATACTTGATGAAGTTGAACTTATTCTCAACGTCCTTGCCGTTCAGTGTGTTACCAGTCTTCACGTCCTTCAGCTTCACAGTACAGCCGATATCACCAGCACGCAGCTCGTCAACCTGAATACGGTTGGCACCAGCGCAGGCATACAACGTACCAATACGCTCCTTAGAGCCACGGTCAGCATTCGTCAGGTCGTCACCGCTCTTCACGGTACCGCTCATCACCTTGAAGTACTGAACCTCACCGATATGGGGCTCAACACCCGTCTTGAAGAAATAGAGCGATGTAGGAGCAGAAGCATCGGCAGGAACATCCTGACCAGCAGCATTCTTGATGACAGGCATCTCGCTCACGAAGGGAACGACATTGCCAAGGAACTCCATCAGACGGCGAACGCCCATGTCACGACCTGCACAGACACAGAATACTGGGAAGATAGAGCGGGTTACGAGACCCTTGCGGATACCCTCACGCATCTCGTCTTCGCTGAGGTCCTCACTCTCAAAGAACTTCTCCATCAGCGTGTCGTCACCAGCAGCAGCAGCCTCTACAAGAGCTGCCTTCCACTCCTTGGCCTTCTCCAACTGGTCGGCAGGGATGTCCTCAATAATGGGAGCGCCACCCTCGGGCTTCCAAGAGTATTTCTTCATCAGCAGTACATCAATCACGCTGTTGAAACCTGCACCTGTTGCAATAGGATACTGTACGGGAACACAGTTGTTGCCATAGACCTCCTTCAGCTGATTCAGAATCTGGTCGAAGTCACAGTTGTCACGATCCAACTGATTGACAAGGAAAATCACAGGCTTCTTCAGTTTCTCTGTGTTGCGGAAAGCATTCATCGTTCCCACCTCAGGACCATACTGGCCATTGATGAGGATGACGGCCTGGTCGGTAACGTTCAGGGCAGTGATAGCACCACCCACGAAGTCGTCAGAACCCGGACAGTCGATGATGTTCAGCTTCTTGTTGTTCCACTCTACATGAAAAACAGTTGAGAACACCGAGTAGCCATATTCCTGTTCTACAGGGAAGTAGTCGCTCATGGTGTTCTTACTTTCTACAGTACCGCGGCGCTTGATGATGCCAGCTTCGTAGACCATACTTTCGGCAAGAGTAGTCTTGCCGCTACCCGCACTGCCAAGCAGCGCAATGTTCTTAATTTCGTTTGTTTGATAAACTTTCATAAGGCTTATTGTTTTTAGGTTATTACTTTTTCAGCTATCGGAGGCTAAAGGTAGGCATTTTTACGGAAATAACCAACGAAAACTTTCAAATATTAAATATTATTAGTACTTTTGCACAAAAGATGGCCGGATTATATCTACATATACCCTTCTGCAAGAGCCGTTGCGTCTATTGTGGCTTCTACTCAACGACACACGCTAAGTTACGACAGCAATATGTCGATGCTGTGTGTCGCGAGATGGAAATGAGGCACCAAGAGGACGGTTCCCCAATCAGCACCATCTATATAGGCGGTGGCACACCCTCACAGTTGACACACGAGCAACTGCGCCAACTCTTCTTAAATATAAATAAGGTGTATTCTCTCTCTCCCAAGACAGAGATAACAATCGAAGTGAATCCTGATGACGTGACAGCCGCATATGCAGAAACGCTGATTCTGTTGGGCATCAACCGCGTCTCGATGGGTGCCCAGACATTTGACGACCAGCGTCTCAGCTGGCTTCATCGCCGCCACACGTCCGACCAAGTAAGACAAGCCGTACAACACTTGCGCAACGCTGGCTTTCACAACATCAGCGTCGACTTGATGTATGGTTTCCCCCACGAAACGCTCTCCGATTGGCAGCATGACATCGAAGAAGTGCTGGGCCTTCATGTAGAGCACATCTCAGCCTACTGCCTCATGATTGAAGAAGGGACACCACTCCATCGCATGGGAGTGGGATCCACTGATGAAGAGACTGAGCGCCAGATGTACGAGGTATTGATTGACAAACTGACAGATGCAGGCTATGAGCATTACGAAATCAGTAACTTCGCACGTCCAGGCTTTCGTTCCCGTCACAACAGCAGCTATTGGCAGGACATTCCATACATCGGACTGGGGGCCGCTGCTCACAGCTATGACAGAAAGAGCCGCTCGTGGAACATTGCCGACATTCACCAATATATTGAGGCTATTAGACAAGACCGTCGTCCCTGCGAAAGCGAATCGATAGACCCTGACACGCACTATAACGACCTCATTACCACGGCGCTACGAACTCGAGACGGACTGGATCTTACAACGCTCGACGAATACTATCGCCAATACTGTCTAAGGGAAGCGCAACAGTATCTCGCTGAAGGATTGCTTCGTATTGCAGACAACCATCTGTCACTCACACGCAAAGGACTCTTTGTCAGCGACATGGTGATGAGTGCACTCGTCTGTGTATAAAAAAGTGGGGCTATTTTGACGATTTCCTACGCTTATAGCATTGTTTGAAATCACAGAGTCCACATGTATAATCCAATCTGCGCACATCTTTTCCAAGTCCAATGACACCACTAACGCTCTTGATGGGAACCATCAGCGACGAGTCTGTCAGCATAACGCCACACGTTTGACCTTGGAAAAACGGAAACAGCCGTTGCTGTTGACTGACATGCCAACCACAATAACCTGGCGAGAAGCGGTTTGTATGGTGCCATCCGAGCTTGTCGATGTTCTCCTGAAGCGCCTGTTCCATCTGGTCGGCACACTTCTCGGCAATCACCGAGCCCAATGCATCGGCAATGAATATGCGCACCATATCGCCCTCTTGTTTGAGTCGCTGCTGATAAGTTTCATACTCCACACCACTGGTACACACAAAGAGCGCATAAGCCTCGGAACCACGCAGTTGGCGAACTATAATCTTACCCATATCAAAGGCAGGCAACTCACGAACGACAAGATAACAAAACTGAGGACGTAGCCATTGACGTACCTCAGAGATGATTTCAGCCGTTTCGTGACGCGTAGCTGCATCAGGCTCCGCACCATGATAACCCATCTGCTCATAGACATCGGCAGGCGTTATCTGCAGGTCGTTGTACTCAAGCGTCTTCTGCGTCACTTTGCGTTATAGTCGTTTAGGGCTTTGAAAAAAGCATCGATATTCTCAAAAGGAGTATGAGGTGGTGTATCACAACCGCTTGAAAGTACAAAGTTGGGATAGGGCTTCATCTTTTCCAACAAGTCGATAACAGTCGTACGCATCATTTCTGGTGTCCCGTCCTTAAACACACTAACTGGGTCTATGTTACCCATCGCCAATGCAGTAGACGGCACATCACGAATCACCTCTTCCATATGGCACTTATTGCCAAAATGGTAGGCCACAGCACCAGTCTCCACCATGGCCTTCGTACATTGTCCTGTATTTCCACAGTTATGGAGTACAACGATAAAGCTATCGTCTTGCACACGTTTTACAATCCGACTGACATACTGCGACGAGAACGTCAGACAGTCGTTGTTCGACATCAGTCCAGCGGCAGGTTCAGCCATCACCACACCATTGGCACCGGTAGCCTTCAGCGCCAGACAGTATTTCTCGATAAACTCCGTACATTTATTTAATAAGGTGTGGGCTGCATCCGGATGTTCATAGATGAGCACCATAATCTCGGACATATCGTACAGACGGCCAGCGAGTGAGAAAGGACCTATACAACCCGCAAACAGTGGCCGGTCGGTAATGGCTTTTGCCGCCAGCAGATTAGCCTTTAGATAAGCAGGTATACGACCTGCCGAAAGCGAAGGCACCTGCAATTGATAGATGCTTTCCACATTAGGCAACAAACAGCCCGACACAGCAGGAACAGCATCTTCGCTAAAGGCTATGTCAGCCCCAAAGGCCTCAGCCTCAGTAGTGAGGTCCATAATGGTACAAGCTGCCACGCTGGGATACTGTTGCGCCAGCCTGACCACAGCCTCAGCATGCACCTTTCCATTGCTGACAGCATCCCGTACCGAGTTGCCATTCAGTTCAATACCCGGATGCGTCATCACAGGTATCGCTGTTACCTTCCTCTGTTGGATGACATCAGCCACCCATTGTCTCATATTTATCTTCATTGCATGCAGTTTATATATATAGACGAGCCTGCATTCTTTTTGTCACTAATTGCATTGATGACATTTCGTCTGTTTCCACGTCTTAAAGTATATGAAACGGATGCTAACCTTTATATTCCTATTGATCGCCCAACACACGCTTGCCGGCGAGATTATCGTTCAAGAAGGCGAAAGCATACACCATGCTCTCCGTCAGGCTCGTGAATGGCGACGTACCAACGATCCGCGATGTGAGGGCGGTATCACCATCACACTTCAGAAAGGGCGCTACTATATGAACGAACCGCTATTCCTGCGTCCGGAGGACAGCGGCAACAAGGAGTCACCGCTCGTCATACGTGGTAGTGGCACACTCAAGAGCTTCATCTGCGGTGATCCCCGACAACGTCACACCCAGTTGTGGCCTTTAAAAGAACAAGTTGACAGCCTTCCGTTATCAAAATACGATAACGGCCTTCCAAACAAAGGCATGGAGCGCATCATAGACTTCAACACCACCGACAGAACCATCACCATTCCTACTCCACCCCAGAACGTCCTCCAGACCAAAAATCTCGAAATGGTGGTACACCAGCGGTGGGCCATCGCCATTCTGCGTGTCAAGGAAATGAAGGTCGAGGGCAATAAAACCATCGTATCCTTCATGGAACCCGAGAGCCGCCTGGAGTTCGAGCACCCCTGGCCGCAACCCGTCATCGGAGGCGAGAAAGGCAACAGCTCTTTCCTGCTGCGCACCACCGAACAGCGCGACGGCATTGAGCAGTTAGTGATTGTGGACGGAGCCAACTATGTACGCTTCGAAGGAATCACTTTCGACAAGACTTGCTGGAACCGTCCGCTACACAAAGGGCACGTCACCCTGCAGAGCGGCTTCTCTCTCGTTGATGCCTACAAGTTGAAAGAGAACCCAGGGTTACCTTGGGACGAAGATCTTGAGAATCAGGCATGGATAGAGCGCCCCGTAAGTGCTGTCACCGTGCGCAATGCCCACCATGTAGACTTCTACTCGGTGCTGTTCCAGAATCTGGCCGCCACGGCCTTGGACTTTGTCGACAACGTCAGCGATTGTGTGGTACAGAAATGCACCTTCGGCAACATTGGCGGTACGGCCATCATGGGTGGTTCCTTTGCTGAGAGTCCTCGCGAGGTGCACCGTCCCTACACCGACTTGGCTGAACGTTGCCAACGGCTGACCATTGACCAGAACTTCATCGTCGATGCTGCCACAGAAGACTGGGGAGCCGTGGCCATCGCATTGGGTTATGTCCGCCATTGCACCATCAGCAAGAACTACGTGAATCGCGTCAGCTACTCCGGCATCTGCGTGGGTTGGGGATGGACACCTCACAACACGGGTATGGAGAACAACCGCATCGTGGATAATAAAGTCATCCATTATGCCCGCCAGCTCTATGATGCTGGCGGCATCTACACGCTGTCTAACCAGCCTGGGTCCATTATCAGCGGCAACACGATAAGTGCGCCCCACCCTGCTCCCTATGCAACCAACGACCGCGGGTTCCGCATCTATCTGGATGCGCGTACCGACGGGTTTACGATTACTGGAAACACGACAGAGGGCCGTCCTATTCGTCGCGACGAGATAGGCGACAATCACCCCGGCCCCAACCTCATATTCAAGCAATGAAACAAACGAACTACCATCTTTTCGACTTCATGGACTTTGCCCCTGACTTGCAGAAGGACGAAGCCCTATGGAAAGCATACGCCCCCACGAAGATAGAGGAACGCGACGGTGACATCATCCTCACCATCCCCTATCAGAAACAACTGCATCAGGAAGATATGGCACCCGACAAGTCTGTGCCCCAACAGTCCTATCATCTCATTATCCGTGCCTACAAGCCAAACATACTCCGCCTGTTTACAACCATGACGGATGACGAAATGGTGGAGTCCGACGACATGCTGCTGTTCTCGCCAGAATTAAAGCGCCTCCCCCTTCATCTTCAAGGTTCTGTATGCTGCGATATCATCGCCACCGACGGCAAGAAGGTGGCCACCATCGACCTTTCATCGCCTAAGCTCGACCATTGGAGCGACCTATTGCCTGCCCCTCAGCCGGCACCCTTCATCACGTTCTATCCGGATGGCGACGAGACGAAAGGCATCGCCCTGAGCGACGACCACTTCTCGCCCCCACGTTATGACGCCTTGCCTCTCGGCTACGTGACGACACCTCAGGCCGAGCGCGCCACCATCAGCTTTAAATGCGCTCCAGACGAGTGTTTTGTGGGTACTGGCGAGCGCTTCCGCAAGATGGACCTCAGCGGACAGACCTTCCAACTGAAGAACCAAGACGGACAAGGTGTTAACAACCGCCGCTGCTATAAAAATATCCCGTTCTATATGAGCAGTCGCATGTACGGCTGTTTCTACCACACCAGCGACTACTGCAAGCTATCGCTGGCCGACCACTCTACCCGTTCCGTGCAGTTCATGTGCGACCGTGCCACCCTCGATGTTTTCCTCATTGGTGGCCAGTCGCCCGAAGAGATACTGCGCAGCTATCGCATGCTAACTGGCTTCCCGCAGATGCCTCCCCTCTGGTCGTTTGGCATCTGGATGAGCCGCATGACCTACTTCTCGGCCGACGAGGTCAACGACATCTGCGACAGACTGAGAAGCGAGCACTACCCCTGCGACGTCATCCATTTGGATACGGGGTGGTTCCGTACCGACTGGCTCTGCGAATGGAAGTTCAACCCTGAGCGTTTCCCAGGCCCAAAGGCCTTTGTCCAACGACTGAAAGAGAACGGTTTCCGCGTGTCTTTGTGGCAACTGCCGTATGTGGCAGCAGGTGCCGAGCAACTCTCAGAAGCGAAGGAGAACCATTACATCTCGCAGCCCGCCACGACTCCCGACGGTTCTCCATCGGGCGATTCCTCGTCTTCCTCCAACTTCAGCGCCCTCGACTATGCGGGCACCATCGACTTCACCTATCCGAAGGCTGTCGACTGGTATAAGCAGTCGCTACTCAAACCCCTGCTCGACATGGGTGTGACGTGCATCAAGACCGATTTTGGCGAGAACATTCACATGGACCATCACTATCACGCCTCCATGCCCGAACGTCTGAACAACATCTACGCCCTGCTGTATCAGCGCGCCGCCTACGAGGTAACCAAAGAGGTGACGGGCGACGGCATTGTCTGGGCACGATCAGCTTGGGCTGGTTGTCAGCGCTATCCCCTGCATTGGGGTGGCGACAGCGCCTCTTCGTGGGACGGTCTGGCCGGTTCGCTGAAGGGTGGCCTGCACTTCGGACTCTCTGGCTTTGCCTTCTGGAGTCACGACGTGCCTGGATTCCACAGCATCCCCGACTTCATGAACTCGCCGCTCGACGAGAATGTCTATGTGCGCTGGACCCAGTTTGGCGTCTTCTCCAGCCACATCCGTTATCACGGCACCTGCAAGCGCGAGCCCTGGCACTATCCCGCCATTGCTCCCATTGTCAAGAAGTGGTGGAAGCTGCGCTATCGCCTGTTGCCTTATATCGTCGAACAGAGCGAGCAATGCACAAAGAGCGGTTATCCCATGGTGCGAGCCCTAATCTTCCATCATCCGCACGACCGCCAATGCTGGCATATCGACGACGAATACTATTTCGGCAGCGAGTTTCTGGTCTGTCCAGTAATGAGTAGCGACAACCGCCGTGACATCTATCTGCCAGAGGGATTGTGGGTGAACTTCTTTACGGGAGAACGTCTGGAGGGTGGCCGTTGGTACTACAACGTAGAGGTGCCCCTCGACCAGATGCCCGTCTTTGTTCGTCCTGATGCACTCATCAAGATGTATCCTGACGAAGTGGACTGCACAGATCAGATGGATCTGGGAAAAGCCATCACCATAGAAATAACTAAAGACTATCAAGGAATATAATGGAAAGTCATTACATGCAGGGCCTCGACTGGGTCATTTTGGCCATCTATTTCTTCGTGCTCATCACCATCGGACTATGGGCCAGTTTAAAGCGCAAGAAGGGCGGTTCCCTGTTTCTGGCCGAGCACTCCCTGCGCTGGCACCATATCGGCTTCTCCATGTGGGGCACCAACGTGGGACCGTCAATGCTCATTGCCTCGGCCTCGGCAGGTTTTACCACAGGTATCGTCAGCGGCAACTATGCCTGGTATGCCTTTGTGTTCATCGCCCTGCTGGCCTTTGTCTTTGCCCCACGCTATCTGGGGGCCAAGGTGCACACGCTACCCGAATTCATGGGCTTGCGCTTCGGACAGTCTACGCGCAACATTCTGGCGTGGTACACCATTGTCACCATCGTCATCTCGTGGCTTGCGCTGACGCTCTTTGCCGGCGGCATTCTCATCCGTCAGGTCTTCGACATTCCCATGTGGATGTCGGCCCTCGTCTTGCTGGTCATCTCGGCCTTCTTCACCATGCTCGGTGGACTGAAGGCCGTAGCCTATACCAATGTCTATCAGATGATACTGCTCATCGTCGTCTCTGCCATACTGGTCATTGTCGGACTCGACCGTGTAGGCGGAATTTCCGCACTTGTCGACAAGGTGCCTGCCGACTATTGGGTCATGTTCAAGCCCAACTCCGACGAGGCCTTCCCCTGGTTGCCCATCATCCTCGGATACCCCGTCATGGGCGTCTGGTTCTGGTGTACCGACCAGAGTATGGTGCAACCCGTACTGGCCGCCAAGGACCTGCGCGAAGGTCAGCTTGGCACCAACTTCACCGGTTGGCTGAAGATTCTTGACGTGGTACTCTACATCCTGCCGGGTATCATCTGCTTCGCCCTGTTTGGCGACACGCTGGACAACCCCGATGAAGCCTATCTGACGATGGTCGAGAACCTCTTCCCCGTGGGTATGGTCGGACTGGTCTTCGCCGTGCTCACCGCCTGTCTGGTCAGCACCATCGGCTCGGCGCTAAATGCTCTGTCCACCGTGTTCACCATGGACATCTATGTCAAGCGCTTCCGTCCCAACGCCTCACAGCGCAGAATCAACATCGTAGGCCGAACGGTAACGGTAGCCGGCGCCTTGCTGGCCATCATTATGACCGTAGCCATCGACGCCATCAAGGGACTCAACCTGTTCAACGTCTTCCAGAGCGTTCTCGGCTTCATCGCGCCACCCATGGCCGCCGTCTTCGTGCTGGGCATCTTCTGGAAGCGCTGCACCACCCGTGCTGCCAACTTTGCCCTGACCGTCGGCACGGCCTTCTGCCTCATCGTCGGCGTGCTCTACCTGTGGCCACCAGAATGGCTACAGTTCCCCTGGCCTCACTTCATGCTGTTGTCGTTCGAGCTCTTCGTCATCCTCGTCGTCTCGATGGTGGTCATCAGCCTTACCGACAGCGACCAGACGCAGTACGTCATCCCCGCCCCTGTCCGCGAGCGTTATTCCAAGCTGGCCACCACGCTCTGGTTGGCCCTCGCCGTCGTGATGATTTCACTCTATGTATTCTTTAACTAAACCAACGATATGAAAAAGTTTCTCTTGATATGTCTTGTCTGTTGCATGGCCAACGCAACCGACACCGCCGCTCAGGGTCTGACCGACATGAGCCGTAGTCAGCATGCCCACATGCACAACCTGCCCATGGGCGCCACCCAGTGGACGGGCGGCTTCTGGGGCGACCGCTTCCAGATGCTCTCTACCACAGGCATCTGGTCCATGTGGGACACGTGGAACACCTCCTACGAGACGCTCGACAAGGACGGCAAGCACGGCTCACACGGATTCCGCAACTTCGAGGTGGCCGCCGGCACCGTCCAGGGCAAGCACCACGGCCCTCCTTTCCACGATGGCGACTTCTACAAATGGCTCGAAGCCTGTGCTGCTGTCTATGCCATCACCAAAGACCCGAAGATCGATGCCCTGATGGACAAAGTCATAGAACAAATTGCGCTGGCACAACGTGCCGACGGCTATATCCACACCCCTGTGGTCATCTCTGAGCGTAACCAGGGAATCGATTCACATGCCGGCGAGAATGCGGCAGGTATAGAGATAGGCAAAGACCAAAAGCATGCCTTCGCCTCACGTCTGAATTTTGAGACCTACAACCTCGGACACCTCATGACGGCAGGCATCATCCACAAGCGCGCCACGGGCAAGACCACCCTCTTCGACTGCGGACGCAAGGCTGCCGACTTCCTCTACAACTTCCTGACCAACGATGCCGCCGAGCTTTCGCGCAACGCCATCTGCCCCAGCCACTATATGGGTGCTGCCGAGATGTACCGCGAGACGGGCGACCAGAAATACCTAACCTTGGCCAAAGGTCTCATCGCCATCCGCGACAGCGTAACCAATGGCGAGGACCACAATCAGGACCGCCATAAGTTCCGCGACCAGTACGAGGCCATGGGCCATGCCGTCCGCGCCAACTACCTCTATGCCGGCGTCGCCGACCTCTATGCCGAGACGGGCGAGGCTCAGCTGATGAAGAATCTGACGGCCATCTGGAACGACATCGTCAACCACAAAATCTACATCATGGGCGGCTGTGGAGCCCTCTACGATGGTGTGTCGCCCGACGGCACCACCTACGACCAGCCCTCCATCCAGCAGATTCACCAGGCTTATGGCCGACAGTTCCAGTTACCCCAGGAAGCAGCCCACAACGAGATCTGTGCACAGATCGGCATGATGCTCTTCTCCTGGCGCATGTATCAGGCCACCGGTGGCGACCCGCAGTATATCGACAACATCGAGAACGAGCTCTACAACGGCATCCTCAGCGGCATCTCCCTCGACGGCCGCGACTTCTTCTATACCGAGGCCCTGCGTCGCACCCAGGAGTTCCCCTACGTCATGCGATGGCCCAAGCAGCGCCAGCGCTACATCTCCTGCTTCTGCTGTCCTCCCAACACGCTGCGCACCCTCTGCGAAGCCCAGGAGTATGCCTACTGCATCAACCAAGACACCCTATGGGTGAACCTCTACGGACAGAACACTCTGAAGACCAAGGACCTCGAGATAGAACAGCAGACCAACTATCCCTGGGACGGCCACGTCACCCTCACCGTCAAGAAGGCCAAAACGCTGCGTAGCATCCGCATGCACATCCCCGGCTGGAGCACCGACATGACCCTCAAGCTCAACGGACAGCCCATCCTCGCCGAAGACCTGCGACAGCCCCGCAAATGGAAGAAGGGCGACGTCGTCGAACTCGACCTGCCCATGAAGCCTCGTCTCGTCGTCGCCAACCCCCTGGTCGAAGAAGCCAAGAACCAGGTTGCCGTCATGCGCGGACCCATCGTCTACTGTCTCGAGGCACAGGACATCGAGGGCGCCTATCGCATCAACGACATCGTCATACCCTCCGACATCCAGTTCACAGAACGCAAGATGACCATCAGCGGCCACGAGATGACCGTCCTCGAGGGCGACGCCCTCCTCGCCAGCAACGACTGTTGGGGCAAGGACGAGCTCTATCGTGACCTGCGTCCCGTCCAGAGACAAAAGATACACATCCGCCTCATCCCCTACTACGCCTGGGACAACCGCGGCTATCAGGACATGTCACTCTGGCTACCACTGGCCATTCGGTAGATGGCCTCCATGTCTTCTGCTTTCAGGACCTTGAAGGCACCGCAGGTCTGTTTGTAGTCGCGGCTGCACTTGCGGGTCATCTCGCGGATTTCTTCGTCGGTGATGTCGCGGCCGATGAGTTCAGGGATGTTGATGGGCATGCCGATGGCGTGGTAGAAGCGCTCCATGGCCTCGATACCCTTCAAGGCAGTACCTTCGGGAGTCCGATAGGCTTCTGGATTATACATGATGGTGTCCTTGCGCACCACCACCTACAAACGTACTATCGGAGACGGTAAACAACTGGATAGTGGCCTGCACCACCGGTTCCTTCAAATCGGCATCAACCAACTGTCCGCTAATCTGCGGACGCCGATCATCGGGTTGTGCATCAATCGTCAGGCACACAACACTCAACAAAAGGGATAACAAAAGGATTATTTTTAGATTCATTTTCATTATGATGCAAAAACAATAGGAAAGTTTAAAAAGCAGATGACATTTTTACAAAAATTGCGTCTTTTGGATATGAGAGCACTATTTTTCTTTCTTTTTGTCAGTTGCAGCATCATGTCTTTTGCTGCCGACATCACTATCACACCCGACTCGTCGCTGGCTGATGCTGTACGCAAAGCCCGCGAGATGCGGCGTTTAGGACAGGCCACAGAAGTGACCATCCACCTCAGCGAGGGCACGTACTACCTCTACGAACCTCTGCGCCTGCGTCCTGAGGACAGCGGATTGACCATCGAGGGCGAGCATGCCGTCATCAGCGGTGGAATGCGCATCACGGGCTGGAAGCGGCAGGGTAAGCTGCTGGTGGCCGACGTGCCCGACTTCAACGGACGTCCCATCGACTTCCGACAGTTGTGGGTAAACGAGCTGAAAGCCGTCAGAGCTCGCGACGTCAGCGACTTTGAGCAGATGGCCCGCATCCGCATGTACGACAAGAAGAACAAGGTGCTCTGGATTCCCAAGAAGGCTGTAGAAAAGGTATTAAAGGCGCCCTACCTGGAGATGGTGCTCCACGAGATGTGGTGTACCTCGAATCTCCGCATCAAGAGCCTCAGCGTTCACGGTGATTCCGTCGCCGTACGCTTCCACGACCCAGAGGCCAAGTTGCAATTCGAGCACCCCTGGCCGTCACCCATGACGCCTGATACGGGTCACCCCTCCCCGTTCTATCTGACCAATGCCAAGGAGCTGTTGGACGAGCCTGGCGAGTGGTATCACGATGTGCGAGCGCATAAGCTCTATTATATGCCGTGGGAAGAAGCAAGAAGCAAGAAGCAAGAAGCAGGAGGCAAGAGGCAAGAGGCCATCGTTCCCGTTTTAGAGACGCTGGTGGAATGTGTCGGCACGGCTGAGCATCCCGTCAGGAATATTACTTTCAAGGGCATCACCTTCAGCCATACCACTTGGATGCGCCCATCCATGAAAGGACATGTACCCCTGCAGGCTGGCATGTATCTGACTGAAGCATACAAGCTGCGCCCACAGATTGACCGTCCGAACAACCACAAGCTGGACAATCAGGGGTGGTTGGGACGTGCCGATGCTGCCGTAGAGTTGCGCTACGCCGAGAATGTCAGCTTCGAGCAATGCCGTTTCGAACGCCTTGGCGGTAGCGGACTGGACTACGTAGAGGGATGTCGCGGCGGAAGCGTAACACGCTGTACTTTTACGGACATTGCTATGAACGGACTCGTGGTGGGCAGTTTCTCACCTGAAGGACTCGAGACCCACCTACCCTATCAGCCCACAGACATTCGTGAGATATGTACAGGGCAGACCGTCGAGCAGTCTGAGTTCTACGACGTCACCAACGAGGATTGGGGCTGTGTGGCCATTGCCGCAGGATATGTTAGCGGCATCAACATCAGCCACAACACCATCCACGACGTTAGCTATACAGGCATCTCGCTGGGATGGGGATGGAATCGCGACCTGGTGTGCATGAAGGACAACCGCGTACATGCGAACCTAATCTATAATTATGCCCAGCACATGTACGACTGTGCCGGCATCTACACCCTCGGCAACCAACCCGGCACCATCATCTCCGAGAATGTGGTGCGCGACATTGCCACGCCCAGCTACGTCCACGATCCTAACCATTGGTTCTACCTGTATACCGACGAGGGTTCGAGCAACATCACGCTACGCGACAACTGGACACCCAGCGAGAAGTTCCTGAAGAACGCCAATGGACCAGGCAACGTCTGGGAGAACAACGGTCCTCAGGTGAGCGACGACATCAAGCAGCGTGCGGGTGCCGTCAGATATTGATACCGTACTGCTGCTTCACCTCGGCCATCACAAAGGTGCTCTCGATAGCACCCACATGAGCTATGTCGCCCAGTTTTGTCAACACAAACTCCTGATATTGTTTCATATCACGTGCGCGAACCTTTAGTAGATAGTCATACGCACCCGAGGTGTTGTAACACTCGGTCACCTCGGGGATGTGCTGGATGCGACGCACAAAGGCATCGGCTATCTCGTGGTTGATCTGCGTGAGCTTCACCTTGCAAAACACCAGTAGGCCTTGGTCCAATTTATCCGGATCAAGGATAGCTACGTACTTCTTGATATACCCTCTCTTCTCCAATCGTTTTTGGCGTTCAAAAACGGGTGTTGGGGTCAAATGAACGGCATCGGCCAGCTCTTTGGTGGTCAATTTCGCGTTTTTTTGCAGCGTTTTCAGTATCTGAAGGTCAGTTTCGTCTAAGATTTCAGCCATATTTTAGAGTTTTATTCTGTTGGAGAGGCTCTTAATGGCCTCTATCGGAAATATTTTCTTTTCAGCATGCAAATTTAGGCATTTCTTCTGGATTTTGCAAGAAATTTGGTGGATATTTCTAAATACTGTAACTTTGCACCCAGAAATCAAACAAATAGTATTAACAAATAAAAATAAAAGAAAGGATAAGATTATGGCACAGAACAAAAACTATCGCTTCGAGACACTGCAACTCCATGTAGGCCAAGAACAGGCTGACCCCGCTACCGACGCCCGTGCGGTGCCCATCTATCAGACCACTTCTTACGTGTTCCGTAACTCACAGCACGCTGCCGACCGTTTCGGTCTGCGCGATGCAGGTAATATCTATGGTCGCTTGACCAACTCGACGCAGGGTGTGTTCGAAGATCGCGTCGCTGCTCTCGAGGGTGGTGTGGCTGGTCTGGCTGTCGCCTCTGGTGCTGCTGCTATCACCTACGCATTACAAAATATCGTGCAGAATGGCGACCATATCGTGGCTGCCGACAACCTCTATGGCGGTTCCTACAACTTGATTACCCATACGCTGGCCACGCAGGGCATTACCAATACCATTCTGAACGTGAACGACCTCGAGGCTCTCGAAGCTGCTATCCAGCCCAACACAAAAGTCATATATGCCGAGACCTTCGGCAACCCCAACAGCGATGTGCTCGATATTGAAGGCGTGGCTGCCGTAGCCCACAAGCACGGCATCCCTTTCATCGTCGACAACACCTTCGGCACACCTTATCTGATTCGTCCGCTGGAGCACGGAGCTGATATCGTGGTACACTCAGCCACCAAGTTCCTCGGCGGTCACGGAACCTCTCTGGGTGGCGTTATCGTTGACGGTGGTAAGTTCGACTGGACGAAGGAGCCAGACCGTTTCCCTACGCTGGCCAAACCCGACCCCTCATACCACGGTGCCGTCTTTGCAGAGGTCGCTGGGCCTGCAGCCTTTGTGACGCGTATTCGTGCGGTCGTTCTGCGCGATACGGGTGCTGCTATTTCGCCCTTCAACGCGTTCATCCTTTTGCAAGGTGTTGAGACGCTGAGCCTACGTGTCGAGCGTCACGTCGAGAACGCCTTGAAGGTGGTCGACTTCCTCAGCAAGCACCCGAAGGTAGCTGCCGTACATCATCCTGCGTTGGAAAACCATCACGACCACGCACTCTACAAGAAGTACTTCCCCCAAGGTGGTGGCTCCATCTTCACCTTCGAGGTAAAGGGCGGACAGGAAGAGGCTTGGCGCTTTATCGACGCCCTGCAGATCTTCTCGCTGCTGGCTAACGTGGCCGACGTGAAGAGTCTGGTGATACACCCCTACACCACCACACACTCGCAGCTCTCGCCCGAGGAACTGGCCGAGCAGCACATCACACCTGCCACCGTTCGTCTGAGCATCGGCACCGAGCATATCGACGATATCATCGACGACTTGAAGCAGGCACTCGACAAAATCTAACCACATAAACCTATATATATCATTGTAATCTGTCAAATCCCTAAAAAGATTTGGCAGATTGCTTCAAATTTTGTAATTTCGCACCCAATAAACCGACGCAGAGATGAGAAATTATATTATTGCCGACAATCAGGAACTGACGAGTTTTGCGTTGCAGAGCCTGCTCCAGAAAGACGAAGAGAATATTGTTTACCGTGCATTCGACAAGGATGGTCTTGTAGCATTGCTCAAGGAGCACGAAAATGCCGTAGTAATGCTTGACTACACCCTGCTCGACTTGGCCGACGAAGATCAACTATTGATTATCGCCGAGCGCTTCAGCTTGTCCGAATGGATACTCATCAGCGATGACCTAACACCGCAGTTCATCCGCCGCGTGGTGTACTCCTCTCATCAGTTCAGCGTAGTATTCAAGGACAGTCCTCTGAGCGAGATTCGCGAGGCCATTAGCGCTGTCAACCGCCACACGCGCTACCTTAGCCAGCGTGCCCTTGAAACCATCATCATCCAACAGCAGGAAGAAGATACACCCAGCATTCTGACGACGACAGAAATGGAAATCGTGAAGGCAATAGCCCTGGGCAAGACCACCAAGGAGATTGCCGCCGAGCGTTTCTCCAGCATCCACACCATCACCACACACCGTAAGAATATCTTCCGCAAGTTGGGCATCAACACCGCCCACGAAGCGGTAAAATACGCGCTCCGTGCGGGGTTGATAGATCCGTCAGAGTTCTACATCTAAAATAAAAAGTGAAGAGGTTGCTCTTCACTTTTTTATTTTCACTATTACCTTTTATCTCAAGCTTTGCTTAATATCTTCTAGCAGATCTTCTCTGGCTTCGAGGCCAACGCTGAGACGCGCATGATCTCTGGCAGCGCCTGACATTGCTGGGCGAGCCATAATGTGGTCTCAGCCTGACGACGGAACCATTAGTGGCACAACTCAACCCTCAGACATCAGCCCTCAGACATCATTCTATGATCATATCCTCAGCGTCATCCCTAACAACATCATCAGACCTTTCCTCGAAGGTAATGTGCTGTCACTATTGTTGCTGGCTTTTGCTATCGGCATCGGACTTTCGAAACTGCCTGAGAGTGAGAACAAGGCTATTGTGGTAAAAGGATTGTTGGGCTTGCAGGATTTGCTATTCCTATTGATTCGCGGATTAATCTGGACCACCATCAACATGAACGGTTGTGCGGCCTTTATCCTCGTCACCTCGCTCTTCGTGATGCAGAATGGCGGTACGCCGCTCACAATTGGTACAATCCTGCTGTGGATCCTTATCTCCGTCATCTCGGCCGTTGGCAATGCAGGCGTTCCTATGGGTTGTTTCTTCTTGACGCTCTCGCTGATGTCGGGCATCAGTGCTCCCGTCGTCATCTTGGGTATCATCCTACCCATCTATACCATCATCGATATGGTGGAAACGGCCGAAAATGTATGGTCAGATTCCTGTGTTTGTGCGATGACGGACCATGATTTACGGTAAAAAAAGACAATATACCAAATGTTTGGTATATAGAATGACATGTTAGGGGTATTGTGAGAGTGCGAAAATCGCCGTAACTTTGCACCGTCGGAAGGACATAATAGCGTTTTGAAGACATAATAACAAAATAACATATTATTAAAAAGGATAAGACTATGGCTAAAATTGCAAAACAGCTGACAGAGCTCGTCGGCAACACCCCACTTCTGGAGCTCAACAAGTATTCACAGACAAAGGGTCTGGAGACCCCGGTAATTGCCAAAGTAGAGTTTTTCAACCCTGGCGGTAGCGTGAAGGACCGTATCGCGCTGGCGATGATTGAGGACGCAGAAGCCAAGGGCATCCTGAAGCCCGGCGCCACCATCATCGAGCCAACCTCTGGAAATACAGGCGTAGGACTGGCGCTGGTATCAGCCGTCAAGGGCTACCGTCTTATCCTTACCATGCCCGAAACCATGAGCGTAGAGCGTCGTAATCTCGTGAAGGCCTACGGTGCCGAGGTACGACTGACCTCAGGTAAAGACGGCATGCCAGGTGCCATCCGCGCCGCCGAGGAGTTGCGCGACTCTATCCCAGGCGCTGTTATCCTGCAGCAGTTTGAGAACGGTGCCAACCCCGCCAAGCACTATGCCACCACAGGTCCTGAGATCTGGCGTGATACGGATGGTCAGGTAGACATCTTCATCGGTGGTGTAGGTACAGGCGGTACTATCTCAGGTACAGGTAAGTATCTGAAGGAGCAGAACCCCAACGTGAAGATTATCGCCGTAGAGCCGAAGTCGAGCCCCGTGTTGAATGGTGGCCAGAGCGGTCCCCACAAGATTCAGGGTATTGGCGCAGGCTTCGTGCCCAAGACCTACGACGCCAACGTGATTGACGAGGTGTTCGACGTAGAGAACGACGATGCTATCCGCACAGGTCGTGAGATAGCCCAGTCGGAAGGTCTGCTGGTAGGTATCTCGGCTGGTGCAGCCCTCTATGCAGCCATCCAGGTGGCCAAGCGTCCTGAGAACAAGGGCAAGAAGATTGTCGCTCTGCTGCCCGACACGGGTGAGCGCTATCTCTCTACGGTGCTCTACGCTTTCGAGGACTATCCCCTGTAAGAAAAAGAAGGGTGCGTCACCTCTCTGAGCCACTCAGAGAGGTGACAAAACGGCCCGCCATGCGTCTTCATAGTATAATAAGGTTAAGACATGAAGACAACAAAGGCAACATGGATATGGTATCCTGGAGACTTCGAGATATGGTTGGGCAACATCTTCAATAACCGTCGCACGGAGCGCGGAGCCATGTTTCCGCCCTTCTGGAAGCAGGACTCGCACTACGTTACGGTAGAATTCAGCAAAGCCTTCTCGTTAGATCGGGAAGAGACTATCAGCATTGCCGCCGAGGGTCAGTATAATCTGGCGCTCGACGGCAAGTTGCAGTTTGGTATGCCAAAGACATTTACCATCCCTGCTGGCGACCACAAGCTGAACCTGAAGGTATGGAACCAAGCCACTCCCCCCGCCTTGTTCGTAGATGGGGCGACCATTCACAGCGACAGCTCGTGGCAGGCTACCTACGAAGACAAGCTGTGGATAGACGAGAATGGGGTGGCCCACGGTTCGGGCATCTATGTCCCTGCCGCCTCGTGGCACTTCGACGACATCGACACCCCACCCTCTTCCTTCCATCTTGAGTGCGAGGAGCGCCATCCGCTCTCCTCCACGACTCCCGACGGTTTTCCATCAACCACCACTCCCGACGGTTTTCCGTCGGGCACTCTCTACGACTTCGGCCGCGAGACCTTCGGCTACCTGATTGTGAAGAACCTGAAGGGCACCGTCAACGTCTACTACGGCGAAAGCCGCGAAGAGGCGCTCGACAAGGAACATTGCGAGACGCTCGACAAGTTGGAGAATGCAGAGGCTTGGGACTGCGTTGCAGACAGCAAGGCCTTCCGTTACGTCTATATAGAAAAAGAGGACGGCGCCACCTACGACGGCGTCTCGATGGACTACGAATATAACCCAACCACTACTCCCGACGGTTCCCCGTCGGGCTCCTTCCGCTGCTCTGACGAGGAAATCAACCGCATCTGGGATGTTGCCGCCTATACGATGGACCTCACCACGCGCGAGTTCTTCATGGACGGCATCAAGCGCGACCGCTGGACGTGGTCAGGCGACGCCATACAATCGTACCTGATGAACTACTACCTGCGCTTCGATACGGAATGTGTGAAGCGTACCATCCGCCAGTTGCGTGGCAAGGACCCCGTCACAGCCCACATCAACACCATCATGGACTACACGTTCTACTGGTTTAAGTCCATTCTCGACTACTACCAGTATACGGGCGACGTGGACTTCGTCCGCGAGATGTGGCCTCGCATGGTGACGCTGATGGACTATGTGGAGGGACGCCTGAACGAACAAGGAATGGCCGAGGGACAGGCCGACGACTGGATTTTTGTCGACTGGGTGGACTTCCCCATGCACAAGCGCGGCACACTGTGCTTCGAGCAGATTCTGCTGATGAAGGCGATGGAGACGATGGCTGTCTGTGCCAAGCTTTTAGGTATCAATAAGAGCGACTATCGTGTAAAATCGGAGGAGTTGCGCAACAAAATCAAGCAGACCTTCTGGAGCTACGAGACGAAGGCATACTATCACGCTATCGAGGACGGCCAGCTGAACCGCCAGATCACCAAGTTCCCCAACATGTTTGCCATCCTCTACGGACTGGCCTACGAGGAAGAGCGCCGTGAGATTATGCAGAGCGTGATGCTGAACCCCAAGATAGACCCCATTACCACGCCCTATATGCGCTTCTACGAACTGGAGACGCTCTGCATAGACGGCCTGCAAGAGCAGGTGCTGAAAGAGATGAAAGACTACTGGGGCGGCATGTTGCGCGAAGGCGCCACCTCGTTCTGGGAGAAATACGTTCCGGCGGAGACAGGCACGCAACATCTGGCGATGTATGGCCGTCCCTACGGCAAGTCGCTATGTCACGCCTGGGGTGCCTCGCCCGTCTATCTGTTGGGCAAGTACTATCTGGGCGTGCGCCCCACCAAGCCCGGCTACGAAGAGTTTGAGATACGTCCCTCATTAGGCGGCCTCGACTGGATGGAGGGCGACGTGCCTACCCCTCAGGGAGTGATACACATCCGCATGGACCGCCAGCAAGTGACCATCCGCGCCACCCATAACAATGGTTGGCTCCTACTGCCCAACCAAAGAGTCAGAATAGAAGCCAACCAAGAAATCAGCATAGCGCTGTAAGCTCTGTTCAGATCAGCGAGAAGGCTACGTCCATCATCTTGGTGAACGTGGTCTGACGCTCTTCGGCTGTCGTCACCTCACCCGTCAGCAGGTGGTCGCTGATGGTCAGCAGACCCAGCGCACGATTGCCCGAGCGGGCTGCGTTCATGTAGAGGGCGGCAATCTCCATCTCTACGGCCAGCACACCCATGTTCATCCACTTGTCGTTGTGGGCGTTCTCGTGGTAGAACACGTCTGACGACACCACATTACCCACCATGTAGTGGTAGCCCAGCTTTTCGCAAGTGTCGACAGCACCACGCACCAGGTCGAAGGTGCCGATGGGTGCAAACTGACCCGGCAACTCATACTGCGAAGCGTAGTTCGAGTTGGTGCAGCATCCCATGGCCACCACCAGGTCGCCCACGTGCAGGTCTTTGTTGATAGAGCCGGCAGAGCCAACGCGGATGATGGTCTTCACGCCATAGAAGTGGTAGAGCTCGTAGGTGTAGATGGCGATAGAGGCCATACCCATTCCGTGGCCCATCACGCTGACACGCTTGCCCTGATACGTACCGGTATAGCCCAACATGCCGCGAACGTTGTTGAACAGCACAGGATTCTCGAGGTACTTCTCGGCCATAAATTTCACACGCAGCGGGTCGCCCGCCATAATCACGGTCTCGGCAATGTCGCCGTACTTGGCCCCAATGTGGGGAGTAGGAGTGTTACTCATTGTCTTCTTAAGGTTTTTTGTTATTACTAAAGGTTAACTGTTATCTTCTCAACGCAATGTTATAGTTGTAGTATTGCTTGTTGCCCGTGATGTCTTCCACCACCTTGATGAACGGTGGGAAGTTGACGTCCTCCTGCTGGGCCACGCCCTTGGTTTGCAGAATCATGAGGTTGTCCACGGGCTCGTGGAAGAAGTCGATCTCGAAGTACTGGCCTTTCCAGATGAACGAGCGACGCGTCTTGCGGATGGTGGCGCGATAGGGGTCGGCCTGCTGCAAGAGCGACTCATAGAGGGCATTGCTCACCTGACGCTCCGTCTCTAAATATTCCGTACGCGACACGCGCTTCTTGGTCTTGTGGACGTTGACCACTTCCCCACCCCAGCAGCGACGGCGCAGGCGTACCTCGACGCCTGGGTCGGCCACCAGATAGGTCTGCGTAATCTCGCTCTCGATACACTCGGGCAGTTCGCCCGTGAGTTCTATCAGGTAGACGCGCTCTTCCTCCACAGGCTGTGGCAGTCCGAGCACGTTGGAGATTTCCAGCAGCACGCGGTTCAACTTGGTGTCAAAATCGTTGTGGTTGTTGATGACGCGCAGATGGGGATGTCCCGTCCACGACTTGTTCACCTTCTTGTCCAGGTCGCGAGCCAGCTGCAGTCCCTCCTCGTCGGCCTGCTCATAGCGCGTCGAGTTGGTGGCAGTCGTATAGTACTGCTCAGCACCGTCGGCAGCAGACACCAGGTGCAACACGGCATCATAGCGGTCTTTCAACTCGTTGGGCGTAGTGCCGCACTTCTGGCACAGCTCTATCCACATGTCCTTGTCGATGTATGCCGAGATGTCCAGCGTACCACGGTCGCAGACCACAAACGTCGGCTTGGTACACGTTTCAGCCAACCGCATAAAACTGTCCTCCAAGGCCAACTGCGTCTGCAAGATGGCTAACTCGCCCTCGTAGTAGAGGTTCTTGTTTGGCGTCAGGTAGCTCCAGCCACCCTGACTATACATGGTAGGCACCTCGGGAACGGTAAACACCTTGAATCCCAAGTTCGAGAAATGTTCGATAATACGCACCAGAGCCGTCGTCTTACCAGCACACGGTCCACCCGTCAACACGATTCGTTTTACGTTACTCATAATTAGGTCGTAGTATTCTTTTGGTGCAAAGATAGTGCAAAATTTCGATTAAACGAAAAGAAAACAAATAAATTTTGCTTTCTTGAGTGTGAGAAAGTTGATTAAACCGAACAAAATACCAAATTTATTTGGATATTTTTGAGGTGCAGCCTATCTTGACCAAGGGTCAAAGATAGTGTAAATCGAGCGAAATGCAAAATAAAAATACATATTTTTTATTTCCGAGATTATCCATGCCTGCCTGTCAACAATTGCCAAAATCCCGCATTTCCTACACTTGACGCTGACAGTCAGAGCATTACGACCAGATTTCCTACACTGCACAGTGTAGGAAATCCTGCACTGAGGCCAAAAACGACGGGAAAACCATATACATGGAAGTCGTTGATGCGTAGCATGCCCGACAGTACCAAAAATCGTTCCACATTTTGGTACGGCCAGTACCAAGCTTTGGTACGGTCAGTACCATGCTTTGGTACGCACCGTACCACAGCATGGTACTATGGCTACCACTGTAGTTTAACGATTTTAGTTGACTACTTGGAGTCTTACTCACAATAAGGGTTGACCCGGTTGAACTTAATTTTTAATTCACGTTGACTCGTCTTTACGTTAGTCATAATCTGGGTCTACAATAATAGTACGTCTATTTACATCGGAAATGACCACAAGTGTAGGAATTCCTACACTGCGCAGTGTAGGAAAATACAGCATAACCTACTGACTGTCAGCGCCAAGTGTAGGAAATGCAGGAT
>CACWFY010000029.1 GCA_902760345.1 uncultured Bacteroidales bacterium | reverse complement strand
CACTCGTCGCTAATGGCTGATATGTTGCCTGTGGCCAACACCCAGCTGGGACCAGGCTCACTGGCAGCTATCCTGGGCGGCGTATTCGAAGGTGGCGAAGACACTATCTGGATACATCCCAACCCCAATTACAGCGACGACATCCAGTTCGATCCACAGCACCCTAACTGGTTGCTGCACAAAGCGTTGCTGAAAGCCTGTAAGCAGAAAGCCCAAGGCCACTACTACGTGGGCATGCCTGACCTGATGGAAGGTCTCGACGTGCTGGCGGCCATCAAGGGAACGGACAAGGTGCTGCTCGACACCGTGATGCAGCCAGAGGTGCTGGAGCACCAAATGCAACAAATCAACGACATCTACTTCCGCGTGTTCGACGAGCTCTACGACATCATCCGCGAGGGCGACGAGATGGCGTTTTGCTATTTCTCATCGTGGGCACCAGGCAAGATGTCGAAGTTGCAGAGTGACATCTCGACGATGATCAGTCAGGACGACTATCGCCGCTTCGTACAGCCGTTCATCCGCGAACAATGCCAGAAGATTGACTATACGCTCTACCACCTCGATGGTGTGGGTGCTATGCACCACCTCGACGCCCTGTTGGAAATCAAGGAGCTGAACGCCATCCAGTGGACACCAGGCGTGGGCGAGCCCCAAGGCGGCAGTCCCAAGTGGTACGACCTCTATAAGAAGATACTGGCTGGTGGCAAGAGTATTATGGCCTGCTGGGTGACCCTCGACGAACTGCGCCCGTTGCTCGACAACATTGGTGGCGACGGCGTCCATATCGAGATGGACTTCCACAACGAACGTGAGGTTGAGCAGGCCCTGACGATTGTCGGGGACTTCGAGCACAGCCGCAACCTGCATCCTGCCGACCTTCAAGACGAGGCCGACCGCGAGGTGGAAGAGATAATCCGCAAGGTAGAGGCCCGTGATACCAGTAATCCTAGTTGTACTGATGTTACTTGTGATGCTGGCGAACCCAAAGCGTTCCCCACCAACCGCATTCTCGTACTCGATGGCGCTATGGGTACGATGATTCAGCAGTATCAATTACATGAAGAAAACTTCCGAGGTATGCGTTTCGCCAACCATCCGAAAGACTTGAAGGGTTGCAACGACGTACTATCGCTCACCGCTCCCTTTGTGGTGCGCGACATTCATCGCAAGTACCTTGCAGCAGGTGCTGACATCATCGAGACCAACACATTCAATGCCCAGCGTATCTCGCTGAAAGGCTATGGGTTGGAGGCATACAGCCGCGACATCAATCTTGCTGCAGCTAAAATTGCCCGCGCGTGTGCCAACGAATTCAGCACATCGGACAAGCCCCGCTATGTAGCTGGCAGCATAGGTCCCACGAGCCATACGACGTCTGTTGCGACCAGTGGCGAGCCTCTCGACGAACACATACTGCACGAAGCCTATCTGGAACAGATTCAGGCATTGGCCGACGGGGGTGTTGACATGCTACTCATCGAGACTATTTTCGACACCAACAATGCTAGTATTGCCATTGATTGTGCGCGACAGGCAGCCCCCAAACTGCCCATCATGCTTAGTTTCAGCGTGTCGACGCCAGATGGCCACAACATGCTGGGACAGGACATTGTCGACTTCATCGACGCGCTTCCCAAAGATGGCATCATATCCGTAGGCATCAACTGCGTGACGAATGTGCCACAGATGATACCCCTTGTCTGCCGACTGGCCACAAAGGGGCTGATGGTAAGCCTCTATCCCAATGCCGGCCATCCTGATGCCAATGGCCACTACAGCAAGACGCCAGAGGGGCTTTTGGCAGATGTCTGGCCGCTGTTAGAGAATCACTGCCTGAACTTTATCGGTGGCTGTTGTGGCACAACGGACGCACACATCCGTCAGATGGCTAAAGCCATTGAACCCATTAAGGGAATCTGGTTGTCGCCGCTGGTCCCCCATAGTCAGGTAACAACGACTATACCGAAAGAGCTGAATAGTCCCCACGTTGCGGAAAAGGTAGAAACAACTTTTTCTTCCCCAGAGGACGCTTTGTATGAAGCCATTCTTGATGGCAAGAGTGACAAGGCGACAGCAGCGACTAAGGAAGCTATTGCCAAGGGCGTTGCACCACAAGAGCTCATCAACGGTCAGATGATACGTGCAATGGGCGAGGTCGGCCAGCGGTTTCAGGACGGCAAAGCCTTCGTACCCCAGCTGTTGATGGCCGGACGCGCCATGAAAGCCGCTCTTGAACTGCTGCAGCCTATGCTGGCAGGCAGTACCAACACGTCGTTGGGCAGGGTGGTGATAGGTACTGTTAAGGGCGACCTGCACGACATCGGCAAAAACCTTGTCGCCTCCATGCTGGAGGGTTGCGGTTTCGAGGTGGTCAACATCGGTATCGACGTCTCTGCCGATGCGTTCATCCAAGCCGTCAAGGACAACCAGCCCGACATACTCTGCATGAGTGCTCTGTTGACCACTACGATGGGTTATATGAAAGAGGTCATTGATGCCTTGGAGCAGGCAGGCATTCGCAATCAGGTGAAGGTAATGGTAGGTGGTGCGCCTGTCACCCAGGGCTTTGCCGACGAGATTGGTGCCGACGGCTATAGCGACAATGCCAACTCAGCCGTGACTGTTGCCAAGCAACTATTAGGAAAGCTATAAAAATCAGAAACAAACGAAATAAAAACAATGGAAACATCATTCAAGAAGCCGCTGAGCGGTATTATCCCTCCGCTGGTAACCCCACTGAAGAACAACGAGACGCTCGATGTAGAAAGCCTCGAGCGACTGATAGAACACCTCGTTGAGGGTGGCGTGCACGGCCTGTTTGTACTGGGTACGACGGGCGAGGAACAAAGTCTGTCGTACGACGTCCGTAAGCAGATGATCAAGGAGTCGTGTCGCATCAATCGTGGCCGTCTGCCCCTGTTGGCGTGCATCACGGATACCTCTATCGAGGAGAGTGTGCGACTGGCTAAGAAGGCTGCCGACTATGGTGCCGATGGTGTGGTGTCAGCCCCACCCTACTACTTCGCTACAGGTCAGCCCGAGCTGGCTCAGTTCTACGAGGAACTGGTGCCTCAGTTGCCGCTTCCCGTGTTCTTATATAATATGCCCTCGCACGTGAAGGTCAGCTTTGCGCCCGACACCGTTCGCCGCATTGCCGAAAACGAACAGGTTGTAGGCTTCAAGGACTCGTCGGCCAATGCCGTCTATTTCCAAAGCGTGATGTACAAGATGCAGCACCGCAAGGACTTCGCCATGCTCGTAGGTCCTGAGGAGATTACAGGCGAGTGCGTGCTGCTGGGTGCTCAGGGTGGTATCAATGGGGGCGCCAACATGTTCCCAGAGCTCTACGTGGCTATGTATGAGGCTGCTGCTAAGCGTGACATCAACCGTGTGCTCGACCTGCAACAGCTGATTATGCAGATTTCGACGACTATCTATACCGTCGGCAAGCACGGCAGCAGCTACCTGAAAGGCTTGAAGTGTGCCCTCTCCCTGCTGGGCATCATCAACGACGACTTCGTGGCCTCTCCGTTCTACAAGTTCGAGACTCCTGAGCGTGAAAAGATTCGTCAGGCACTCGACGCGCTACCCATCAAGAATGGCAAGCTATGCATCTGATTGATTTCATCATCTTCATCGTCTTCACGCTGGGCGTGGTGGTGTTCGGCTGCTCGTTCTTCAAGAAGGGCAGCAGCGCCGACGAATTCACCTCCGCAGGTCACTCCATTCCCGGGTGGGTGGTGGGCATGTCCATCTTTGCCACCTACGTGTCAAGCATCAGCTACATCGGCTATCCGGGCAAGGCGTTTGCTGCCGACTGGAACGCGTTTGTGTTCTCGCTCAGCATACCCATTGCGAGCTACTTTGCCGCCAAATATTTCGTGCCTTTTTATCGACATTCCGGCAGCGTGTCGGCCTATACATTCTTAGAAGACAAGTTTGGCGCATGGGCACGCCTGTATGCCTCTGCGTGCTACCTATTGACACAGATTGCGCGTATGGGTTCAATACTCTATCTGCTGGCTGTGCCGATGTATATCCTCATGGGTTGGGACATGCATACGGTTATCATCCTGACGTCGATAGGCATCATCATCTATTCGATGATGGGCGGCTTGAAGGCGGTCATCTGGGCTGACGCCATTCAAGGTATTATATTGATAGGTGGCGCCCTGCTGTGCCTGGCCATCCTGATGTTCTCGATGCCCGAAGGTCCTATGCAGACTTTTGAGTTGGCTGCGCAGAGTCCGATGGGCAACAAGTTCTCGTTGGGCGCGTTTACCAGCGATTTAACGACGTCGACCTTCTGGGTATGCCTAATCTACGGCATCTTTATCAATCTGCAGAACTACGGCATCGACCAGAACTACGTGCAGCGATACCATGCAGCTAAGACGGACAAGGCCGCGAAGTTCTCAGCACTCTTCGGCGGCTATCTTTTCATTCCCGTTTCAGCGCTCTTTTTCCTTATTGGCTCGGCGCTCTACGGCTATTATCAGGCTGGCGTAGCACCATTGCCTGCCGACATTCAGGCCAAGCCCGACTATGTGTTCCCCTACTTCATCGTCAATGGTCTGCCAGTAGGTTTGCGAGGCCTGCTGATTGCCAGCATCTTTGCAGCAGGCATGTCGACGGTATCGACGTCTGTGACCTCTGCCGCTACGATTATCCTGACGGACTACGTGCGTCCCTTCTTTCTGAAGGCCCGCAACGTCGCAGACCGCCTGCGCCACCACGACCCACACGACCATCACCAGCATCAGAAGCTGGAGCTTGCCGTCGTGCGCCTCTCCAGCTTTGGCGTGGGCATTCTGGGCGCCTGCGTAGCCATTGCCATGTTGAGTGTCGAGAGCATTATCGACGCATGGTGGACGCTCAGCTCGATTTTCTCTGGCGGCATGCTCGGCCTCTTCCTGTTAGGATGTATATCACAAAAGATAAGCCGCAGCGCAGCGCTCATTGGCTGCATCTGCGGCATTGTGGTTATCGGCTGGATATCGCTGGCCGAGTTGTGGTCGTTGCCAGGCATCCATCTGCATCCCTATCTGGCCATCGTCTTAGGCACCACCACGATATTCCTCGTGGGCTTCCTGCTGACGTTCCTGATCAAGGGTAAGAAATAGCGGTTTTACTCAGCGGGCTTATACACCCAGTCGGTAATCAGCCAGCGGTGCGGATGCTGAGTAGCTGTACCGCTGATGCTGCGTGTTACAGGGTTGTAGAGCTCGAAGGTCATTGTGTCAGCATACGTGCCACCACCCTGATACTTGTTGGTAGCGACGTACTCCTCGGCCACGACGAGACCATTCTGCAATCCTGAGATGACGTAGAAGTTGATGTAACGATACCTGGGCACGTCGTAGTCGTCGCGCACAATGCGCCAGTCGTTATAGCTGTACAGGATCTCGAATATCTTGCGGTCCTTAGCCACCTCGCCAGCCGCACGTTTCTTGTTGTTGAAGGCCTCGTCGTCCATGAACAGCTCCTGAATCTTGGCCTTCATAGCCTTGTCAGAGAAGTTCTCCTCCCAGCTATACAGCTGCTGCATGGTCTTCGGGTCCTCGGAGAACGGATTGGTGAGCGTCACTTTATCACCCGTTTTCCAGGTGACCACCTCACACTCTACGGCCTTCTTTTTCTTCTTCATCAGTCCACCCAAACCAAACTGAGCACTAGCCATCGTGCTGAACGCAAACATGGCAACGAGAGCCATTACTGAAATCTTCAAAAAGTGTTAAAAATACGTGATGACAATCGGCAGCGTTGTGCGTCTTTTTGTTAGAAACTTAAAGAAAACAGACTAAAACAATGAAGCAGAACTATCCGAAGATTGGCATACGTCCGACGATTGACGGTCGTCAGGGCGGCATCCGCGAGGGGCTGGAGGAGAAAACGATGAATCTGGCCAAGGCAGTAAAGAACCTGATAGAGAGCACGCTGAAGAATGGCGACGGCTCGAAGGTGGAGTGCGTCATCTCAGACACGACGATAGGTCGTGTGGGCGAGAGTGCCGCCTGTGCCGAGAAGTTCGAGCGCGAGGGTGTGGGCTCGACCATCACCGTTACGTCATGCTGGTGCTATGGCTCAGAGACGATGGACATGAATCCGCAGTATCCGAAGGCCGTGTGGGGCTTCAACGGTACGGAGCGTCCTGGTGCCGTCTATCTTGCCGCTGTGCTGGCTGCTCACGCCCAAAAAGGACTGCCCGCCTACGGCATCTATGGTCACGATGTACAGGACTTGGACGACAACACCATTCCTGAGGACGTAGCCGAGAAGATTCTGCGCTTTGCCCGTGCCGCCCAGGCGGTGGCTACCATGCGTGGCAAGAGCTATCTGTCATTAGGCAACACCTGCATGGGTATCGCCGGAAGTATCGTCAATGCCGACTTCCTGCAACAATATCTAGGCATGCGCACGGAGTATGTATCGCTGGTGGAGATTCTGCGTCGTGTCGACTTCGACATCTACGACAAGCAGGAGTTCGAGAAGGCCATGCAGTGGGTAGAAAAGTTCTGCAAGCCCAACGAGGGCCACGACTATAACGAGGACCGTCCCTTGTTCCCTGGCGTGCCTATGACGACGTTCAACGGCAAGGGCAAGGGCAAGAACCGTCAGGAGAAGGACGAGGACTGGGAGTTCACCGTGAAGTGCATGATGATTATCCGCGACTTGATGCAGGGCAGCGAAAAGCTGGATGCAATGGGGTATAAGGAAGAGGCCATCGGACACAACGCCATTGCTGCTGGTGTGCAGGGACAGCGTCAGTGGACGGACTACAAGCCCAACTTCGACTTCCCTGAGTCGATGATGTGTACCTCGTTCGACTGGAACGGACCTCGCGAGGCTTACACGCTGGCTACGGAGAACGACTTCCTGAACGGTATGTCGATGCTGTTCGGACACCTGTTGACGAACAAGGGAGTGATGTTCTCAGACATCCGTACCTACTGGAGTCCTGAGGCTGTGGAGCGTGTGGCTGGCAAGAAGCCTGAGGGTCAGGCCGCCCAGGGTTTCATCCACCTGATCAATAGTGGTGCCACCACCCTCGATGCTACAGGCGCTATGAGCGACAAGGACGGCAAGCCTACCATCAAGAACTTCTGGGAGATGAAGAGCGAAGACATGGAGGCTTGTCTGAAGGCTACCTCGTGGATGCCTGCCGATCGCGACTACTTCCGTGGTGGCGGCTATTCGAGCCATTTCGTCACCAAGGGCGGTATGCCGATGACCATGCTGCGCCTGAACCTCGTGGCTGGCTTAGGTCCTGTGCTGCAACTGGCTGAGGGCTGGACCGTTGAGCTTGCCCCCAAGACACACGATATTCTGGACAAGCGTACCGACCCCACATGGCCTACCACGTGGTTTGCTCCACGACTGGACCCCACGAAGGATGCCTTCAAGGACGTGTACAGCGTGATGAACAACTGGGGTGCCAACCACGGCGCCATCTGCTACGGACACGTAGGTGCCGACCTCATCACGCTCTGCGCTATGCTGCGCATCCCCGTCTGCATGCACAATATCGAGGATAAGGACATCTTCCGTCCGGCCTGCTGGAACGCCTTCGGAATGGACAAAGAGGGAGCCGACTATCGTGCCTGCGCAAACTTTGGACCCATCTACAAATGAAGAAGATATTGTTATATCTCTGTGTCTGGCTACCGCTGGCAGCCTCCGCACAAAGCTACGAAACGCAATTTGAGCGCCCTGTGTCAGAACTGATGCAGGACGTGGCCAAGCGCTTTGGCGTGAAGTTCAAGTTCGACAGCAATATCGACACTGTAGGCAAGCGAATGCCGTATGCCGACTTCCGTGTACGCCCCTACTCGCTCGAGATGACGCTCGACAACATCTGCAAATACTACGACTGGAACTGGTGGAAGCAGAGCGGCAATACGTATAAGATTAAGCTGTACGAATATCCGCGCCGCCACGAGCAGGAGGGTAAGATGATGCTCGACTGGCTGTCGTCATTGTACAACAACAAGGAACAATGGGAGGCCCGTCGCGACACCCTGCGCCGTGAGGTTCGCCAACGCCTGGAACTAGACAAGTTCCTCGATTCGTGCGTCCTGGTGAAGGACAAAAAGGGCAATCTGGTGCGCCCCGTCATCCTCTCGAAGATTCGCAAGCACGACGGATACACCACACAGAACATCTGCATCGAACTGACACCCGGACAGCACTTGTTCGGCACCATCTACGCGCCCTTTGGGCTAAATAAAAAAGAAAAAATAAAAAATAAGAAAGCCGTGAGTACGGACTTTCAACATGCGCTGATTGTCTGTCCCGACGGCCACTGGCCCTACCGCTATCGTAAGGACGAGCAACAGCGACTGGGTACGCTGGCTCGTATGGGAGCCGTCTGTGTCGATTTCGACCTGTATGGCTGGGGCGAGAGCGAGAAGGAGGTGGGCGACCATCATAGCAGTCGTGCCCACGTGTATCAGGCTGCCTGTGGCTATGTCTTGCTCGACTGGATGCTGAAAAACCGTAAGGACATCGATACGGAGCGTGTGGGTGTTATGGGTGGTTCCGGTGGTGGCACGCATACCGTCATGCTCTCGTTGTTGGACGAGCGCGTCACGGCCTCAGCACCTGTGGTTCATCTGGCCTCGCACTTCGACGGAGGATGTCCTTGCGAGAGCGGTAAACCCGTACAACTCGCAGCTAGTGGCACGTGTGAGCCTGAACTGGCAGCAGTCATAGCCCCTAAACCCATGCTCATTGTGAGCGATGGTGGCGACTGGACCTCGAGCGTGCCCACGCTGGAATTCCCCTACCTGCAACGCATCTACGGCTTCTATGGAGCCCAAGATAAGGTTCGCAACGTCCACCTGCCCAACGAGCGCCACGACTTCAAGGAAAACAAGCGACAGGCCGTCTACGACTTTTTTATCGACGTCTTCGGCCTCGACCGCACCATGCTCGACGAAAGCAAGATAGACATCGAACCAGAAGAAACGCTGAAATCGCTGTATAAATGAAAAGAATAGCCCTCTTAGCCCTCATTACCGTATGCTACGCCTTTGCCGCAGCGCAACACAGATTATGGTACGACCAGCCTGCACAGACGTGGACACAGGCCCTGCCTATCGGCAATGGCGTGATGGGCGGTATGGTGTTTGGCACGCCTGCTGTGGAGCATATTCAAATCAACGAGGAAACCATCTGGGCAGGTCAGCCCAATAACGTGGTGAACCCCAACGCCAAGAAGGTGCTTCCCAAAGTTCGCCAACTCATTTTCGAAGGCAAATACAAGGAGGCACAGGAGTTGGCCAACGCAGAGGTGATGCCCAATGCGGCAGGACAAAACATGGGTATGCCCTATCAGCCGTTTGGCGACCTGTATATCGCAATGCCTGGACACACCGACTACCAGAACTACGAACGGTGGTTGGACTTGGACCATGCCAAAAGCGTGGTGCGATACAGCGTGGATGGTGTGCAATACGAGCGAGAAACGATAGCGCCATTGGGGGGGCACCACGTCATCGCTATCCATCTGACAGCCAGCGAAAAAGGGAAGATTACGTTTACAGCCAACATGACGTCGCCTCACGAGAACCCGCTCATCAACATGGACGGCAACGAGGCAACGCTGTTAGGTGTTTCCAGCAAACATGAAGGCCTGAAAGGTAAGGTGCGCTTTATGGGACGTATGGCTGTTGACACGAAAGGTGGCAAGGTGAGTGGTTCAAATGGAATTCTCAGCGTAACAGGTGCCGACGAAGCCACCTTATATATAACTGTAGGCACCAACGTCAAAAGTTATAAAGACATTACTAGTAATGAGGAGACTCAATCCCGTGAACGCCTGCATGGGGCAATGGCTTTAGGCTATGAAGCGCTGAAAGCCCTGCACACCAACACCTACAAGCAATATTACAATCGCGTGACGCTTGACCTGGGGCCCGACCAGTATGCCAAGGTTCCCATGAACAAGCGTATTGAACAGTTTGGCAGGGTTACTGACAATTACCTCGTGGCTACCTACTTCCAGTTCGGACGCTATCTGCTGATTTCTTCCTCGCAGCCCGACAACATGAATCCTGCCAATCTGCAAGGCATCTGGAACGATAAAATGTTCCCCTCATGGGACTCAAAATACACCACGAACATCAATCTTGAGATGAACTATTGGCCTTCAGAGGTTTGCAACCTGACGGAGCTAAACGAGCCGCTGTTCAAACTGATTCGCGAAGTCTATGAACAGGGTAAGCAGACTGCTCGCGACATGTATGGTGTGGAAGGCTGGGTGTTGCACCATAACACAGACCAATGGCGCATCACAGGGCCTGTCGATCGTGCTCAGACGGGACTATGGCCCATGGGGTCTGCATGGTTTTGTCACCATCTGTGGGAGCACTATCTCTATACGGGCGACAAGAATTTCCTGCTTCAGTACTACCCCATCATGCTCGATGCCGCGCGCTTCTATTCGCAAACACTACAAAAGCACCCCACAAGGGGGTGGCTTGTCGTTTGTCCTGGCGAGTCACCAGAACATGGCGGCAAGGGACGTCCTACACCTTTAGATGCAGGAGTCACGATGGACAACCAGTTAGTAACAGAGTTGTATACCAACGTCTTGGAAGCTGCGAAGATTCTAGGCGAAGACAACGCTCTACTCTCAACGCTCAACACTCAATTAAAGCAGCTTCCTCCCATGCAGATTGGTCGTTGGGGCCAGTTGCAAGAGTGGCTCGACGACCTGGACGACCCCAAAGATGACCATCGCCATTTCTCGCATCTCTATGGCCTCTACCCCTCAAGCCAGATATCGCCTTATCGCACCCCTGACCTCTGGAAAGCCGCACGTACTTCCATCGAAGCCCGTGGCGACGTCAGCACAGGTTGGTCGATGGGATGGAAGGTCTGTTCGTGGGCCCGTCTGTTGGATGGCGAACACGCCTACAAGCTCATCAAGGATCAGTTGACGCTGACGGCTGACACGTTCCTGATTTATGGAGCCATCAAGCAGCGTGGAGGTACATATCCAAATATGTTTGACGCCCACCCTCCCTTTCAGATTGATGGTAACTTTGGTTGTACGGCAGGAATTGCCGAGATGCTGATGCAGAGCTACGATGACTTTATCTATCTGCTGCCCGCATTACCCGCTGTATGGAAAGAAGGCAGCGTGAAGGGGCTCGTGGCTCGTGGGGGCTTTGTGGTCGATATAGACTGGAAAGACGGAAAACTCATCAAAGCTGCTATTCACTCGCCTAACGGAGGGCTCTGTAAGGTACGTTCGAATACCCCTTTAAAGGGTAAAGACCTGAAAAAACGCAAGGCTGATGGACTTTACGAGCTGTCGACAAAAGCAGGTAGCACCTACGTGCTCTTTTAGGAAGATTGTAGCAAATAGTTTTTGTTTTGTTGCATATTGTTAGCAGTCTGATGGCTGTATGCATAATTATGTGTATATTTGCAAGCAGAAATCTTAACGACTAAAAACAATATGAACAAATTCTTCTCATGTGCTGCCCTATTGGTGGCAGTGACTTTAGGGCTGAATGCCCAGAAGCCGATGAACGCTCCCAAGGGCGGCAAGGCTATCAGTGATGAATTACTTGGCATCTTCTTCGAGGACATCAGCTCTGCAGCAGATGGTGGCCTCTATGCCGAATTGGTACAAAACGGCTCTTTCGAGTACAGTCCTGCCGAGAAAGACGGCTGGGGAGCTGGCACTGCCTGGAAGCAGATTCGTCCAGGCCACTCGCTGGGAACCCTGGAGGTACGCAAGACGGGAGGTATTCATCCAAACAATCCCACCTACATGCGACTGAAAATTGAACGCGTGAGAGAATTCTACGACTATAAGGGTTGGAGAGGTTTTGGTATTGAGAACGGCGGTTTCGACGGTATCAGCGTGAAAGCTGGTGAAAAATACACGTTCTCTGCCTTCTTCCGCAACTCAAAAGGTGCAACAAAACCCATCCGCGTAGCTCTTGTTGAACCACAAGGCTGGGGAAAAGACCCAAAACTGCTGGCTGAAGCTACAGTAACTGCCGACACAAAGAACTGGAAAAAATACGAAGCCGAGTTGACACCAACAGCAGACTGCAAGAATGCCACTCTGCAACTGCTGGCCCTGGAGCTGGGAGATCTGGATGTTGACATGGTATCATTGATGCCTCAGGACACTTATAAGGGACATGGTCTGCGTAAAGACCTTGCCCAGGCACTGGCCGACCTGCAGCCCAAGTTCATGCGCTTCCCTGGTGGTTGCGTAGTACATGGCGGTGGCGACGGTTTCTGGGACACCTATCGTTGGAAGACCACCATCGGTCCGAAAGAGACACGTCGTGGACTGAAGAACACATGGGGTTACCACCAGAGCATGGGTCTGGGATACTTCGAGTATTTCCAGTTCTGCGAAGACCTTGGCATGGAGCCCGTACCCATTCTGCCTTGCGGAGTCAGTTGTCAGGGTACCAACGGTGGCTGGGGCTTATATCCCACACAAGCTCAGGATGTCGTTCCCATGAGCGAGATGGACGAGTGGGTAGCTGAGGCCATTGACCTTATTGAGTGGGCCAATGGTGATCCTGCTACCAACAGATGGGCTAAGATGCGTGCAGATGCAGGACACCCCAAGCCCTTCAATCTGAAGTATCTGGGCTTAGGTAATGAGGAAAAGATTTCGCCAGAGTTCTGCGAGCGTTTCAAGTATATCTACGAGCGTGTCACGAAGGCTCACCCAGAAATTGTGATTGTTGGTACTGCAGGTCCTGGTTCTCACCCAGGCAACGCTGACCTTGAGAATGGCTGGAAACTGGCCGAGGAACTGGGTATGCCCATCATCGACGAGCACTATTATGAACCCAACACCTACTTCCTGAACAAGCGTCAGTACGACAACTACCCCCGTGACCGCAAGACGAAGGTGTATCTGGGCGAGTATGCTGCCAAGGATAAGAAGCTCATCGACGCCCTAGCCGAAGGTCTCTACCTATTGCATGTTGAGCGCAATGCTGACATCGTCTGCATGACCTCTTACGCACCGCTCTTTGCCAGAAAGACCAACACCAACTGGAACCCAGACATGATCTACTTCGACAATGAGCGACCCTACCTGACCTGCAGCTACTATGTACAGCAACTCTTCGGGCAGAGTGCCGGACAGTACTTCTATGGCGACTGCGTACAGTTCGAGGGTGACGAGGCTGGTGTCATTCAGCCTCAGGAGAATGTACACTACGGACAGAGTGTCATACTGAACGTAAAGACCCGCAGACTCTACGTCAAACTGGTAAATGCTGGTGATGAAGCGAAGAAGGCAAATATCAACCTGTCACGCTTTGGCGTGAAAAAGACTGCCACCATTACAACGCTGAGTGGTCAGCCTAACGATGAGAACAACTATGATGCACAGCCTATCGCTCCTAAGAAAGAGACCATCAAAGCTCAGAAGAAGTTCAACCTTGACTTGGAGCCCTACACTATGGTGATGCTAGAATACCAGTTGTAAGTCGTTTCCCGCTTACCATACAATAAAGGCTGATGACAAAAACACTTGTCATCAGTCTTTTTTATATATACAAAGACGACTATGAGAAAGTTCTTGATGATAATGGGGCTTGCCCTGCTGACATTGTCGGCACAGGCAGGCAAGCCGTGGGACAACGGCAAGTTGCGTGTTTCAGATAACCAGCGTTATCTGCAGTTCGAGAACGGACAGCCCTTCTTCTGGTTGGGCGAGACGGGGTGGCTCTTGCCTGAGCGTCTCGACAGAGCGGAGGCAGAGTGGTATCTGCAGAGTTGTGCCAAGGCGGGCTACAACGTGGTGCAGATTCAGGTTATCGACGGTGTACCAGCCTACAACATCTATGGACAGATGTCCAATATTGACGGATGGAATTTTAAAGACATCAACCGCAAGGGCGTTTACGGCTATTGGGACCACATGGACTACATCATCGACCAAGCGGCTGACAAAGGTATCTACATAGGTATGGTGTGTATCTGGGGTGGACTGGTAAAGGCTGGCCTGCTGAACGTAGAGGACGCTAAAAAGTACGGGACCTTTCTGGCCAACCGCTATAAGAACAAGCCCAACATCATCTGGTTCATGGGTGGCGATATCCAGGGCGATATTAAACCTGAGGTGTGGGAGACACTGGCCACCACTATCAAGTCGATAGACAAGAACCACCTGATGACCTATCATCCCCGTGGACGCTATACCTCTGCCAAGTGGTGGAGCAAGGCCGCATGGCTTGATTTCCACACATTCCAAAGTGGACACCGCCGCTACGGACAGCGCATGGGTAATGCCGACTATCCCATTCCTGACAACACGGAGGAGGATAACTGGATGTATGTGGACTCGACGTGGAAGTACAACCCCATTAAACCCGTGCTTGACGCAGAGCCTTCGTATGAGGACATTCCTGTTGGACTACACGACCCCAATGAAGCCCGCTGGCAGGACTACGACGTACGCCGCTATGCCTATTGGAGCGTATTTGCCGGCAGTTGCGGCCATACCTATGGCCATAATGCCATCATGCAGATGCTAAAGCCCGGCTATCCCACAAGCTATGGTGATGCGGGTGACGTGAAGGCATGGTATCAGGGGCTGAAAGATCCTGGATACAATCAGATGCAATACTTGAAGCGCCTCATCTTGTCTTTCCCCTACTTTGAGCGTGTAGCCGACCAAAGCATCATTCAGGACAATGGCGAGAAGTACAACCGCCTCATCGCCACACGCGGCAACGACTATCTCTTGGTCTATAACTACAACAACAATCCGATGAAACTCGACCTGACAAAGATCAGTGGTGCGAAGAAGAATGTGTGGTGGATGACTGCTGCTACAGGCAAACTGAAGTATTTAGGCGAGTTCGACAATAAGGTGTTGACGTTCCGTTATCATCCACAGTCGTCACGCGTTGAGGATGGTGTGTTGATAGCTATCGACAGCGACAAGGATTATCTGACGAAAGGCCAGATAGAGTTATCGTCTGATGGTTACAAAGCTAAGGAAAGGGATCTGAATGAATAGCCTGCTTGTCATATTGCTAGCAATGCTGTCGCTTTCGGCCTCAGCAGCCAAGAAAAAGGTAGTAAAACCTGACGTGAGCGTGGGAAACCTGCGCGTAGAGAATCTGGACAATCCGTTAGGCATCGACACTGCCGAGCCTCGTTTTTCGTGGCAGATAGCGAGCGACAAGCAGAACGTCCGCCAGACTGCCTATCAGATTATTGTCAACGACGACAATGGCGAAGTATGGAACACGGACAAGATTGATAGCGACCAACAGCTATGGATACCCTCTGCTGGTAAGAAGTTACAAAGTAATACCCACTGCACATGGCGCGTGAAGGTATGGACTACCGCAGGTGAATCGGAGTGGAGTAACCATGCACGTTTCAGTATTGGTCTGCTTGACGAAGGCAAGTGGAGCGGTTATTGGATAGGGTTGGAACGTCTGTTGCCTGGTGAAGAACGAGGCATGCACACCCGTATGGCCGCCCGTTATCTGCGCAAAGACTTTCAGTTGAAGGACAAAGAGATAAAACGTGCTACCGCCTACGTGGCAGGTATCGGACTGCATGAATTCTATGTCAATGGCCAGCGCATGGGCGATGGTGTGCTTCAGCCTGTTCCCTCCGACTATCGCAAGACCATCTATTACAACACCTACGACATCACAGAGAGCATTGAAAAGTATCCTCTCATGTGTGAAGGAGCGGGGAAGTGTCTCTGCCTCGGCATTGTGTTAGGCAATGGTCGCTATTTCCCCATGCAACAGCACAAGCCCTACAAGATTCATACCTTTGGCTATCCCAAGTGCCGTATCAATGTTATCGTGGAATATACCGACGGCACCACACAGCGCCTGCAGACTGACGACAAGGGGTGGAAGATTACTGCCGACGGTCCGATTCGTGCCAACAACGAATATGATGGCGAGGAATATGATGCCCGTAAGGAGATGCTTGGCTGGAGTGATGTGGGCTCCAACACTTCAAAATGGTTGAATGCTGAGCGTACAGATATTCCGCAGGCTTATCTGCGTGCCCAGATGACACCAGGAATGAAGATGTTGCAACAGATTACCCCGCAGTCATTGAAGGGAAACATCATCGATATTGGCCAAAACATTGCAGGCTGGCTAAAAGTCAGAGTGCGCGGACAGAAAGGAGATACCATCCGCATTGTCTATGCAGAGAAGCTGAATGCTGACGGCACACTCTATCGTGATAACTTCCGCAATGCCCGTTCTACAGACATCTACATCTGCAATGGCGACGAGGGTCAGAACGGTCGTTGGTGGCGTCCGACGTTTGTCTATCATGGCTTTAAGTATGCAGAAGTCATTGGCCTGAAGAATGCTACGAAAGATGATTTTGTGGCCGAAGTGGTAGCCGACGAGATGCTATCGACAGGTCAGTTCGAGTGCTCTGATACCATATTAAACAAGGTGATGAAGAACGCCTGGTGGGGCATCTTGGACAACTATAAGGGCATGCCTCTCGACTGTCCGCAGCGCGACGAACGCCAGCCTTGGCTGGGTGATCGTACGATAGGGGCGTTGGGCGAGAGCTTCCTCTTCGACAACGAGCGCCTGTACACCAAATGGATGCGCGACATCTGCGAGGCACAGCGTACGGACGGTTGTATTCCTGATGTAGCCCCTGCCTTCTGGAATTACTATAGCGACGATGTGGCGTGGGCAGCAGCACTCCCCTTCTCGTGCGATATGCTGTGGCGCCAGTATGGTAATCGTGAGGCCATCGAACGCTGCTATCCGTACATCAAGAAATGGGTACAGCATATCATCGAAGAATACAGTCGTGACGGTATCATCCATTGTGGAAAGTATGCTGACTGGTGCGTACCACCTGAAAAATTGGACCTCATCCACTCGCAAGACCCAGCTCGCAAGACGGACGTAACGCTCATCTCTACGGCTTACATCATCCGTACCATGCAGTTGATGGAACAATGGGGCTGCGAGGCAGACTATTGGCGTCCCATCCGCGAACAGATGGCGAGAGCATTTAACAAGAAATTCCTGACTGTGAAGCGAGGCACGTCGCCCCGTCCTGGCCATGTGCTCTATCCTGATTCTGTATTCTATGGAAACAATACGGTGACGGCCAACATTCTCCCGTTAGCTATTGGCATTGTACCAGACGACTGCAAAGATGACGTCATTAAGAATGTGGTGGAAAATATCTGTGTTCAGAATAAGCATCATGTATCGTGTGGCGTCATTGGTATCTCGTGGCTTCTGCGAGGACTCTCAGACAACGGTTTTCCCGATGTGGCCTATCGACTAGCCACCAGCAAGACTTACCCTTCGTGGGGATACATGACGGAAAACGGTGCCACCACCATCTGGGAACTGTGGAACGGTGATAAAGCCAATCCCAAAATGAACTCCGGTAATCACGTAATGCTGTTAGGTGACCTGCTCACTTGGTGTTATCAGTATTTGGGTGGTATTCGTAGTGCCGATGCCTATAAGCACATTATATTAAAACCTGCTTTCGACATTCAAGACTGCGAGTGGACGAACGTAAGCTACGACTCGCCTTATGGTACCATCAAAAGCCATTGGAAGAAGACGCTTCAGCATCTGGATTGGGACGTCACCGTTCCCAGCAACACCACAGCTGACGTCTGTCTGCCTAATGGTGAGACAAAGACCATTGGCTCTGGCAGTTATCATTTCAGCGTAGACATTCCCTCTTCTCATCCCGCCATCGTGAAGGACGAGTTTCTCTACACCAAAGCACCCTTCCCTGAGGCCCACGCGTCGACCATCGTCGAGACGAAGAAAGGCGATCTCGTGGTGGCGTACTTTGGCGGTACCAAGGAAAGGAATCCCGATGTCTGCATCTGGGTAAGTCGTAAGCCGAAGGGTGCCGACGTCTGGAGTGCACCGATGATGGTGGCCGACGGTGTCTTCCCTGAAGGGCGTCATGCCTGTTGGAATCCTGTCCTCTATGAGATGCCTGACGGTGAACTGTGGCTGTTCTTTAAGATAGGTCCCAGCGTCAGCGAGTGGACAGGATGGCTTACAAAATCGAAGGACGGCGGCAAGACCTGGAGCAAAAGAGAACCACTCCCTGACGGATTCCTTGGTCCCATCAAGAATAAGCCCGAACTCATCAACGGATGCCTGCTCTGTCCTTCTTCGACAGAAGACAATGGCTGGCGCTTCCACATGGAGATCTATGACCTGAAAACCAAACAGTGGAAGTACGTTCCTGTAGAGAGTACCGAGGCCATCAAGACGGACGACAACCAGCTGCATCCCATTGACTGCATACAGCCTTCTATCCTGAAACTCAAGGATGGTCGCCTGCAGGTGCTCATGCGCACCCATAATGCCCATATCGCCACCTCATATTCTTCAGACAATGGTAACACGTGGACAGCCGTCACCCTACTCGACATAGAGAATAACCAAAGTGGTACAGATGCTGTAACCCTGCAAGACGGACGTCACGTACTCATCTACAACAATTTTGAGACACTACCTCTAACTAAGAAAGGCGTACGAACGCCTTGTTCTATTGCCCTCAGCGACGACGGCACACACTGGCATCACGCACTCACCCTTGAGGATTCACCCATCGACCAGTACAGCTATCCTGCCATCATCCAGGGACGCGACGGCACCCTGCATTGCGTCTACACCTGGCGTCGTCAGCGCATAGCCTACAAGCAGATTGATTTGAGCAAATTGAAATAGCTTCTAATTCTTCTCGGTCATATATTTCCAGTAGCGGCGCGGCATATCGCTGAGCTGCTTCTTGGGGTTCATCCGCTCCTTGATGCAGATGGCCTTGAAATAGGTGCGCCAGAGGTCCTGAAATATCTTGTCGTTCTCGCTCAGCACCTCCTCATGCATCTTACCGTTCGATAGATCGAAGGGCACAGAGGTCTCATCCTCAAAAGTTACGCGAATAACGGCTTTCCCGTCATAATAGTAGCCGTAGTGCCGCTTCGCATCATAAATCAGCCACGGTTGGTCGTTAAAACGATCCTGAAAGTGGTCGATGATAAGTGGCAGTACGTTGTGGTCTGGCGAGACAACTCCCAGATAGGTACCATCCTTTGCTTTCTGGAAACGGATAAACTGCTTCATGCGCAACTGCTCATGAAGCACCCGTCGACAGGTATTACGTACTTCCAGTACATCCTCATCCGATGCATTGCGCTCAAGGTCTCTCACCTTCATACGGAACACCTTGCAGATAAAATTAAATAGTGGCTGATTCAATGACCGTTCCTCTGATAGCCAACTAATGGTAATCATGTGCAACCCGTCTTTAGACAGTTGTTTCTCTAGTCCCTTCCATACACGCTCAGCTTTCTCGCTATCCGTCACAACCCTATGCGACTCATCGGCAAATAGCGGCAACTGCTCCCCTTCAGCCAACAGGTACTCTGGCTGCTGGCGAAGAAAGAAACTGTCGAACACAGCTGTCAATAGCCCGTCAAGCGTATTATCGAAAACGTATACCTGCATAGTTCACGAGTTTTCATCGTCTTTAAAATCAAACGTCAATTGTTGTTCAGCAGCAGCCCGTTTCTGCTGGGTCTTCGAAAGTAGCAGCGGGCGCAGACGCTCAGGACGTAATTCATTGATGCCGATGATGGGTTGCGAGAAGGCGGAGGTCAGCTCTCCGCAAGTAATGAAATACTTGGCTTTCTTCATCACCACGCCCATCTTCTTCAAATGATAAGAGGTGATGCGGTTAAAACGGCGCGAGTTCACGATAAGCACAGCACTCTTTACACCAATGCCTGGTACACGAAGGATATCTTCATACGATGCTTTATTGATATCGACTGGAAAAAACTCCGGATGTCTTAATGCCCAACCGAGTTTAGGGTCGACGTCGAGGTCGAGGTGGGTGTGCTTATCATCAACTATCTCATCCACGTTGAAATGGTAGAAGCGCATAAGCCAGTCGGCCTGATAGAGGCGGTTCTCGCGCACCAAGGGCGGCTGTTTTAAAACTGGCAGACGCGGGTCGTAGGTATTGACGCTGACATAGCCCGAGTAATACACACGTCGCATTGAAGGCTGTTGGTACATGGCGTTGGACATCTTCAAAATGTCCAGGTCACTCTCCTTCGTGGCGCCCACAATCATCTGCGTCGACTGTCCAGCAGGCACAAACCTCGGTGCATGGCGGAACTTTTTCCTATCTTCCTTGTTTTCCAATACCCCCTGCTGAATCTGCGACATAGGCAGGAAGATACTCTTATGGTCCTTCTCAGGTGCCAATGCCTTCAGCGACTCCTCCTTGGGAATCTCGATATTGACGCTCATTCGGTCGGCATAGCGGCCGGCCTCCTGCAATAGCTCCTGCGAAGCTCCAGGAATGGTTTTCAGATGGATGTAGCCATTAAAACGGTGGACGGTGCGCAGGTCGCGTACAATAGCTGTCAGGCGCTCCATCGTGTAGTCAGGATTGCGCACAACACCACTCGACAGAAAAAGCCCCTCAATGTAGTTACGGCGATAGAACTCCATCGTGATTTCCTCGAGTTCCGAGACGGAGAGCGTCGCCCGCTTGATGTCGTTGGTGCGACGATTGATACAGTAGGCACAGTCATACATGCAGTAGTTGGTCAGCATCACCTTCAGCAACGAGATGCAACGTCCGTCGTCAGCAAAAGAGTGACAGATACCCACGCCACCAACGGTATTGCCCACCATGCCCTGCTTGCCCTTGCGCACAGTACCACTCGACGAGCACGACACATCGTACTTCGCCGACTCTGCAAGGATTCGCAGTTTCTCCATCGTCTTCTCCGTCAGCATGATGCAATGATATTACTTTTTCTTCTTCCTCTTGGCAGAAGCCTTCTTCTTTTGCTGTGACACATCAGCATCCATTGCATCAAGCAGGGAGTGCTGTTTCTGTCGCAGATAATCGCACGTTGTGAAAGTGTGCTGTGTCATCTGCTGAAGCAGGTAACGGCACGAGAGCCAAGCCTGACGAAGGTCGGCATGGTTTTCCGTAAGACGTTTCATGGCCAACTTGTTCTGCGACTTGATATTGGGCACCTGTGCCAAAGGCTTGGCCAACACCTGATAGATAGTCTTCTCAAAATAGGAGGCACTACGCTTGACACGCTCCAAGAAGTCTTCCTCATGTAGTGCCGCTATGGTCATCTGTTGAATCATGGCACGCCACTTGTCAGCAACCGCGATAACCTGCTGTCGGTAGTCCTCAAGTGCCCGTTTATGCAATTCTGCGATATCGGTATGGGCGTGATAGAAGAATTCGATGATCAGTCTTCCGAGATATTCTTCACGATACAGGATGTCACGGAAATCGAAGAGTTCCATCAACAAGTAGCGATAGTACTCGTCCTTGAGCGTCGGCAGTTGCTCGATACTGCGTTGGGCAGCCTCTTCCTGATGTGAGATATAGTTTTCCACACGCTCATCGCTAATGATGGCCTGTGGTGGAATCTGTGAGGCAAGCACCATTCCCTCCAGTGTCTTACAACGGCTCAGTGCCACATACACCTGACCAGGAGCAAACGACAGGCTGGCATCGATGATGGCACGTTCGAAAGTGAGTCCCTGACTCTTATGGATGGTAATGGCCCAAGCCAGTCGTAACGGTAGTTGCGTGAATTTGCCTAACACCTCCGTCTCAATCTCGCGCGTTTCCGGATTCAGCGTATAGCGTGCGTTCTCCCATACCAACGGCTCCACCTCAATGGCATCAGCATCACCAGGACAAAAGACCTCCAAGCGGTTATCTTCAGCCAGTGTCACATGACCGATGCGCCCATTATAGTAGCGGTGCTCGCCAGAAGGGTCGTTCTTCACGAACATCACCTGCGCCCCTTCTTTCAACGTTAGGGTCTCGGCTGTAGGATAGGAATAGTCTGGGAATGTGCCCTCGATTGATGCGCGATAATGAAAGGCGCAGCCAGGCAATTTCTGCAGTTCTGACTCATTATAGTTAGTGGCCATCTGGTTATGCGTGGTCAACCGAATGTAGCCTTCTTCAGGTTTAGGTAGAAATGCTGGCTGATAGCGACTGTTCAACAGCTGTAGTTCAGCTACAGAGGCCTGGCCCTCGCGGATATGGTTCAACAGCGTCAGAAACGTGTCATCCTGCTGGCGATATACTTTTTCCAACTGGATGGTCACGTACTCTATCTGGGCCAAAGCCTTCGATCCAAAAAAATAAGGTGTGTCGTAATAGGGAATGAGCATCCGTTCGTCTTCGGGTGTCACCACAGGTGTCAACTGCTGGAGGTCTCCAATCATCAGCAATTGTACCCCACCGAAGGGCTTATAACGATTACGGAAACGGCGCAACACGCTATCAATGGCATCCAGCAAATCACTACGCACCATCGATATCTCGTCGATAATCAAGAGGTCGAGCGACGCAATAATCTTGCGTTTTTCCTTGCTGAAGTCAAACTTACTCTCCACTTTAGCGCCAGGGACAAAAGGGGCAAAGGGTAGTTGGAAGAAGGAATGGATGGTCATGCCACCCGCATTGATGGCAGCCACACCCGTCGGTGCCACCACAATGCTGCGCTTGCTACTACGCTCCACCACCATCTTGAGAAATGTCGTTTTTCCTGTTCCGGCCCTGCCTGTCAAGAAGATACTGCGACCAGTGTATTCCACGAAGTCCCACGCTGTGAGCAGTTCGTTATTTCGTTCCATTGCTATTACTGTTTGTTTTGCAAAGTTACGAATTATTTTGCGCAAACCATCAAGAACGCAGGAAAAAATATATGATGATGACAAAACGGCAGATTGTCAGTCTTTATATTATAAATAAGGGTAATCACTAAAACATGAAAAGAAATATCGTTTTCGGCATCTTCATTTGTTTGACATTGACCGCTATGGCTCAACGGGTCAGCATTGTAACACAGAAGCATGCATCTAACCGAGAGCAATATGCTGCGGAGTATCTGCAGAAGAAGCTCACAGCGATGGGCTACGAGGTAACGCCCAAAAAAGGTTTACGTATCACGTTGACAAATGCGGGCAATGGTCCTGCTGAAGGCTACAGTATCACAAAAGGCAAGAAAGGACTGGTGGTATCGGGCAACGACGCTACGGGTGTTATCTATGGTTGCGTAGAACTGGCTGAGTGCATTCGTCAAAAGGGAACGCTGGATATTGAGGCAACCACGGAAGCACCCGGCATGGTGATGCGTGGCACGTGCATCGGACTGCAAAAAACGGTGTATCTGCCTGGCCATGCCGTCTACGAATATCCCTATACCCCTGAAAACTTCCCTTGGTTCTACGACAAGGCAGAATGGATGAAGTATCTGGACATGATGGTCGAAAACAAATATAACTCGCTCTACTTATGGAATGGCCATCCTTTCGCCTCCTTAGTTAAACTCAAGGACTATCCCTTCGCCTTGGAGGTGGACGAAGAAACGTTTAAGAAGAACGAGGAGATCTTTTCTTTCCTCACCCACGAGGCCGACCGTCGTGGTATCTGGGTCATCCAGATGTTCTATAACATCATCCTCAGCAAGCCCTTCGCCGACCACTACGGTCTGAAGACACAGGACCGCCACCGTTCTATCACACCACTGATTTCCGATTATACTCGTAAAAGCATTGCTGCCTTCATCGAGAATTATCCCAATGTGGGACTACTCGTCTGTCTGGGCGAGGCTATGGCGACGATTGAGGATGATGTCACATGGATGAAGGAGACGATTATTCCTGGCATCAAAGATGGACTGGCAGCCAGTGGGCGCAAGGACATTCCGCCTGTCGTACTGCGTTCTCACGATACGGACGGGCCGTTGGTGCTAAAGGAATCACTGCCCCTCTACCCCAACATCTACACCATGTCGAAATACACAGGTGAGTCGCTGACCACCTACGAGCCTGGTGGTCCTTGGGGCGAGACCCATCGGCAGCTGGCCGACGCAGCACCTGTACATATCGACAACGTACACATTCTGGCTAATCTCGAACCCTGGCGATGGTCGTCGCCTGCCTTCATTCAGAAGACCATTCAGGCCATGCACCGCGTACACCATTCGAAGGGGCTTCACCTCTATCCGCAAGCCTCGTATTGGGACTGGCCCTATACGGCAGACAAGTTGCCTAACGGTGAGCGTCTGAAGCAGTTGGATCGCGACTGGATGTGGTATCAGGCATGGGGACGTTATAGCTGGAACGATCAGCGTGGCGAAGACAAGACATTTTGGAAGAAGGAACTAGCCGACTATTTCGGTATTGACACCATTGCCGCAACCCATCTGTTGAATGCTTACGACGAAGCTGGCGAGATAGCACCTAAACTGTTACGCCGTTTCGGCATCACGGAAGGTAACCGCCAGACCCTGTTGCTTGGTATGACGATGGGTGAACTGGTCAATCCCTACAAATACACCATCTACCCAGGCTTCTACGAGAGCTGCGGGCCTCAGGGAGAAAAACTTATCGAATACGTTGAGAAGGAGTATAAGGGTGAACAGCATGTCGGAGAATTGCCGCTGGACATCGTTGACCAGTGTGTGAACCACGGTGACCGCGCCCTTATCGAGATGGGCGCTATTACCACTAAGCCGACCCGCCATGCCGACGAGTACAAGCGTGTTTGGAACGACTTCCTATGCTATGCTACCTTTGCCAAAGCCTTCCAATTAAAGGTACGTGCTGCAGAACAGGTGTTACAATACAAGTGGACGAAGGACATCACCTATTTGGAGTCGGCTGTTGTATTGTTGGAACAAAGCCTTAGCATCTGGTATGACCTGAGTCGAATGACGGATGAATACTACCTCTACGCCAACTCCATGCAGACTGCCCAGCGCCGCATTCCCGTAGGTGGTGACGATGGTAAGATGAAGACGTGGAGCGAACTGGCCGTAGTCTATCAGGCTGAGCTTGATGCCTTTAAAGAAAATATTGAGAAGTTGAAGCATCCTGTGGCTCAGACAGATGTAAAGATTCTGCCTGCAAAGGTTGTTCAAGTCAAGTATAAGGGAGCAACTGTTACGCTGCAAAAGGGGGCAGTGCTTTTCGAGAACCGTCCTGACACACCTGTCGACTCGCTGGCCCCTGAACTCGTCGGCCTGCAAGCCTTCGTACTGAACCGTGACAGCACACGTATTGTCGGCACCACCATTGAATATGAGAGTGACCAACCTGTTCGTCTGCTTGTGGGCCTCTTCAAGGACGACGACCCCAAGTGGGCCAAGGCTCCCAAACTCGAGATTGACGCCACAGGCAATGAGTATGGACAGGCAGAGCCTATCCTCACCAATGCCATCAGCATAGTCCAAATGCCGAAAGTCAACATCCACCAGTATTCTTTACCTGCTGGTCGCAACACCATCCGTCTGCCCAAGGGCATCCTCATGGTGGCTGGCTTTACCCAAAGCGATATTCATCCGCGCGACTGCGGCTTGAGTGGTCCATCGAGCGAAGTGGACTGGCTATTCCAAAAATAAACGAATGACATGAAGCAACTATTAACAACCCTCGTGGTGTTCCTCGTTGTGGTCAGCGGTTTTGCCGCTGACATCATCACTCAGCAAGATATGGAGCGCATCTACCAAGAGGTGCGCACACCCTATAAATATGGTATGGTGGTGGCTCCCACGGACAACTACCACAAAATAGACTGTCCGACAGTGTTCCGCAAGGGCGACCGTTGGTTGATGACATACGTGGTATATAATGGTAAGGACGGACTGGACGGGCGTGGCTACGAGACGTGGCTGGCTGAGAGCGACGACCTGCTGCATTGGACAACCAAAGGACGACTGCTCAGCTACAAGGACGATGGCTGGGACATGAACCAGCGTGGCGGCTTTCCTGCCCTTATCGACTGGACATGGGATGGTAGTTATGGCATCTCAAAATACAAGAAAAACTACTGGATGACTTATATCGGTGGTCATGGTACAGGTTACGAGGCGGTACGCGAACCACTGAACATCGGCATGGCCTGGACGCAGGGCGACATTACTCAAGCCCACGAGTGGCAGTCGGGCAACAAGCCGCTGCTGAGCATCAACGACAAGGACGTGCAGTGGTGGGAAAAACTGGTGCAATACAAAAGCACTGTCTACGACGACCCACAAAAGACGTTGGGCAAACGCTTCGTGATGTTCTACAATGCCGGAGGCATCAACCCAAAGAACAACCTGAAGGCAGAGCGCATCGGCATTGCCCTGTCGAACGACCTGAAGAAATGGAAGCGCTACGAGGGCAATCCCGTCTTTGCCAATGAGGTGGGCGGCATCATTACGGGTGATGCACAGATTGCAAAGATGGGCGACCTCTATGTTATGTTTTATTTCAAAGCCTACGACCCTTCCCGTAAGTACAATGCCTTCAACACCTTTGCCGTCTCACGCGACCTCCTGCACTGGCAGCGTTGGGAGGGCGACGACCTCATCTGGCCCAGCAAACCCTACGATGAGATGTTTGCCCACAAAAGCTATGTAATCAAGCACGACGGCGTGGTGTACCACTTCTATTGTGCTGTCAACAACGACCAGCAGCGCGGCATTGCCGTAGCTACCAGCGTACCAATGGGGCGCTCGGCTGTGCGTTTCCCAGAGCCCGAACGTAAAGGGCGCCGTACCATCACCTCGCTCAACGAAGGCTGGACTGCTGCCACCACTCCCGACGGGTCACCGTCGGACATCTCCCTCCCCCACAACTTCGACGACTACTACGGCTACCGCCAATTGCGCCACGGCAATCTGCACGGGAAAGCTACTTACGATCGGACTTTCGTTGCTGAGAAGCAAGACGGCAAGCGCTACTTCCTGCAATTTGAAGGTGTGGGCACCTACGCCACCGTTACCCTCAACGGCCATCAGTATCCGAAGGAACTCGTTGGCCGTACTGTCTGGACGCTCGATATCACAGAGGCGCTACGCAACGGCCAGAACCAGATAGAGGTACTTGTGGACCATCCTGCCATGCAGACGGAATCGCCGTGGGTCTGCGGTGGTTGCTCGTCGGAATGGGGCTTCAGCGAGGGTAGCCAGCCCTTTGGCATCTTCCGGCCAGTCAGCCTCGTCGAGACAGATGCCGTACGAATCGAACCCTTTGGCGTACATATCTGGAATAATGCCGCCTGCGACTCCGTATTCATCGAGACAGAGGTCAAAAACTACACCCAACAGCCTCAACAGATAGAGTTGGTGAACAAGTTCACGCTGGCCAGTGGTAAACAGGTGTTCCGCCATTCGCAGCAGACTACCATCAAAGCTGGTGAGACCATCACCCTGCGTCACGCCGAAAAGATAGAGAACGCCCATCGATGGTTGCTCTCCGACCCCTACCTCTATAGTCTTGCCACGATGATTAAGCGCGACGGCAAAACGACTGACGAGGTGCGCACACCCTTTGGCATCCGCAACATCAAATGGGGCCGCCAGTTCTTCCTCAACGGCACGCCTACCTTTATCAATGGTACCTGCGAATACGAACATCTCTTAGGCAATAGCCACGCCTTCTCGCCAGAACAGATTCGTTCGCGCATCAAGCAAATCACCAATGCTGGCTTCAATGCCTTCCGCGAGGCCCACCAGCCGCACAACCTGCTTTACCAGCAGTTGCTCGACGAACAGGGCATGCTCTTCTGGAGCCAGTTCTCAGCACATATCTGGTACGACACGCCCGCCTTCCGCGACAATTTCAAGCGATTGCTCGTCCGTTGGATCAAGGAGCGCCGCAACTCTCCCTCCGTCATCCTTTGGGGACTACAGAACGAGAGCATACTGCCCAAAGAGTTTGCCCAAGAGTGTAGCGACATCATCCGCTCGCTCGACCCCACCTGTCGCGACCAGCGACTCATCACCACCTGCAATGGTGGCGAGGGCACCGACTGGAACGTCATCCAGAACTGGAGCGGCACCTATGGTGGTTCGGCCAACAACTACGACAACGAGTTGAAACGTCCAGACCAGCTGCTCAACGGCGAATATGGTGCCTGGCGCACCATCGACCTGCATGGCGACGCGAAATATAGCGAAGAGTCGTTCACTACTCTTTTGGAAACGAAGGCTCGCCTTGCCGAGAGTGCTAAAGACAGCGTCTGCGGCCACTTCCAATGGCTCTTCACCTCGCACGACAACCCTGGCCGTACCCAGCCCGACGGGACCTTGCGCCGTATCGACAAGATAGGCCCCATCAACTACAAGGGCCTCACCACCATTTGGGAAGAGCCTACCCCGGCCTATTATATGTACAAGCAGCGTTATGCTCCCCAAGGTCCCGTTGGCTGTGGTGTTACCGCTGCAGACAGAAACCACGACCTTGTCAAAGGTGCTGACGGCTACCACTACCTCTACCGCATCAACTGCGGCGGCGATGCCTTCAAGGATGAGTACGGCCAGTTGTGGCAGGCCGACGACAGCCTGTTGAGCCACTCGTGGGGACAAGACTTCGAGGGTATTCATCCCTTCCAGGCTTCACAGCGCCATATCACCACTGACATCCGCGGTACCCAGAGCGACGAACTCTTCCAGTTCTTCCGCTTTGGCCGCCACCGCCTGTGGTACGACCTGCCTGTCGCCACTACTCCTGATGGTTCTCCGTCGGGCCTCTACCGCATTGAGCTCTACTTCGTGGAGCCTTGGCACGGTCGTGATGCTAGCGAGATGGCCGACTACGAAGGTCTGCGCATCTTCGATGTGGCCGTCAATGGCGAGACGCTTGTCGACGACCTCGACCCATGGGCTGAAGCAGGCTACTGTGGTGCGATGAAGCGCGTGGTCACCGCCAAGGCCAAGGATGGGCACCTCCGCATATCGTTCCCTGAGGTGAAGGCTGGTCAGGCCATTATCTGCGGTATCGCCGTTGCGGTCACTTCAGACTCACCTCTCACTTCCTCACCCTCTCACCTTCTCACCTCTCAGGCCTGGCACGCCTTCGACACCGACACCATTGCCAAGCTGCCGCAGGCAGAGTTGCCACAAGACGCTGAGGCACGGCCAGCTACGGTTTATGAACCACAGAAGCAAGAAACAAAGGCTACCACCTTTATCATCAAACCCGGTCTCGGACAGGAATATGCCCTCCGCTTCCGTTACAAGAACACCACCGGCAATGCTGTGAAGGCTCGCATGACCATCACCGACTCGAAACGTACCGTGCTGGTAGACCGTGAAGTGTCCTTCCCGCCGACGCCCAACAAGTTCAAGATGCTCTCGACGACCACTGGCACACAGATCAATGCCGGCACCTATCGGCTGGTCATTGAGGCAAAGGATATAGAATTCAAAAACTTAGAAATACAATAACACCATGATCAAGGACTTCAACTATTATGCCCCTACCCGTGTGGTCTTCGGGCGCGACAGCGAGAAACAGTTGGCACAGCTTATCCGCCAATATGGTGGAACACGTGTGCTCGTTCATTATGGTGGCGGCTCAGCCCGTCGTTCCGGTCTGCTCGACCGCGCCTTCAACACTCTGCGTGAGGCTGGCATCAGCTTTGTCGAGCTGGGTGGCGTCGTCCCCAACCCGCTGCTGTCGAAGGTCAACGAAGGCATTGAACTCTGTCGCCGCGAACAGGTAGACTTCATCCTCGCCGTAGGTGGCGGAAGCGTTATCGACTCTGCCAAGGCCATCGGCTATGGCGTGGGCTACGACGGCGATGTGTGGGACTTCTGGGCCGGCAAGGCCACGCCGCAAGCCTGTCTGCCTATCGGCGTCATACTGACCATTCCCGCAGCAGGCAGCGAGATGTCCAACAGTTGCGTTATCACCCGCGACGAAGGACTGCTGAAGCGCGGCATCAACAGCGACCTGTGCCGTTGCCGCTTCTGCATTATGAATCCGGAGCTGACCTACACCCTGCCACCCTATCAGACGGCAGCAGGTGCTACCGATATCATGATGCACACCATGGAGCGCTACTTCTCGAAGTATGAAGACATGACGCTGACCGACGCCATTGCCGAGGCGCTGTTGCGCACCGTGAAGGACTGCGTCTTTGAAGTGCTTGCCAACCCCGAAGACTATCGACACCGCGCCCAGATTATGTGGGCTGGTTCGCTGGCACACAACGACTTGACAGAATGCGGACTGGAGAAGGATTTCGCCACCCATCGTTTGGAACACGAGCTGAGCGCCGTCTATGGCGTCACCCATGGTGCCGGACTGGCCGCTTTGTGGGGTTCGTGGGCCCGTTACGTCATGCCCAAGCACGTCAGTCGCTTCGTCCAGTTTGCCGTCAACGTGATGGGTGTAGCCAACGATTTCGCCCATCCTGAAGCCACCGCCCTAAAGGGTATCGAGGCCATCGAGTGCTTCTATCGCGCCATCGGTATGCCCACGAGTATCGGCGAACTGCTCAACCGCACCCTCACCGACAAAGAGATCGACACGCTGGCCGACCGTTGCAGTCGTGGCGGCACCATCACCCTCGGTGCTATGGAAGTGCTTGACCAACAGGCTATGCGTACCATCTACCAGATGGCCAATCATGCATAAACGGCTTCATTGAAACATAAGTGCACAACGGGTTTCCGTTGTGCACTTATCATTTTTACTTTACCACCACCTTAACACTCTTTTCGCCTATCTTTACAATGGCTATAGAACCAGTTTGCAGGTTGGTGTTTACTGATGCAGCACCATTTTGGCTGACAGACGAGCCTGCCTGGCTGCCATTGATGCTATATACGCTGACTTGCTCGCCTTCGTCGCAACCTTGTACTTTGATGATACCTCCCTCGCTCTGTATCAGTACAGCATTGGCACGGATATTAGCCACTCCGTTGGTGATTCCTTCCGTCTGCGGTTGTTGGTCTATCCAGCAAAGGGTAGCAGTGGCCACGTCGCTGTTGTCATAGCCTGACTTCATGGCATAGACGCTGATGTTATAGGTCGCTGTAAGTTGCACCTCGTTGCCGCTGCCTGCTTTTATGTCAGTGTCTGTTATTGAATATTGACAAGTAGCTCCTTCTGTTGCACAAACAAACGTTAGTTTACCCTGCTGATAACTGATAATTGGGTTTTCGCACTGTTGTGAGGTAGGTGCTCCTCCACCACCAGTACCTTCCTCAATAAACACGAAATCTCTCCAACCCTCTGTTGACATATATTTAGTGATAGAACCAACGGGAACATACAGTGTAGCGTTATTGTATGTGTTTTTGCTAAAAGTTCTATAGTAGTCCGATGTTTTTCCACTTATACTAAAGGGATTCTCTATCAGAGAAATTACAGTAAGAATATCTGCACCATCAAAAACAAAATTTCCAATACTCGTCACACTATTGCCAATAATAACAGAAGTTAATCCACTACAGTTACAGAATGCTTTAAATATTGAGAATCAACGATTTACGTTTTAAATGATAGAAAGGTGTTTTACTAAAATTACTAATGTGAATGAAAAGGGTCAAGTTTTAACGTATTTAACTTTCTTTTTGGAATTGCAAAAAAGCTATTAACGACGTTCACCAGAACAGATAGTCCGTCTGGGGGCTGCCTATTTCCTGATGCTCTGCTTCAGCTTCAGAATACGACGCACGCTCTCGTCAAT
>CACWFY010000028.1 GCA_902760345.1 uncultured Bacteroidales bacterium | reverse complement strand
TGATGTGCGCCAAACACTGCTTGGCTTCCTCTTCATTGCTGAATGCTATTCCTCTTGAGCGGAGGAGTTGCCTAACAGTTAGGTGTCAGGTAACTCTCAAGTAAGTCTTTTCTGAGAGTTACCTTTCTGTATCCCCTTTCTACAAAGGCGTTCCCAGCGATTTAGGTAACAGTTAGGTCTTTTTGCGAAAATGTCCTTTTTCTTGAGCTATCAGCGAGCTATTCCTTGAAAATATCTTGTAGTTTCCTTGTTTGTTTCAAAAATATTCTATATCTTTGCATTTGCATCTGCCTGTTACGGCAGCGATGTCATCTGAGGATGATGGAGCCGATGGGTGGAGCACTACATATTAGAAGGCGTTACGTCGCTTTGTTTTTGGATATTCGAACTACCACAATCGATTAGAGATCAAAAACATTGAAGAGGTAACTCCACGGGGTGTAGTATATACTCTCCGTAGTGTGCTGCGAGGGTCGGGTATCCTCAACGCACACTTTACGGGTGTCTATATACCTCAACGTGGGATGTTTCTCTGTCTGTTTATCTCTAAGGCTGTGGTAGGCCTGAATATCGAACAGGCAGATGCAAGCACCCGCGTTTTTTATTTGTAGTTGCCGATAGTTTTTAACCCGTTCGCACAGGGTGTTTGCGGACAACTCTTAATTAGAAGAGAACGTAAACAAAAATAACGAATAAGGAAATACAGAGTCTTTGACATCCTTGATTGACTGATTAACCAGAATTAGGACCTCAGGAAACACATCAGTCAGACAGGCTTCAGGATGTTCTCGCTCATATGGGCGTGGACTGAGTGATAGTTGTCTGATGTGGGCTGTCCTAAGCCTTGGTTAAGCACTTCATTTACCACGCCCCCTTTTCGAAACGAAGAGAGGGCTTTTTCATGTCAAAGAAAAAATATAAGGTTTTATCTCTGTTCGCCAATATAGGTGTTGCAGAAGCAATGCTGGAAGATATAAATGTGGCTGTACCCGTTGCTAATGAGCTTATTAAGAGAAGAGCCGATTTATACCAAAAGATATATCCCCAAAGCAAGATGATTTGTGGGGATATAACGAACCCTAACATATATCAATCGATTATAAGACAATCTGAAAAAGAAGGAGTAAATGTAATTCTAGCCACCCCACCTTGTCAGGGAATGAGCACAGTTGGACAACAAGATGAAGATGATGAAAGGAATTACCTGACACTTCCTGTAATACAAGCTATAAAAGACTTGTCGCCTCAATACGTCGCAATAGAGAATGTACCTAATTATATAAACACCAAAATCGAATACGAAGGGAACAGGAAACTATTGACAGAAATAATCAAAAAGGAACTATCAGTTGATTACAGCATATCAATTGAAATTATCAACACAGAAGACTTTTGTGTCCCCCAATCTAGAGAAAGGGTGATAATCCTTATGACAAGAAAGGACATGAGTTCAAAATGGCAAATACCTCCAAAGGATAAAACGAAGGTAACAATGGAAGATGCTATAGGTTGGATTCCCTGTATAGACCCTTTTGTTAAAGATTTATCCGAAGATGACTTCAAGAAATTATTTCCACTCTATGAAGAACGTAAGTTAAAAGCTTTGGCTATTTCAAGATGGAACATTCCACCAGTACACATATACAGGCAGGTAAAGGCGATGCAATATACTCCAACCGGTAAGAGTGCCTTTGATAACAGTCCCCAACATAGGCCAATGAAAGATGATGGCACTTTCGTTAAAGGGTATCACAATACCTATTCTCGCCAAAGATGGGATACACCAGCCTTTACTGTAACAATGGATAATCGCAAGATATCATCTCAAGGAAATGTTCATCCTGGTAGATTGATTGGTAAGGATGAAAATGATGAAGTAATTTATTCTGATGCGAGGACTTTGACTCTATATGAGTTAATGCGAATCATGAGTATTCCTGACAGTTGGCCACTACCACCAAACACAGGAGAAGCTTTTGTCAGACGAATAATTGGCGAAGGTATTCCACCTTTGTTCGTTCAAAAACTATTTAAAAACTTACCAAAATGAAGAAGTTGCGAGGATTGTCACTGTTCTCTAATGTAGGCATAGCAGAAGCTGGTCTCGATGCTTTACGCGACGTGGAAATGATATATGCCAATGAACTGTTGAAAGATAGGGCTGATTTCTATTCATGTGTTCATCCAAAAACAAAGATGTTACAGGGTGATATAACAAATGACGAAACACGTACTCTTATTGTGAACAAAGCAATAGAGAGTAATGTCAATTTCATCCTTGCAACACCTCCCTGTCAAGGAATGAGTGAAGCTGGTAATAGACTAGAATTTGACGAACGCAACCAATTAATAACTCATGCTGTTGACGTTATACGAAGGGTAAAACCAGAATTCGCTATTATCGAGAATGTTCCAACTATACTGCATACAAAGGTCGTTATTAATGGGGAGGTAATGCTTATCCCTGATTATTTGAAAAGTGTTCTATGCGATTATTGCTTTAATGAAGAGAGTCTCATTAAAGCAATGGATCATGGGATTCCCCAAATGAGAGAAAGAAACATATATTTGCTCGTAAGGAGAGACATAAACATTACATGGACATTTCCTGACAAAGAGCCTGTGGTAACTCTTCGTGATGCAATAGGAAACTTACCAAGTTTAGACCCGATGTTACGAGAAGGTTTAGATTTTACTTTAGAGAAGTTTCCAAATTTTGAGAAGAAGAAGGAAGAAGGTCTAAAAATATCAAAATGGCATTACCCTCCTACACACTCGTGGAAACAGGTAGAATGGATGATGCATACACCTAGTGGCAAGTCTGCTATATATAATCCTGTTTATTACCCACAAAAAGAAGGAGGGGTGCATATTGTGGCACATCATAATCATTACAGAAGGATGGCATGGGAAAAACCTTCAAGAACTATTACGCAAAACAATGGAGTCATATCTTCGCTCGCATGCGTTCATCCAGGAAGACCATACGAACAAAATGGAGAGATTCTATATTCTGACCCTAGGGTATTATCGATATATGAACTACTAATAGTTTCTTCACTTCCTCTTGACTGGCAAATACCGATATGGGCAAAAGAAACCTTTATCAGAAAAGTGATAGGGGAAGGTATTCCATCAAGATTAATTACAGTTATTGTTGAACAGCTCTTAAAACAACTATAATATGGCACTAATAATTCCTAAAAACAATGCAGATGCTCAAACACTTGATGCAACTCTGAAAATCTACTATGATACCAATGATTGGGTTCAAAATGCTGATTTAATAAATAGATTATCGGCAGCATTGGATGATTTGGGTATAGAAGATGAAAAGAAGGAACCCCAAAGTTATACAAAGAAAACACAGGTTTTAGCATATTTTGGATTCATTACATGGCAGGATGTGACTAATAGCCAATCGGCTAGACGTATTACGGACTTAGGAAAAAAGTTTTATGAGGCCCGTTTAACTGGGGACACAGATAAAGTTATTGAGGTCTTGATAGAATCCCTAAGTACTTGTACTTTTGGTAGAAATGTCATAGGCTGTGACTCCGACTCTGACATTGAAGCACCAAATGTGTTTATTAAAGCATCACTACTCTTGGGTGGTTTGAATAACAATGAGTTTGCATTCATTTTAGGGTTAATGGAATTGAGTGGTGTCGACTTCTCTGATACTATCTTTCATATTAAAGTAAATAGGTTAAGAGGTATAAAAACCTATCCAACAGAAGGCGCAAAGAAATGGAATGACCCCAAGCCAATAACTGCGCTAAAAAACTGGGGATTTTTCAATTCCGATGATAATACCATTAGCGATAGGGTATTGCTCAAATATTCGGATGCTTTAATTAATCTTAGAATTAAAAATACCGAAAAGATAAGATTCGTTTCGGAACAAGAAGACGAGGAAGATAATTCCAAAGAAGTACCTCTTCAACAAATCTTCTACGGCGCTCCTGGTACAGGTAAATCAAACACCATAAAGAGAGAAGTAGACGACAAGGGGAAACTCAATTACCGTACCACTTTCCATCCCGATAGCGACTACTCAACCTTTGTGGGATGCTATAAACCAAAGATGAAACGGAGTACTATTACTAAAGATGGTGAAACAACAACTGAGGAGAAGATTGTGTATAATTTCGAACCTCAGGCCTTCACTAATGCCTATGTACAGGCTTGGAAGGCCAAAGATGATGTATATCTGATTGTCGAAGAGATTAACAGAGGTAACTGCGCACAAATATTCGGAGATTTATTCCAATTACTCGATCGCAAGAATGGCGAATCAGAGTATCCTGTAGATGCGGACTCTTCTCTTGCTGATTATCTACAAACAGCATTGGCAGAATCCAAACGTGAAGATATTCCTGCAGAGGTGAAGAATGGTACGAAGCTGAAACTTCCCTCGAACCTCTATATTTGGGCCACGATGAATACTTCTGACCAGAGTCTATTTCCAATTGACTCGGCTTTCAAGCGTCGTTGGGAGTGGAAATATACCCCAATAGCTCAGGGCAAGGATGAGAATGGAAACTTAATGGAATGGCAAATAGAAGGACAGGGAGAGAACTCTTGGTGGACTTTTTTACAAGGCATTAACGAGGTAATCGACGTGACCACGCATAGTGAGGACAAGAAATTAGGTTTCTTCTTCTGTAAAGACCAAGACGGAGTGATAAAGAAAGCAACATTTGTAAACAAGGTGGTCTTCTACTTGTGGAACGACGTGTTTAAAGTGTATGGTTTTAAGTCTGAGATATTCGACAAGAAAGGAAAGGACGACAAAACAGAAAAGATCACATTTAAGAGCTTCTACAAGGATGATGGTTCTGTGAACGAAGAAACCATGAGCGTTTTCGTGAAGAACGTGATGGCAAAAGCTCCAAAGAAAAACTCCAACGGTGATGCCTCTAATGAAACTGAAGAAATAAGCGAAGAAAGCGAAACGGAGGCATGAAACTACTGATAGAGGGTTATCATTACAGTCCTGAAGCTATCAAGTCGCTTGGGCGACTGATGGGTGACTTGACGTGGAGGGATGGCACAAAGAGCAAGGACTATGTGGGCTATTACTATAGCGCACAGCTTGCTGATTGCGTTTTCTTCCTTCCTAAAGTGGTGCTTGACAAAAATGGACTGTTGTTCGGCAGGTATAACCCCAATGAAGTAGTAAATGTTGAGAAGTTGTTGGAGAACCCCCACTATGGTACAAGTGACTATAGTTTCTTGTATGGATTTACCGTTTGGCTTTATCGGGGTCTGAAAGAGTTTGTGAGGTTGAACCCCAAGTCCAGCATCGTAAAGATGAAGGATATTAGTGCAGTTGGCATGCAAGGAGACAAGGTGTCGAATACCTATCTGGACATCATGTTGTCGTTGCAGAAATTTCAGGAAGAGAATCCTGACTACTTCACATTTATAGTGAAGAATATGCATAGTGGCATGAACAAGGTGAATTGGACAAAGACTGTAAGCCATGAAAGTGCAATAATACAGAATGGTACCCCAATATACCTTAGCCTTATAAACAAGAAAAGACAGATAAATTTCGATGAAGAACTTTTAGTGATATTCTATTCTATCCTGAACTACATGAGAAGGGCATTCGGCTTTGAGGTAAATATCAATTACAACTATGAGCTGTTGACCGATATGGAGTTTGAAAATTGGATAGATTATTATGGAGAGGTCCGATTAAAACAGATACGATACAAGTACTTCTCAGACAAAGACCTTCAATTATGGACACTATGCAATGATTTCTTTGAGAGAGCAACGAGTATTCATAGTGACAAACAGTATAAAGACTACCTAATTGTGGAGAACTACCACGTTGTTTTCGAATCAATGGTAGATGAGTTGTTGTCAGACAAGGGGCTTGATGTAGATGATTTGAAAGCACAGGAGGACGGAAAGAGAGTTGACCACATATATGCTTACCAGGGCTTGATAAACAAAAACAAGATATACTATATCGGTGACTCAAAATATTATGGAATTGGTGCGCCCGTAGCTGAATATTCTGAATACAAACAATATACGTATGCAAGGAACGTAATACAGCATAATTTGAGATTGTTCCTTGAGGATGAAAAGGATGCACATGGAAGACGTAAGAATATAGGAAAGACATACCTTATATATAGAGATGAGGATACCGACGGGTATAGCATAACTCCTAACTTCTTTATCTCTGCCCGTATTAGCGAGAAGGAAGAAGACAGAGGGTATTATGAAGACAAACTTCAGGCGAGAGACGGGATTAAGAGCATAAGGCATTTTGAGAATCGCTTGTTTGACAGAGACACTCTTCTGCTGCAACACTATGACATCAATTTCCTTTTCGTGTTGTCTCTTTATGCACAAAGTAACGATGGGCTAAAGAAAGAGTTCAAGGAAAGGACAAAAGAACGTTTCAGAAAGAATGTACTATCTTTCCTAAAGAAGGATTATGCATTCTTCTCGCTTCAGCTAAAGCCAAAGGCTGACAAAGATGAGGGCGACAATGACGAGAACATACTTGACGGGATGCACAGGGCCATAGAAAAACATTTCCGCAGTAGTATAGGTAAAGTGTTCCGTCCTTATAGTGATGAGAAATTCATGTATGTAGGATTGGAAAACAATGACAAATTCTATGAAGATAATCATAGGTTATTGGCTGAGTTGAGCAAAGACTTCACCATACGCCACTATACCCTTAACACGAATCCTACAGATGAACTTAACAAACTATATCAGTTGGAGGTAGAGTTGGATAGTTCTCCATCTGCCAATAAAGAATTCATAGAGTTTGAAGAGGTTGCCAATGAGGTATTCCTTATTGGCGGCTGGCGTAAAGACAAGAATCAACAGGAATGGATTCACCAAAACATGATGTATAACATCCGTAGAAAGAGTAGCAAGACCCAGCGTAGTGGCGCGTTTAAGAAGGGGGATATAGATGTTGTTTCTGCAAAGTATCTTATATTATATGAGATTGGAGCAGACTCTCCATCGTATGAGGTTTATCGTTTAGATGGACATAACCTTCGTGGCGAAGAGTACATGCGGAAGATGAATTATGTCAGGCCTGATGGAAACTACGTGGTGTATGATATAAAACCGATGTCGCGTAATTTTACCCCCGTTGATGTTAGGAACATCATTGAGGCTGCCCGAATAGAGGAAATGGAAAGTAGACGTAAAGAAGGTACCTTAGAAGAGGGATGGGAAAAGAAGTGGTATGGAACTCCTATTTTTAAAAGAGGCAAGGAGTTGATCTCGTTTAAAAAATAACGTATGACAAGAAAAGACTCCACCCTTGCGAAGAGCAGACAGCAAGGGCAGAGTACATTGAGAGTGTTTACCCGATGGCAATTAACTTGTTATCGGGTAAGTCATATCTTACAGGATGGGCGAAGGAGATGGCCCTGCCATCATTAATAGCTGAAGTGTCAATGCCGCGACGATGGAACTCGTCGAGGAGCGCTTGGTCGTGGTAGGCTCGCATACTGGACCAGCCTCGGTTTTGCACCTGGGCATTGAAAACGGTTAATAACTCTTGGATTTGCATGTCTGCGAAACGCAGCGCAAAACGGATGTAATAAATGTGTTGTTGCATAACTTGGAATGTTTTTGAAGTGAATAATGTAACTTGATTTTCATCGAGTTAAATCCTCGCCTCAGCAATATTCAAACGAGTTTGATACTGCGTTCGGCTCGTCATAACTTCCACATCGTACTGACCACCGTGGTTTCCATAACTCGGTTGGCGAGTCCGCTCTTGCGAGCGTCTGCTCTTGATGCTTCGGGTGCAAAGTTACAAAGTTTTTTTTGATTATCGAAATAAATTTCTAAGAATCATAGAAGGGACTGGTTATTGATTCTTAATTCTTTATGCCAACTTTTCTTCCATTGCCATTTGTTTTAATTCATTTCACACTCCATTTAAGGGGAAAATGAAGGAAAAAAGAAAAAAAGAAAGGAAGCCTGAATAATTTAATAAAATGAGAAATCACAAAGAACTACTTAATTTTTAAGTTAATTATTTGGTAGTTTCAATTAAAGTTTGTATCTTTGCCGCAGATAACTTAAAAGTTAAGATTTGGCATGAAGCAAGAGTACAGCATAGAATTGCTGGAAGAATATGACAACGTTAACTTCTACAGTATTAGAATGGCTGGAGAGGAGTTGACTGAACTGGAGGCTTTCTTCGAAAAATTCCCAGAGGGCTGCGAATATGACGATGAGATAGATGTCATCATTTCTTGGATAGATCAGATTGCAGAACGTGGGGCTTTGGAACGCTACTTCCGTCCTGAGGGCAATTATGGCGATGGTGTTGGAGTTATTCCTATTGATGTTGGGAATAAACTCAGATTGTACTGTCTGCGATTGTCGGACAAAATTATCGTATTCGGGAACGGAGGCGTAAAGGATGCGAAAACTTGGCAGGAAAGTGAAACATTGGCTCCATACGTGAAGCTGCTGGTGGATACAAGCCGTTTCATAACGTCAAGAATCAAGGATGGCACGATGGTGCTTGTGGATAAAGAAATAGTTGGAAACTTAAATTTTACGAGATATGAGGAGGAGTAGAGTATTAGAGGAGAGGCGCAAGCGGGTGAATCCTGAGACCCGTGGGTCAGTAGCCTTGTCTTTCCGTATTGTTGACAGAATACATGGTATTCTGGAAGAAAAGGGTCTGAAGCAGAAGGACCTTGCTCTGAAATTGGGCAAGAGCGAAGCAGAAATCAGTAAGTGGATGCGTGGCACGCATAATTTCACGATAGATACACTTGTATCTATTGAGGATGCCCTTGATGCCCCTATTGTTGAGGTGTATCACTCACCAGCCTACGAGTTTGAACCCATGGTGGCAGCCGAGCCATAATAAAACAGAAATCGACCGTCTCGTTAAGACATAGGGGTAAACCAATGGCATCACGCCAGTAACCCCCATAGGACGTCTGCTTTCGGCATTCGTCATGTTGCTGGGTTATACCATCATTGCTGTGCCAACAGGTATTGTTACGGCCAACATCATTGACGAGACGAGAGAAAAGCCGAAGGACGGCCACTGTCCGCGTTGTGATGCTATGGTGCGCGAGGAAGACCGGTATTGCTCGCATTGCGGCGAGAAATTGTAGGATTAGAAGAAGTTAGAAGAATTTTGAAATTATATGAAAAGGACACTATTTATGACAATGGCATTGGTAGCCACATCAGCTGCTATGGCGCAGCAGCTACACTATCCGAAAGCCGCCAAAGACAACACCGTAGATGAATACTTCGGCGTAAAGGTTGCCGACCCCTACCGTTGGTTAGAAAATGACACCTCAGCACAGACAGCCGCATGGGTAGAGGCTGAGAATAAGGTAACGTTTGACTATCTGAACAAGATTCCCTTCCGCGGCAAGTTGCTGAAGCGACTGACAGAACTGGCCAACTACGAGAAGATTGGTGCACCACGCAAGCGTCACGGCAAGTGGTACTTCTATAAAAACGACGGTCTGCAGAACCAGTACGTGCTCTATCAGATGGACGAGCTGGGCAGCAAGCCGCGTGTATTCCTCGACCCCAACACGCTGAGCACCGACGGTACGGTGGCCCTGAAGGGGGTCTACTTCTCGAACAATGGCAAGTGGGCAGCTTACGCCATCTCGCGCTCGGGCTCTGACTGGCAGGAGTTCTACGTCATAGACCTGAAGACGGGCCAGCTGACCAGCGACCACATCGAGTGGGCGAAGTTCTCAGGGGCAGCCTGGCAGGGTGACGGCTTCTACTACAGCTCGTACGACCGTCCTACAGAGGGCAAGGAGTTCTCGAATGTCAACGAGGGCATGAAGATATACTATCACAAGATGGGCACCCCGCAGGCAGAGGACGTGCTGTTCTACCAGAACCCCACACAGCCCAAGCGCTTCTATGAGGTAAGCGTCAACGAGGAAGAGACGCTGATGTACATGTACGAGGCTGGTGCCGGTGCGGGCAACAACCTGTTTGTGAGAGACTTGCGCCAACAGAACTCGCAGTTCATCCAGCTGACCGACAACATGGACTACCAGTATTCGCCCATCTATAACGAAGGCGACAAGATATACATCTATACCAACTTCGGCGCTCCCAAGGGACGCATTATGACGGCCGACATCAAGAAGCCGGGACTAAAAGACTGGCAGGAGCTGATTGCTGAACAGCAGAATATGCTGAACGGTGTGGACGTCATCAACCGCCAGCTGATTCTGAACTATTCGCAGGATGCCTGCGACCACGCCTTCGTGTATGGTCTGGACGGAAAACTGCGCCACGAAATCAAGTTGCCGATGGTGGGTAGCGTAGGCTTTACGGGCGACGAGAAGCAACCCGAGTGTTTCTATACCTTCACGTCGTTTACCATGCCTGGCACCATCTATCGCTACGACATGGACAAGAACGAGAGCACCCTCTACGCACAGCCGAACGTAAAATTCAAGCAGCAGGACTACGAGAGCAAGCAGCTGTTCTTTAATAGTAAAGATGGTACGCGCGTACCTATGTTTATTACTTATAAGAAAGGACTGAAGCTGGACGGCAAGAATCCCGTCTACCTCTATGGCTACGGCGGTTTCAATATTGCGTTAGGTCCTGGCTTCTCGGCCACACGCATTCCGTTCCTAGAGCAAGGCGGCATCTATGCGCAGGTGAACCTGCGTGGTGGTAGCGAATATGGTGAGGAGTGGCATCTGGCAGGTACGAAGATGCAGAAACAGAACGTGTTCGATGACTTCATAGCTGCTGCCGAATACCTCATCAGCGAGGGCTACACCTCTAAGGAGAAGCTGGCCATCGTGGGCGGTTCCAATGGCGGACTGCTCGTCGGCGCCTGCATGACCCAGCGTCCTGACCTCTTCCGCGTAGCCATCCCCGAGGTAGGTGTGATGGACATGCTACGCTACCATAAGTTCACCATCGGCTGGAACTGGGCCAGCGACTACGGCACCAGCGAGGACTCAAAGGAGATGTTTGAATACCTGAAAGGCTACTCACCCCTGCACAATCTGAAGAAGGGTGTCTCCTACCCTGCTACGCTGGTCACTACTGCCGACCACGACGACCGCGTGGTGCCTGCCCACTCGTTTAAGTTCGCAGCAACCCTGCAGGAGTGCCAGGCAGGTCAGAACCCCGTGCTCATCCGCATCGACACCAAGGCTGGTCACGGTGGTGGCAAGCCCCTGGCCAAAGTTCTCGAGGAACAGGCCGACATCTACTCATTCATCTTGTACAACATGAAGAAATGAAAGATGAAGATGAGAGAATGAAAAAATCCCCAGCCGCAACGGTTGGGGATTTCTCTTTGTTATGATGTTGATTACTCCTTATCCAACAGAATCTTCATCATCTCGACGGCGGCTTTAGCTACAGAAGTACCTGGGCCGAAGATGGCAGCTACGCCAGCCTTGTAGAGGAAGTCGTAGTCCTGAGCAGGGATAACGCCACCAGCGATAACCATGATGTCGTCGCGTCCCAGTTTCTTAAGTTCCTCGATGAGCTGTGGGATCAGCGTCTTGTGTCCAGCTGCGAGCGAAGAGGCTCCAACGCAATGTACGTCGTTCTCTACAGCCTCACGAGCGGCCTCGGCTGGCGTCTGGAACAGTGGTCCCATATCCACGTCGAATCCACAATCGGCATAACCCGTTGCTACTACCTTTGCACCACGGTCGTGACCATCCTGACCCATCTTGGCGATGAAGATACGAGGACGGCGACCTTCCTTCTCTGCGAACTCATCGGTCAGCTTGCAAGCCAACTCGAAGTCGCTATCGTTCTTTGATTCTGAACTATACACGCCTGAAATTGTTCTGATTACTGCTTTATAACGGCCCACGATCTCCTCGCAGGCATCTGAAATCTCACCCAACGTACAACGCAACTGGGCAGCCTTGACGGCGAGGTCGAGGAGGTTATTCTCGCTCTTGCGACCCTCGTTGAAGTCGCGAACGCAATCCGTGATAGCCTTCAGGGCTGCCTGACAAGCAGCTTCATCGCGCTTGCTGCGAACCTCCTTGAGACTCTCCTCCTGCTGCTTGCGCACGGCGGTGTTGTCCACCTCAAGGATATCGATAGGATCCTCATGCTCCAGACGATACTTATTGGTACCCACAATGGTCTGAACGCCTGAGTCGATACGAGCCTGAGTACGGGCAGCTGCCTCCTCGATACGCATCTTTGGCAGACCCGTCTCGATAGCCTTAGCCATACCGCCCAGCTTCTCAATCTCCTGAATGTGCTCCCAAGCCTTGTGAACCAGCTCGTTAGTCAGCGTCTCAACGTAGTAGCTACCAGCCCATGGGTCAATCTGCTTGCACACCTTGGTCTCGTTCTGAATGTAGATCTGGGTGTTACGGGCGATACGAGCCGAGAAGTCGGTAGGCAGGGCGATAGCCTCATCAAGAGCGTTGGTGTGCAGAGACTGGGTGTGACCAAGAACGGCAGCCATAGCCTCGATACAGGTACGACCTACGTTATTGAATGGATCCTGCTCTGTGAGTGACCAACCAGAAGTCTGCGAGTGGGTACGCAGAGCCAAAGACTTAGGATTCTTAGCGCCAAAGCTCTTCACAATCTTAGCCCACAACAGTCGACCAGCACGCATCTTGGCAATCTCCATGAAGTGATTCATACCGATAGCCCAGAAGAATGAGAGTCGTGGAGCGAAAGCATCAACATCGATACCAGCATTAACACCAGTACGCAGGTAGTCCATACCATCGGCCAAGGTGTAAGCAAGCTCGATATCAGCAGTAGCACCAGCCTCCTGCATGTGATAACCTGAGATAGAGATTGAGTTGAACTTAGGCATCTTCTGCGAGGTGTACTCGAAAATATCAGCGATAATCTTCATTGAGAATGCAGGTGGGTAGATATATGTATTACGCACCATGAACTCCTTCAGAATATCGTTCTGGATAGTACCTGCCATCTCCTCGAGCTGAGCGCCCTGCTCCAGACCTGCTACGATGTAGAATGCCAGGATAGGCAATACGGCACCGTTCATAGTCATAGACACAGACATCTTGTTCAAGGGGATACCAGAGAAGAGCACCTTCATGTTCTCCTCGTTACAGATTGATACACCAGCCTTACCAACATCGCCCACAACACGAGCATTATCGGGGTCGTAACCACGATGAGTAGGCAGGTCGAAGGCTACAGAAAGTCCCTTCTGACCAGAAGCCAGGTTACGGCGATAGAATGCGTTTGACTCTTCTGCTGTAGAGAATCCGGCATACTGACGGATAGTCCAAGGCTTGAAGGGATACATCATAGAGTAAGGACCACGCAGATAGGGAGGAATACCAGCTGTAAAGTCGAGGTGCTCCATACCTTCGAGGTCTTCCTTTGTATAAACTGGGCGAACCTCAATGTGCTCTGGGGTTTTCCAGTTAGCCTCAATCTTATTATCGGCAATCCACTTGGCACCATCTTGAGCCTTGATGCCTGCATAGATATCGATATCTTTAAATTGTTTACGCATAATTCAAGTCTCCTATTCTTTAAATACCAAGTTTCTGATTATATTCTTTCAAAGTCTCAAGCACGTTGCATTTTACGTGAACAAAGTTCTCGATGCCAGCGGCCTTCAGGTCTTCCATGCAAGCAGGAGCACCAGCCACAACAAACATGGCACGACCATCGAGGTACTTAAAGGCAGGGATAGCATACTCGGCATACTCATCGTCGCTCGAGCAGATAACCACGATATCGGCCTTAGCCTCCAAAGCGGCATCAACACCCTCTTCAACGGTCTTGAATCCGAGGTTGTCAATTACCTTATATCCAGCGCAAGCCAGGAAGTTGCACGAGAACTGTGCACGAGCCTGACGCATGGCCAGATTACCAATGGTAAGCATGAATGCCACAGGAACCTTGGTCTCCTCAGTATGGATGCGCAGATCCTCAAAGTCGGCAGCCAAGCGAGTAGTCTCAATAGCCTTGAAAGCTACACTCTCTTCGCCCTGATGGTGTACACCACCACAACCACACTGGTGCTTGTAGGCGCGCTTTCCCTCACTCTTTTCGGTGAAGTTCGGGAACTGGTTGGTACCCAACAGGAACTCTTTACGCTTGGCAGCATCGCCATGACGCTTAACGTTGGTAGCATTGATATCGTCCTGAATGGTGCCAGCCTTGACAGCAGCAAGAAAGCCTCCCTCCTCTTCTACCTTTAGGAAAATCTTCCAAGCCTCCTGAGCCAAAGCATCGGTCAGGTGCTCGATGTAGTAAGAACCGGCACCTGGGTCAACAATACGGTCGAAATGGCTCTCCTCCTTGATGATGAGTTGCTGGTTGCGAGCAATACGCTCAGAGAAATCGGTAGCCTCCTCATAAGGTGCATCGAACGGAGTAACCACCATCGAGTGAACACTACCCAGAGCGGCACTCATAGCCTCGGTCTGCGAACGGAGCAGGTTCACATAGCTATCAAACAGCGTCTGATTATAGGTAGAGGTGGTAGCATTAATAATCATCTTGCAAGCGCAGTCGCACTTGGGCTCGTACTGCTTCACAATCTGAGCCCACAACAGGCGTGCTGCACGGAACTTGGCTATCTCCATGAAGTAGTTCTCGCTTACGCCCATGTTGAACTTGATGCTCTTGGCAGCCAAATCCACATCGACACCAGCATCTGTCAACTGCTGCAGATACTCGTTACCCCAAGCCAGCGCATAGCCCAACTCCTGAACGATGTAGGCACCAGCATTGTTGAGTGCATCGCTATGAACCACGATGCCACGGAAGTTTGGATACTCCTTGAGCGACTCGGCCAGTTTGGGTCCGAAGGCCAGCACAGGCGATACATCCTTGCCCTTGAGCACCATCTTCTTCATGGGGTCCCACTCGATAGAGCCCACAATCTTCTCCTTGTCGTAGCCCTTCTTCTGCCAGTAACTCTTCAGTATCTCAGCCAACTCAAGCGAATGGCGCTGACAGGTCATGAAGTTCACCTCGATGCATTCGCAGAAGATTCCTTCGAGCAGCGTCTCAATGGTATTCATCGAAACCAGCTTTCCAGGCACCTTGAAGCCAATAGAGTCGATACCCTTGTTCAGAATGTCAAGCGCCTTGGCATTTGCAGCCTTGGGGTCATCCACAATAATGTTTTGACGGACATACCACACATTAGAATCTTTCTTGTTGCCACGAACGAATGGGAATTCGCCAGGCAACGAATCAGGAGTCTTGAGGTCTTTCAAATCCTCACGACGATAGAAGGGCTGTACATTAAAACCTTCGTTTGTTCTCCACACGAGTCGTTTCTGGAAGTCGGCACCTTTCAAATCGACTTCAATCTTGTCCAACCATTCTTGTTTGGTCGGTGCAGTAAACTCGGTAAAGAGTTTTTCTTTGTTTGCCATAAATTGTGTTTTATTATATAAGTGTTTTAGATTTCTCTAATGCTTAGATTTTTATTATGCAAAGGTAGTCATTATTCTTTTAAAAGACGAATAAAAAGTGAAAAAATTCTCTATTTAAAAAAATATGTTGCACAAAAGTATTGAAGTTGTGCCATTTTTTAGTACCTTTGCATGCGAAATAAAAATAAGGGAAAGATGGAATCATTTCTATGGTTAAAAGATTTGTTCACGACAACTGATTCCGTAGCGCACATCACGTTGCTCTATGCCGTCGTCATTGCTGTGGGCGTGTATTTAGGTAAAATTAAGATTGGAGGTGTTTCACTGGGCGTCACCTTCGTATTGTTTGCAGGTATCGTAGCCGGACACATCGGATTTACGGCACCTACGCCCATTCTGTCGTTCGTACAGGACTTCGGACTGATTTTGTTTGTCTACATGATTGGATTACAGGTCGGGCCTGGTTTCTTCGAGAGTTTCGGTACACAGGGCATCAAGCTCAACGGACTGGCAGCCACAGCCATCCTGCTGAACATCCTCGTGATGTTTGCCTGCTACTTCATTTTCTTCGACACCAGCAACAAGATGAACCTGCCGATGATGGTAGGAACGCTGTATGGCGCCGTCACCAACACCCCAGGTCTTGGTGCTGCTAACGAAGCCTTGGGTACTGTCTTCGGACAGAACGCGCCCCAGATTGCATCGGCCTATGCCTGTGCTTATCCGTTAGGTGTGCTGGGTATCATTGGTGCGATTATTCTCATCCGCTACATTTGCGGCATTAAACTGGAGAAAGAAGAGGCCCGCCTGAAGGCCAGCGAAGAGACGGCTGCCAACAAGAAGCCTTATAAGATGCACCTTGAGGTGAGCAACAAATACCTCGAGGGCAAGACGCTGTTGCAGGTTCACGACTTCCTGAACCGCGACTTCGTGGTGTCGCGCATCGTTCACGAGGGTGAACTCAGCATTCCCAACCGCGATACCGTGTTCCATGTCGGCGACCAGATGCTGGTCGTATGTGCCGAGGCCGACCAGGAGGCTATTATGGCCTTCATTGGTCCAAAGCTCAATATCGACTTTGAACAGCAGGACCAGCCATTGGTCTCAAAGCGTATCTTGATTACCAACCCGAAAATCAATGGTAAGTCACTGGCTTCCATGCATTTCTCAAGTATGCATGGTGTCAACGTAACCCGCGTCACCCGTCAGGGTATCGACCTCTTTGCCTCTGCCGGACTCCCCCTGCAGGTGGGCGACAAGATTATGGTCGTTGGTCCTGAGGACGCTGTCGACCGTGTGGCCAACAAGATGGGCAACAGCGTACGCCGACTGAATGCGCCTAATATCGCCACCATCTTTGTGGGCATCTTCCTCGGCCTCATCTTCGGCATGTTCCCATTGAGCATCCCCGGCATGCCCGTACCTGTAAAACTGGGTCTGGCTGGTGGTCCGTTGATTATCGCCATCCTCATTGGCCGATATGGCTATAAGATTCATCTGGTGACCTACACGACGACATCGGCGAATATGATGTTACGCGAGATAGGACTGGTGCTCTTTCTGGCCTCGGTGGGTATCAAGGCAGGAGCCAACTTCTTCGACACGGTGATAGACGGTGACGGACTGCTCTATGTGCTGACGGGTTTCCTCATCACTATCATTCCTATTCTGATTGTGGGACCCATCGCCCGTCTGAAGTACCATTTCAACTACTTCACCATCGCAGGTATGATAGCCGGCACTTATACCGATCCCCCTGCCCTGGCCTACTCCAACAGTATCTGCTCGAAGGAGGCTCCTGCGCTGGGCTATTCGACGGTATATCCGCTATCCATGTTTCTCCGCATCTTTACAGCCCAAATCGTGGTGCTGTTCTTCTGCGGATAACCCATAAGACCCATAAGACCTATAATAATACACAACAACACAATGAACAAATTCGGACTACTGACTGGTTTCCTGCTGTTGGCAGCCACCCCGAAGATGCACGCCCAGATGGACAAAAGCATCAAACTGAACGAGGTGATGACCAATAATGGCACCAGTCTACAAGACGAATACGGACAGCACGAAGCGTGGCTGGAGATTGAGAACAACTCTTACTCCACCTACAACATCCGTGGTATGTACATTACCACAGACCGTTCCGTATTAGACCACAACATGAGCGTGCCAGAGCGTATCAAGCGAATGAGCATCATCCCCAATGGCGATGAGCGCACCAACCTGAGCGGACAGCAGCACCTGGTTCTATTCTTAAACAGTCAGCCTCATCTGGGCTCTCTGCATCTCACGACTCGCATTGACGCGACCCAACCCGTTTGGATTGCGCTCTACAACGGTAATGCCACTCAGCTAATAGACTCTATCACAGTGCCCGTATTGGGACAGGACCAGTCGTTTGCCCGCATAGCCAACAACGGAACGGCAAAGGACTGGGAGGTAAAGTCGGCTGACCGTGTGACTCCAGGCATTGCCAACGTGACTACAGTAAGCGAGTCGAAGGTGGATAAGTTCAAACGCGAAGACCCCTATGGTTTCGGTATGGCTCTGATGGCGATGGGCATTGTATTCTCGTGCCTGGCACTATTGTGGATTACTTTCACGCTATTCGGCATGCTAATGCGCCACATGGATACAGCAAAGAAGGTGGCCAACAAACAGCCTATCAAGCCTATCACCAAGACGGTAGAGAAGACGATGGAGGTGGGTCATAAGACGGGTATCATCCTGAAAGAAGGTCTTAACACGAAGGGTATCGATCGTGAGGTGTATATGGCTGTTATCGGCTTAGCCCTGCGCCAGTATGAAGACGACATACACGACGTGGAGAGTGGTGTCATCACCATCAAACCGAAAGATACGGGCTGGGACGATGAATACAGTCAAATGACGCATCTGCACGAGGCATTCATCCCTACAAATCCCACTACTCAAAACATTCCCAAAAATCCAGAGCTGCACTAAAATCCGGTTCACTAAAAACAGAAAATAGCAATGAAAACATATCAGTATAAAGTACAAGGCGTTGACTACGAGGTAGAAATCGTCGAAGTAGAAGGAAAAATCGCCAGAGTAAACGTCAACGGCATCCCATTTGAGATAGAGATGCAGAAACCTATCAATGCCGCTAAGCACCCCGCGCTGGCAGCTACCAAGAGAACAGCCGCTGCGGCTACTGCTCCTGCCCCCATTGCACCCGCTGCTGCTGTCCAGTCTGTTGCCGTTCAGACGCACCCCACACAACCAGCCGCTGCAGCAGGTGCCGGCACACCCGTCAAGGCTCCACTGCCTGGCACTATCAACGCCATCAATGTAAAGGTGGGCGATACCGTTGCAGTAGGCGACGTGGTCATCGTATTGGAGGCTATGAAGATGCAGAACAACATCGAAGCTGAAAGTGCCGGTACCGTGACCTCTATCCTTGTTAACCCAGGTGATTCCGTTATGGAGGGTGCCGTCATGCTGACCATCGGGTAATATCGAAACTACGAAACATCAGAAAGAATTATGTGGCAATTTATCGTAGAAAACTTCAATGAGTTCCTGACCTATACAGGCTTTGTCAACGTGTCGGCAGGCAACCTCATCATGATAGTTGTGGGCGCTTTCTTTATATGGCTCGCCATCAAGAAGGACTTTGAGCCCCTGCTGCTCATCCCCATCGGACTGGGCATTATTTTGGGCAACATTCCCTTCCGTGCTGATGCCGGACTGGAGATTGGCCTGTATGAAGACAACTCAGTACTGAACATCTTCTATCAAGGTGTGCGCCAAGGGTGGTATCCGCCACTCATCTTCCTTGGCATCGGCGCCATGACCGACTTCTCGGCCCTACTGGCTAATCCGAAGCTGATGTTGATTGGTGCCGCTGCGCAGTTTGGCATTTTTGGTGCATATATGTTTGCGCTGGCGCTGGGCTTCGAGCCCAATCAGGCTGCAGGTATCGCCATCATCGGTGGTGCCGACGGACCTACGGCCATCTTCCTCAGTAGCAAGCTGTCGCCCAACTTGATGGGTGCCATCGCAGTATGCGCATACTCATACATGGCATTGGTCCCCCTGATTCAGCCCCCATTGATGAGACTGCTGACCACGAAGAAAGAACGCCTTATCAAGATGAAGCCTGCTCGTGAGGTCAGCCAGACAGAGCGTATCCTTTTCCCCATCATCGGACTGCTGCTCACGACATTCATCGTGCCCTCTGGCCTCCCCTTGCTAGGTATGCTGTTCTTTGGCAACTTGCTGAAAGAAAGCGGCAAGACCACCCGTCTGGCCAAGACCGCAGGAGCCGCGCTGAATGATATCGTGGTCATGTTGCTGGGTCTGACCGTCGGATGCTCTACGCAGGCTTCCGAGTTCCTCACGATGAACACCATCTACATCTTCGCCATTGGCGCAGGTGCCTTCATTATTGCTACCATGAGTGGTGTCTGCTTTGTCAAGTTGATGAACCTCTTCCTACCAAAAGACAAGAAGCTTAATCCACTAATTGGTAACGCTGGTGTGAGTGCTGTGCCTATGGCCGCACGTATCTCCAACAACCTCGGTCTGGAGTATGACCGCCATAACTTTCTGCTTATGCACGCCATGGGACCCAACGTCGCTGGCGTCATCGGCTCGGCAGTTGCTGCCGGTGCCCTGCTCGGTTTCCTGGCATAACACCTTATTAATTTATATAAGCAGCCAGTATAGTAAATTTTACAAAAAAAATCGGTAATCTTGTGGGATTGCCGATTTAATTTTGTACCTTTGTGGCATTAAATCTAAAACCATGCATATTGCAGTAGCAGGAAATATTGGTAGCGGAAAGTCAACGCTGACGAGGCTGTTGGCTAAGCACTACGGATGGGAGGCACGCTTCGAGGCTGTCGACCACAACCCCTATCTGGAGGACTACTATCGCGACATCTATCGATGGTCGTTCAATCTGGAGGTGTACTTCCTGAAAGAGCGTTTCCGCGACCTGATAGACATCGCCAAGGCCGACCATACCATCATCCAGGACCGCACCATCTATGAGGGCGTCTATGTATTCATGGCCAACAACAAAGCCATGGGTCACCTGTCGGACCGCGACTACGAGACGTATATGGAATTATTCGAACAGATGATGACGGTGGTGCGCCCACCCGAGCTAATGATTTACCTCAGGGCATCGGTGCCTCATCTGGTTGGCAACATACAGAAGCGCGGCAGGGAGTACGAGCAGAGCATCCAGCTGGAGTATCTGCAGAACCTGAACACGCGCTACGACGACTTTATCTACAACAAATATCCCGGCAAGGTGATGACGATAGAGAAAGACCAGCTGGACTACCAGAACAATCCGAAAGACCTGGCACAGATCATCGACCGCATCGACAGCAACCTCTTCGGACTCTTCCCTAATTCATAATTTATAATGCATAATTCATAATTACCATGCATATAGCAGTAGCAGGAAACATCGGAAGTGGCAAGACCACCCTGACCAAGATGCTGGCCCACCGTTACGGATGGACGCCGCGCTTCGAACCCGTAGACAACAACCCCTATCTGGCCGACTTCTATGCCGACATGCCCCGCTGGTCATTCAACCTGCAGGTGTACTTCCTGAACAAGCGCTTCAAGGAGGTGGTGGAAATCTCGAAGTCAAAGGATACCATCATCCAGGACCGCACTATCTTCGAGGATGCACGCATCTTTGCGCCCAACCTTCACGGACAGGGCATGATGTCGGACCGCGATTTCCAGAACTATACCGACTTGTTTGACCTGATGATGTCGCTGGTGAAGTTGCCAGACCTGATGATCTACATCCGTTCGAGCATTCCTACGCTGGTGGCGCAGATTCAGAAGCGCGGACGCGACTATGAGCAGACCATGCGACTGGACTACCTGGAGGGACTGAGCAAGCGTTACGAAGAGTGGATCAGCGGCTACAAAGGACAGCTCATCATCATTGAGGGCGACACATGTAAGTTTGGCGACAACCCCGAGGACTTCAAGCAGGTCACCGATATGATAGACGCCAAGCTGTACGGACTGTTCCCCATGGAGTAGCCGTCAACGGCGGCGGTGGCGCTTCGTACGGCGCGTCGCACGATGAGACTTTTTGCGACGGGTCTTGGGGCGTTTCGTCACCTTTTTCTTGGAGGTTACGACCGGCGGAGCGGTACTCTGCCACGTAACCTGTTCTTGAGCCGTATAAAACGGAATGCCGAGAATGGGATGACGCTCACAATACTTCAATATGGCGTAATAGTCGATATGGCGCACCCGATGGTTCTCGTAAAACCATATCTCCACACCTGACGAGGCGGTGGCAATCATCACAATATCACGGTCGAAGTCTACTATCCAGCGGGCAAAGGGATGCGAGCGTACATGACCCTCCCACGTAGGCTTGCCATAATGCTTCTGCATCCAGTGCATCAAGGCCTTGTAGTCGTCGTTCAGACTATGGCCCTGCTGTTCCTGAGTACTCAGCACCAGACAGTTACACCCCGTCGTATCCTTGTTTGCTTCTATATGTATCCAGGTGTCCAAGCCCGCAATACGCCCCGAGAGCTCGTAGTTATCTTCTTCCTGAAGCCCCTTGTCGGCCAGCAGTTCAGCCAACGAGTCGGGAGCCATCTCCAACGACAATCCCACAAACTCGGTATGCTTCTGAGCCACTGCCATCAAGGGCAGAAAAGCCAGCAGGAACACCTTTATCAGACGATTTCTTACCATTTACGTTAAAATTTGGGTGCAAAGATACAAAGTTTTTAAGAATAATTCGTATCTTTGTGGCCAAAATACCTATTTAAGCTAAAACGACGAACGGATGCGACGCAGTATTACATTGTCGAACGACATAGACGAAGTACCTAAATTGGCGGTATTCGTGGACGAAGTCTGCGAGGAGACAGGTATAGACATGCATATTGTTATGCAGTTGAACCTTGCCATCGAGGAAGCTGTCGTCAACGTGATGAACTATGCCTACCCAGCAGGCACTAGTGGCAACGTCTGTATAGACATAGACACCAACGAAGAGCTCCTGACAGTCGTCATTACAGACAGCGGCACCCCCTTCGATCCAACAGGGAAAAAGGAGGTAGACATAACGCTGTCAGCTGAAGAGCGTCCTATTGGCGGACTGGGAATCCATCTGGTAAGACAGCTGATGGACAGCGTCGACTACGAGCGCATTGACGGAAAGAACGTCCTAACACTAACGAAAAAGTTGAACCAGCACCAAAGTACGGGCGACGAAAAAGACATATTTAATGATTTTTAACTGCGACTATGAGACCGCAGTCTGAGATTTTTAATAATTTTGCAGAATAATGTGCGCACAGGCAAACTGTCTGCACATGCAGGAGAAGAGATAGAAAGAGATGACAGATATTATATTATCCAGCTTCATCAGCCTGTTTGCCATGTTTGGCAAAGAGGAGCAAGTGGATGAAACACGGGCAAAGGACATGCTCGTGAGCTATTTGCGTCATCACTTCGGCATCCGAAACACCGATCTCTACCTCGACCTGTACAGCGACATGCGCATGGCCTACGAGATGACGGACGACCTGAACAGTCAGGATACCGTTACGGCCATCTGTTCCAGCTTGCACGGAAAGATCTTGGCTAACGAGGGTGCATTGCTGCTGCTGCGTCTCATGGAGTTCTGTAGCGAAGATGGTCTTCAAGCCAATGCCATGTTCCGAACCATGGCCGAGAAGTTCGACATTTCTGACGAGCAATACAACAACTACCTCGACTTTGTCACCAACAAGCCCACCGAACACGTCAAGTTCCACAAGATAGAAGGGCTGAACGGACAACTGAAAACCCTGCTCGACCCACAGACGGGGCAGCTGATTTTCACCTATGACGGCAGCGACACCGTATTGCTGAACGACGTGCCCGTACTGGCCGGCGCCTATCAGATATGGATTCAGAGCAGCGTGCTGAAAGTCAGCAACGGCAAGCCCGTCTACTACTCGTCCATCATCAGGACCTACCAGACTGACCAAGACCAAACGCAAGCCGTAGAATTCTGCGGACGCAATATCAACTTCCGCTTCCCTAACAGCGACAACGGCATGCACGACCTCAGCTTTACGATGCACAACGGAGAGCTGCTGGCCATCATGGGTGGCTCGGGAACGGGAAAGACCACGCTCCTCAGCATTTTAAATGGCAGTCTCATGCCTCAGGAAGGCACTATCACCATCAACGGACACGACATTGCCGAACCTGCAGCAAAAGCCCTGATAGGCTTCGTGCCACAGGACGACCTGCTGATAGAGGAGCTGACAGTCTACCAGAATCTGTGGTTTACCGCCAAGCTGTGCTTTGAGGGCATGTCGCCACAGGACATAGACCGTCGTGTCATGAAGACGTTGAAGGACCTGGGACTGGATGCAGCCAAAGACTTGAAGGTGGGCAGTGCCATCAACAAATACATCTCAGGAGGCCAGCGCAAACGCCTGAATATCGCCCTGGAGCTGATTCGCGAGCCAGCCATTCTGTTCCTCGACGAGCCGACGTCCGGCCTGTCTTCGGCAGATACTGAAAAGGTAATCAACCTGCTGAAAGAGCAGACGCTGAAGGGCAAGCTCATCATTGTCAACATCCACCAGCCATCAAGCGACGTCTACAAGCTCTTCGACCGTCTGTGGCTGTTAGACAAGGGCGGCTACCCCGTGTTTGACGGCAACCCCATCGACGCCATTACCTATTTCAAGGAGACGGCCAACTATGCCGATGCAGAGACCAGCGCCTGTCCGACCTGCGGTAACGTGAATCCGGAGATTGTGCTGAACATCATCGACGAGAAATCGCTGAACAGCAGTGGTGAACTGTCTGACGAACGAAAGATAACCCCACAGGAGTGGCATGAGCTCTACCTGAAGCGGCAAGAGGCAAAAGACCTGCGAGAGCCTGCTGTCAGCGACGTGCCGCCGTCAGACCAGCGCAAGCCTGGCGCATTGAAGCAGTTTGCCATCTTCCTGCATCGTAACATCAAGACCAAGGTCACCAACCTGCAATATTTGTGTATCACCCTGCTGGAAGCCCCCATCTTGGCGGTGGTCTGTGCGTTCCTGACGCGCTATGCACCACCAGAAGGCTACAGCGTGATGGACAACAAGAATCTGGTCAGCTACTTCTTCATGGCGGTGATTGTCGCTACCTTCATAGGCATGAGCGGCAGTGCCGAGGAAATCATCAAGGACCGCGCCCTGCTGAAGCGTGAGCGCTTCCTCCACCTGTCATACGGCAGCTACATCTGGTCGAAGATGGTCTATATGGCTGGCGTATCACTCATCCAGACGCTGTTGTTCATCGTGATAGGCAACGCCATCATGGGATTGCACGGACTCTTTGGTGTCTGGTGGCTGATACTCTTTATGACGGCCCTGCTGGCTAACCTCACAGGCTTGCTGCTGTCACAATGTCTGAACTCCGTAGTAGCCATCTATATCAGCATCCCCATGCTGCTCATCCCGCAGATACTGCTCTGCGGACTGGTGGTCAGCTTCTCAGACCTCACACCTAAGAGCACTACAGGCAATGTACCCATCATTGGCGACCTCATTCCCTCGCGATGGTCGTACGAGGCCCTGGCCGTTACCTCGTTTACAGACAACCCCTATAAAAAGCCATTCTTCCAGACAGACAAGGAGAAATACGAGAACCAGTTCTTCAACGTTGGATTCCTCTATGAGTTGCAGTCACAGCTGGAAACCATGAAGGACGAGGAAAAGCGCGGCAAGGAGGTGAAGCCAGAACACCTGAAGACTATTCAGGCCAACCTGCCCATACTCACGACGTTCTGTGAGATGGAGCCCTATACGGGCGACTACTCCTACCAGTCGCTGTACGATTATATGCAGGAAGCAGAACGCATACTGGCCAAGCGCTGCAACAAAGCGACGCTGCAAGCCGACAACATCATGTCGCAGATGCTGCGCGACATCGGCAAGGATGCCGTACTCGAACTGAAGCGTAACAACCATAACAACAAACTGGAAGACTTTGTCATCGGAGCCGACCAGCAGCGAATGCTCGACGTCGTCGACCACCATATCGTGCCGCGCTCAGGACTGATATTCCTGACGCCAGCCAGCAAGATGGGCCGTGCACCCTTCTACAGTAGCGAGAAGATACTCGGTCCCTACCATATCAAGACCCTTTGGTTCAACATGTCGGTATTGCTGCTCATGTGCATCATTGCCGCGACGCTGCTACTCAACGACTGGCCAGGGCGGTTGATTAGGAAACAACAAGATTGACGAATAACAACAACTTAATTAATAACAATAAAAACATTTAAACAATGAAGAAATTTTCGATTTTCGCTGTCGCTTTCGCAGCAGTTCTTTTCGCAGCCTGCACAGGCAACAAGAGTGCAAACAATGCAGAGGAGGCCGACTCTCTGAAGAGTTTCGAGCAGGAACAGATTGAAGCCAGCATCAAAATGCACTTCGACAGTATCGCATCAGAGATCAGCAAGCTGCAGCAGCCCGACTTCGTAAAAGAGGAAGGCAACACCATCACCCTGACCAAGGAAGAGAAGCAGGTGAAGCCCGACTATCTGCTGAATGCCAACATTGCTGAGGAAGCCACCACACTGGCAGAGAAGTATCGCGCACTCAGCGCCCTGACTGTTGATAAGAACATTGCCAAGCTCTACGAGATGCCTATCGAGGACTACGACAAGGCCATTGGCAAACTGGCTGCCGACATCAATGATCCTTCTTTCAAGGCTGTTGAGAAGACTGGCGACATCTTCAAGACCACTTCTGAGCTGTATGACGCCATGAACGAGAACGGCCGCATCAACTACTTCTGGCAGCTAGCCGCCGCTTCTCTCGTTGAGGAGCTCTACATCGTCAACCAGAATTCAGACAAGTTCCTGAGCACCTTCAACGACGAAGCTGCTGCTAACGTAACGTTCCGTATTGTCCTGATTCTCGACGCCCTGAACCGTCTCTCTCAGTACGACCCCGAGATCAAGCCCGTTGCCGAGGCTGTAGCACCTCTGGACGTTCTTAACGCCACCACCGTCGACGAGCTGAAGTCTCAGTTGGCCGAAGCTAAGGAAAATATTGAAAATGCCCGTAAGGCTCTTATCAAGAATTAATCTATGATATTCGACGTAAAAGAAAACAATGGAGCAATGCTGGCCACCGTCTCTGGTCGCCTTGACACGCCGGCAGCCGTAAAGGCACAGCAGGAAATTGCACCCCTGTTGGAGCATGCCGACCAGGCCATCACGCTGGATTGCTCCTCACTGGAATACATCAGTAGTTCCGGCTTGCGTCTGTTCCTCACCATTCGCAAGGAAGCCGCAGCCAAAGGCGGCAAGGTCATCATCGAGAACATCAATGATGATATCAAGAAGGTCTTTATGATGACTGGCTTCTTTAACCTATTTGAGATCAGATAAGCTGTGAACGACTACGGACTCAACCTACATGGAGAGTTGCTGCTGGAGGAATACCGCCAGCAGCAACCTTCTTTTCGCCGGCTGCGACAGGTCGTCATGGAAAAACTGACAGAGGCTGTCAAAGGATGCGGCATTGAAGTCAACTCCATGGAGTCGCGTATCAAAGGCGAGGTATCACTGGCCGGAAAGCTGGAGCGTAAGGGCCATAAATACCAGACGCTGAAAGACATTACCGACATTCTAGGTGTCCGCATTATCATGTTCTACAACGAAGATGTCGACCGCATAGCCTCTATGGCCGAGAGTCTGTTCGATGTAGATTGGCAGAACTCCGTAGACAAGCGAAAGATGCACCAGTTCGACAGCTTCGGATACAACTCGCTGCACTATATCTGCAGACTTCCGCGTTCGCGCTACTACGACGAGGCCATGCCCGAACTCAACGAGATCCGTTTCGAGCTTCAGATGCGTACCGCCCTACAACACGTATGGTCGGTCATCCAGCACGACATCGGCTACAAGAGTGAGATTGAGACCCCGCTCAAGTATCATCGCGACCTGAGCCGACTGGCAGGTATGCTTGAACTCGCTGACAATGAGTTCAGCCGCATTCGCAATTCCATCAGTGACTACCGCCGCAGAGCGCAGAAGCTGGTGCAGAGCGGTGAACTGTCAGAGGTTTCGCTCGATGGCGACACCTTCCGCAGCTACCTGCAACTAAGACCCTTCGACCAACTCAATCAGCAGATAGCAGCCATCACACAGGCAGAATTGCAGGAAGCACCGTTCATGCCGTATCTTACCGTGCTACGCACTATCGGCATGGAAACGCTGGGCGACGTAGAGAGAATGATTAGCGACTGTGCTGACGACGCCTACCAGCTCGCCCTCTTCCAGTTGGGCAGTACCGATATTGACATCCTCGCAGAGACCATTGGCTTGCAAAACCTCTGCATCGTATACATTCTCAAATCCGGAGGCGGCAAGCCGGGAGTCATTCAACTCTTCGACACCATCAACGGCAAGATGCCACAGAACGAATTCCTGGCGACAACCATCACCGAACAGGCCAGTCGCCTGTCGTTCATGCACCAATAAATCCACCTATGCCAGAGACGAAAAGAACCGTAAACCCCAACATCGCCATCATAGATGGCAATACGCTGTCACTCCTCGGATTAAGGCAGATTCTTCAGTTAGTGATGCCTGTGATGAAGGTCGACACCTTCATTTCTTTTGCCGAACTGGCAGACAACGACCCTGACCAATACGCCCACTATTTCGTCGCTGCTGAGATTGTCGTTGCCAACAGGCCGTTCTTCGACGAACGCAAGCGGAAGACCATCGTACTCTCGTCGTCCGGCAACGAACTTACAGCCGACTTTCACTGTCTGCGCATTGACCAGCCCGAGCAGAAACTCATCCATTCGATACTTGCACTCCAGCAGCATGCCCACAGCCACGGGCGCAACCTGCCACACGATGTCCAGACAGAAGTCACCCCTGTGCTTAGCAAACGCGAGGTCGAGGTGCTAAGCCTTATTGTTCAGGGACACATCAACAAAGAAGTGGCCGATAGGCTACACATCAGCCTGTCGACAGTCATCACACATCGCAAAAACATTACCGATAAACTGGGCATCAAGAGTCTCTCTGCCCTCACCATCTATGCTGTCACCCACGGCTATGTAGACATCACCAGTCTGCACAACTGATCATTCTTCATTCTTCTTCCGCTCTCGCAGCTCGTCCAGATAGCCCGCAGTAATCACACCCGAGGGCAATGCAATGATGGCTATACCCACCATCGACGAGATGATGCTAATCACGCGACCCGTCGTCGAGATGGGATACAGGTCACCATAGCCTACCGTGGTCAGCGTGCATGATGCCCAATAGAAGGCATCAAAGAAACTCTCGAACAGATATTCGCCCGTTTCCGGATTGATGTCCTCCTCGGCGTTGAACATAATCATCGCCGTCACAAAGATGTAGAATAGCGCTACAGAAAGGACAGCCTGCAATATCTTCATCTGTTTCTTGATGACAGTAATAATGATTTCCAACGGCTCAAAGTAGCGTATCACCTTAACCACCCTCAACAGTCTAAGCAGACGCGACACACGGGCCACCTTGAACGTCGGCGTCAGCAGGTTGATGGTAGGCAGTATCGACAGCAGGTCTATGATGGCCATCGGCGTAAACGGATAGCGCACTGCCGCCACCCACGAGTGCTTCTCAGACCGTATCACGCTCGTCACCCAGCGCAGCAGATAGTCCACAATGAAGCATACGCACGATACCAGGTCGAAATACCAGAACAGTTCGTGGTGCATGCGAAACAGCAAAGGGAATATGCCAATAACGATGGCTATCAACATCACCCAATCGTAAATGCGCGACATCTTATTGTCGTTAAACGGCTCAATGATGTTGTTGATATGTACGAGTAGTCTTTTCATCACACAAGGTTTTTATCGGTTATTACTTTGCAAAGATAGTACAAAATTTTGATTAAACGAAGAGAAAGCTAATAAAAGATTCATTTTTACTGCAAATGCTTGCTGATTCGAAAATTATTAGTATCTTTGCACACATGTTCGAGAAGGAAATCGAAGAGTACGAGAGCGTCCGCAAAGAATATCAGCAGCAGATAGCTGACAAGATGGGACGACAGCAGTGGATGGAATACAACGAGATTCTGTTCTCTGCTCACTCTGCCTACATTTCTGCCCTCAAGCAAATTCACACAGAAGGCACCGACGAACACCTCATTGCTTTCTTCTTCAAGACGGCCATCACTCGCATGAAGGACGAACTATCACAGAAGCAAAAGAACTCGTTACCGATACTGTTCTTCTAAGATCAAGCACTTGTTGTAAGCATCCCAAAGACATACCTCAAATCCCAAGAGAAAGCACGAAGGTGTGGATCTATAGTATATGTTGCCTCTACCACATTTCTAAAGTAACCACTCTTTTTTGACACAGCCTTGATAGTAGTCGTTTCATTAACAGAAATGTCAGAAGCAGGGGATTTCGCAAAAAGACCTAACTGTTAACTAAATCTCTTGGAATGCCTTTGTAGAAAGGGCATACGGAAAGGTAACTCTCAGGTAAGAGGTAACACTTTTTCGTCGATCATGTCCCACATCGCTGGTCATCATGTGCCACATCGACGCGGTCAAAGTTGCGTTTTCACATTGTCAAAGCATAGGATTCACGAGGTGAAAACATAGGATTGACAGCGCGAAAACGCAACTTTGACACAACGTCGATTATTATCTAACGAATATCTTCTTGTTGCCTTGGATATAGAGGCCACGGCGACTGGGTTTGCCGCTGAGTGGACGTCCCTGTAGGTCAAACACTGTGCCAGCGCCATTCTCGCTTTTCACTTCCTCGATGCCCGTAGGATCGTCGATGGTGAAGCTATAGGTATTGGCGCAGCAGTAGCTGATCAGCTTGTTGTTCACAACCTCAGCAATGTAGGAGTCAAAGTAATATTCACCCGGCTTGCTGACATCGACAGGCATCTGGTAGGTGAAGGTGTAGTTGCCGGTGCCGATGTTGTCGGGCAGGGCAAGGAGATAGTCGTGCAGTTCCTGCTTCAGCATCAACCTCTGCACCAAGTTCTTGTTGACTGCGAATGTGATGTTCAGGAAGAGATTGTCGGACGGAATCCAGTGTGGCATCTTCACGCCTTGGCGGTCAGCCAGTTCTACGTTCCAGTACCACTGGTCGCCGTCGTGCGAGAGATAGCTATTGTTCTCTATGTAGTTATGGTAGTTGGTCAGGGTGTCGTTATTGAGTTGGTACGGCAGCTCGCCGATGTATTGGTTATCGGTGTAGGCACAGAAGGACACCATGCCGCCGTATTCGGGTACAAAACTGAAGGTGACATCAGCCTCGCCGTTGGCTGGGATGTAGGCTCCACATTTCATCATCGGACCCTGAGCCAGAACGGGAGCGGCGCCATACTCCTCCGGCTTGATGTGGCCGAGATAGATGGGGCGGAGATAGAGTTCGCGGATGTAGTCAGACGACCCGTAGTTGCGGACACGGATGGTGAGGTCGCTGCGCTCACCCAGTCGGCCGGTGCCCTTGGTGATAGCGATGCCAGTGAGTTGCATGTTATAGGTCTTCAGGTTCGGGCGTATGAAGAAGTTGCCCTCGTAGTCGCGCCCCACGGTCACGCTCTGCTCCATCGGGGGGATGATCTGCCACTGCTCGCCCGGATGGCGGAAGCGCAGCATGGGATAGAGGTTGACAGCCTGCCCGGCGGTGAACATCGTGGCGTCGATTGTAACGACAAAGCCTTTGTTGGGAATCACATTGTAAGGCACGACGGTACTGTATTCTTCATCGCTCATGAACAAGGGTTGCAGTTGTCCCTTGGCATCTATGATGCCAAAGGCAAAGTCGGCTTCCTCGTTGTCCTGTCCAAAGAACGAATAATAGCACCCTACTTCGTTATCTTTATATTCGCAAGGTACGTATTGGTAGATGCGGCCCACGCTTTCGCCGTTCCTGAAGGGCTGCGGCTCCATCTTCGGGTCGATGTAGATGGTGGCATTCTCGTCGATGCAATAGCCGATGCCGCTGCTGCCACTGCCCGCACTGGTGTTGTTGTAGGGATTGAGCACGGCGAGCGCGAAATAGGCATCGCACTCGCCGCTCCAGCCCCAGTTGATGTGGAACAGTCCATTGCCGTCGTAGCCGTCGCACACGAAGGCATGACCGCCCGAATCGCTTTGGCCGCCATAAACCACTGGACGCCCTGCGGCCAATTCACCGTAGATGATCTCCTCCCATTCGTCGATACTGGGGAAGAATCTGTGCTCGATAAATTGTGCGGCACTGTAGTCGAAGTTGTTGACGAGAGCCCGTGCAACTTTCCAGTAATATGCCTCAGAACCGCCTTTCTCAGCCGGTCCATACTTCATGTCTAAAGACTGCCCGCAGTAGCGCATCAGCGCGGCTACGGCCCTGCGCTGCTCGTCGGTACCTAATGGCTCGTATTGTTTGGTTTCGGGGTTCCACACGTCATAGTCGTTGAGCATCAATTCCCATTCGAACTTCGTCGGGGGAAGGGCATCGAAATGCCACGTGTAATTCTGACCGTTATATTGGATGTTATAGTCGTAATCGGGTATTTCGTTGGGTACTGTGTTGGGCCACTGCCAGTAGTTCATGACCTGCGCCATGGCCGTAGCCACGCAGCCCGCGTAGCACTGCTTGTTACGCAGAGACGGTTCCGGCCCCTGGTAGGTCGGAACCTGGTCCCAGTAGGGTGCACCCTGATCCCAATGCGTCGTGATAAGCGGTTCCACCGCCACGCGCGCGGCACGGCGTGACAATTGCGCAGTGGCTGTGCCTTGGCCATACGACGGTGTGGCGGTCTGTTCGCCGTCACGGAAGCCCGTATGGCCGTCGAGCGTGGCGATGGCCTCGTCGTACAGTTTCAGCCATGAACGCATGTTCTCCGGCATCCGGCTCCAGTCGATGCTGCCCGTCGTGCTGTAGCCCAGCACTGGCAGCGTGCGCTGATCGCCCGAGGCGATGACGAAGCCGCCGCCTTCGATGTTGAACGCATAAATTTTCGTCGCCTCCGTCGGGGCCGGCATGAGCGCCTTGCTACCCTTGAGGGCGGGCGCTGCCATCCGTCGGGCGTTGGCCGACGAGCGGTTGCTGTTCATGTATTGCAGGGCGCGCTCCATCGCCAGCTGCTCGCTGATGGGTTGTGCATGGAGCGTTAAAATGCAGCAAAAGAAGACTGCCAAGGCTGCGATTGAGCGAGCGCAAAACGAATCTGTTCGTTTTGCCGAGTATGAGCAGGCTCGACCGCAGGTCAACGTCATTAGAATCTTTTTCATTGATGTGAAGGTTTATTTGTTCTTTTTATACTCGCGATTTTCTGCGCGCAAAGTTACGAAATAAATACCACACATAAACACTTTCGTACGAAAAGTCACACATTATTTTAATATATTCAGTACACGTCAAATAAAAACAAACGCGTTTGTTTTGTATTTCGCTCGACTTTTCGTAACTTTGGAAGAATTCTCAGCTTTTCTTTGTATAAAGGCAGTCTGGGGAATTGAGGAAAAACTGGGTTACGAATTGGAGACCGTACTCAATTCCACATTCTGCTATAAACTGCATCAAAGAACACCCGATGCTGAGCCAGCAACCGTACTATGACTCATCATCGGGTGCAAAGGTACATAATTTCTTCGAACTGAACAAATCAGGGATCAACTTTTTCTTTTGAGCTTGCTCAACGCTCTTGAACTGATTGCGGCATTTTGTGTGGCACTTGCTAGAAAAGTGCGTATTAGGCTACGTCCTATTACCCAACGACTGTGCGGATATTCCTTAGCGATTGTCATTATATTCCTTAGCAATGAGTATTGAACGATTGAGTTTGTCAATAAACCACTGTTTATCTGGTAAGCAGGTAAGGTATTGAGCCACTTTGATGTGATCCTCGTTCAGCATCATAAGTTCAATATGTTCTGTATTACCTTCGCTGCATAGCAGAAGACCGATAGGTGGATTCTCATCTGGTTGCATATCATATTTCTGCAGGTATTTGAGATAT
>CACWFY010000027.1 GCA_902760345.1 uncultured Bacteroidales bacterium | reverse complement strand
GCGCTCCTTGCAGTTCTCCAGCTTATGCTCCAGGTCCTCTTTCGACAGTTTGCGGCCCTCTTCTGCATCATATGCGTCAAGCTCGTCCATATAATGCGCAATGTGCTGGTCAACTGTTCTGGAATTATAGTGGAGTTGATATATGTTTCTCCACCTTAGATCATCAACAAAATGATACTTGAAATTTGACAATGGTTTCCTCATTGTTTATGCTAATGTTTTATATAATAAGGTACGCGTACTCATTTTGATTGTTTAATCGCTAAATAAAACTAAAACTTTATAGAAGTGTGTGATGTTCAGATGGAAAATGATTATTTTTGCAGCATAAAAACGTATTGATTGATAATAATAACGATATTATGGCATTATTCGATCAGATTAGCGAAGACATCAAGTCCGCAATGAAGGCTCGCGACAAGGTGCGTTTGGAGACGCTTCGCAACATTAAGAAAGTATTTCTGGAAGCAAAGACTGCTCCAGGAGCCAACGACACATTGACTGATGCTGATGCATTGAAGATTATCTCAAAACTGGCCAAGCAGGGCAAGGAAACTGCAACGACCTACACACAAGCAGGGCGTCAGGACTTGGCTGATGCAGAGTTGGCACAGGTGGTACAAGCATGAAGGAGATGGGAAAGGTAATGGGCACAGCCAGCAAGCAGTTGGCAGGAAAGGCTGATGGCCGAGTCATCTCTGAGATTGTGAAGAAACTCTTGGCATAAACTTTGATTCTATGTCTAGAATTAATGGCACAATAATGGCACAGAGTATCGTAACTCGTTGGTATTTAGTATGTGCTTTAAACTTCAACGAAGACGAGTATTAAAAAGCAATAAGCGATGTGGCTCACGAGTCGCATCGCTTATTTGCTGATGCAATAAAACCATTATTGGTGCGTTATAAATAACGTGCTTAAGCAGAAAATAGCGATAATTACCCTTCTCTTGCTGTTTGCAGTGTATGTGCAGGCCCAGCAGGAGCCGTCCTTCGCCCACTATTGGGCGTTGGAGCCTTCTTTTAACCCTGCAGCTGTGGGCAAGGAAGATAAACTGAACGTCACGGGTGCCTATGCCATGACGTTGACAGGCTTTGAGAATGCTCCGCGTACCATGCAGTTCGGTGCCGATATGCCCTTTTATGCTTTACGTAGTTATCACGGTGCTGGCGTTCAGTTGACCAATGACCAGATAGGTTTGTTTTCTCACCAGCGTTTACTATTGCAGTATGCTTATAAGTTTCATCTCTTAGGCGGCATGCTGAGTATAGGTTTTCAAGGTGGTATGCTAAGTGAGAAGTTCAAGGGTAGTGGCTTGGATTTAGAGAAATCCGACGATCCCGCCTTTACTAAGTCCGACGTCTCTGGCGTGGCCTTAGATCTTTCGGCAGGTCTTTACTATATGCGTCGGAATTGGTATGCCGGCATATCGGTTTTACATCCCACTGCACCCTCTATAGAATTAGGCGACAGATCTATTCTTGACATCAGTCGAATGTATTATTTGACAGGTGGATACAATATTAAGCTTCGAAATCCGTTCTTAACAATACACCCCTCAGTGTTGGCCCATACCGATGGGACTACCTACAGGGTGAATACGACGGTACGTGTGAAGTATACCCATGAGCAGAAAATGCTCTATGCTGGTTTGGGCTATAGCCCCACACATTCAGTTACGGCACTCATTGGCGGTAATTTCCACGGCATCTGCCTGGGTTACAGCTACGAGGTCTATACGTCGGTACTGAAAATCGGTAATGGCAGCCATGAGCTGTTTGTGGGTTACCAGACGGATTTAATCTTCCAGAAGAAAGGACGCAACCGTCATCAGAGCGTGCGATTACTTTGAAATAAAAACAAACCTATATATAATAAGGTGTATGAAGAAGATATCGATTATAGTTTGCTGCATGCTGACAATATTGATGCTGTCGGCGTGTTTTGGCAGTAAGCAAGCCTCCTCGTCTGGCGGTGAGGTTACAGGTGTTGGCGGACGTGCCTTTAGCGAGCCAGCCCCTTATGGTATGACGCTTATCAAACGTGGCCATCTGAAGATGGGTATCGACAAGCAAGACTCACTATGGGGTAAGCAGACTCCTGTACGTGACATCTCTGTCGAGGGTTTCTGGATGGACGAGCGCGAAGTTACCAACTCCATGTATCGCCAGTTTGTCAACTATGTCCGCGACTCCATCCTTCGTGAGCGTCTGGCCGATCCCGCCTATGGTGGCGACGAGACCTATAAGATTGAGGAAGACAAGAACGGTGACCCTGTGAAGCCGTACTTGAACTGGAAGAAGCCGTTGCCCAAGAAGCCCAACGAGGACGAACTGCGTGCTTTTGAAAGCCTTTATACCACCAATCCTGTGACGGGTGAGAAGATGCTCGATTGGAAACAGATGAACTACCGCTACGAGATTTACGACTATACTGAGGCTGCCAAACGCAAGTATCGTCTGAACCCCGAGGAGCGTGTACTCAATACTGATATCCGTGTCAATCCCAACGAAAAGGTATGGATTTCGAAAGATACGGCCTATATCAACGACGAGGGTCAGATTATCCGCGAGACCATCAATCGCGAACATACCGGTCCATGGGACTTCCTCAACACGTATATTGTAAACATCTATCCCGACACCACCTGTTGGGTCAATGATTTCCCCAACGCCGAGAATGAGAGCTACATGCGCTACTATTTCTCGAATGCTGCCTATAATGACTATCCTGTAGTAGGTGTCACCTGGGAACAAGCCAATGCTTTCTGTGCCTGGCGTACAGAGTATCTGTTGCGCGGCTTGGGTGGCGCTGCCCGTTTTGTACAGCGCTATCGCCTGCCGACCGAGGCAGAGTGGGAGTATGCAGCCCGTGGTAAGGACCAGACAGAGTTCCCCTGGGAGAATCAGGACGTGATGAGCGGCAACGGCTGTTTCTATGCCAACTTCAAGCCCGACAACGGAAACTATACCAAGGATGGTAGCCTGATCACCAGTCGTACGGGCATCTATAGTGCCAACAGCAATGGTTTGTACGATATGGCTGGTAATGTGGCTGAATGGTGTTCGACCATTTATACCGAGGCCGGTGTCGAGGCTATGAACGATATCAATCCGCAGTTGCGTTATAATGCTGCTAAGGAAGACCCCTACCGTCTGAAGAAGAAGTCTGTGCGTGGCGGTTCGTGGAAAGATCCCGAGTCTTATATTCGTTCGGCTTGGCGTTCCTATGAGTATCAGAACCAGCCGCGTTCGTATATCGGTTTCCGCTGCGTACGTTCGTTGGCAAATACGACAAGTGACAAGATTAAAGTAAAGAAAGGAAAGAAGTAATGACAACGTATAGCAAACTCAATATTGTCTACCGCTTGCAGAAGTGGATGGACAGTGTGCCGGGACAGACATTCCTGAACTACGCATATAGCTGGGGTGCCTCCATCGTTATTCTGGGTACTCTGTTTAAGTTGACTCACCTGCCAGGTGCAAACTTCTTCCTGTTCCTGGGTATGGGTACCGAGGTGTTTGTGTTCTTTATTTCAGCCTTTGACCGTCCGTTCGACAAGACGACCGATGGCATGGATCTCGACCTGCACGTTGCAGAAGATGGTGAAGAGTCCGCTACTGTTCCTTCCGCTGCTGCTGTTGCTGGAGGAGGTACCGTCATTATCAATGGCGGAGGAGGCGCTGTAGGCGGTGTCGTTGGTAATGGCGAAGAAGCTGCCCGCTGGGACGGTGAACACGTTGAAGGTGGTTCTATAAGCTTTGCTGGTGGCGGTGGCATCGTCGGCGGTGGCCCTGCTGTAGTCAGTGGTGCTCCTGCAGCCCAGGTTCCTGCCGATATGGCTGAAGAACTGAAGGATGCTACATCGAACTATGTGGACGAGTTGAACCGTCTGACAGAGATGTTGCAGAAGGTTTCCGAGCAGAGTCAGCGTCTGACGCGCGATTCTGAGGAGATGGAGAACCTGAACCGCACACTGACAGGTATCAGCCGCGTCTACGAGATGCAGCTGAAGAGTGCTTCGGCCCAGATTAGCACTATCGACGAGATCAACGAGCAGACCCGTCATATGGCCGAACAGATTGTCGAGCTGAACAAGATCTATGCCCGCATGATTGAGGCCATGCAAGTGAAAATGAGCGTATAAGTCCTATAAGTCCTATAGGCATTATTAGCCCTATAATAAAGAAAAAAAATTATGGCAATTAAGAAAAGACCGGTTTCTCCCCGTCAGAAGATGATCAATCTGATGTACGTGGTACTGATGGCGATGCTGGCGCTGAACGTCTCGAACGAGGTGCTCAACGGCTTCTCGATTGTCGAGGAGAGTCTGAAGCGCACTACCCTCAATGCTACCAAGGAGAATCTGGCCATATATGACGACTTTGCCGTACAGATGAAGAAGAACCCTCAGAAGGTGAAACAGTGGTATGACAAGTCGCAGCAAGTAAAACAGATGAGCAATGCGCTCTACGACCTGGCCGACGAGTTGAAGCTGGCCATTGCCCGCGAGGCTGATGGCAAAGATGGCGACCCTCGTAATCTTCGCAACAAGGAAGACCTCGAGGCCGCCAATCAGGTGATGCTCTCTCCCAGTCGTGGTCGTGGCAAGGAGCTTTTCGATGCCATCAATAACTATCGTGCCAAAATGCTGAAGATGGTGACCGACCATCATCAGAAGCAGATGATAGCATCGAACCTTACCACCAATATTCCCAAGAGCGAGCAGACGTTGGGTAAGAACTGGCAAGAGTATATGTTCGAGTCTATGCCCGCTGCTGCTGCCGTAACGCTTTTGTCAAAACTGCAGAACGATGTACGCTATGCTGAAGGTGAGGTATTACACACCCTCGTTAGTAATATTGACGTCAAGGATATCCGCGTCAACGCCCTCAATGCCTTTGTGATTCCCAACTCACAGACCATCGTTCGTGGCGACAAGTTCTCGGCACATATCGTGATGGCTGCCGTTGACACTACCCAGGTGCCACAGATATTCATTGGCGGCAAGGAAGTCAACCTGCCGGGAGGACTCTACGAGACTGTTGCTGGACGTACGGGTGACTTCACCTTGCAGGGCTACATCCAGATGCAGAATGGTAATGGCGAACTCATCAAGCGCGACTTCGAGCAGAAATATACCGTGGTCGACCCGTCGGCTACCGTTTCTGCCGACCTGATGAACGTGCTCTATGCCGGCTATAGCAACCCGTTGAGCGTCTCAGTGCCTGGTGTTCCTGTCAACAAGGTACAGGCCACGATGACGGGTGGTACCCTGCAGCCTGTCGGCCCTGGCCGTTATATCGCCCGTCCTACCACTGTCGGACAGAACGTAACGATTACCGTGACCTCGACCAATACCGGTCGTGCCCAACAAATGGGTCAGTTCACGTTCCGTGTGCGCCGTTTGCCTGACCCGACGCCTTATATCGCCATGAAGGACGATGGTGGCAGTCCTATTCGCTACAAGGGTGGTGGATTGTCGAAGGCACAGCTGATGGCTGCCGAGGGTATTGGCGCTGCTATCGACGATGGCATTCTCGACATTGCCTTCCGTGTGGAGAGTTTCGAGACGGTGTTCTTCGACAATATGGGTAATGCTGTGCCTATGGTTAGCGACGGCACCCACTTCTCTGCCCGTCAGAAAGACACCTTCCGCAAGTTGCAGCGTAACCGCCGCTTCTATATCTCACGCGTCAATGCCATCGGCCCAGACGGTATCTCGCGTAAGTTGAATGCGTCGATGGAAGTCATTGTGAAATAGCGGGCTTCGCCCTAAATGATAAATGATAATTGATAATTATGAAAAGAGTATTGTTCTTATTGATGATAACGCTGGTTGCTGGAGCCGTCAGTGCCCAGCCAAAGGCCAGAAGGACACAGCCACAGCAGCAGAACACTCAGGCTGCCAAGCAGCAGACGCAGAATCAGGGAATGTCCATGCGTGCCCGTTTGATGTTCCCCACTGCTATCGACATGCCTGAAGATGTCGTGTGGCGTCGTGATATCTACCGCGAAATAGATCTGAATAAAGATGCCAACGGTGGTCTCTACTATCCTGTCGAGCCTATGGATCGTCAGGTGAACCTCTTTACCTATGTCTTCAAGTTGGCGCTCAACGGTTATATTCCCGTCTATGAGTATCGTCTGGACGGTAATGAGTCGTTTACCGATTCAGCACGTGTAAATATGAAGACGGTATTAGACAACTACCATATCTTCTACGAAGAGAAAGACGGCAAGATACGTGTCGAGAATAGCGATATCCCGTCGGCAGAGGTGAAGCTCTACTATCTGAAGGAGAGTGCTTACTACGACCAGGCAAATGCCACGTTCCATCGCAAGGTGCAGTGCCTCTGTCCAGTGATGCTGCGCGAGGACGACTTTGGTGGCGAGGCCTCGAAGTATCCGCTCTTCTGGGTGAAATACAGTGATTTGGAACCCTACCTCAGCCGTCAGACGGTGATGACCTCCAACCTGAACAATGCCGCCACGATGTCTATGGACGACTATTTCACACTGAACCGCTACGAAGGAAAGATCTATAAGACCAACAATATGCTGGGTAAGACGCTGGCACAGTATTGCCCGAACGATACGGCATTGGCTAAGGAGCAAAAACGTATTGAGGCAGAGCTGAAGGCTTTTGAGCAAAACATCTTTGGCAATCAGCAGCGCAAGGACTCTATTGACTCTATTTCCAAGATTGACCCGAAAGACCTGAAGGCCGCTAAGAAAGCCAAGAAGTCAGCGCGTAGTGCCCGCAGCAGCAAGGCTACTGTTAAGAAGTCGAAGACCGCCAAGAGCTCAAGCAGCGCTTCGTCAGGTACTGCCCGCATGTCTGTTCGTCGTCAGCGCCATTAAAAAACAGGGCGAATTTGTTGGATATGTCAGAATAATTGCTTACTTTTGCCACCAGAATAGCAATAAATAACCAATTAATAATGATTATGAAAAAGTTTTTTGCCGTAATGCTGATGGCCGTTGCCTTTGCAATGCCGTCGAATGCACAGATTAAGTTCGGTGTGCAGGCAGGTCTAAACGTAAGTAATGTAACAGGTGTTGACGACCTTAAGGGAGCTATCGAGAGCCGTACCGGTTTCTTTGTTGGTCCGACGGTTAAGTTCACCCTTCCCCTTGTAGGCCTTGGTATTGATGCCTCTGCTCTCTACGACCAGCGTGAGGGTGAAGTAGTAGAGGGCAATAACAAGGAGACGCTCAAGGCTCAGTCTATCCAGATTCCCATTAACCTGCGCTATGGCATCGGTTTGGGTAGCGTGGCTGAGGTTTTCGCTTTTGCTGGTCCCCAGTTTGGTTTCAACATCGGCAGCAATAAGAAGTTTGAGGATATCAAGCAAGAGTGGACGCTGAAGTCATCTAACCTCAGTGCCAATGTTGGTTTGGGCTTGACAGTGCTCAGCAAGTTGCAGGCTAAGATTAACTACAACTTTGCATTAGGCAAGACGGGTGAGGTAACACCTTTGGAAGGTGCAAAACAAGTCTTTAATGGCTCTGCCAAGATCAATACCTGGCAGATGTCTCTCGCTTATTTCTTCTAAACAGGAAGTAACACATCAGATAAAAGAATCGGTAGGGAATCATTTCTTTACCGATTTTATTTTGTCGTTTGCTAAAAAGTTACTAATTTTGCCCCGCCCAAAGAACAATAGAATAAAAAAAGGATATGCGACAGTCGATACACCTTACTATATTATGTGCCGTCCTGGTCTTGATGACCGCTTGTACGAACTGCGCTAATACTACGAAGGTGAAGGCAGATATTGCTACCGCAAAAGCTGACTATCAGCGTGGACTGGACTACGATAGAGGTTGGCAGATGCGGATAGCAGAGCATTACTATAAGAAAGCTTTCGAAGGCTTTTCCGTCGATCCTGCACAGGATTGGGGCAGCTATGGTGATGCTGGCTATCGTTGGGCATGTCTTCGTTTCGGGCGTGGAGATGTTGAGGGGGCGCTGAGTGTCATTACCAAGTTGTTGTCCCAGGTAAAGGCGAACGACGCCTTTCCCAAGGACATCGAGGCCTCCTTGCTCATGCTGATGGCAGACTGCCAGATCTGGTTACAACAGAACGACGAGGCGCGCCTTAGCTGGCAGCGGGCCTACGACGTTCAGCAGCAGGCTTTCAAGGCAAGTCAGCGAGCATATCTGCCATGGGTCAGCATGTCTATCTCCAATGGTCTTTTTGACATGGGCGACGTCGAAGGGGCACAGGAATGGCTTGCACGTTGTGAGCAGGAATTCGCTCTTTATGCAGAGCAGGGCACTCCTAAGATTGTTGAGGAATGGAGAGGACATATTGCCCTGAAGCGAGCCCTGTATCTGCAGGCAACAGGCCATGCTGCTGAAGCCCAAGCTGTTTTTGCCGCCATTCCCCGCTCCCGCCTGATGGAACCGAGAGCCTACTCTGAGGCCGCTGAATATCTGATGGCTGCTGGCCGTTACAACGAGGCTGCCTATTGGTATGATCAGATTGACAGCACCTATTTGGCCACCGATGGTGCACAGATGACTTTCGACAATATCTCCACCCGTCTCTCTCCGCGCTATTTAGCCTATCGTAAGGCAGGCCGCAACACCGATGCGCTGGCCATTGCCGACAGCATCAGCGCGGCTATCGACTCTGCCCTTGTCTGGCAGAAGGAGAACGATGCTGCTGAACTGGCAGTGATCTACCAGACCCATGAGAAGGAACTGGCGCTGAACGATGCTCAGACCGAAACCCGCATCCACCGCATCCTTCTCGTCGCAGCCATTCTCGTCATTCTGCTCATTGGCTATCTGTTCCTGCGGGCACGTATATATAATAAGGTGCTCCTCGAGAAGAATCGTCGGTTAGTGGAAGAAATCGAACAGCGTGAGCACGAAGAGCAGCAGGCCATCGAGCACCTTAAGGCCGTACCCGAAGAGAATCTTACTACCGAGCAACAGCTTTTTCGTCGCCTCTGTGAGTTGATGGATTCGTCCGACCACATCTACACCGATATCGATTTAGACCGTAGCCGTCTGGCCCAACTGCTCGGCACCAACGAGCATTACGTCTCTGATGCCATCAGTACCTGTGCTGGTGGTAAGAGTGTCAGCGGCTTCCTCAACGAATACCGTCTGCGCTATGCTGCCCACCTGTTGGCAACCACGACAGACGCCATTGGCGTCATTGCCGAGCTCTCGGGCTTCTCGCGCAGCTCATTCTTCCGTATCTTCAGCGATACCTATGGCATGTCGCCCTCTGAGTATCGTAAGGTGGTAGAAGAATAAAAACGCCCATTTCATCGAGATTTTGAAGTCTTAAAATGCTTTTTTCTCATTTTGAGACTCTTTTTTCCTGCCATGAGACTATTGTTTTCTGACAATGGCCTAATTTTGCAGCCATAAACCTCATATAACTATTAATAATTGTAATTCAAAAACAATGAAGAAATTAGTCACAGGCATAACCATGGTGCTATTTGCCACTCATCTGTTGGCACAAAATCCTTATGAAGGTATTATTTCTGTCAAAGAGAAGGCTCTGCAAACGACATTTGTATTGGGTAAAGATCTCAAAATTTATGAGTATAAAGGCGATGATCTAAGGGCAGGTGTAGTTCAAGCAACAGTTCTTATTACAGGTGAAGAAGGCGATGGTGTAGACCTTATACTACCTGCCGACAGCAGCGTACAGATGTCATTCACAGATGTTTATGGTCGTGTTGTCATGCGTCAATCTAGGGATGTAATGTTTAGGATAATCAGGAAGTTGAGATACAGTGATCAATTAATTGAAGAAGTGAGTTGCGGAGGACCCGTGAAGAGGGGTGGAAAATATATCTATCAAAACTACATTCCTGCTCTCAATTATTACTATGAGCAACCTTTTGAGCTAATCGACGATCCGTCAGTGTTTATATCCTCTAATAAAGTCAAAGTTGGTCAGGATCTTCAAGTGAAGGCCACCTTCAATACCGGTTACCCCTATAACCCCGGCGACTTCAATAAGAATATGAAGGCCACCCTGCGTCTCTATGCCTTAGGCAAGGACGACGAGGGCAATGATACGGAGACCGAACTGATGATGGCACAGAAGCCTCTGCTGCTCTATTGCCCTGACCAGCCCGATGTGGCAGCTATGGACATTCTGCAGCTGAGTCTTTGTGAGGCTCAGCCTGGAGAATACCGTGCCAAGTTATCGTCAGACTGTACGCTGGACGGTGCAAACCGCGACGATATCTATATCTCCGTCTGCGACACCTTACACGCTACGGCCCGTCTTCTGAAGCCGACCTTTGATGCAAGTGTTGACAAAGTCTTCAAGGTACACCTGAAGATGAAGTATGGCTATCCCTACATCCAGAAACAGGAGACTGATGAAAGACCCACCGTCCACGTCTATACCACCATTGTGTCAAAGCATATGGAAGAGGGAATAGAGGTTACTGACGTAGTAGACGAGCTGAAAACTCATCTCGCTGATGATAAATATGGCACCCAAGGTCTTGCACAGGTAAGAGTCGAGTTCAATGGCGAGACGCAGTACACCGCCACTCTGCCGTTTGTCTATATCCCTGCTTCCCAGACAGCCGTCCGACAGATTGAGTGTCCCGCCACTACTGGCGCTGATGCCGTATGGTACGACCTGCAGGGTCGCCGCCAGCCCGACGCCTCTACACTTGGTAAGGGTATCTTCCTGACCAATGGGCAGAAGATTGTGAAATAAACCACTCCTTTTTGTAGAATTTTTAATAGATGGAATCAACGCATTATGAATTATGAATGGATTATCTCTGTAGGTCTTGCCGCCACGCTTATCGTGGTAATCTTGGTGTTGGTGGCCATCATCATTTATCAACGTTGGCGCATTGGCGACCAGAATGTCTTCATCGAACGATTCATCCGTCAGAACGAAGAGCTGCGCCAGAAGTTAAAGAATGCTGGAATCATATAAACTGACATTAATTACTAAAATATTTAGAAAATGAAAAGATTAATCACAAGCTTAACCGCGTTGCTGTTTGCCACTCATCTGTTGGCGCAGAACCCCTATGAAGGTGTCTTTACCGTCGAAGAGAAAGGCATAATAACCACAACTGTATACGATAAAGATCTCAATGTTCATACGTATGAGGGCGATGAAATTGTAGCAGGTGTCATTCAGACATCCGTTCATCTTCATGCTGACAATAAGCATCATGTTGACATCATTCCACCAGCAGATTTTACCATTCATTCGTCGTTTACCGATGTTTACGGACGTGTTGTGATGAATACGGTTGATAAAAAAAGGCTGGAAGAAGCATTTGCTACGTTACAATTTGTGACTTCCTATAATGCAAATACTCATATCGCCAGTAGGGTGATGAGAGGTGGAAAATATATCTACAAAAATTACATCCCCGCCTTCAATTATTGCTATGAGCAGTTTTTTGAGGTCAAGGACAATCCGTCGGTGTATGTAGTAGCTAATAAGGTGAAGGCTGGTCAGGATTTTAAAGTGAAAGCCTACTTCAATACCGGCTACCCCTACAACCCCAGCGACTTCAATAAAGATATGAAGGCTACCCTGCGCCTCTATGCCTTAGGAAAGGACAGCGAGGGCAATGATACGGAGACCGAGCTGGTGATGGCACAGAAGCCTCTGCAGCTCTATCGTCCTGACGAGCCCGACGTAGCAGCGATAGACATTCTGCAGCTGAACCTTTGTGACGTTCAGCCTGGAGAATACCTTGCCAAGTTGTCGTCAGACTGTACATTGGATGGTGCCAACCGTGACGATATCTATATCAACGTCTGCGACACCTTGCGCGCTTCGGCCCGTCTTCTGAAGCCGACCTTTGATGCAAGTGTTGACAAAGTCTTCAAGGTACACCTGAAGATGAATTACGGTTATCCCTACATCCAGAAACAGGAAAACGATGAGCGCCCCACAGTCCATGTCTACATCAAAATTGTGTCAAAGCATATGGAAGAGGGAATAGAGGTTACTGACGTAGTAGACGAGCAGAAAACTCATCTCGCTGATGGCACAGGTAAGAGTCGAGTTCAATGGCGAGACGCAGTACACCGCCACTCTGCCGTTTGTCTATATCCCTGCTTCCCAGACAGCCGTCCGACAGATTGAGCGGCCTGCCACTATTGGCGCTGATGCCGTATGGTACGACCTGCAGGGTCGCCGCCAGCCCGACGCCTCTATGCTAGGCAAGGGTCTCTATCTGACAAATGGACAAAAGATTGTCAAGTAATCAATCATTCATACATTGACTATAAAGAAAACGATGAAGAAATCACGGAAAAATCTTTTGGCACTATTGGCCATGATGTGCGTCACGACAGCTTCTGCACAATGGCGGCTTGGCGTGACGGCCGGTGCCGATTACAACGTTTACAACATGGACCTCCAGTACATGTCCGATTACAAGCTTGACGGACGCTGGGGCGCCACACTGGGCATTACCGGACAGTACGATGTCAACAGCTGGTTGGGCGTGCGTGCCGACCTAAACTGGTCGCAGAAGAACTATCGTCAGTATCGTGTGGTCTATAGTGACGTAGACTATAAATACAGAAACGACTACCTGCTGTTGCCAGTGATGGCGTCGTTTAACTTTGGCGGAAAGCGCTTGCGTGGCTTCTGTCATCTGGGTGTCTATGGCGGCTACTGGCTTAGCAGCCATCGCAACGGTACTGATTACAACCATTTTGCTGCAAAGACCACCCGGTTCGACGAGAAGGTAGAGTTCAACAGCAGTCGCGACCAGCGCTGGGATTGCGGTCTCGTAGGCGGTGTAGGCATGGAGTACCACTTTGCCAAGAAGTGGGTTGCTCAGGCCGAGGTGCGCTACTACTACAGCACCACTAGTGCCACCAAGCAGTATATGCGCAATGCTGACTACCGCTATAATTCAACCACAGCCATTCAGCTGGGAATCAATTATATTTTAAAGAAATGAGGAGGAAACAATGATGAAGAACAATAAGATATTGATGCTGGGAGCAGCGCTCCTTATGATCGCCCTTGCGTCTTGCCGTTCTGAAAGCGACAGACTGATGACTTACGACCACGCCGACAAGATGGCTTTCGATAAAGCCCAAACGAGCTTTGCCGAGAAGTTTAAGATACTGTGGAACGGACTGAACCAGAATTATGCCCTATGGGACTTCGAGGCTGAGCATGGAATCGACTGGGACGCTGTCTACGATGAGTACCTGCCGCAGTTCGAGGCCCTCGACCGGCAGGAAACTGTTACCGACGACGAACTGTTGGCATTAGTTGCTAAGGTGTGCTCGCCGCTTCACGACGGTCACATGGCTATATACATGGATAACCACAAGACGGGGAGCAAGCAACTATTTTTCTCGCCAAACACGGAGCGCGTTAAAAGTCGTGACGACTTTGCGGTGAATCTGGCCTGGCAAAGCCCCCAGCTGGGATACTACGCAAATGTATCCAACGGCGAGGTGGAGGTTGACGAGCAAGGCAAAGTCCGTGAAAAGACATACAGTACGAGAGCTATCGACTTGCTGAATTATAGGCTTACCACGGAAGGTGTTGGTGCCCAATGGATGATAGCCCAGATTAACGAACTCAGTGCGCTGCCTACGCCTACCGTCGAACAGACCCGCAAGCTGGAAGCATTGAAGGATTTTAGGGCCGAATTAGGCGCATGTATAAATGGAAAGAATGTTACAGCGGAGCTTGTCAACCAGTACAACGATATTGTGAAGAAGTACGAATGGCTGCAGGTGCCTGAGTTTGATTACATCGACCCAGGTTTCACAGAATATGGCATAAATCTGAAGTGCTTACTGCTGAAAGGCAATATCGCCTATCTCTATCTCAGCGACTTTCACCTTACAGCACATCTCGCGGATGAAGGTGTATCACAATTCTTCAACGCCAACAGTTCCGTGACTTGGAAACACGTGAAAGCCATTCGGACGGTTTATCAGGAATGGTTCGACACCATTCAGAAACTGCACAAGAACGGCACCCTCGGTGGTGTCATCATCGATGTGCGCAACAATGGCGGTGGCTTGCAGCATGATGCCTACTACCTCACAGGTTCACTACTGCCCGCAGGTGGCTACCACTATGGCTACGCCCGTTTCAAGCGTGGCACCGGACGCTACGACTACTCTGTAGTGACACCCCAAATCTCAGAAACGATGGAGGCCGACAAGCACGAAGTCATCACCGAGCCCGTGGTCATTATGACCAACTGTAACTCATTGAGCATGTCCGAGCTTACTACCCTCATCGTCAGAAGTATGGACAACGGTACCCATATCGGTAAGACCACGAAAGGCGGTATTTGCGGACTGTCGTCTAGCGATTCGTTCAGCTTCGACTACATGGGTTATATCGGTGTGAAAGGCGCGACGCCCATCTACGTTTATCTGCCACAGGTGGCCTGCCTCACCCTCGACCATCAGATTATTGAGGGCGTCGGCATCAAGCCCGATATCGAGGTCAACTTAGACCTCACACAGCTCCAGGCTACAGGCCGAGACACCCAGCTTGACCGCGCCCTGCAGTTTCTGCGTACAGGGAAATAAACTTATTAATCAATAAAATAACAATTAACTATTATGAAGAAACAAAATTTCCTTTTTTCAGTCTTCATGGCCCTGTGTGCCATGACAACCCTGTTCACCAGCTGTGGCAGTGATTCCAGTCCCCTGCAACCCCATGATCCTCCGGCAACTGCCAATATGAAATGTACCTTGCAGACTGACGACGCAACACTCGCCAATTTCGACTTTTTTGTCAAGTGGTACGATGCCAATGGCCAGATACAAGAAGAGAAAATAGTATGGGACGCTGAATTGGATAAATACGGACACAGAACGTGTGTGAAGAAGGTGACGACCAAGTTGCCCGCTACCCTCGGTGTCTATTGTTATATGAAGCTTAAGGAAGGTGCCGCCCCTCAGGCTAAGTATTCCATAGGTTATGGCCATGATTACACTTTCTATTCAGCTACAGCTGGTGATGTTCCCATTTCCAATGATTACAAGGGTGAATACTCAGGCCCCACTGAATACGATTCAAGCCAGTTGGACGGTTTTCTCAAGAAGCCTGTCGTGAACCTCATCTACCAGTACGATAGCGACGGCAAATGTACAAAAGGTACCTGGCAGTAAGCCCTTCTGTTTGAGACAAAACCAAGAAAAACCCCTTGATGAGATACACTCTTATCAGAGTTTCTGACGATATGAGCGATAATTCTGCTTGTGTACAAGCACCCAGACAGTCTTATCACTCATATCGTTTTCCCTTACAGTGACCCTATCTCATCAAGGCAAAAACATCGGCTTTTCAAGCCTAAAAAACATTTCCATCATGCCGCAGCCTTTGTTTTTTAGCGAGCAAAGCGAGTTAGGTGTGAGTTAGGTGTTGGTTAGGTCCTTGTGTAACACCTAACTTGGTTCAATCCCTTTACATCGTGGTTTGAGACATGTTGGGTTAGGTGTTAGGTGTTTTTGCGTGTGTGGCACTTGCTGGCGACGGAGACGGCACTTGATGGCCGTCGATGTGGGACTTGATGGCCGTCGATGTGGGACTTTGTTGACGGCAAGGCGTAACTTTGTTGGTGGCGAAACGTAACTTTGTGACTGCCAAAGTGGCATATTTACCACATCAAAGCATAGTATTGAGCTCCTCAAAGCATAGTATTGAGCTCCTCAAAGCATAGTATTCGCGTGATGAAAACATAGTATTTACCTCGTCAAACCTATGTTTTTGTTTATTATTCTTCTGCGCTACTCACAACTTTTAATAAGAATTGTTTGGCGAATAGTGTTAAAATTAGTACATTTGCGGAACTTTAACTTATCAAAAGACAGAATCAATGAAGAAACAGATGAAGAGAATGCTTGCAGGCGGCCGCTGGATATGTGCCCTCGTCGCTTGCTGCGCTATCGTAACAATAGCGCTTACCAGTTGTAAGAAAGACATGGACGAGTTCCACTACACTATCTTTGTACAGTATAAAGGAATAGAGCAGGGCGAGGCGGCAGTCAACTGGAGTAGGGCCGTCATGAACATCTATCAGTCGGCACTGGGTGTCAGTTCAATGGAGTTCACCAGAAGTGGTTCACAGGAAGAGTGCGACAAGGCGGTGTTTGAGGCCTGTAAGAAGGCTGAGGCGCAGTTCTCCACACTCCCAAGTGGTACGGGCGATGTGATAGTACACAACTCCACTGCAAGGACCCAGCCTTATAGGCGGACGATACAGTGAGAAATTGAGAGATTGAGAAATTGAGAGGGTGAGGCATGCTGTACGCTGACGTCATACTGCCTGTGCCGCTGCAAGGCACGTTTACCTACGCCGTAGCCGAAGGGCAGACGGTGCAGGTGGGTGTGCGTGTGCTGGTGCCCTTCGGACGTGGAAAGACCTATGTGGGACTGGTGGCCCGAGTGCACGACGAGGCGCCACAGGGCTACCAGGTGAAGGCCATCATCGACGTGATGGATGCTGAACCCATCGTCACGGCGAAGCAGCTGCAGATGTGGCAATGGATCAGCGACTACTACCTGTCGCCCATCGGCGAGGTGTATAAGGCCGCACTGCCGGCAGGCCTGAAGGCTGAGGACGGCTATAAGCCCAAGACGGAGACATACGTCAGGCTGACGGAGCAGTATCGTAACGTGACGGCGCTGCACATCGCGCTGAACGTGCTGTCGCGAGCTCGCAACCAGTTGGAGGCCTTTACGGAATATCTGGCGCTGTCGCACTGGGACGAGGTAGAGCAGGGGATAGAGCCCGTAGAGGTGACGCGCGAAGAGCTGATGAACGTCAGCGGAGCGTCGGCCGCTACGCTAAAACAGCTGGAGAAGCGCCAGATGCTGGAGTTCTACGAGATGGAGGTGGGACGCCTGAACCACGGCGGGCCCTACTGTCCGGAACTCATCAAGCCGCTGAGCCTGGCCCAACAGGATGCCTATAACGGCATTCTGATGTCGATGATGAAAAAGCAGGTGACGCTGTTGCACGGCGTGACGTCGAGCGGCAAGACTGAGATATACATCCATCTGATACAGCATGCCTTGGACCGCAAGGAGCAGGTGCTCTACCTGTTGCCCGAGATAGCGCTGACCGTACAGCTGATGCAGCGTTTGCAACGCGTGTTTGGCGACCGCTTGGGCATCTACCACTCGAAATACAGCGACGCCGAACGCGTAGAAATCTGGCAGAAACAGCTCAGCGCCAATCCCTACGACGTGATACTGGGTGCCCGCTCAGCCGTCTTTCTGCCGTTTCAGCGTTTAGGCCTGGTGATTGTCGACGAGGAACACGAGACGAGCTTCAAGCAGCAAGACCCCGCTCCCCGCTATCATGCCCGTAGCGTCGCTATCATGCTGGGTGCCAAGGTGTTGTTGGGCACCGCCACTCCGTCGTTAGAGTCATACCACAATGCCAAGAGCGGGAAGTACGGACTGGTAGAGCTGAAAGAGCGCTACCAGCAGATAGAACTGCCTGAGATACAGGTGGTGGACACGGCCGACCTGCAACACCGTAAGATGATGGCCGGCCCGTTCTCACCTCTTTTATTAACACGCGTACGCGAGGCTTTGGAACGTGGAGAACAGGCCATTCTGTTTCAGAACCGTCGCGGCTTTGCCCCACAGATAGAGTGCCGGCAGTGCGGATGGGTGCCTACGTGCCAGCATTGTGACGTCTCACTGACCTACCACCGCCAGCTGAACCAGTTGACGTGCCACTACTGTGGCTATACCTACCGAGTGCCTACAGAGTGTCCGTGTTGCGGCAGTACCGACCTGCGAACACGCGGCTACGGTACGGAGAAGATAGAGGAACAGGTGCGCGAGGCGTTCCCTGAAGCCCACATTGCCCGTATGGACCTGGACACCACCCGAACGCGCAATGCCTATGAGCGCATCATCAGCGACTTTTCGGCCGGACGCACGAATATCCTGATAGGTACGCAGATGGTGACCAAGGGACTGGACTTCGACAAGGTGTCGGTGGTGGGTATCATCAATGCCGACACGATGTTGAACTATCCCGACTTCCGTGCCTACGAACACGCCTTTATGATGATGGCACAGGTCAGCGGACGTGCAGGACGTAAGAACAAGCGCGGCCTGGTCATCCTGCAGACCAAGCAGAAAGACGTGCCCGTCATCCAGCAGGTGGTGCACAACGACTATGTGGCCCTGTATAAAGACCTGATTGCTGAGCGCCAGGTCTTCCACTATCCCCCTTATTATCGGCTAATCTACGTTTTCCTGCGCCATCGGCAGGATACTACGGTGAATACCGCGGCCATTGAGATTGGCTCACGCCTGCGCCAATGGTTCGGTGCTCGTGTGCTGGGCCCCGACAAGCCCTCAGTGGCCAAGGTGAAGTCGCAGAATATCCGAAAACTGGTGCTGAAGCTGGAGAACGGTATTGACATGAAAAAGGTCCGCGAGTACCTGCTCATGGCTCAGAGTCAGATACTCGCGGACAAACGCTATACGTCGCTTCAGATCTTTTTCGACGTTGATCCGTTATAACGTTATATCGTCTTTCTTTTTTAGAGGTCGAGCTGGCAACCAAGACCAAACACGCGGTTGGTGCGGGTGAAGGAGTCTTTGACCTCAGGATTGCTGGCGTCTATACGGGTGTAGTCGCCATAATATGTCTGGAAGTAAGCTGCCTTTACCGATACCTTCTTAGAGAGCTTATAACTGAAACCGAAGCCGATGCTGTAGCTGTTGACCACAAACGACATATCGTTGATGTAGTCGTTGGTATTGCCATAGCGGGTCAGCTGTGCGCCAGCAGAGAAGGTCAGGTTCTCGGTAGTATCCCATTCTCCACCAAAGAGAATCTCATAGGAGTTGTGGCCCAGTTTCTCCTGACTGTTGCCATACCATGAGGCATCCTTATCGAAGAAGTAATGACCACCGACATTGAAGCGTAACTGGTCAATAGGACTGTACTGTACGCCAAGTGCTGCCATAGCAGGTATGTCCTCGTTGACTTTCTCTCCGTCGCGGAATTTGTTGACAGCAGGAATCTCGCTGGCCTCGTTCACGGTAGACTCGTTCTTCATGCGAATCTGTGTGCGGAACTCGTATTTGGCAGCAAAGTTGAAATGTCCGAGCTTATAGTCAATGCCCACGATGGGGGCGAAACCTACACCAGCCTGATTACACAGCAGGTTCACGCCTTCGGAATACTTCTCCAGTTGGCCGAGGTTCTCCTTGGCACCAGCCAATTTAGCCTGCGTAACGAGCAGATCGGCAGGAACAGGCGCACCGGCATCCTGATACTGCTTAATTCCTGCATTAACCTGGTCCAATTTGTTGCTCACAGTAGTTGACGTGGCCTGCAGATAACTGCCGAAGTCAACATAGCCATTGGCAGTCTTTACCTGAATATTGCTAAGTTTAGCCTTGTAGGTAGCATCACCGTAGATCATGCGAAGACCACCATATAACGACAAGTTCGAATTGACTTTGCAGGCAGCACCAATCTGTACACCATAGTAATACTGGCGGCCTTTCATATAGCTGTCCATGTCGTAACCCAGAGCCCCCAGATTATTGTCATAGAGCGACTGGGCGATTTTGCCTACCGTGCTCTCGAAAGAACCCAGACCGTTTTCAAACTCACAGGCACCACCACCGCCGGGTACTGACAGGTTGGCCTGCAGACTCCAGTGCTCCATGTTATAGGCTATCTGAACAGAGGGAATCACGGGCGCATTGGCTACACCTTCAAAAATCTTGGTAGCACTGTTCGGGTCATTCTTTTTTCCCATCATATATACAGGGTTGGTAGACTCGATGGTACGAGTCTGGTGGGCATATTGCCAGTTGATGCCTAAATGGAATCCCTCAGGCAGGAATACGACGCCTGCAGGATTGGAGTACACACCGTCGAGACCAATAGCGGCGTCGCGGGCGGGATTACGTAAGAAGTCAATACTCTGGTTGGTGTTGGTGAGAATACCGCCGGCAAGGGCGTTCACCGTAGTCATCGTGAGAACAGCGATGGCTGTTACAATCTTTTTCATCCTTATTAAACAATTTTAATTAAAAGCGGGTGCAAAGGTACAGTTATTGCACAAAACAGCCACAAAAGTGCAGCTATTATTAACGTATATTAACTCAAAATGGCGCATTTCCTGCACATTTGTGCGAAAATGTGCAGGAATTCGGGTGTAATTTGTTCACTTTTAAGCCAACTTCTTCCGATGTGTTACTTCTCGGAAGGATAACTGACGCGCGTATGATAGATGGTTTTCAGTTTTTCGATGAGTACGGTCTTGGCATACTGGATATCACGGAAGGTGATGGGACACTCGCGGAAGTAGCCCTCGGCCACCTGTCCGTCGATGAGACGGTCGACCAGTCCGCGGATAGACTGCTCGGTATAGTCGGACAGCGAGCGTGACGCCGCCTCGATGGTGTCGGCCATCATCAGACAAGCCTGTTCGCGCGTAAACGGATTAGGTCCCGGATAGGTGAACAGCAGGTCGTCAACGGGTTCGTCAGGGTGCTCGTTCTTGTAGCGGATATAGAAGAATTTCGCCTTGCCCTGTCCGTGGTGTGTGGCGATGAAGTCGCGAATGACTGCCGGCAGGTTATATTTGTCGGCCATCTTCATACCTTCGGTCACGTGGCTGATGATGATTTGTGCACTCTCGATATCGTTCAGCGTATCGTGAGGGTCAATGCCCGACTGGTTCTCGGTGAAATAAATCGGGTTCGAGAGTTTGCCAATATCATGATAAAGGGCGCCGGTACGCACCAGTTGTGCCTTGGCGCCAATCTTGTTGGCTATCTCGCCCGCCAGATTGGCTACCTGGATGGAGTGGTTGAAGGTGCCTGGTGCTACCTCGCTCATGCGGCGCAGCAGTTCATTGTTGGTGTTCGACAACTCAATCAGCGTGATGTCGCTGGTGAATCCGAAGGCTTTCTCCATCAGGTAGAGCAACGGATAGGCAAAGAGCAGGGCCACGCCGTTGACAATCAGGTAGTTGTAGGTGCTAAAACCTATCTGTGACAATGCGTCGTTGTTCATCCAGTCAAAAGCCATGTTGACTCCGATGCAGGCCAGCGTAATGAAAATAGCCGTCTTGAACAGCTGTGAGCGTTGCGACAGCTCCCTCAACGACGAGATAGCCACGAGACCCGCAACAGATTGTATGGCGGTGAACTCGAAGGGGTGCTGCAGCATTCCTGCACATACCAGCACCATCGTGATGTGGGTCATAAAGGCCGTGCGGGAGTCCATGAAGACTCGGATGAAGATGGGGACCATGGCATAAGGCAGGATGTACACGTGGATAAACGTGTTGCGTACAAAGAGTGCCGTAAGGAGGGCGAAGACGACGATAAGGGCATAGAGCATGGCGATGCTGCGCGGCTTGTCGAAATAGTCTTTGCGGTAAAGGCTCAGATAGGTCGTGAAGCAGATCATCAGGATGGTGATATAGAGAATCTTTCCTATCAGCGACAAGTGGTTTTGCCGGACATCCTCGTTGCGCCGTTCGTTCTCTTTTTTAAACGATTCCAGTATGCGGTAGGTCTTGTCGGTAACAATCTCGCCGCGGTCAACAATCTTCTCGCCTTTCTGGACCACTCCGCTGGCGTGGGCGATACCACTCAGCAGGTCGCTCATGCTCGACTCGCTACGTTCACGGTCGTAGGTCAGATTAGCGACGATATAGCTGTTCAGGTTACATTTCTGCAAGAGTGGACGCTGCAGGGCAAGGATGCCTTCCTGGAACAACTGCTCGTAAGCGGTCTTAGGCGAATAGAGTTCCATGATAGACACGTTGCTGGCCTGCTTGCCGCTGACGATGCGCAACATGGAGGTAGTGTCCTTGCGCAACTCCGTATAGTCTTTCTGGTCGAGGATACCTTGCTGGTAGAGGCTGTGCAGGCGGTTGGTGATGATGAGCTTGTAGTTGTCGGGCAGGTCGGGCAGTCCATCCTTAAAATCATGGTTGAAGCGTTCGACCATCTGTTCTTCTATCTCCTTGTTGAGCATATAGTAGGGCTCGTAAAGCTGCATGGCACTGTCACGCTCCTCCTGGATGGTGGCCTCTGACTTATATACTGCGAAGTCGTAAGGTGCCGTAAAATCAGCATACTTCCAGGGCTTACCCTGCTCTACATGAAAGTAGGTTCGTGAGTCGTGAGGCATGGCCCAAACAACGATGCCTACGGTTACTATAACGAGTGTAACACGGACGAGAATGTACCGCCATTGTAGTTCTTTCATAAGATATATTATGTTTTAGAGTGCGAAAATACGAAAAAAAGAGCATATTCTCAAAAAAAATGCGTACTTTTGCACAAATTTAGTACGAAAATACCATTTACGTATGTCCAATAGAAGAGTAAGAGTGCGTTTTGCACCCAGTCCAACAGGGGCTTTGCACATCGGAGGTGTGCGTACCGCATTGTATAATTATCTGTTTGCCCGCCAGCATGGTGGCGATCTGGTGTTCCGTATTGAGGACACCGACTCCACACGTTTCGTGCCCGGTGCAGAAGAATATATCATCGAGTCGTTCAAGTGGTTGGGAATCAAGTTTGATGAAGGCGTGTCCTTCGGTGGTGATAAGGGTCCCTATCGCCAGAGTGAGCGTCGCGAGATTTATAAGAAATATGTGCAACAACTGCTGGATGCCGGAAAGGCATATATCGCTTTCGATACACCGCAGGAGTTGGAGGCCAAGCGTGCGGAAGTGCAGAACTTCCAGTACGACTGTCATACCCGTCAGCAGATGCGTAACTCACTGACGTTGCCGAAGGAGGAGGTCGACCGCCTGATTGCTGAGGGACAGCAATATGTGGTGCGCTTCCAGGTAGAGCCCGGCAGGGAGATACTCGTCGACGACCTGATTCGCGGTGAGGTACGCGTAAAGAGTGACATCTGCGACGATAAGGTGCTTTACAAGAGTGCCGACCAGTTGCCGACCTACCATCTGGCCAATATCGTCGACGACCATCTGATGGAGATCTCGCATGTCATTCGTGGTGAGGAATGGTTGCCCAGCGCACCGTTGCATGTGATGCTGTACGAGGCTTTCGGCTGGCAGGACACCATGCCGCGTTTTGCCCATCTGCCGCTGTTGCTGAAGCCTGACGGTAAGGGAAAGTTGTCGAAGCGTGACGGTGACCGTTTGGGCTTCCCTGTTTTCCCGTTAGAGTGGAAAGACCCCAAGACTGGCGAGACGTCACGTGGCTATCGTGAGGACGGCTACTTCCCAGAGGCCGTCATCAACTTCCTGGCGCTGCTGGGCTGGAATCCCGGCACGGAGCAGGAGATTTTCTCGTTGGACGAGCTCGTGCCCCTCTTTGATATCAGCAAGTGTTCGAAGGCTGGCGCAAAGTTCGCCTACGACAAGGGTATATGGTTTAACCACGAGTATATCCTGAAGAAGTCGGCTGAGGAGATTGCCCAGCTGTTCTTCCCCATCGTCAAGGAGCATTGTCCTGAGGAAACTTTGGAACGTGTGACGGCAGTGACGGCCATGATGAAAGACCGTGTGTCGTTCGTCAAGGAGTTGTGGCCGCTGTGCTCGTTCTTCTTCGTCGCTCCCACGGAGTATGACGAGAAGACCGCCAAGAAGCGTTGGAAGGAAGAATCTGCACAGCAGTTGACTGAGCTCATCGGTGTGCTGGAGGGTATCGACGACTTCTCGTTGGAGAATCAGGAGCAGATTGTTCACGCTTGGATTGAGCAGAAGGAATATAAGCTCGGCAATATTATGAACGCCTGGCGACTGACCCTCGTCGGCGAGGGTAAGGGTCCGGGGATGTTCGATATCTCGGCGTTCCTCGGCAAGGAGGAAACCATCAAGCGTATGAAACGAGCTATAGAAGTTTTAGGCTGATGTATAACCTCGTTATTTTCCTCTATCTCTGTGGCGTAGCCATTGCGAGCCTTTTCAACGAGAAGGTGCGCAAAATGTGGCATGGTGAGCGTCAGGCTATCCGTACCATCAAAGAGAAGATAGATCCTACGGCCCAGTATGTGTGGTTTCATGCCGCCTCGCTGGGCGAATTCGAACAGGGGCGTCCACTCATGGAGCAGTTGCGTCGCGACCATCCGGAATACAAGATCCTGCTGACGTTCTTCTCGCCCTCAGGCTATGAGGTGCGCAAGAACTACGAAGGTGCCGACATCATCTGCTATCTGCCGCTGGATACCATCATCAATGCGCGCCGTTTTCTGCGCACCATCCGTCCAGTGATGGCCTTCTTTATCAAATACGAATTCTGGTATAACTACCTGCATATCCTGCGTCACCGCGGCATACCCGTCTATAGCGTCAGCAGCATCTTCCGTCCTGGACAGGTGTTCTTCCGCTGGTATGGTCGCCAGTACAGCCATGTGCTGAAATGTTTCAGCCACTTCTATGTCCAGAACGAGATCAGCCGTGAATTGTTGGCGACGATAGGCATTAAGGATGTCACGGTGGTGGGCGACACCCGCTTCGACAGGGTTCTCCAGATCAAGGCCGCTGCTAAGCAGTTGCCCATCGTAGAGCAGTTGAAAGGCTCTGCTAAATGTTTCATTGCCGGTTCTTCGTGGCAACCCGATGAGGAAATCTTCATTCCTTGGTTGAACGAACATCCCGACTGGAAAGTGGTGATAGCCCCGCACGTGATAGGCGAGGACCATCTGCGCCAGATTGAGAAGATGCTTGAAGGTCGTAAGGTTCTTCGCTATACTGCCGCAGAGAAAATGTTCAAGGAACAATGTTCAACATTCGATGATTACGACGTGCTCCTCATCGACTGCTTCGGACTGCTCAGCAGTATCTATCGCTATGCCGACGTGACCTATGTTGGAGGCGGTTTTGGCGTGGGTATCCACAATACCCTTGAAGCAGCTGTGTGGGATGTGCCCGTCATTTTCGGTCCAAACAATCAGCGATTCCAGGAGGCGCAAGGCCTGAAGGCTTGTGGCGCAGGACTGGAGATTGCCTCTGCCGATGATTTCCGTCGTTATATGCAAGGCTTCGTCGACGAGCCCTCGCTGGCTGGCGAGTTAGGCGAAAAGGCTGGCGCGTTTGTCCAGCAGATGACAGGAGCTACCGAAAAGATTCTTTCTGATGTTCATTTTTAGATGCTATGGCCCTAATCAAGTGTTATAAAGGTATGACCCCGAAGTGGGGTCATGACTGCTATTTCAGTGAGAACGCCACCATTGTCGGCGATGTGCAGATGGGCGACGAGTGCTCGGTATGGTTTAATGCCGTGGTGCGAGGCGACGTGGCTCCCATCACGATTGGCAATCGCACGAATGTCCAGGACGGTTCGTGCATCCATGTGACCCACGAGACAGGTCCGACACATATTGGCAGTGATGTCACCATCGGTCATAACGTCACCGTTCATGCCTGTACCATCCATGATGGTGCGCTGATAGGTATGGGGTCAACGCTGCTCGACGGTTGTGAAATTGGCGAGGGAGCAATTGTTGCTGCCGGCGCATTGGTGCTGCAGAATACGAAGATTGGCCCTCACGAGATATGGGGTGGAGTACCCGCCAAGTATCTCAAACCCACCCGCGAAGGACAGACCGACAACTCCAAGCACTATGTGGCGTATGCCCGCATCATGATGGAGGAGAACTCCGACTGCCGTTACAATCCCGAATAATCTCTTTACGATATTTGTGTGACCTTGACGAAGTGTGATGACGTCGGGTCGAGGTCGTGCTCGCTAAACACGTCGATAATATTCTTGTGTAATTCTGAGTATACTTCAAACAGACGGTCGGTCTGAGTGGTATACCCATTGATTTCGTAGCGCGTATAGAAGTCCTCTAACGCCGTTACCAGTACAAAGGGCGCAGGTTCCTTGAGTAGCAGCTGGCAACGTGCGGCACCCTCCAGCAGGTAGCCCTCAATGGTTTGGCGCGGCACCTTGTAGGTGAAGGTGAACGCTGAGTGTACCACGCTGCCCTGACCGTCGCGGGCTGCTGCCGTGTAGTTGACGGTCTGTTGCGACAAAATGGAGTTGTTGGGTACGGTGATGATGTTGCCCTTGATATCTTTCAGGCGCGTGATAAAAGCATTCTTCTCAATGACTTCACCCTCGCGTTCGCCAATGGCTACATAGTCGCCTACGAGGAAGGGACGCATATAGGTGATGATGATGCCGCTGATGAGGTTGCCGATGGTGGTGGTGGAACCCAGCGAGAAAAGGGCGGCCACGAAGATGCTGACGCCCTTGAAGATGCCCGACTCAGAACCGGGCAACCAGGGCCAGATGACCACCAGTGTAAAGGCCACGACGAAGATGCGGATGATATGGTAGGTGGGCTGTGCCCAGTCTTGGTAGAAGCGATCGATTTTCAGTCGTCCTGCGGCAATCTCGTTGCTAAGATGTCGCAAGCCTTTCAGCAACCAGCGTACCACCATGATAATAACGACAATCTTAACCAGGTTGGGGAAGTAGTAGATAAACGACAACATGGTGTCGCGTAGCGGACTCCATACATAGTTGATCATGTTCCACGTAAACTTCTCCGTCTCGGGGAAGATGCTGAACAGCAGAGGCAGCGAGATAAACAGCTGCAGCAGGATGAGCAGGAATTGCAGCACGCGGGTCAACGCCAGCAGGATGCGTTTCTGCTGGTGCATGTTCAGTAATACATAGCCCTTGACGGCCAGCGGTTTGAGTTTGCCTCCCAGTCCGTTGATAATCTTCTGGCGTAGCCAGCGTATCAGCCTGATGGTGAGCAGGAAGAAGACGATTTGTACGACGATGAGGAAGACGGCCCATCCCAGACCTGTCAGCTTAGCCTTCAGACCGTATTCAGCGTGTAGCGCATGTATCTCGGCCGAGACGATGGGTAGCAACTGCCTGGCCAGTTCCAGACGCGACAGTCCGTTCCACAGACCGTCCAGGTCGCTGATGCTCAACACCACAATTTCGCCACACATGATGTCTGCTGTATATTCGCCCTCAAAGATGTGCATCGAGTCGGTGGTCACCTTCAGACTCTTGCCTATCAGCGTTATCTTGCGAGCCGCCGCCGCTGCACGATGCAGGGCGTCGTTGCCCCCCAGACTGGCATGTATATAGAATAAGGTGTCACCGTCGACCACCAAGGGTACGCCTGGGGTTGTCTGTCGTAGTGAGTCTATGCGTTGCTTTTGGGCTATCTGACGTAGTGAGTCTTCGCGTGCCGACCGTCCGTTCTCGTACAGTTCCGACTCGAGTATCAGTTCTTTGAGCTTCATTTCCTGAATCATGCGCGTAAGAGAATCAATACGCATCTGGGCAGAATCGGCATTTTGTGCCAGCATGGTCAGTACTGTGCACATGATGGTTAGTAGGGTTCCGTATCGCTTTAACATAGTATGAGGGCGTTTAGATGTTTTTAGTCTGGGTTTGTTTTGGGTACAAAGATAGTTTTTTTTCGTCATATTACTATGAAACGCGTTTTAATATTATGTTTTTTTATTCTTTCGCTGTCGTCTGCATGGTCGCAACCGGAGGTCTATGAGTGGCGCACACCGAGCAGGAACTCATCAGAGTCTATGCCTTGCGGTGGTGGCGACGTGGGCATGAACGTCTGGGTAGAGCAGGGTGACGTGCTGTTTTACCTGAGTCGTAGCGGCTGTTTCGACGAGAACAACACGCTGTTGAAACTGGGACGTTTCCGCATCCATACCTCGAAGCCTCTGAACATGCAGTCGTTCCGTCAGCAGCTGGTGTTGCACGACGGCTACTGTCAGGTGACTGACGGACAGCAGTGGATACAGATTTGGGCAGATGTCTATAAGCCTGTGGTACACGTCGAGGTGTCTATCGAGAAAGAGAAGTGCGACGTGGAGGTCAGCTACGAGTCGTGGCGTACCCATGACCATGAGCTGACGAGTCGTGAGCGTTTCCAGTCCAGCTATAAGTTTGCGGCACCAAAGGGCCTTACGACGCGCCGTGATACCATCATGGTCGGCGAGGATGCTATCGATTTTGTCCATCATAACGGTGATGTGACCATCTTCGACGCTACCGTGCATCAGCAACAGATGGATGCTGTAAAGGATAAACTGTATAATCCGCTGAAGAACCTGACGTTTGGCGGTCGCCTGCATGGCGACCAGTTTCGTTTCAAGGAACACACTTCCGGCCACTATGCCAGCCACGACTACGAGGCTTGGACCTACTGTTCCAAGCGCGCTGCACAGCGTCATGCCTTTACCGTTGTGATGGCCACCCTGCAGGGCAGTATTGCCGACTGGCAACAGGTAGTGACGGCTACGTCGCGACAGATTCAGACCAAGCGTGACCTTTCCCTGTCGCGGGAGTGGTGGCATGCGTTCTGGCAGCGTAGCTACGTAAGAAATGAAGGAAATGTGAACAATGCCATCATACGAAATTATACGTTGTTTCGCTATATGCTGGGCTGTAACAGCCATAGTGCGTGGCCTACGAAGTTTAATGGCGGACTGTTCACTTTTGACCCGGAATATGTTGACGAGAAGCCCGAATACAGTCTGTCGCCCGACTATCGTAACTGGGGTGGGGGCGTACATACGGCACAGAACCAGCGACTGGTCTACTGGCCGATGCTCAAGAATGGCGACTACGACTTGCTGAAAGCACAGTTGGACTTCTATCTGCGCATCTACCAGAATGCCGAGGAGCGCTCCCGCTTGTATTGGGGGCATGAGGGAGCCTGTCTGACTGAACAGATTGAGAACTACGGACTACCCTGCTATCCGGAATACGGCACGAAGCGGCCGGCGGGCTTCGACCCGGGTATGGAACGTAATGCGTGGTTGGAATATGAGTGGGACACGTGTCTGGAATTCTGTATGATGGCCTTGGAGGCCCAACGCTATGGTGGTATGGACATTAGCGTCTATCTGCCGATGATTCGCTCTTGCCTTCGTTTCTTCGACGAACACTATCAGTATCTGGCCAATATGCGTGGCGCTAAGCGGTTGGATGGCAACGGCAAGCTGGTGCTCTATCCCAGCTCAGGTGGTGAAACCTTTAAAGGTGCCTATAATAGCACCTCTACCATTGCTGCCCTGCGTACTGTAGCGGAGGCTTTGATGGGTTATGCAAAAGAGAATAATGACACTTCTCTTACCTCTTACCTCTTACCTTTTACCTCTCGTATCCCTGATATCACAGTTCGTGATGGAATGATACAGCCTGCCCTGCACTATGAACGGGTACAGAATACAGAGAGCACACAGCTCTATCCTGTTTTCCCGTGGCGCATGTACGGCGTGGGGCGTCCTGATCTTGATATTGCCCGTAATACCTATCAGAATGATTCGTTGGCGCTGAAGTTCCGTTCGCACGTGGGATGGAAGCAAGACGCCATCTGGGCAGCCTGTCTGGGACTGACCGATGAGGCTGCACGGCTGGTACAACTGAAGCTGAGTGACGGCCCCTATCGTTTCCCAGCCTTCTGGGGCCCGGGCTTCGACTGGTCGCCCGACCATAACTGGGGCGGTTCGGGTATGATAGCCGTTCAGGAGATGTTGGTTCAGGAGGTTGGCGACACGCTATACCTCTTCCCCGCCTGGCCTCATGAGTGGGATGTCAGCTTCCGCTTGCACGCTTCGGGCGGTACCATCGTTGAGGCTACACAGAAGGATGGAAAAGTTACCAACGTCAAGATAACCCCACAGCGTCCGTATGTCATAGGTGCAGAAAAAAGATAAGCCCGTCGTCTCGACGGGCAAACAATCCAATTACTATGAAAAAACTACTAACCTATCAAAGTTGATGAATCTAAAATCAATTCTTTTGATGACGCAAAGGTAAGAAGAAAACAGGACGTCCGCAAAAATATTCAGCGAACGCCCTGTTTTTTATTACGAAATCCTCAAATATTAGAGATTCGGGTTGATCTTGCTCCACTCAGAGATGGGAGGAACGATGTTCAGCGTTACCAGCTCGTCGCGCATCTTGCAGAGGTGCTCGTAGCTCTGGTCGAGCTTGGCGTTCTCCTCGGCAGTACCCTGAGGAACCTCGAACTTGGCACCCTCAGCAGTCATGGTGGTCTTCATGGCCATCATGATGTGGTCGTACTTGTCGGTCTTAACATAGGTACCTACGGGGAAGCGGAAGGGCTCACCACCCATAGCGGCACGAATCATCTCGACAGAGAGGTATGAGGGGCTCTGGAACGAGCTGCGTCCGCGGAGCTCGATAATCTTGGCACCACCCTTGGTGACAGCGACCTTCATATCTTCCCACTCTTCCTCGGGGAACTCGGCAGTACCGATGATGTCGGTCAGCTTACGCCCCTTGATGGTAACGTGGCTGCCGAATACGGCCATCTGCTCGCCGTGGCCACCATAGGTAGCACAACCGGTAATCTCGTTCTGCATCACGCCGAACTTCTTAGCCAGAGCCGACTGCAGACGAGTGGTGTCCAGGCCAGCGAGAGTTGTCACCTGACCAGGCTTCAAACCAGAGTACAGCAGGGTTACCAGGCCGGTAAGGTCGGCGGGGTTGAAGATGATGACAACGTGCTTGACATCGGGGCAATACTTCTTGATGTTCTGGCCCAACTCCTCGGCAATCTTACAGTTGCCAGCCAGCAGGTCCTCACGGGTCATACCAGCCTTACGGGGTGCACCACCTGAAGAGATGATGTACTTAGCGTTCTTGAAAGCCTCCTCAGCGTTGGTGGTGGCTACGATATTCACATCGTCGAAACCACTTTGACGCATTTCCTCAGCAACACCCTCGGGTGAGAATACGTCGTAAAGACAGATTTCGCTTGTCAGACCCATCATTAAGGCGGTCTGAGCCATGTTTGAACCAATCATGCCAGCTGCGCCGACGATGGTCAGTTTGTCGTTAGTTAAAAATGCCATAATTCGTTGTATTATTATAATGTATTTGTTCTTTGTGCTGCAAAGTTAGCAAATAATTATGAATTGCCGATTGGGAAATGAAATTTTATTTGTTATTTATTCTGAAAATGTGTATCTTTGCAAAGTAGAAATGACAAAACGTGATATAATATGATGGGTGTTACCGAGCGAATCGCCGTATTGCGTGAAGAATTACGGCGCGAACATCTGAGTGCTTTCATTTTTCCGACCAGTGATCCGCACAATAGTGAGTATACTGCTGACCACTGGAAGGGCCGCGAATGGATTAGCGGTTTCAATGGGTCGGCAGGTACGGCAGTGGTGACGCTGACGAGTGCCGCTCTATGGACGGACTCACGCTATTTCATTGCTGCCGAGGAGCTGTTGAAAGGTACAGAGTTCCAGTTGATGAAAGAGAAGGTGGAGGGTACGCCCACTATTGCCGAATGGTTAGGACGCGAGTTGGCGAACGCTGCCGACAAGGCGGTGGGTATCGATGGAATGGTCAATTCCTATCATAGTGTGAAGGAGCTGGCTGCTGACCTGCACAAGCAGGGTGGCATCACCCTACGTGCTAACTTCGACCCTTTGGAGCGGATATGGCATGGGCGTCCGGCTATCCCTGAGCATCCTGTCAGCATTCATCCCTTGAAGTATGCCGGCGAGGCGACCTGTGAAAAGCTGGTGCGTATCCGCAAGGCGTTGCGTGAGCAACACGCCGACGGCATGCTGATGACTGCCCTCGACGATATTGCCTGGACGCTGAACTTGCGTGGCAGCGACGTTCATTGCAATCCAGTGTTCGTCTCATATTTGCTTATCTCGTCCACGTCGGCTACCTTATATATAAATAAGGTGAAGCTGACACCTGAGGTAGAAAGCTACCTGAAGGAGGAAGGGGTGGGGGTGGCGCCCTACGAACAGGTGAAGAAAGGTCTGAAGGACTATTTCGAATATAATATCCTGATGGATGGCGACGAAGTGAACGATACGCTCTATCGGAGTGTGGCGCGAGAGGTGGTTGATGCCGAGTCGCCCATCAAGCGTATGAAAGCCATCAAGAACGAAAGGGAGATTGCCGGTTTCCGTTCGGCTATGCTGAAAGACGGCATAGCAATGGTGAAGTTTTTGAAGTGGTTGGGGGAGACCTATAAGGCCCATAAGCCCTATGAGACAGAGCTCTCTGTTGACCAAAAGCTCACAGCCCTAAGAGCTGAACAGCCCCTGTTTCGTGGTGTCTCTTTCGACACCATAGCAGGCTATGAGGCCCACGGGGCTATCGTCCACTATGAGGCTACGGCAGAGACTGACGTGCCTTTGCTGCCTGAAGGTTTTTTGTTGCTCGATAGTGGCGCACAGTATCTCGACGGCACGACAGACATTACGCGCACCATTGCCCTGGGCCCTCTGACAGACGAGCAGCGGCGCATCTATACTCTCGTGCTGAAGGGACATATCCAGATAGAACTGTGCAAGTTCCCCAGCGGCACCCGTGGCACGCAGATAGATGTTCTGGCGCGACAGGCGCTGTGGCGCGAGGGCCTGAACTATCTGCACGGAACGGGCCATGGCGTGGGCTCCTATCTGAACGTCCATGAGGGTCCTCACCAGATTCGTATGGAGTGGAAACCAGCCCCACTCGTGGCAGGAATGACCGTCACCGACGAGCCGGGCATCTATCTCGCCGGGCGCTTTGGAGTGCGCATAGAAAACACCCTGCTCGTTACGCCCTATCGTGAGACGGAGTTTGGACAGTTCCTGCAATTCGAATCACTCACGCTCTGTCCTATCGACACAACACCCATCGTCAGGGAGTTGCTTTCTCAGGAAGAGATAGATTGGCTCAACCAGTATCACGAGATGGTCTTCGAGCAACTCTCGCCCCATCTAGAGGCAGACGAAAGGGAATGGTTGCGAGCGCAAACACGCCTCCTGTAACACATCTGCCATAAAAAAATAGCATTTCCCATTTGACCTTAACCCTTTTCAGTCGTATCATAGATAGAGTGACATGAAAACGACTCCAACAGAACGCGACACCATCATCCGCTGTCAGCAAGGCGACAAACAAGCCTTCAGGTGGGTAGTGCAAGCGCATCAGCAGATGGTATTCTCGCTGGCGCTGAAGATGTTGTGCGACGAAGAAGAGGCGAAGGACATGGTGCAAGATACCTTCATCCGCGTGTGGCAAAGCATCGGAGCCTATGACCCTCAATGCTCTTTCACTACTTGGCTCTACATCATAACCTCGCGACTCTGCTTAGACAGGCTGAAACGAAAACGACGAATAACCCCGATGCCTGACGATGAACAGGTGCTCAGAAACTACGCAGCAGACAGCGACAACCAGCGAACGCTGGAAAACAGCGAGTGGGTGGCAATGGTGAGGCTGATGGCCGAGGGACTCAGCGACAAGCAACGGCTGGTATTTACGCTTTGTCAACTGGAAGGGCTCTCGTCGGAAGAGGTGCAAAAGATTACCGGCATGGATGCCATTCAGGTAAAAAACCATCTGTATATGGCCCGCCAAACTATACGTAAACGACTGATAGCATTAGGATATGAATAAGATTGATGATATACTGGAACGACTGAAAGGCCAGCAGCCCATGATTAACGACCCTGACGCACTGACGGATTGCATTATGGACTGTCTGGAGGCTCAACATCAGCCCCAACCGAAGGCGCGTACCATCCATCTGTGGCGCAGACTCTCCATAGCGGCCTCTATATTATTTACAATAGGTATAGGCGCAACGCTAATGCTGAACGATAGGCAGGAACAGGCATCTGAGCTTGTTGTGGCAAAGGCAACGCCTAAGAAAGAGACAGTACAACAAGGTCGGACTCTTAATCCGAGGGCATCGTACTCACAGTCCGAAGACGTCGTACTGTTAGTCCGCCCGCGTCGTACTGTAGCGAAAACAACAGCGCGCCCCCAACAACGTAGGGAGGTTGCCGAGGAAACGCCCATCCCCATGAGTGACCCCAATCTGCACTATGCCTCCCACGAGCTAACGAAGGACACCGTTCCCTATCAGGACCCTGCCCGCGTAGACGAGTTTATCGCCAAGATGGCCGCCTATAACAAGGTGAAGGAGGGCGAGCTGAAATGTTCTGCTATTAACGACAGCAGCATGATGAGTACAGTCTATGTGTTCCCCGACACGAAGGAGATAGACCTCTTCAGCCGACTGCTGCAGGTGGCCTGCTGTTATAAGAACGAGACACCAGGCTACTTCCTGAACTTCTCACACCAGCAGTTCTTCTTCGAACTGAAGGATATGCGCAAGCAGTTACAGTATCGTTGGATTGCCGAACGCATTAATGGCAGGATTCTGCTCTACGGCACCCATGCACCCTTGGGTACCAAGGAATCGTCCGCCTGCTACCAAGAATATCGCGATGAGCTCATGCATATCAATAGTATTAACCACAAAACAAAAGAGATATGAAACGTATCGTAACCCTTAGTCTCATGGCTATCGCCTGCCTTATGATGCAGGCACAAGAGAAAGATGTGAAGGTTCTTGCCTCTAGTACAGGTATTTTCGTTCCCCGTCCGGAGATTAGCACGGATAAAAAGACCAAGAAAACCTCGGCTGTCTGGCACTCCACGAACAACGATTGGATTAAAGACAACTGCGAAACCAAGAATGTGACTGTAGTAAAAGACTATGAACAGCTTTTTCCTGAGATTGCCGGCATGCAAATTGACTCCCAGCCTTATTTGCCGATGAGTTGGCGACTGACGGCTGAAGGTGGCGAGACGGTGATGCACTGCTACTTCCGTATGCCTGCTGACGAGGTGACCCACCTTTGGCTGACGTCAGAGGAAACCTGTCTGGTGGATGCTGAGACGGGTGTGCAGTACCGCATACGGCGCACGGAGCCCGAGACTTTCCGCAAGCACTTCAGCGTAAAGGCGAAGAAGGGTGATGTCATCGACCTGAAGATATTCTTCCCGCCACTGCCGGAGAGCACGAAGGAGGTGGTCATTTTTGGTATTCCCAACTGGTATTTGGTGGGCGATAAGGTGAGTCTCAGAAAGCCGCACAATGGTGGATGGGATGGAGCTGGCTTTGAATATGCCTATGACGTCAAACCAGAGTTCCACAAGCCCCGCGTGCTGAAGGAGCACATGTACGAGGACAAACCCTATGACAAGGATAACTGGAATACCTGGAAAGTCTTGACAGATGCCCACCTCATCAAACCCCAGAAGGACGGCACCAAGGCTATTTGGATTACTCCGGAGGCTACCTATCTGGCTGTTGCCTTAGAGCAGAACTGGACACGCGAGTATTTTGCATTCTCCTGGGGAAACGATAAGGCTGATGTGCTGCTCGACGATGCCGGTCGGCAGTATAAGCTCCGCGAAGTAGTGGGTGTCCCACAAAATGAGCTTTTCTTTATGGAAGGAAACGCAGGTGATTATATTGCCTATCTGAAGGTTTTCGACCCGATACCATTAGATGTGAAGTCCTTTACCCTTATACAACCAGAAGGCGAGCCCTTCAATGCATGGGGCGCCAGCTGGAAAGGTAGCGTCCAACATAATCTCAGCATTGAGCAACTGCGCGCCAACCAGAGACTGTTCGAATATAATCCACGTAAAGTCGTAGAATAGCATATAAATGAAAACGATCATTACCGCGCTACTCGTCCTTGTTGCACTTGTGGGCAGGGCAGAATCTTTCGCACAAGTCTTACACTATGACCGGCCAGCCGACTACTTCGAAGAGGCCCTGGTGATTGGTAACGGAACGATGGGCGGTATCGTCTATGGCGGTACGTCGTGCGACCGTATTTCGCTTAACGACATCACGCTGTGGACGGGAGAGCCCAGCAATATAAACATCTATTCGCCCGATGCCCACCAAACTATTCCCGCTATCCGCGAGGCGCTACGTAAGGGCGATTACAGACGGGCAGACAGCTTGCAGCGCGACGTACAGGGCCACTTCTCGCAGAACTATCAGCCGTTGGGACAACTCACCATTGAGTATCTTGACACTGCTGAGGCGGTGACTGGCTATCGCCGTTGGCTCGATATTGGTGACGCTACGGCTCATACGGCATATGATCGTGGAGCGTATCACTACGAAACAGAATATTTTGCTACATATCCTGACTCGGGTATGGTGATTCGCATCACCACTGACAATCCTCGTGGCATTCGAGGGCGTTTCTCATTGAGTTGTCAGTTGCGGCATAGTTGCAGCATACAGGGGAAGGGTACCTTGGTCATGGACGGCTATGCGGGCTATACCTCGCTGCCCAGCTATTACGCCGCCAAGGAAAAGTTTGCCTACGACTCCCATCGTGGCATTCATTTCCGAACGAAGGTATTGGTGTCAGCTTCAAACGTGAGAAGCGAGGGCAATGCCGTTGTGGTCGATGGTGCCAAAGAGGTGACGCTCTTCATCGCTGATGCCACCTCGTTTAATGGTTATGATAAAGATCCCGTAAAACAAGGAAGGCCTTATCAGCAGTTGGCTGATGCAAGGTTGCAGCATCTTGCCAGCTGTAGTTTTGAGGTTCTCCGTAGTCGTCATGTGGCCGACTACCAACAGCTCTTCAACCGTGTGGAGCTATCGCTGGGTGATGGGTGTGGGGTGAAGGGTGCTGGACGACCTACCGACGTCCAGCTGCGTGAGTATGTCGACGAAAACCGGTTCAACCCCGAGCTCGAAGTCCTTTATTTCCAGTATGGTCGCTATCTGCTCATCAGTTGTTCGCGCACCCCCAACGTGCCCGCCAACCTGCAGGGCCTGTGGAACGAGAGCATCCTGCCGCCCTGGTCGTGCAACTACACCAGCAACATCAACGTCGAAGAGAACTACTGGCCGGCAGAGACGGCTGCCCTGCCAGAGATGCATGAGTCGCTACTCACGTTCCTGAAGGAACTGCAAGGCTCGGGCGCGCTTACTGCCAAGGCCTACTATGGTGTGAACCGTGGCTGGTGTTTGGCTCATAATACCGATATTTGGGCGATGACGTGTCCTGTAGGCCTGCATACCGGCGACCCGATGTGGGCCAACTGGAACATGGGGGGCACCTGGCTCTCGACCCATATCTGGGAACACTATACGTTCTCGCTTGATCGTGATTTCCTGCACGAATACTATCCTATACTGAAGGGTGCTGCGGAGTTCTGTCTGGGGTGGCTTCTCTCAACGAAGGAGATGGGGATAGACGGTCCGGAGTACCTGATTACGGCGCCAGCAACCTCACCCGAAAACTCCTTTGTCACTCCAGACGGCTATCATGGTCGCACCTGCTTTGGCGGCTTTGCCGACATGGCCATGATTCGCGAGTGCCTCACCGATGCCCGCAATGCTGCACAGGAGTTGGGGATCGACAAAGACTTCGTTGTTGAGGCCGACAAGGCCCTTGCCCGCCTGCTGCCTTATAAAATAGGTTATAAGGGCAACCTGCAGGAGTGGTTCTATGATTGGGAGGACGAAGATCCGCACCACCGTCATCAGAGTCATCTTTTTGGCGTCTTTCCTGGCCATCATCTCGACGATGGTGTGAACACAAAAGCGGCTATTCACCGTGCCGCCTCGCGCACCCTCGAACTGAAGGGCGACCAGACTACAGGGTGGAGCACTGGCTGGCGTGTGAACCTCTATGCCCGTCTGCATGATGCCAAAAATGCCTATCACATCTATCGTAAATTGCTAAGCTATGTCAGCCCAGATGGCTATCACGGCCTTGATGCCCGTCGCGGTGGCGGCACCTATCCCAATCTGCTCGATGCCCATTCGCCTTTCCAGATTGACGGTAACTTCGGTGGCTGTGCCGGTGTCGTTGAAATGCTGATGCAGAGTGACTATCGTGTTGGCAAAAAGACATCTTTGCCCGATATTGAGCTGTTGCCTGCCCTACCAGACAACTGGAAGGACGGCGAGGTGACAGGGTTGCGTGCCCGTGGTGGCATTACTGTTAACATGGTGTGGCGCAACAAAACAGTTACAGGCCTGACACTTTTCGCCCAGCAATCATGCAAGGTGACGCTGACCATGAACGGAGAGCAGAAAGTAGTAAAGCTGAAGGCTGGTGAGAATGTTATCTTACATTGAACACTCTCGTTGGTTATCTTCTACTATTTCTATAGTAAAATAGCAAAAGAATATTAAAAATCTGGTTTAATTCCCAACTACTATTAAATTTATTTGGAGGGTATTTGATAATATACTATCTTTGCAGTACTAAAAACATAGTACATTGATGACCTCTAATTATAATAAGGTATGAAGGAAGACAAAAACAGATCACTGACCAAGGCGGAACTGAACCTGATGAACATCCTATGGGACAAGGGCCAGGCCACCGTGAACGAACTGGTTGACACGTTGCCAGAACCCAAGCCTGCCTATACGACGGTGCTCACCGTGATGCAGGTGTTGACTAAGAAACAAGTGCTACGCTTCGAGAAACAGGGCAAGGCCAATGTTTACATTCCGCTGCTTTCGCGTGAGGAGTATCTCGACAATTTCATGGACGAGACGCGTGACAGTCTGTTCCAAGGCAGCGTCAAGTCGTTCCTCTCGTTTTTTGCCAAGCACGAGAAGATTAGTAAGAAGGAATTGGAAGAAATACTGAAAGAAATCAACGAATAAACTAACCATTAACTTACACACACCATTATGACAGAACTATTAATCATCCTCGTCAAACTGATCTTATCATCCGCATTGCTCTATGCTTTCTATTGGTTCGTATTACGCAATAAGGCCAGTTATACGATGGCCCGCCTATACCTGTTGCTCCTCCCATTCGTCAGCATCGCCATGAGCGGACTGACCTTCAAGGTTATTCAGCCCCAACCTGTGGTGGTGGAGGTCAGCTCTACTTCAACCTCCACTCCAAGCACTTCCGAAGAAGGAAGTGACGCTTTGCCAGTGTTTTACTCTGGTTCAACGGCAACAGCATCTTCCAACGCAGAGTCAACGGCGCCCTCTCTCTTTACAAGGTTTTGTGAGGCGTTCAGCTCCGACTGGCTGTTGTATGCATGGGCAGTGATTGCTGTCGTGCTGATTGTCATAGCCTTGTATCATATGATTGGTCTCTATGTGATGAGCCGACGGATGAAGTCGCAGACCACACCCGAGGGCTTCAAACTAATTCGTTCGCCTGAGGTGCCAGCACCGTGTTCGTTTGCCAAGACCGTCTTCATGCCTACCACGCTGACCAGCAACAATGAAGACCTTATCTTGCGTCACGAGAAGGCACACATTCGTCACGCCCACTTCGTCGACGTGTGGGTGATGGAGCTGATGACCCGCCTGCTGTGGTTTAACCCCCTGATGTGGCTGACGCGCAATGAACTGCGCAACGTCCATGAGTTCGAGGCTGACCACGACGTGATGACGTCGGGTGCTGATATGAGCACGTATCAGACACTGCTGCTGGCGCAAGTGATGGATAATGGCAGCGACTATGCCAATGGCTTCAACCACTCGTTTATCCGTCGCCGCTTTATTGAGATGAAGTACTCTACGGCCGGCACGTTAGGAAGAATTGGAAAGGCAGGCATGTGTCTCTGGGTGGTGCTGCTGTTCTGTAGCTTTACCTTTAAGGAGGCGGATACTGAGACTGTGTTCAAGGCCAGTCTGCTAGAGCTCACTGAGGCGCAGATGTTCACCGTCGAAGGTTTTGTCGAAGGCTACTATGACGAACCCAAGGTCAACATCTATTTGGCAGACGACTATATGCACATCAAAGAAGACAAGCCCGTGGCTACCGTGCCCGTTGTGGACAGAAAGTTCCGCTTCCAGATTCCCCTGAAGAAGGTGACGGCAGGACTGATGCGCAGTACCCGTAAAGGTGCGAAAGGGGTTGAACTGTTCTTTGTGCCTAATGAGACAGTGAAGCTACATCTTACTGACAAAGATTTCTATGTAGAACCAGATAACTACGGCTATTTACAGAAGATAGAACGTACTGTCACTGCTCTGCAAAATGCCACTGGTTGGCAGTCTCCTCATTTGCCAAAGGTAAAAGGGACGAAGTGGGAGAATGTAGAGAGCCAAAGCGTGGGATTCCCTGTGCTGGCCGTCAAGGAAGTCATCTTCAGCAAGGACGAGACGGTGCTTCGTATTACTACAGATTATCCTGCAAACAGCATGGTGATCAACAAGGAATCCTATCTGACAGATGGTAAAGGTGGTAGATATAAGATGAAACGTGCTGTCTTTGGAAAACTCAATGAGGACAACAGTCCGGAAGTCTGTACATTCGGTGGCTACTATGCCTTTGAGCCCGTACCCGAAGATGTAGAGGAACTCAATTTTATGGCTGATCAAAAACCTGAAGACGTCGCCCTCATGATTGAAGGCACGGGCATCTTCCACATCAAGAAAGCTCCTAAAGAAGCGGATCACGAACCGAACTTCAAGGTCGACATCAGCGTGTCGCAGGGTATTGGCGACTCCGGCTACCTCATCTCGATGTACGACAAGACCATGTGCCGTCGCAAACAGATTGCTGACATCTCCGTTGTTAACCGCAAAGCTTCCTTTGCTACCTATGTTGACGAGCCTCGGATGGTTGACCTCACCGCCACCTTCCCTGACGGCAGCATCTGCACCCATTGCGTGCGCTTCCCCTTCGTACCTGGCGAACATGCTGAAGTTAAGGTGATGAACGGTACGTTCTATCTCACTGGAACGACGTTCTACAAGCAGTATAGTGACGCAGACGAATTGATAGAGAATGCCGAGAAATATCACAAACAGGAGGAGACCCGGGCACTGCTCCTCGACTATCTGAAGAAGCATGCCGACGAGGAAGGTTGTGTGATGCGCTACATGCATCACGATGTTCTGCCTCGTGAGACCATTTTAAGTATTATTCCCGATAAGGTAAAGAATGGTCGCTTTAAGGATTTTCTGCAATTTAATAATATTTAAGACTTGTCGTGCAAGATATCACCATAAACACATCGTATATTAGATAAAAAGTATTTTCTAACATTAATCAATCATGTCAGACTTTGGTTCAAACAAAACACACGTGGGAAAAGCATGGGGCGCAGAGATGCGGTCCGTGCTTTTTCTTCTAATTGCCTTCGTCACTTTGACAGTACAGGCACAGCAACAAGACAGCACCAGTGTAAAAAAAGAAAAGAAAGAGAAGAAACTGTACTTGTGGGGCTACCTCTCCGACTCGTTCACAAAAGCGTATATCCCTGACGTAAAGGTCGTCGTGCTGCGGCCAGACTCTTCGCTCGTCGACTCTGCCCATGTGGAGACAGGCGGCTGGGACGGTTTCAAGTCATCGGAATGGTATCTGCAGGTGCCGGCCAAGCCAGCGAAGTACATCATCAAGGCTACACACCCCGACTATGAGACGACCTATAAGAAATACGATATCAAATACGTAGCACGCAACCGAGACTTCGAGGTGCCAGCCATTCGTATGAAACGTATCCAGCGTTCCGACTACGACAAGGACGGGGGAATGTTGGGCGAAGTAGTGGTAAAGGCCACCAAAGTGAAAATGGTGTATAAAGGCGATACCATTGTTTTCAATGCCGACGCCTTCAATATCCCCGAGGGTTCAATGCTCGACGGACTCATCAAGCAGTTGCCGGGTGTAGAGCTGAAGGACAACGGCGAGATCTATGTCAATGGCAAGAAGGTGGAGAACCTCACGCTGAATGGTGCCGACTTTTTCAAGGGCAAGAACAAGATGATGCTCGAGAACCTGCCATACTATACGGTGAAGAACGTACAGGTGTTCGACAAGCGTACACCCAAGAGCGAATTCCTGGGACGCGACGTCGAGGATAAGGAATTTACGATGGACGTGGTGTTGAAGAAGGAGTATAGGGTAGGCGGAACGGTTAACTTAGAGGCGGGCTACGGTACAGACAAACGCTATAAGACGCGCGGTTTCGGACTGCGCTATACCGACCAAAGCCGTCTGGTGCTCTTCGGCGGCACAAACAACTTGAACGAATATATCGACTATGACGGTGATGGAAATGAACGCGACAGGACGCAGGCCTCAGGTGACCGCGATATCAAGACGATTGGTGGCAACTGGTCGCTGCATACTCCCGAGGAGCGTATTACCAACGACTTGGGTTTCAGGTTGAATTGGCAGGACGTGTATACGGAGTCGGAAAACAATAGCGAGAACTTCCTCGCTGGTGCCAGCACCTTCGGTAAGTCGCACTCCGTGAGCAACTACCGCCCCTTTCAGCTGACGGCCAATAACTCGTTTTATATCCGCAAACCTATCTACCTCTATTCGTGGATGACCATGGATTACAATCGCGGCAGAAGCGATGGTGAGAACTGGTCGCTGATAGCTAATGACCAGCAGTTGAACGACTCGGTGAACTATACGTGGAGCAAAAGTATGTCGAAAGCCAATAGTCTACGACTGAGCTGGGAGACGCACTGCGACGTGAAGCTGCCGTGGGGCGATGAGTTGGAGTCGAGTGTCGATCTGAACTGGCAGCGTCAATGGGACTGCCAAGACTTCTCGCAGAATAGCTATGTCTATCATCTGACACACACCACCGATCAACGCAACCAATATAACGAGAGCCCCTACAAGAGCTATGGCGCAACGGGTAACCTGGCCTATCGCCTGCGACTGACGGGGAACTTGTCTGTGGTACCCCAAATGAATGTGGGCTATGACTACAATAATAATGATAACCACATCTACCGCCTGGACTGGCTAGGAACGGAATGGGACGTGGACGGACAGCACCCCATGGGTGAACTGCCTGTCACAGACGACTGGAGACTGATGGCCCTTGACGCCCCTAACTCGTCGGAACAGGGCAATCGAGAGAACCAATATGGAGGAGGACTGAGTCTGAACTACAGCAAGTCGCTGGCCGACAATAATGGCTATATGTATTCCTATATATCGTTTACAAAGCAGTTCCGCAGAAAGCATATGTTCTACGACAGCGACGCGCTGCATACGACGATGAGCCGTAACTACAGCTATCCGAAGGTGAATTTTAACTTTCACTACAGCTTTGACAAGAACCACAAGACCATCGGCCTCTATGGGTCGAACAACATCTCGTTACCCAATATAGGACAGCTGGCAGACATCACACAGACCAACAATCCGCTATACATCCGTAAGGGTAATCCGGACCTAAAGCCCCAGACCTACTGGTGGATGAATGCCAACTACCGTTCGCGTGTCGACAGCACAGACCAGCATCTCAATATCGGCATCACTGGAAACATACAGCATAACGCGATGGCAACAGCCTATACCTATGACCCAACGACGGGTGTTCGCACTACCTGGACAGAAAATATCAATGGTAACTGGAACATGAGCGGTAATTTCGACTTCGGGCGAGCACTCGGCAAGAAGAAATTCTGGTATATCAACACAAATCTCACAGCATCGGTAGGCCAGAGCACCGACATGTCATCTATCTCAGGACAGACGGAAGCACAGCGTAACCGCGTCACCAACACGTCCTACACCTTTGCCCCCAATGTGCGCTACCAGCGGGAGAAGTTGACCTTCACCCTTAAGGCCGATGGTACCTGGCGACATTTTCATAGAAGCATAGACGTTGAAGGGCTAAGCACTGACATGTATGACTTCAACTACGGATTTAATGCCAATTACAAGCTGCCTTGGAATTTCACCATCGACACCGATTTGCAGATGCACTCGCGTCGGGGTTATGCCGATAGTCAGATGAACGACAACCGCCTCTACTGGGATGCCACACTGACAAAATCGTGGAAGCAGGGCCGTTGGACTGCAAAGGTCAAGGGCTATGACCTGTTAGGACAGGTGTCGCAATGGCATTACTATGTCGGCTCTACAGGCCGCACAGAAACCTGGACCAACAACATGCGCCGTTACGTCCTCTTTTCGCTGGCCTACCGTTTCAGCGTGATACCAAAGGGCAAGGGTAACTGATTGGCGTGTTGAAATAGTGCTTTCAAAGTGACGAAAACGGTGTAATGATGGTGAAAATCAATATTTTATTTAATAAAAAAAGATAAATGCTTGGTAGATTCGCGAAAATGTTGTAACTTTGCACCCGCTTTTCGTGGCACCTATGCCCGGAGGCATAAGTTTAACATAAAATTTTAAAACAAAGAAACAACATGATTATTGTACCAGTAAAGGAAGGCGAGAACATCGAGAAGGCCCTCAAGAAGTTTAAGAGAAAGTTCGAAAAGACAGGTGTCGTTAAGGAGTTACGTGCTCGTCAGCAGTTCGACAAACCCTCTGTACTGAAGCGCCTGAAGATGGAGCACGCTATTTACGTACAGAAACTGCGCACCGAAGAGGAGTAAAAATAACGTAAAATATTTGGTGGTTTCAAGTTTTTTTCGTAAATTCGTTGCCGAAAAGAGATGCGACGAATTATGAAGATCGAAGACTTTCTGAATTATTTACGTTACGAGCGCAACCGTTCTGAGTTGACGGTGTGCAGTTACGGCCGGAGTCTTGAGGAGTTCGAGTCGTATTTCAAGAATAAAGATAGTCAGCTCTCGTGGGAGTCGGTAGACTCGGACGTCATCCGTGACTGGATGGAGAGTTTGATGGATAAAGGCGACATGGCATCCACGGTAAATAACCGTTTGAGTGCCGTGCGTTCCTTTTTCCGTTTTGCTTTGGCCCGGGGAATGGTGGAACGCGATCCGTCCTATGCATTGAGAGGCCCGAAGAAGCAGAAGCCGTTGCCTCAGTTTGTGCGAGAAGATGAAATGGATCGTCTTATTGATGACCCTGAAATGTGGGATGACGGTTTTTCGGGTCTTCGCGCGCGTACCATTATAATATTATTTTACGAGACAGGTATGCGCCTGGCAGAACTTGTGGGGTTGGATGTTGGTGATGTGGACTTTGCTGCTCATCAGCTAAAAGTGACGGGAAAGCGCAATAAACAGCGGATTATTCCGTTTGGTAAAGAGCTGGAAGAGACGATTGTAGGGTATTTGCAACAGCGGAGTGAACAGTCTTTGCGCCTAGAAGATGCGTTCTTCCTGAATGACAAAGGGCACAGGATGACCCGAGAGCAGGTGTCAGCTGTGGTAAAGAAGTATCTGTCGAAGGTGACAACCCTTAAAAAACGTTCGCCCCACGTGCTGCGTCATTCCTTTGCTACGGCTATGCTGAACAATGGTGCAGGTCTGGAAAGTGTTCGCAAACTGCTGGGGCACGAAAGTGTGGCAACGACGGAGATATATACCCATACGACGTTTGAACAGTTAAAACGAGTATATGAGAATGCCCATCCGAGGGCTTAACCTAAATTATTTACCCTAAAACAGGAGGTAACTATGGAAATTAAGATTCAGTCAATTCACTTTGACGCTACTGAGAAACTAGAGGCGTTCATCGAAAAGAAGGTCGCCAAGTTGGAAAAAGCTTTTGAAGATGTACAGAAAGTGGAGATTCAGTGCAAGGTTGTCAAGCCGGCTACTGCGCAAAACAAGGAAGTTAGCATGACCGTATCGGTGCCGGGATCGACGCTTTTTGTGGAAAAAACAAGCGATACTTTTGAGGAGGCAACCGATTTGTGTGTGGACTCTATGAAGGTCCAGTTGCAAAAATTCAAGGAAAAATTGCGCAATAGATAAAAAAAACCTTGAAAAGTTTTGGTAATTCGAAAATAATGCCTACCTTTGCATCCGCTTTCCGACACGAATGACTCCAAAGTCGGGGGGCGGGTGCTTAAATAGCATGCCTCTTTAGCTCAGTTGGCCAGAGCACGTGATTTGTAATCTCGGGGTCGTTGGTTCGAATCCGACAAGAGGCTCTGAACAGGCGAAGGGTGATACCAAAGCTGATGCTGAGAGAGGGGAGGAAAAATTTTGGGTGGTTTCCAGAGCGGCCAAATGGGGCAGACTGTAAATCTGTTGTCTTTCGACTTCGGTGGTTCGAATCCATCACCACCCACTTCCGCAGGAGGAAGTAAAAATGCGGAAATAGCTCAGTTGATAGAGCACTAGCCTTCCAAGCTGGGGGTCGCGGGTTTGAGCCCCGTTTTCCGCTCAATGCTCGCTGTTATAGCTCAGTG
>CACWFY010000026.1 GCA_902760345.1 uncultured Bacteroidales bacterium | reverse complement strand
GCGCTGCCGTGCCGTGTTCTATGCCCAGTGGTTCACCGTGCCCATCATCGTCACACGTGCCATCGAGGAACGCAGAGCGCTGGCCGAGAGCAACAAGCCTGGGGCCGACCTGCCCAGCGTGCTCGACCTCTGCCGAGTGACCGACGACGACCTCCGCTTCAGCGAGGTGATGTTCAACAGCGTCGTAGCATGGCAGGATGCCTACTTCGGACAGATGCTGCAAGACTCATGGGAGAATGCCGACAAGGCATTTGTGCCTCGTGTGAAGCGCTCGAAGAATGCAGATGCATATATTATGCTGCCGCAGGAGTTCACGAATGCCGACGTGCAGCGATGTCTGGACATCAGCGGCCACGCGGCATCTAACCAAATTATAAGGTGGCTGAGTGCGGGCTTCATCGAGAAGAAACAGAAAAACAATTACCGCAAGCTGGTAGACTTCATCATCATGTAGTATGGAAAAGGTCACGCTCTCGCAATTCTTTGCTAAGAATAGCGCAAGACAGCCCGTCGTACGGCTGCTGAAAGGCTTCCATGATGACCTGTGCAGCTATGCAATATCTATGAGTGCAAACGTCGACGCTGGCTGTGTCTCGCTGAAGATACCCGTAGGCTACATGTTCCGATTCTGTGATGGACTGCTGAAACAGTTCACATACAAGGGATTGTCGTTCGACGAGTTGGTCATCGACCCTAAGTATGCACAATCACAATCGACGGCGTTGGTCAACAGCGTGGTGGTCACCATCAGCGTAAGAGACAATATGAACGACAACAGATTATTAATCAAATTCAAAAGGTAAAATTATGAGAAATCCGGTAAAACTGGCCAGAAGGCCAAACGAAAGAGAAATCGAGTACATCATCATCCATTCGTCGGGCACGATGCAAGGCACGCCGCTGACAGCAAAAGACATCGACAGGGCGCACAAACAACGCGGATGGTGCGGGATAGGCTATAACTTCGTCATCGACCTTGATGGGAAAGTAGAGCTGGGACGCAGCATCAAATGGCAGGGTGCTCACTGCGGAGCCTGTGGCCGCAATAATGACAGCATCGGCATCTGCTACATCGGTGGCGTCAATTGCGAGTACGAAATGTGCGACACCCGCACACCACAGCAGAAGCTGGCACTGGAGGCCGTCTTGCAGACACTCAAGGCAGTATGGCCAGATGCAGAGATATGCGGACATCGCGACTTCGCAGCCACCGCCTGCCCGAGCTTCAATGCCGCACGATGTTATAAAGACATCACCGGCGAACCACTTATTTAAGTTTAACCACTTTTTTTAGTTACTGTATCAAATGCCGCTCCAAGCAAGTAAATACACGCTTGGGGCGGTTTTAAGTACCAAGTACCAAGTGTCGTTTTCGTCGCCCTCGCTTGCAACAAGAGCCACTACTTCCTGACCGTCATGGGCTCGTCGGAGGACGACAGCCAGAAGAAGATGGAGCTGCGCGTCTGGGTCGACGGCGAGGAGTACACGGTTGACAACAGCCTGTCGTTCATCAGCGATGCCGCCTACGGCACGCTCGACGAACCCTACGTGCTCGACATCGATGCCACCGCCATCCGCTCTATCGCTGCCGCTGCTGCTGCCGATGATGACGCCGACTGGTGGACGCTGCAAGGCATCAAGATCGGTCGCAAGCCTACACAGCCGGGTGTCTACATCCACAAGGGTCAGACGGTGACCATCAAGCGAAAGAGATAAAAGACAGACCTAACGATTACACTAGAAATGGGGACTGCGCAATCTGCGCGGCCCCCAACTCTTTTACTGGTAAGATAGGTATAGATAGTTGGTTTGTGCGGGGTATTCCGCTGCCAGGGTGTCTATCTGACTGACGGTAGGCACGATGCCCAGTTCCTTTCTCCACTTGCGGACCAACAGTCCGGCCTGCTCCATCTTCATGCGGCTCTCCAAGCCGATGGCGCGAGCTATCTGGAAGTCAGAGAAGCCATAGATCTTGGCTGCACGCAATAGGTGGAAGACTTCTGGCGAGCGCAGGTATTCCAGGAACTCGCTGGGTTCCATAAACTCTGATATCTCGGAGATGAGAGTGTTCTCGTTCAGCTGCTGGTCGATGTCGACGATGTGCTGTAGCTTCTGCAGGAACCAGCGGTCGATCTTTGTCAGCTGATGAATCTGTTCGACGGTATAGCCCATCTTCAGCGCCTTGGAAACGACGAAGATACGCATGTCTGTCGGTTCATGCAGCGACTTCTGGATATTGGCTATCTTGATCTCGTGGTTTTCTACGAAGCCATGCATGCCCTGACCAATCATGCGCAGACCCTTTTGTATGGCCTCCTCGAAGGTACGGCCGATGGCCATCACCTCGCCGACGCTCTTCATCGCCGAACCGAGCTCGCGCTTCACGCCGTGGAACTTGGTGAGGTCCCAACGGGGAATCTTTACTACCACATAGTCGAGGGCAGGTTCGAAGAAGGCGCTGGTGGTCTTGGTAACGCTGTTTTTCAGCTCGAAGAGTCCGTAGCCGAGTCCGAGCTTGGCGGCAACAAAGGCCAAGGGATAGCCGGTGGCCTTCGAGGCGAGTGCTGACGAACGGCTTAGACGGGCGTTGACCTCAATGACGCGATAGTCCTCGCTGTTGGGGTCGAGAGCATACTGTACGTTACACTCGCCGACGATGCCGATGTGACGGATGATTTTGATGGCCAGTGCGCGCAACTTGTGATACTCGCTGTTGGTCAGCGTCTGCGAGGGGGCAACGACGATGGATTCGCCCGTATGGATGCCCAGCGGGTCGAAGTTCTCCATATTACAAACGGTGATACAGTTGTCGTACTGGTCGCGCACCACCTCGTATTCTATTTCCTTCCAGCCCTTGAGCGACTTCTCGACGAGCACTTGGGGCGAGAACGAGAAAGCCTCCTCGGCCTGCGATAAAAGTTCCTCCTCATTGTCGCAGAAGCCGGAGCCCAGACCGCCAAGGGCATAGGCGGCACGCAGAATGACGGGGAATCCCAGTGCGTGAGCTGCCTTTTGTACCTCTTCCACTGTGCTGCATGCCTCGCTCTTGATGGTCTTGACGCCAATCTCGTCGAGTCGCTTCACAAACAGGTCGCGGTCTTCAGTGTCGATGATGGCCTGTACGGGCGTTCCTAATACCTTGACGCCATACTTCTCTAACACACCTTTCTCGTATAGCTCCACACCACAGTTCAAGGCCGTCTGACCACCGAATGAGAGCAGGATGCCGTCAGGATGCTCTTTCTCAATGACACGCTCGACGAACTCTGGGGTTACAGGTTGGAAATAGACGGTGTCGGCCACATCTTTTGAGGTCTGCACGGTGGCGATATTGGGGTTAATCAGCACCGAATGGATGCCCTCTTCCTTCAGGGCCTTCAGCGCCTGTGCACCACTGTAGTCGAACTCGCCTGCTTGTCCTATCTTTAATGCTCCTGAACCCAACAGGAGTACTTTCTTGATATTCTTATCCATCATCCTAACATTTTTACAAATTCATCAAACAAGAACTCTGTATCCACAGGACCGCTGCAGGCCTCAGGGTGGAACTGTGCCGACATCCAGGGGTTCGTCTTGTGACGGATACCCTCGTTCGATCCGTCGTTCATGTTTACGAAGAGGGGCTCCCAGTCGGCAGGCAATGTATTGGCATCTACCGCATAGCCGTGATTCTGAGAGGTGATAAAGCACTGTGTCGAGCTTACGCGCTGTACGGGTTGGTTGTGACTACGGTGACCGTACTTCAGCTTGTAGGTCTTGGCTCCTGCGGCACGTGCCAGCAGTTGGTTGCCAAGACAGATGCCCATACAGGGACGCACGTTCTTGTTGTTTAGGAATGTGCGGATATTTGCTACCGTCTTGCTGCATTGCTCCGGGTCGCCAGGACCGTTGGCAAGGAACAGTCCGTCGAACGCTAACTCGTTGAAGTCGTAATCCCAGGGCACGCGTACCACCTCAATGCCACGACGTATCAGGCTGCGGATGATGTTGGCCTTCACACCGCAGTCGACCAGCACTACGCGCTTTTTCTTTTTGCCATCGGGTTGATAGGTGATGACATCCTTGCAGCTCACCTTCTCCACCCAGTTTACGGAGCCGTAGTCTTGGGTGTCATCACTCCCCTCGCCCTTCGGGGATAGGTCGGGGGTGAGGCTTATCTTCCCCATCATCACGCCATGCTCGCGCAGAACCTTTGTCAGACGGCGGGTGTCGATACCCGTAATGCCGGGCACCTTTTCGCGCTTCAGCCACGAGGCCAGCGACTCCTTCGCATTCCAGTGACTATACTGTTCGCTATAGTCGGACACAACTAATGCCTTTGCATGAATACGGTCGCTCTCCATGAACAGGGGGAGGCCATTGCTGCCGATGCCTGTGTCAGGTACGCCGTAGTTACCAATCAACGGAAATGTCGTTACCAGAATCTGACCGGCATAGCTGGGGTCAGTCAGACTCTCTGGATACCCCGACATGGCGGTATTGAATACGACCTCGCCCTCGACTGCTGTCTCGTAGCCGAACGAGCGTCCGCAGAATACCGTTCCGTCGCTGAGTTTCAATCTTGCTTCTCTCATCATCATTTAATATTGTTTTTTAGTTTGCTATCAATATAATTCACAAATGCCTTGTTGCAGAGACGTGTGCCGCCAGGCGTGGGATAGTGGCCCGTAAAGTACCAGTCGCCAGGATGGTTGGGACAGGCATGGTGCAGTCCCTCGATGCTCTGGAACACGAGTTCGACGGGTGCCTGCATACCTTGGGGGCGTAACATCTCTACGATCTTCTGGTTGATTTCCTCCACAGTAAACGGTTCGTAGAGGGCACGAACACGGTTAATCAGAGCGCCTCCCTGATTCTTTATCTCCTCTTTGCAGGCCAGGTAGGTGTCGTTCACCAACTGCCACATGCCTCGCTCCTCTATCAGCGCCATGGTGGCACGGAAGGCACAGAACTCCTCCAGTCGGGCCATGTCTATGCCATAGTAGTCAGGATAGCGAATCTGTGGCGAACTGCTCACCATCACAATCTTCTTGGGGTGCAGACGGTCCAGAATCTTAAAGATACTCTCTTTCAGCGTGGTGCCTCGAACGATGGAGTCGTCGATAATCACCAGATTATCCACATTGGGTGTCAGCGATCCGTAGCTGATATCGTACACGTGGGCTGCCAGGTCGTTACGCTCTGTATTGGCCGATATAAAGGTGCGCAGCTTAATGTCCTTCCACACCACCTTTTCTGTCCTCACGTCGCCATGCAGCTTGCGCACGCCGTCGGTCATGCCGTAGTAGGCCACCTCGGCTGTGTTAGGGATGTATGAGAATACCGTGTGGTCTACATCGCCATCGATGGCTTTCATGATGGCAGGTGTCAGCTGCTCACCCAGGCGCTTGCGCTCCTGATAGATGTCGCAATCGGAACCACGACTGAAGTAGATGCGCTCGAACGAGCAGGCGCTCAGCTGCTGGGCTGGCATAATCTGCTCCAGGCGACTCTCGCCATTCTTGTGAACGATGAGTGCCTGACCAGGCTTCAACTCAACCACCTTTTCGCGATCCACATCGAAAGTGGTCTGTAGCACAGGGCGCTCGCTGGCCAGCGCTATCAGCTCTTCGTCACGATAGAAGAAAGCCGGACGTATGCCCCATGGGTCGCGCACGGCAAACATCTCGCCGCTGCCGGTCAGTCCGCACATCACGTAGCCGCCATCGTAGTGTATCATGGTGGTCTTCAGCACGTTGGCCATCTCTACATTATCGTCTATATAGTTGGTGATGTCGATGCTCTCCAGCCCCTTGTCGCGAGCCTCCTGGTAAAGTCGTTCCACCTCGCGATCCAAGCGGTGTCCCATCAGCTCGAGGGTGATGTACGAGTCGCCATAGATACGTGGCGATTGCCCCTGCGCTGTGAGGAAATCGAATACTTCGTCTATATTGGTCATGTTGAAGTTTCCACACAGACACAGGTTCTTGGCTCGCCAGTTATTGCGACGTAGGAAGGGGTGAACAAACGTCAGTCCACTCTTGCCTGTGGTAGAGTAGCGCAGGTGTCCCATATAGAGCTCGCCTGCCATCTCCTCCGTCACGCGCGAAAAAATCTCTGTGATGGCATTCTTGCCCTCGGCCTTCTCGCGGAACATATACTCTGTTCCAGGCTGCTTGTTCAGGCATACTGTGGCAAGTCCTGCGCCTTCCTGTCCACGGTTGTGCTGCTTCTCCATCATCAGGTAGAGCTTGTTAAAACCGTAGGCCCAAGTGCCGTATTTCTTCTCGAAGTAGTCAAGTGGCTTCAGCAATCTTATCATTGCCACGCCGCATTCGTGCTTCAGCTGTTCCATTTAATTTTCAATTTTCAATTTTCCATTTTCAATTAAAGCGTGCACGCTTTTACGAAGCTCATAAACAGTGGATGTGGGTTCAGTACTGTCGATGAGTACTCTGGGTGGAACTGGGTTCCAATGTACCATCTCTTCTCAGGTATCTCAACGATTTCTACCAGGTTGGCGGCTGGGTTAATGCCCACGCACTTCATACCGTTCTTCTCGAACTCCTCCTGATACTTGTTGTTGAACTCGTAGCGGTGGCGATGGCGCTCTTTTATCAGTGTCTCTTCGCCATAGGCCTCGTAAACGCGACTGCCCTTCAGCAGCTCGCACTCGTAGGCGCCCAGTCGCATGGTACCACCCATCTGGGTGATGTTCTTCTGCTCCTCCATCATATCGATAACATTGTGAGGCGTCTTCTCGTCCATCTCGCTGCTGTTGGCATCCTTATAGCCCAGGATGTTGCGTGCAAACTCTATCACCATCATCTGCATACCTAAGCAGATGCCGAAGGTGGGGATGTCGTTTTCGCGAGTATATTCGGCTGCGATAATCTTGCCTTCGATACCACGCTGACCAAAGCCTGGACAAACCACGATACCCTGCAGCCCCTGCAGCTTCTCGGCCACGTTCTGCTTGGTTATCTCCTCGCTGTTCACAAAGTGCAGCTTGGCCTTCACATCATTATAGATACCTGCCAGGTTCAGGCTCTCGCGAATGCTCTTGTAGGCATCCTGCAGGTCGTACTTACCTACCAGTCCGATGTGTACCTCGCGTGTGGCGTTGCGCTGCTTGGCCAGGAAGGCGTGCCAGCCCTTCATGGCTGGTGTCTCGCCCACGGGTATACCTATCTTACGCATGATGGCAGCGTCGAGTCCCTGCTTCTGCATGCTCACTGGCACCTCGTAGATGCTTGGCATATCCTCGCTCTGCACCACGCACTCCAGGTCGACGTTGCAGAACGATGCCACCTTCATTCGCATCGAGTCGTCCAGATGTCGCTCTGTGCGCAGCACCAGTATGTCGGGCTGTATTCCCATACCCTGCAGCTCTTTCACGCTGTGCTGAGTGGGCTTGGTCTTCAGCTCGTCGGCTGCCTTCAGATAGGGTACATAAGTAAGGTGTACGCATACCGCATTGCGCCCCAACTGCCAGCGCAACTGTCGGATGGCTTCCATAAATGGCGCACTCTCTATGTCGCCTATGGTGCCGCCCACCTCTGTTATCACAAAGTCCAGCTGCTCCTCGGGCTCGTCTTCGCGCAGCATGCGGCGCTTAATCTCGTCGGTGATGTGTGGCACCACCTGGATGGTCTTTCCCAAGTAGTCGCCGTGGCGCTCGCGATCTATCACCGTCTTATAGATGCGACCGGTTGTTATTGAGTTGTTTCGTGTGGTGTGTATGCCTGTAAAGCGCTCGTAGTGACCCAGATCCAAGTCGGTTTCAAAGCCGTCCTCCGTCACGTAGCACTCGCCGTGCTCGTAGGGGTTCAGCGTACCTGGGTCAATGTTAATGTAGGGGTCAAACTTCTGTATTGTTACTTTGTAGCCGCGTGCTTGCAGCAACTTACCGATACTGGCAGAAATGATTCCTTTACCAAGTGAAGAAACCACGCCGCCTGTTACGAAAATGTACTTTCTTTCCATAAAACGAATGTATTTTATGGACTGCAAAGATACAACATAATCTGAATATAGAGGTATAGAGCCGTGTTATTTTTAATCAACATGTTGGTGGTGTCTGCGTATTGATTTTTTGGAGACTGCTTTGTATTGCAAATTGTAAGCAAAATGGGACGATTAGCTTACAGATTGTTATTTTGTTGCAAAAAGTAGATGAAAATGTCATTGAAATAGTCTATATAAACACAAAACGTTATAATTTTGCAGCCAAATCTATGCAAAAAGTAAGATTAACGAAGGATAATATGACGAATTGCAAACTTCAAACAAAGGAAATGGGACTCTATCAGAGCGACTATGAGCACGATGCTTGCGGCGTGGGAATGGTAGTGAACATCCACGGCGGAAAGAGTCACGATCTGGTAGACAATGCACTGAAGGTGCTGGAAAACATGGAACATCGTGGAGCTGAGACTCGCGATAAGACTGGTGATGGTGCCGGTATTATGGTACAGATTCCACATGAGTTTATTCTGTTGCAGGGTATCCCAGTACCTGAAAAGGGTAAGTACGGCACTGGTCTGGTATTCCTGCCAAAGGACGCACAGGCGCAGCAGGAGATTCTGAGTGTGATGATCGAGGAGATTGAGCGCGAGGGTCTGACGCTGATGCACCTGAGGGCTGTGCCTACTAATCCTGAGGTTCTTGGTGCTGCTGCTCGCGAGGTTGAGCCAGACATCAAGCAGATTTTCGTAACAGGCATAGCCGATGAGGATGTGCCTGTGTTTGAGCGTATATTATATAAGGTACGCAAGCGTATAGAAAACCGCATCGACAACGAGGATTTTTATATCTGCTCGCTGTCGAACAAGAATATTATCTATAAGGGAATGCTTACTAGCGGACAGCTGCGTCGCTACTTTCCTGATTTGTCGAACGATTACTTTACAAGTGGACTGGCGCTGGTACACTCGCGCTTCTCTACCAACACATTCCCCAAGTGGAAGCTGGCACAGCCTTTCCGTCTGTTGGCCCACAACGGTGAAATAAATACCATTCGTGGTAATCGCGGTTGGATGAAGGCTCGCGAGAGCGTGCTCTCAAGTGAGGCTCTGGGCGACATCAAGGACCTGCGCCCCATTGTGCAGGAGGGTATGAGCGACTCAGCCAGCCTGGACAACGTGTTCGAGTTCCTGATGCTGAGCGGCTTGAGTCTGCCACAGGCAATGGCTATCCTGGTGCCTGAGAGCTTCAACGACAAGAACCCCATCAGCGAAGACCTGAAGGCCTTCTACGAATATCACTCTATCCTGATGGAGCCATGGGACGGTCCTGCAGCGCTGCTGTTCAGCGATGGTCGCTATGCAGGCGGAATGCTGGACAGAAACGGACTGCGCCCCAGTCGCTACACGATTACCAAGGGTGGTATGATGGTAGTGGCCAGCGAGGTTGGCGTGATGGACTTCGAGCCAGGCGACGTGGTATCGAAGGGTCGCTTGCAGCCTGGAAAGATTCTGCTGATTGACACCCAGGAGGGCAGGATATACTACGATGGCGAGATTAAGGAGCAGCTGGCTAAGGCACATCCTTATCGCGAGTGGCTCAACGAGAACCGCGTGCAGCTGGAGAAGTTGAAGAGCGGTCGTAAGGTGGACAACTCAGTCAGCAACTTCGAGCAGAAACTCATCACCTTCGGCTTCGGTCAGGAGGATATCGACAAAACCATCATCCCTATGGCAACAGCTGGTCAGGAGCCTGTAGCTGCCATGGGTAACGACACACCGCTGGCTGTTATCTCAGATCGCCCACAGGTGCTGTTCAACTATTTCCGTCAACAGTTTGCTCAGGTTACTAACCCTGCCATCGACCCTATCCGTGAGGAGTTGGTAATGAGTCTGACAGAGTACATCGGTGCTGTAGGAACTAACATCCTTACACCTGATGCATCTAACTGTAAGATGGTTCGCCTGCCACAACCAGTGCTGACAAATACACAACTTGACATACTTTGTAACATCCGCTATAAGGGCTTTAAGACACAGAAGCTCGCCATGCTGTTCGAGATATCACAAGGCGAGGAAGGTCTGCGTAAGGCTCTTGATGACCTGTGTCATCAGGCCGAGGCCAGTGTTGACGAGGGTGTTAACTACATCATCCTCTCTGACCGTGACATTGATGAGAAGCATGCTGCTATCCCATCACTGTTGGCTGTAAGTGCTGTTCACCATTATCTGATCAGCGTGGGCAAGCGCGTACAGACAGCCCTGATTGTTGAGAGTGGTGAGATTCGCGAGACCATGCATGCAGCCCTGCTGCTGGGTTATGGTGCCAGCGCACTCTGTCCATACATGACATTCGCCATCCTCGACGACCTGGTAAAGCATCACAAGATTCAGGAGGAGTATGCTACAGCCGAGAAGAACTACATCAAAGCTGTGGATAAGGGCTTGAAGAAGATTATGAGTAAGATGGGTATCAGTACCATCCGCTCATATCGTGGAGCCAAGATTTTCGAGAGCATCGGTCTGAGCGAAGACCTGCTGCGCCGCTACTTCGGTACAGAGGTGAGCACCATCGGAGGTGTTGGTCTGAAGGAGATTGCTCGCGATGCCATCCGCTTGCACGATGATTCGTGGAGTGAGGAGGGAGGAGTGAGAAGTGAGAATACTCTCAAAAATCACGGTCTCTTTGCTTGGCGCAAGGATGGTATCAAGCACGCTTGGAACCCTGAGACCATCGCTCAGCTGCAGCTGGCTACCCGCCAGGGCAACTACGAGAAGTTCAAGCAGTGGTCGGCCATCGTCGACGAGAAGGAGAGCCCAATCTTCATCCGCGACTTCTTCAAGTTCAAGAAGGCTGCCAAGCCTACGCCTATCGACGAGGTGGAGCCCGTTGAGAGCATCGTGAAGCACTTTGTAACGGGTGCCATGAGCTTTGGCGCTCTGAGCATCGAAGCCCACGAGGCTTTGGCACTCGCCATGAACAAACTGGGTGCACGCAGTAATACTGGTGAGGGTGGTGAAGACAACGCCCGCTATCACTCAGAGGTGGATGGTGTGAGCCTGTCAAGTAAGACCAAGCAGATTGCATCAGGGCGTTTTGGCGTGACAGCCGAGTACCTGGTGAATGCCGAGGAGATACAGATTAAGGTGGCGCAGGGTGCTAAGCCTGGTGAGGGCGGACAGCTGCCTGGCTTCAAGGTCAACGAGATTATCGCCAAGACACGTAACGCTATCCCTGGCATCTCGCTGATTTCGCCTCCACCTCATCACGACATCTACAGTATCGAAGATCTGGCTCAGCTCATCTTCGACCTGAAGAATATCAACCCAACGGCTGCCGTCAGCGTCAAGCTGGTTGCCGAGAGTGGTGTGGGAACCATTGCCGCTGGTGTGGCTAAGGCCAAGGCCGACCTCATCGTCATCTCTGGTGCCGAGGGTGGTACTGGTGCTTCGCCTGCTAGCTCTATGCGCTTCGCTGGTATCTCACCTGAGATCGGTCTCGCTGAGACCCAGCAGACGCTTGTTATCAACGGTCTGCGCAATCAGGTTCGCCTGCAGACCGACGGACAGCTGAAGACCGCCAAGGACGTCATCATCATGGCCATGCTGGGCGCCGACGAGTTCTCGTTTGGTACGCTGCCCCTGATTGTGCTGGGTTGCGTGATGATGCGTAAGTGTAACACCAATACCTGCCCCATGGGTGTGGCTACTCAGAACCCTGAGCTGCGCAAGCACTTCCAGGGCCGCGCAGAATACGTGGTGAACTTCTTCACATTCCTGGCCGAGCAGGTGCGCGAGTACCTCAGCGAAATCGGCGTTCACAGCCTGAAGGAGATTATCGGTCACACAGAACTCATCGAGGTGGATACCACCAACGCTACTGATAAGCAGAAGACTATCGACTTCGGTCGCCTGCTCCACAAGCCTGAGACTGAAAAGGCTCTCTATTGGGATCGTGGCGCATTCACCAAGGTTACTGGCGTGAAGGACGAGGAGATTATCAAGGCTGCCGAGAAGGCTATCGAGAGTGGCGAGGAGATAACACTCGACTACGCCATCAAGAACACAGACCGTGCCGTTACCACCATGCTCTCAGGCGTCATCGCCAAGAAATATGGCGAGGCTGGTCTGCCCGATAATACCATCAACATCAAGTTCAAAGGCTCGGCCGGTCAGAGCTTTGGCGCCTTCGCCGTGAAGGGTGTCAATCTGAAGCTCGAGGGCGAGTGTAACGACTACTTCGGAAAGGGCCTCTCAGGCGGTCGCATCTCTATCCTGCCTCCAGCCCGAAGTGGTGAGGATTTCCATGCCGAGGACAACATCATCGCTGGTAACACCGGCCTCTATGGTGCCACCTCTGGCGAACTCTATATCAATGGTAAGGTGGGCGAGCGCTTCGGCGTGCGCAACTCAGGTGCCATCGCTGTTATCGAGGGTGCCGGCGACCACTGCTGCGAGTATATGACTGGCGGACGCGTGGTTGTGCTGGGCAAGACAGGTCGTAACTTCGCCGCTGGTATGAGTGGTGGTGTGGCCTACGTCTACGACCCCGACCATACTTTCGACTACTTCTGCAACATGGATATGGTGGAGCTCTCGCTGGTCGAGGACAGCGTATCACGCAAGGAGCTGCTCGAACTCATCCGTCAGCACTATCTGCACACGGGTTCGGCCCTCGCAGGTCGCATGCTCGACGACTGGCAGCGCTACGTTCAGGACTTCATTCAGGTAGTCCCCATCGAGTACAAGCGCGTGCTGCAAGAAGAGCAGAATAAGAAACTGCAGGAGAAGATCGCCAATATCCAGCGCGACTATTAATTTTCAATTCTCAATTTTCAATTTTCAATTGTCATCATGGGAATGGGAAATCCAAAAGCATTTTTAGAGATACACCGCCAGGAGGCGGGATACCGTCCGATTCACGATAGAATCCATGACTTTGGCGAGGTAGAGCAGACGCTCAGCACTCGCGAACGTAAACTGCAGGCATCGCGCTGTATGGACTGTGGCGTTCCTTTCTGCCATTGGGCCTGTCCGCTGGGCAACAAAGCTCCAGAGTGGAAACTTAATAGTACTAACCCCTTCCCTGAATTCACTGGTCGCATCTGTCCCGCTTTGTGTGAGAAGGCCTGTGTTCTGAACCGTTTTAACCACGAGCCAACCACCAATCGTGAGGACGAGTGCGCCATCACTGAGATGGCATTCCAGGAGGGTTTCATCCAGCCCAAGACCGACATCCAGCGTAATGGCAAGAAGGTGGCAGTAATCGGTGCTGGTCCTGCCGGACTGGCTGCTGCCAACGACCTGAACCTGATGGGTTACAAGGTAACAGTATTCGAGAAGAACGAGGCTGCCGGCGGCTTGCTCCGCTATGGTATCCCCAACTTCAAACTGAATAAGGCCATCATCGACCGCCGCATCAGCCTGCTGGAGCAGGAGGGCATAGAGTTTAAGTATGGCGCAGCCATAAAACCAGATGACCTATCCGGGCTAGAAAAACTAGCCAGCGATTTCGACTCTGTCGTAATCGCCACCGGAACTCCTACTGCTCGTGATCTTAAGGCTCCTGGCCGTGAACTCAAAGGCGTACATTTCGCTCTCGAAATGCTGTCACAGCAGAATCGTGTGCTGGCAGGTATGGAGTTCTCTAAGGACGAACGTGTTACTGCCAAGGGTAAGGATGTGCTTGTGATTGGTGGTGGTGATACTGGTAGCGACTGTATTGGCACTGCTCACCGTCAAGGTTGCAAGAGCGTTACTCAGATTGAGATTATGCCTAAACCCGTTGAAGGTCCTGAAGACCCACAGAACCCTTGGCCCAACTGGCCTCGCACCCTCAAGACCACCTCGAGCCACGAGGAGGGTTGCACCCGCCGTTGGAACATCAACACCCTGGAGTTCCTGGGTAAGGATGGCAGGCTGACAGGCGTAAAAGTTCAGGAGATTGACTGGAAGCCAAACCCAGAGGGTGGTCGCCCCATCATGGTAGAGAAGGGCAAGCCTGAAATCATCAAGGCCGAGCTGGTTCTCCTCGCTATGGGCTTCCTCAAGCCAGAGCATCCTGAGTACCCAAAGAACGTATTCGTATGTGGCGACTCCGCCAATGGCGCCAGCCTCGTAGTTCGCGCTATGGCCAGCGGCAAGCAGACTGCCCAGAAGGTCAACACATTTCTAAATAAATAGGTTGTATTTCTTCAAAAGATGAGTTTTTGCTCGCAGATGCATGTCGTCTGCGAGTTTTTTCGTACCTACGGGGAACAGAATCTGTGAGTATGAGCCCCAACGTTTCTTTCTTGATGAGTGTTCAGTCAACAATCGGATGGTTGTCTGATATTTTGGTTTCAATCCGTAAGCAAACAACGGCAAATTACTTACAGATTGTTATTTGCCAAGAAAAAGAAGATAAAAAACGTTGCCAAAGCTCTTCTTTTGCTTTCAAAATGTCGTATCTTTGCACCATGATTTTTGCAAACAGAAAGCAAACTAGGTATAAACAATACAAAAGGTAAGATTATGGAAGCATTAAGATTTCAGGTTGTCGGCGAGGCTTTTAAAAAGAAGCCCCTCGACGTAAAAGCACCAAGTGAGAGACCTTACGAATATTTTGGTAAGAAGGTCTTTAATCGTGAGAAAATGTACAAGTACCTGCCAAAGGACGTTTACGAGAAGATGGTCGATGTTATCGACAATGGATCACGTCTTGACAGAGCTGTAGCCGATGCAGTAGCCGCTGGCATGAAGCAGTGGGCTGTAGAGAATGGCGTTACTCACTATACTCACTGGTTCCAGCCTCTTACAGAGGGAACAGCCGAGAAGCACGACTCATTTATTGAGCACGACGGCAAGGGTGGTATGGTAGAAGAGTTCACTGGCAAGCTGCTTGTTCAGCAGGAGCCTGATGCTTCTTCATTCCCTTCAGGTGGTATCCGTTCTACCTTCGAGGCTCGTGGTTACTCAGCCTGGGATCCTACATCTCCAGTTTTCATCATCGACGATACCCTGTGTATCCCCACCGTATTTATCAGTTATAGTGGTGAGGCACTCGACTATAAAGCTCCACTGAAGCGCGCTCTGCATGCTGTTAACGTAGCTGCTACCGATGTTTGCCATTACTTTGATCCAGCAGTTAAGAAGGTACAGAGCAACCTTGGATGGGAGCAGGAGTACTTCCTCGTTGACGAGGGTCTGTATGCTGCCCGTCCTGACCTGCTGCTTACTGGTCGCACCCTGATGGGCCACGACAGTGCTAAGAACCAGCAGATGGACGACCACTACTTTGGCGCTATCCCTGAGCGTGTGGCTGCCTTTATGCGCGACCTGGAGATCCAGGCTCTTGAGCTGGGTGTTCCTTGTAAGACTCGCCATAATGAGGTAGCTCCTAACCAGTTCGAGCTGGCTCCTATCTTTGAGGAGACCAATCTGGCTGTCGACCACAACATGATGCTGATGAGCCTGATGAAGAAGGTGGCTCGTAAGCACGGATTCCGCGTGCTGCTGCATGAGAAGCCATTCGCTGGCATCAACGGTTCTGGTAAGCACAACAACTGGTCACTCTCAACTGACAACGGCATCCTGCTGCATGCTCCTGGCAAGACTCCAGAGGCCAACCTGCGCTTTGCTACCTTCATCGTTGAGACACTGATGGGTGTTTACAAGCACAATGGCTTGCTCAAGGCTTCTATCATGAGTGCTACCAACGCTCATCGTCTGGGCGCTAACGAGGCTCCCCCAGCAATCGTTTCTTCATTCCTTGGTAAGCAGGTTAGCGAGTTGCTCGACCACATCGAGACTGCCGATAAGGACTTCCTCGCAATGGCTGGCAAGCAGGGCCTGAAGATGGATATCCCTGAGATTCCTGAGCTCTTGATCGATAATACCGATCGTAACCGTACCTCTCCATTCGCCTTCACAGGTAACCGTTTCGAGTTCCGTGCTGTAGGTTCTGAGGCTAACTGCGCCAGCGCTATGATTGCCCTGAACAGTGCCGTTGCTGAGGCTCTGGTTGACTTCAAGAAGCGTGTAGATGCTAAGATTCCTGAGTTCGAGAAGAAGCTTGCTGGTACTGAGCACAGCGCTAAGTTCCACGCTATCATCGACGTTCTGCGTGAGGATATCAAGACCTGTAAGCCTATACGCTTTGATGGTAACGGCTACTCTGATGAGTGGGTTGCTGAGGCAGAGAAGCGTGGTCTGGACGTTGAGAAGAGCTGTCCAAAGATCTTCGAGCGTTACCTCGACGAGGCCAGCATCGCAATGTTCGAGAGCCTTGGCGTTATGACCAAGAAGGAACTTGAGGCTCGTAACGAGGTGAAGTGGGAGACCTATACTAAGAAGATTCAGATTGAGGCTCGCGTACTGGGCGACCTCTCAATGAACCATATCATCCCTGTGGCTACCCATTATCAGAGCGAGTTGCTGAAGAACGTTGGCAACATGGCTGTTGTCTTCCCGATTGAGACTGCCGACAAGCTTTCTGCACGTAACAAGAAGATCATTGAGGAAATTGCTGAGCGCACCTTCGCCATCGAGAAGGGTGTTGAGGAACTCGTCGAGGCTCGTAAGAAGGCCAACAAGATTGAGAACGAGCATGACAAGGCTATCGCCTACCATGACGAGGTAGAGCCGAAACTCGACACCATCCGTTATGAAATTGACAAGCTGGAGCTCATCGTCGACGATGCCCTTTGGCCACTACCGAAATATCGTGAGCTGCTATTCATCAGATAAAAATGTTTGAAAGTTTGCGTGGGGGACTCGATGCTGTGATAGCTTCGAGTCCCTATTTTTATGCGTTCTTTTTCTTACGCTCTTCCAGATATCCCCAAAGGGTAAGCTCCTTGTCGGCCAGAGGGGTTTTGAATAAATAGCTGGCCGCGTAGCCCACGATAAGGACGATGAGGTGGCTGTAGACACCCAACATATATTTATGGTGAGAAAAATTCCAGTTACCCAGGTCGAGCAACGTCTGCTTCACGCCGTCGCCGTCGATGTCTACCTTTGTAGAGGTCAGCACGGCATAGGCGGTATACAGTACAGCGGCGGCAATGCCGATATACAGTCCCTGCTTGTTGGCACGACGACTGAACAGGCCCAGCACGAAGATGCCCACAATTCCTGCTGAGAAAATGGCATAGAGCGAGAACAGCGCACCCAGTACGCCCTCGCCGCCCCAGAAGATATACAGACAAGCCACACCTATTGCTCCTATGCCGGCAGCGACGACCATCCATCTGCCGAAGCGAAGCTGTTGCTGGTCGGTGGCATCCTTCCGGAAGCGCTTATAATAGTCTTGTACGGCAATGGCCGACAGACAGTTCAGGTCTGAGTCGAGCGACGAGATAGCTGCTGCGGCCAAGGCGGCTATGATGAGGCCGCGGATGCCTACGGGCAACTCGTGGGCAATGAAGTAGGGGAATACCTCATCGGCCTTGATGCCTTCAGGCAATAGTGGAGCGCCCTGAGCGTGATAGTAGGCGAAGAGTGCCGTGCCGATGAACATAAACAGTGCCCAGATGGGTACGGACATCAGCACGCCGATGTAGGCGGCCTTCTTGGCTTCATGGTCGTTCTTGGCGGCCAGGTAACGCTGTACGATGGTCTGGTCGGTGCCGTACTTCTGCAAGGCATAGAAGATGCCGTTGAGCACCATCACGATGAAGGTCAGCTGCGTGAGATCCCAGTCGTACGGGCCAAAGTTGATCTTGTGGTATTCCGAGGCAATGCGAAAGGTCTCGGTAGGTCCACCTTCAATACCGAACATCAGGATACCGATGCAGATAATGCCGCCACCAATGAGCAGGAATCCCTGTGCTACATCCATCCATACGATGGCCTCCATGCCGCCAAACAGCGTCAGGATGATGATGGTGATGCCCAACACCAGGACAATGCTGTAGATGTTGATGTCGAGGAACGTCGCCAGTGCCATCGAGACAAGAAAGAACACCGTGCCTGCCTTCGAAAAGTGGCCCAGCGTAAAGGCCAGCGACGAATACAGGCGGGCAAAGAGCCCGAAGCGCCGCTCGAAGTATTCATAGGTCGACAGGCGGATGACCTTGCGGAACAGCGGCACGATGATGCCGACCAGTGCCAGCAGCACGATGGGCACCATCAGACCTTGCACCAGAAGTATCCAGTTGTCGGCGTATGCCGCGCCAGGGTAGGCGAGGAATGTCACACTTGATATCAGAGTGGCGAAGATGGAGATGCCTACTGCCCAGGCGGGAATCTTGCCACCGCCGGCAAAATACTGCGACGTGTCTTTCTGCTTATGGGCAAACCAGACACCTGTGCCAATGGCCGCCAGAATCGACAGCAGCACGATGATGTAGTCGATGATGTGCATAGCGTTGTAACGTTATTACGATATTACGACAGGGCTGTGGTCTTGGCGGCTATCGCCTGCTCTTCGTCAGCGGAAAGGCGAGTCAGCGGCATAAGCATCCAGGGCTCGCAGAGATCTTTGGTCTGCATCATCACCTTCAGGGCGGTCAGACTCTGTCCGAGTGTGCGGTCTTTCTGGTAGATCTTGGCAATCTCATTGGTCTCGTCCTGCAAGCGGTTGGCAGTAGCCATATCACCAGCTACGGCAGCGTCGAAGAGCTGTTGGAACATCTCCGGCACATAGTTGCCTGTCGAGGGAACGATACCGTTGCCGCCCAGTTCCAGCGAGTGAGTGCTCTGTGCTGCCCAGCCACAGAAGTAGGCGAAGTCGTCACGCCCCTTGGCAATCTCGACACACTGCGCCATACGCTTCAGGTCGCGCTCAGAGTCCTTCAGGCCTACGATGTTGGGGTGGTCGGCCAGTCGGCGGATAATGTCCACGGGGATCGACATGTGGGTGGTGGCTAGGATGTTGTAGAGCATCAGCGGTCCCGTGATACAGTCGGCCAGCGTCTTGTAGTAGTCGTACATCTGCTCTGCCGTCAGCGCATAGTAGGAGGGCAGCGTGGCAACAATCACGTCGGCACCCAAGGCGGTATAGATCTCTGCCTGGCGTACTTGTTCTGCAAAGCAGTTGCCTGTCAGTCCGGCATAGATCAATTGAGAAGTGAGAGGTGAGGTGTGAGAGGTGAGAAAGTTGTCGCGAGCCTGCACGGCTGTCTCGACCAACAACTGTCCGTCGGCATGGGAAACACTGTTACCCTCACCCGTTGTACCCATCAACAGAGGTGATACGCCGCTGGTGGCAAAGAATTCTATAATACGATTGACGGCTTCTACGTCTATCTGTCCGTCCTGAGTGACGGGAGTGACCATTGGCACTACCACGCCATAATACTTGCTATTGTTCATAACTTGCGGTATAACATATAATGTATTAAAAAGACGCACGAGATTTTGAAACGTCATCACTTCGCATGGTTTCATCGGTAGAAATATAGATTAACTATTTTTTGCAAATTTTTCTGCCTAAAACATATCGTAGTTTTGGCATTTTTTACTACCTTTGCAAGCGCTAAGAGTTTCCCAAAACGGGAAACTTTTTGCGGAAAGGAAATCAAAAAGTTGTCCAAAATGGAAAACTTTTCGGTGAGCAAAAGAAACGTTAACCGTTGAAAGATAGACAGTAACTAAAATAAGATAATAGAGAAAAATAAAATGGAAATTAAAAATTTTACCATTACAAAACGTGACGGTTCTAAAGACCAGTTCTCGTTGGACAAGATTATGAACGCCATTGTCAAGGCGTTCGAGAGTGTGAATGAACCTGCTGACCTAGGCACCATCTCCAAGATCCTCAGTCATCTGGACATGAAGGATGACATCAAAGTCGAGGATATCCAGAACCAGGTCGAGGAAGCCTTGATGCGTGAAGGCTTCTACAAGGTGGCCAAATCGTTCATGCTTTATCGTCAGGCTCACACCGAAGATCGTGAGACGTTGCAGAAGTTGCAGTTCCTGACCGATTATATGGAGTCGGCCAACGCTGCCACCAGCTCTAAGTTTGACGCTAACGCCAATGTGGAACATAAGAACATCGCCACGCTGATTGGTGAGTTACCCAAGTCGAACTTCATCCGCCTGAACCGCCGTCTGCTGACCGAGCGCATCAAGAAGATGTACGGCAAAGAGTTGGCCGACGAGTACATCGACAAGCTGACCCACCACTTTATCTATAAGAATGACGAGACCTCGCTGGCTAACTACTGCGCCTCTATCACCATGTACCCCTGGCTCATTGGCGGTACGACGGCCATTGGCGGGAACTCGACGGCTCCCACCAACCTGAAGTCGTTTGCAGGTGGCTTCATCAACATGGTGTTCATGGTTAGCTCGATGCTGGCAGGAGCCTGCGCTACGCCTGAGTTCCTGATGTACATGAACTACTTCATCGGCAAGGAGTACGGTCAGGACTATTGGAAGCATCCTGAGCAGCAGGCTGACATGTCGCTGAAGAAGCGCACCATCGACAAGGTCATCACCGACTATTTCGAGCAGATTGTCTATTCGCTGAACCAGCCGACAGGTGCCCGTAACTATCAGGCCGTGTTCTGGAATGTCGCCTACTATGACAAGTATTATTTCCAGAGCATCTTTGGTGAGTTCTACTTCCCCGATGGCTCTCAGCCCGACTGGGACGGACTCTCTTGGTTGCAGAAGCGCTTCATGAAGTGGTTCAACCAGGAGCGCACGAAGACCCTGCTGACCTTCCCCGTAGAGACGATGGCTCTACTGGTCGACGAGAATGGCGAGCCCAAGGATAAGGAGTGGGGCGACTTCACGGCCGAGATGTATGCTGAGGGGCACTCGTTCTTTACCTATATGAGCAACAATGCCGACTCGCTCAGCTCTTGCTGCCGTCTGCGCAACGAGATTACCGACAATGGCTTTAGCTATACGCTGGGTGCCGGTGGTGTGTCGACAGGTTCGAAGTCGGTGCTCACCATCAACCTGAACCGTTGCGTCCAGTATGCCGTCAACCATAAGTTGGACTATCTGGAGTATCTGGGCAGCGTGATCGATCTCTGCCACAAGGTACAGCTCGCCTATAACGAGAATCTGAAGGAACTGCAGGAGCATGGCATGCTGCCCTTGTTCGATGCTGGCTACATCAACATCGGTCGCCAGTACCTGACCATCGGCATCAACGGTTTGGTGGAGGCTGCTGAATTCATGGGCCTGAAGATTACGCCTAACGACGACTACAAGAAGTTCGTACAGGGCATTCTCGGACTGATCGAGAAGTACAACAAGCAGTACCGCACGAAGGACGTGATGTTCAACTGCGAGATGATTCCTGCCGAGAACGTCGGCGTGAAGCATGCCAAGTGGGACCGTGAGGACGGCTACTTTGTTCCTCGCGACTGCTACAACAGCTATTTCTATGTTGTCGAGGACGACTCGCTCAGCGTTATCGACAAGTTCAAACTGCACGGCGCTCCCTATATCGAGCACCTGACTGGTGGCTCCGCCCTGCACATGAACCTCGACGAGCACCTATCGAAGGAGCAGTACCTGCATCTGCTGAAGGTCGCTGCCAAGGAGGGCTGCAACTACTTCACGTTCAACATCCCCAACACCGTATGCAACGACTGCGGACACATCGACAAGCGCTATCTGAAGGAGTGCCCCCACTGCCACTCAAAGAATGTGGACTACATGACGCGTATCATTGGTTATCTGAAGCGTGTCTCGAACTTCTCGCAGGCCCGCCAGGAAGAAGCCTCACGTCGTTACTATGCACATGCGGAGGCTTAAGCCATGCTGAAATACGTTAATACAGGAGTTGTTTTTCAGGAGATACCCGACGAAGTGACATTGGCAATCAATATTTCTAATTGCCCGTGTCACTGCCCGGGTTGTCACAGCCATTATCTGTGGGATGACATCGGTATGCCGCTGGATACGAATGCTATCGACGATTTCGTGTCGCAGTACGGCACCGACATCACCTGCATATCCTTTATGGGCGGTGATGCAGATCCCGTAGGCGTCAACCAGCTGGCACAGTACATCCACGAGTACCACCCCCAGTTTCATGTGGCGTGGTACAGTGGACGCATCCGTGTGCCGTCAGTGGTCAACAAGCACGACTTCGACTATATCAAGATTGGCCCCTACATCAAGCATCTGGGCCCGTTGAAGTCGTCAACGACCAACCAGCGCATGTATCGGCAGAAGGCCGACGGCGCATTCGAAGATATCACCTACCGCTTCTGGCGTCAGAGTAATATCGCGATATAAAGGCGCAAGATACCCAGGAATTAAACCTCGATGAAACAATAAAGCACTGCCGTGGCAGTGCTTTATATATATAAGGGGAACCTTGATTACTTTGAAAAAGCTTTTTCTTATTTCTTTAGCCAAGTTTCTATGCGCTGCAGGGCCTCGTCGGTCTGCTCGTGACTGCCAAAGGCGGTGAAGCGGACGTAGCCTTCGCCCGAAGGACCGAAGCCTACGCCAGGCGTGCAGACTACGTGGGCACCATAGAGCATCTCCTCGAAGAACTGCCACGAACCGCTGTTTTCAGGGGTCTTTGCCCAGATGTAGGGGGCATTCTCGCCACCATAGCACTCAAATCCTAAGCCGCGCAGCGTGTTGAGCATTTTCTTGGCATTCTGCATATAGTAGTTAATCGTTTCCTTAATCTGCACCTTTCCCTCTGGGGTATAGATCGCTTCGGCTGCACGCTGGGAGATATAGCTGGTGCCATTGAACTTGGTGCACTGGCGACGATTCCACAAAGGATTCAATGGAATGCGCTCGCCAGTGAGCGTGGCGGCAGTGACCTCTTTTGGAACGATGGTGTAGCCACAACGCACACCTGTAAAGCCAGCGGTCTTGGAGTACGAATGGAACTCGATGGCACACTTACGGGCACCACGTATCTCGTAGATGGAGTGAGGAATTTTTTCGTCTTGGATGTAAGCCTGATAGGCGGCATCGTAGAAGATGAGGGTGTCGTTCTTCAAGGCATAGTTCACCCACTTGCGCAACTCCTCTTTAGTAATAACCGTACCTGTAGGGTTGTTAGGATAGCACAGATAGATGACGTCGACGCGACGATCGGGAATCTTCGGCACAAAGCCGTTTTCGGCATTACACGGCATATACATGACGTTCGACCAGCGGCCGTCGTCGCCCTTCCAGCCAGCACGACCAATCATCACGTTAGAATCGATGTAAACAGGATAGATAGGATCGGTAACACCAATGGAGTTATCCCAGCGCACCAACTCTTGGATATTGCCTGTATCACTCTTGGCACCATCGTTGATAAAGACCTCGTCGCGGTCGAGATGGATGCCGCGGGTCAGAAAATCGTTCTTGAGGATGGCATCACGCAGGAAATCATAGCCCTGCTCAGGACCATAGCCGCGAAAGCCCTGACAGGTAGCCATCTCGTCGGCTGCCTTGTGGATAGCCTTAATAACGGCAGGTGCCAAGGGTTGTGTCACATCGCCTATACCCAGCGATATGACGTCACACTTAGGATGCGTAGCCTTAAAGGCATTGACCTTTTTGGCGATATCAGCGAACAGGTAGTTGTTCGGCAACTTCAAGAAATGATCGTTTACTAATGCCATATTTTATTTTCTTTTATATTTCTATTTCACCATCGAAGACAAACGCGGCGGGGCCGGTCATATAGACATGATTGTCGGACTCGCGCCACTCAATGTCGAGCGTGCCGCCATCCATCACGATGGTGGAGTGTCGGCCAGCACGACCGGTCAGACAAGCAGCCACAGCCGTAGCACAGGCACCTGTTCCACAGGCCTGAGTGATGCCACTGCCGCGCTCCCACACCCTGGTACGGATGGTACCATCGGCCTCTACACGTGCCAGTTCGATGTTACAACGTTGGGGAAAGGCGAGATGATGCTCCAACATGGGGCCCATCTCGCCTACCTGGTCAATAAAATCTGTAAAAATCACGAAGTGAGGATTTCCCATAGACACGAAGGTGCCCATACCAAGGCCTCGCGACGGAATGTACTGCTCGGCATTTTCGAACTGGGGCTCAAGCATATCGACGGTAACCCGCTCGACGACATTGTCGGTTACATGAAGTTCGAGCACTTTAATGCCAGAAAGCGTGAGCAGACGAATGCTTGTCTTGGTAGTAAGTCCCCGTTCGTAGAGGTATTTACCAATACATCTGGATGCGTTTCCACACATCATCGCCTCTGAGCCGTCGGCATTGAAAATACGCATGGAGAAGTCGGCCTCTGGCACCGGCGATGCTCCAATGAGCACCAGCCCGTCGCTACCAATGCCTTTATGGCGGTCGCTCCAAGCAATGGCTGCCTGCTCTGGATTGGCCACATAATATAATAAGGTATTGACGTAAATATAGTCGTTGCCCGCTCCATGCATCTTGGTGAACAGAATCTTCTCTTTCATGCTGCAAAGATACAGCGATTGGGCAGAAAAAACAAGAAACACTTAGCAAAATCGCCTTCATATTCGACAAAAGTAACAGATTGTAAGAAAACGGTGTTAAAATCTTTTAAATTATAAGCAAATAAAACAAAGTAATAGCAAAAGGGTAAGAAAACACGAATTTAAAAACCAAAAGGAAGTGTATTTGCATTATTTTGCTATCAAAATGTCGTAACTTTGCACCAAACAAATGACAAAGTGTCACAATTTCATTGTTTAATTAAATAGTTTTAAGGTATGAAAAAGATTGAAGCAATTATCCGCAAGACGAAGTTCGAGGAGGTGAAAGCTGCTTTGCTATCATCCGACATTGACTGGTTTGAGTACCACGACGTGCACGGCATCGGCCAGAGCCGTCAGGAGCGCATATATCGTGGTGTCCAGTACAGTACCGATGTCATTGAGCGCGTAGCCATCACCATCGTCTGTCGCGACATCTTCCTCGATCCGACGGTAAAGGTAATACTGGAGGTAGCCCACACGGGCGAGGTCGGTGACGGCCGCATCTTCGTGAGCGACGTGATAGACACTTGGTCGATTCGTACGGGTGAAAACGGTGATACGGTACTAAGAGACAAGAAGTAGTTAAGAGTTAAGAATTAAGAGTAAAAAACTAAATTTTCAGGATTATGAACGAAATTGGATTATCACTCGATACTGTATGGATGCTATTGGCAGCCATGTTGGTTTTCTGGATGCAACCGGGCTTTGCGCTATGTGAAGCAGGTTTTACGCGTAGTAAAAACACGGCGAACATCCTGATGAAGAACTTTGTCGACTTCATGTTCGGCTCGTTGCTGTTCTTCTTCCTTGGCTTCGGCTTTATGTTCGGAAGCGATGTGCTGGGAGGCTTTATCGGTATGCCCAATTGGGGCGGCCTGAGTTTCTATAAGGGCGATCTGCCGACGGAAGGCTTCTTGATTTTCGAGACTGTGTTCTGTGCCACCAGTGCTACTATCGTCTCTGGTGCTATGGCCGAGCGCACCAAGTTCTCGATGTACCTTATTTATAGTGCTGTTATCTCGCTGTTCATCTATCCCATCGAAGGTCACTGGACATGGGGTGGCGGCTGGCTCTGCAACGATGCTGCCGACAGCTTTATGATGACTACCTTTGGCGATGTCTTCCACGATTTTGCAGGCTCTGCCATCGTACACAGCGTAGGTGGTGTGCTGGCACTGATTGGTGCTCTGGCATTGGGTCCCCGTATCGGCAAGTACAGCGCTGACAAGAAGAGCAATGCTATTCCCGGTCATAACCTTATGATTGCTTCTCTCGGTGTATTCATCCTCTGGCTGGGATGGTTTGGTTTCAACCCCGGATCACAGCTGGCCGCCACTGGTGAGGTCAACCGCATTGCGATTTCTCACGTATTCCTGACCACCAACCTTGCAGCTGCTGCCGGTGGTGTGGCTACGATGTTCCTCACATGGGCCAAATATGGCAAACCATCGCTTTCACTGACGCTCAACGGCGTATTGGCAGGTTTGGTAGGTATCACAGCAGGTTGTGACCTCGTATCGCCTGCAGGTGCTGTGATTATCGGTCTTGTCTGTGGCATCGTGCTGGTTTTTGCCATCGAGTTTATCGATCACAAGCTACATATCGACGACCCTGTGGGCGCTTCTTCAGTACATGGTGTCTGCGGTATTCTGGGTACACTGATGACTGGTCTGCTATCTACGTCTAACGGTGCTTTTTATGGTCACGGATGGGGATTCTTCGGTGCTGAGTGCTTCGGCATCCTGGTCATCGACCTCTGGGCTGTTGCCTGTGGTTTCGCTCTGTTCTATGGCATCAAGAAACTGCATGGCCTGCGCGTTGACAAACGAATAGAAGAGGAAGGTCTCGACGTTTATGAACACGGAGAGATGTGCTATAACTGAATTAAGAATTAAGAGTTACGAATTAAGAATTAAAAATTATGAAAAAGATTGTGTTAATGGCGATAATGATCGCTACAGGAATGAGTGCTATGGCACAGGATGAGATTGAAACAACGGTAAGTGGAGATATCGTAAGTAGTTATGTCTGGCGTGGCCAGGATTTAGGAAGCACGGCAATACAGCCATCATTAGGCGTGGGCTACAAAGGACTCTCGCTGTCAGCATGGGGAAGCTATGGTCTGACGAATCCTGAAGATGCCAAGGAGTTCGACCTTACACTGGCCTATACTATTGGCGGTCTAAACATCGGTGTTACCGACTATTGGTTCAGCAAAGAAGGACTAGATCCTGAAGGACGTTATTTCAAGTATGACTCGCACGGCACGAACCACGTCTTTGAAGGAAATATTGGTTACGACTTCGGTTTCGCTTCGTTGCAGTGGTTCACAAACTTTGCTGGCAATGACTACAAAGAAGCAACAGAAGAAGGGGAAATCGGCAAGCGGGCCTACAGCAGTTACATGGAAGTAGTTGTCCCATTCAAACTCGCTTCAGTAGACTGGACTGCTACGGCCGGTGCCGTCCCCTATGCCAGTGGCATTTATAAGACAAACGGCTTTGCAGTGACCAACCTATCGCTGAAAGCCACGAAAGAAATCAAGGTGACAGATTCGTTCTCCATTCCTGTCTTCGGACAGATTGTGGGCAACCCCTGTTCACAGCAAGCCTACCTGGTCTTTGGCTTTACGCTGCAGCCTTAATCTTCCAGGTTAATCTCCTCTTCCTGCCGGGATGGCAGGAAGAGGTTTTTCAAGCAAACATTCAAACTGATGAAAGATATGAAGATCAAGAAACGTTGGATTATCCTGATGACGGCCATGACTTTGATAGCCGTTGCAGGTGTATTTGTAGGTGAACCTACATTCGAGTGTGACTGGTCAGTCATCTCAGCTGCAGATGTGGCCTGGCTGATTACGGCCACGATTTTTGTGTTGATGATGACACCCGGTCTGTCGTTTTTCTATGGCGGCATGGTGGGAGCGAAGAATGTTATTTCAACAATGCTCCAGTCGTTTATCGCTATGGGACTGATTTCTGTGTTGTGGGTGGTCATCGGGTTCTCACTGTGCTTTGGTGATGACATCGGTGGCATCATCGGTAATCCACTAACATTCCTAATGTTCCAGAACGTGGGTGCCGAGGTATATACCACACCGGCAGGAAATATCTTAGGTGGTGCATCCATTCCACTGGCGCTCTTTGCCCTGTTCCAGATGAAGTTCGCCATCATCACACCGTCGCTGATCACCGGTTCATTTGCAGAGCGTGTACGCTTCTCGGCATATATGTTCTTCATGATATTCTTTTTCTTCATCATCTATTGTCCGCTAGCCCATATGACTTGGCATCCAGAGGGACTGTTTATGAAGTGGGGTGTCATCGACTTTGCAGGAGGTATCGTAGTACATGCCTCCAGTGGTATAGCCGCTCTGGCAGGTGCCATCTTCCTCGGTCGGCGCAAGGCGGAGACCCGCAAGAGCGAACCAGCCAACATCCCCTTTGTACTTCTGGGTGCAGCTATGTTATGGCTGGGCTGGTTCGGCTTCAATGCGGGCTCTTCGCTCCATGCAGACGGACAAGCCATCAAGGCGTTTCTGAATACGAATACTGCTTCGGCTACGGCTATGATGACGTGGATATTCTTCGACTGCCTGCGAGGCCGCAAGCCCTCAGCAATGGGTGCTGCCGTGGGTTGTGTTGTTGGCTTGGTAGCCATCACGCCCTCTGCTGGTTATGTCACCGTAGGCCAGAGCATCTTTATTGCCTTTGTCATCACGCTCATCTGTAACATTGCCGTCTACTGGCGTTCACACACGAGCATCGACGATGCCCTCGACGTATTTCCCACTCACGGCACGGGTGGTATCTTCGGTACCGTACTCACAGGTATCTTCATCCAAGAAGGACTTATTGCCGGCACATGGGAGGGATTCGTTATTTTCCTCTATCATTTGCTTGCTATCGTCATCGTATTCCTCTATACCTTCGCCATGAGTTGGCTGGGCTACAAGCTCATCGACCTTCTCATTCCCATGCGTGTCTCTGTCTATAGCGAGAAAGTCGGTCTTGACTTCTCACAGCATGATGAACACTATGGGTTTGCACAGATTGGCGAGCGCGAGCTGGCTGAATATGAGGAGCATATCAGGGAAAAAGAGAAAAAATAATTAAAGTCGGAAATTTCAAATCGTAATAAAGCTATGTGTGGAATAGTAAGTATATTCAATGTAAAGGAGCAAACGCACCAGCTGCGTGAGAAGGCATTAAAGATGAGTCAGAAGATCCGCCATCGCGGACCTGACTGGAGTGGAATTTATTGTGGCGGATCAGCCATTTTGGCCCACGAGCGATTGAGCATTGTAGACCCAGAATCAGGTGGTCAGCCACTTTACTCTCCTGATAAGAAACAGGTTCTCGCAGTTAATGGCGAGATTTACAACCATCAGGAGATTCGTCGCCTCTACGCTGGCAATTACGAGTTCCAGACGGGCAGCGACTGCGAGGTCATCCTGGCACTCTATCGCGACAAGGGCATCAACTTCCTCGAAGACCTGAGTGGTATCTTCGCCTTTGCACTTTACGACGAAGAGAAGGATGATTTCCTCATTGCCCGCGACCCCATTGGAGTTATCCCACTTTATATTGGTTACGATGCTGACGGCACCGTTTATGTGGCCTCAGAGTTGAAAGCCCTCGAGGGTCAGTGCGAGCGTTACGAGCCATTCCTACCTGGACACTACTACTGGAGTGGCGACCCAGGTATGAAGCGCTACTATAAGCGCGATTGGTTCAGCTACGATGCCGTAAAGGATAATCAGGCCAGCGTACCTGCAATACACGATGCACTTACTGCTGCCGTTAAGCGCCAGTTGATGAGCGATGTGCCTTATGGCGTGCTGCTCTCTGGTGGTCTCGATTCTTCTGTCATCTCAGCCATCGCCGAGAAGTTCAGCGAGCATCGTATTGAGGACGATTCCAAGACTAAAGCCTACTGGCCACGTCTGCACTCGTTTGCAGTGGGCCTGAAGGGGGCACCCGATCTTGCTAAAGCCAAAATGGTAGCCGACCACATCGGCACCGTCCACCACGAAATCAACTACACTATACAAGAGGGTCTTGATGCCATCCGCGATGTCATCTACTTTATCGAGACCTACGATGTAACCACCGTTAGAGCCTCAACACCTATGTATCTGTTGGCTCGCGTCATCAAGTCAATGGGTATCAAGATGGTACTCTCTGGCGAGGGAGCCGATGAGATCTTTGGAGGCTATCTCTACTTCCACAAGGCGCCATCAGCCAAGGATTTCCATGAGGAGACCGTTCGTAAGCTCTCCAAGCTGCATATGTATGACTGTCTGCGCGCCAACAAGAGTCTGAGCGCCTGGGGCGTAGAGGGCCGTGTACCATTCCTCGACAAGGAGTTCCTCGATGTAGCTATGCGCACCAGCCCTGAGGCCAAGATGTGTCCAGGCACAACGATGGAGAAGAAGATTGTGCGCGAGGCCTTTGCTGATATGCTGCCAACCGAGGTAGCTTGGCGCCAGAAGGAGCAGTTCAGCGATGGCGTTGGTTACTCATGGATCGACACGCTGAAAGCCGTAACGACGGCAGCGGTTTCCGACGAGCAGATGGCACACGCTGCCGAGCGTTTCCCCATTAACCCGCCAAAGAATAAGGAAGAGTACTACTATCGTTGCATCTTCGCAGAACACTTCCCCAGTGATTCTGCTGCTAAAAGCGTTCCAAGCGAGGCAAGCGTGGCCTGTAGCACTGCTATCGCCCTCGAATGGGATGCCGCTTTCAAAGGCATGAATGATCCCAGTGGCCGCGCTGTCAAAGGCGTGCACGAACAAGCATATTAATACTAAGAAAAACACAGAGGGGACAAAAATCGCTTTTGTACGTCTTAAAATTATAGATAATAAAACAAGACGTATGAAAGCGATTACCCTTTTGCAGCCCCAGAAGATTGTGTTCGGAACGGGCTGCATCCAGACATTAGTAGACGACTACCAGAAGATGGGCCTGCAGCGGCTGTTTGTGCTGACGGCGCCCCCTATCCTGCCGCTGATTGAGGCGTCTTTAACTACCCTCAGGGCCGCAGGCATCAGCATCGAGACCTATCAGGACATCGTGGCCGAGCCGACGGTCAACGACTTCAAGAAGATTTTGGAGAAAGCCCGTGCGTTTGGCGCCGACAGCGTGGTAGGCATCGGAGGCGGCTCTGTGCTCGACCTTACCAAACTCGTGGCCGCCTTTATCAATAGCGACCAACAGGCAGAAGACTGCTTCGGCACAGGGTTTATCAAGCAGAAGGGCCTGTGGTTTGCCTGTCTGCCCACGACAGCCGGAACGGGTTCGGAGGTGTCGCCCAACGCTATCCTGCTGGACGAGCGCGACCACCTGAAGAAAGGCATCGTGTCGCCCTACCTCATTGCCGACGCTGCCTATGTTGATCCCCAACTGACGTGGACCGTCCCTGCAAAGGTGACTGCCGACACCGGTATGGACGCACTGACCCATTGCATTGAGGCCTATACCAACAAGTTTGCCCACCCCTCTGTCGACATCTATGCGCTGAAAGGCATTCAGTTGATTGCCGCCAACCTGGAGCGTTCCGTGAAGGACGGCAAAGACGTAGAGGCTCGCGAGGCGCTGGCCTTCGGTTCGCTGTATGGCGGACTGTGCTTAGGTCCCGTCAACACTGCTGCCGTCCATGCCTTGAGCTATCCACTCGGAGGCGAGTTCCACATTCCTCACGGCCTCAGCAATGCCATCCTGTTGCCCAGTGTGATGAAGTTCAATATGCCGGCCAACATCAAGCGCCATGCAGAGGTAGCGCTGGCCTTAGGCTGTCACCCAGGCAAAAATGACGAAGAGACGGCCCAGCGTGGTGTCGACTTCATCTATTGCTTAGCCGCAGCTGTGGGCATTCCCGATAAGTTGACGGCATTAGGCATTCCCCAGACGGCTGTCGACGGCATGGCTAAAGCCGCCATGCAGGTACAGCGACTGCTGAAGAACAACCCAAGAGAAGTAACGGAACAAGACGCCCGCGAAATCTATAATTCATTATATTAACTCGAAATTTCGAAACATCGAGGCTTCAAAACATCGAAATAACGTCATAACGAAAAATAAGCTATGAAACCGATATTAGCCATCACGATGGGCGACCCCGCAGGCATTGGTCCTGAGATTACGGTGCGTGCCCTGAACAGAAAAGAGACCTACGAGAAGTGTCGTCCGCTGGTTACTGGCGACGCCGCCATCATGCAACAGGCCGTCAAGCTGTTGGGCTTCGACCTACAGGTCAACGCCATCCAGAGCGTCCAAGAGGCGAAGTTTGAATATGGCACCATCGACGTGCTCGACCTGCAATGTGTCGACCTCAGCACCTTTGAATTCGGCAAGGTGCAGGCCCAATGCGGCAATGCCGCTTTCCAATATATACGGAAGGCCATTGAACTAGCAATGGCCGATGAGGTGGACGGCACCGTGACCGCTCCGCTGAACAAAGAGGCGCTGAATCTGGCCGGCCACCACTACGATGGACATACGGAGATCTACGCGACGTTCACGAATACCAAGAAGTATGCAATGATGCTGGCCGACGAGAACATCCGCGTCATCCATGTATCGACGCATGTGCCTTTGCGCAAGGCCTGCGATCTGGTAAAAAAAGACCGCGTCATTGAGTGCGTAGAGCTCATCGACGACGCCTGCCGACAGTTTGGAATAGAAAAGCCCCACATCGGCGTGGCAGGTCTCAACCCCCACTCCAGCGAGAACGGCATGTTCGGCTGGGAAGAGGCACAGGAGATCATCCCCGCCATTGAGGAACTGCGCCAGCGTGGCTTCGACGTGGATGGTCCTGTACCCCCTGACAGCGTCTTCGCCAAGGCCAAGTGCGGACAGTTCGACGGCGTCGTCGCCATGTATCACGACCAGGGACATATACCCTTGAAGGTCTGCGCCTTCAACTGGAACAAGGAAACGGGCAAGATGGATTCGGCCAGTGGCGTCAATATCACCCTCGGACTACCTATCATTCGCGTCTCTGTAGACCACGGCACTGCCTTCGACGTAGCTGGCAAGGGCATTGCCAACGATTCGGCCATGACGCTCAGTATCGACTATGCCACCAGAATGGCATTATATAGAAGAGGTGAGAGGTAAGAGGTAAGAGGTGAGAGGGATGATTATTATTGCTGACGATATCACGGGAGCTGCTGAGATAGCCGGCATAGCCTTTGAGCGAGGCCGGCAGGTGCGTTTGGTTTGTAGCGGTTCCGTATGCTGCGACCATGTCGCAGCACATACCATCGTTATGGCCACCGACACCCGCTCGATGAGCGAGGCCGAGGCCGCAGCAGAAAACCAACGTATCGCCTCAGCCATCAGCCATCAGCCATCAGCCATCTTCAAAAAGACCGACTCAGCCCTGCGTGGACACGTGGTGGCTGAGTTGACGACACTCATGGCGGCTGCTGGCTATCAGCGGGCCGTCTATCTGCCTGCCAACCCTTCAAAGGGGCGCATCATCCGTCAGGGCATCTATTATATAAATAATGTACCCATACACGAGACGGCCTTCAGCTACGACCCGGAATACCCTGCCAAGAGCGCTGTGCTGAAGGAGCGTTTCCCTGATGCCGAGGCCAACGGCATCATCATGCCTGATGCAGAAAACATGGACGACATCCAACGGGTGATAGCCGAATACAACGACGGGAAGACCATCTTTGCCGGTGCGGCCGACTTGTTTACCGCCTTGCTGCCGCCTCAAGTCATTCCTCTCACCTCCCAACACTCACCACTCACCTCTAAAAATGTACTGATCCTCTGTGGAAGCACACAGAGCAAGCCATTGGAGTTAGGCATTCCCATTGCCCCCATGCCTCGCGAGATATACGACGGCAAGGAAGACATCAGCCTATGGGACACCCATGCCTACGCTAAAGCACACAGCCTCATCCTGACCATGCCCTACAGCCACCGCACAGGAAAGGAGGCGGCCGTCCATCTGCGCACCGTGATGGCAAGGAAAGCAAAGGAGCTGATAGCACAACATTGCCCTGACCACCTCGTCATTGAGGGTGGCGCCACCGCCTGGGCCACCTTACAAGTTTTAGGGTGGAGCCAGTTCGAAATTACATGCCAGATTACCCCAGGTGTTGTACAAATGAAAAGCGTCACGAATGGAATACTCGTGACGCTAAAGCCGGGCAGCTACCCATGGGGCGCAATGTTCGAGTCGGTTACAACTTAACCGTCACCTCATTGGCAGCATAATCAACTACTTTTTGCTGGCCATCAGGTAGCACTATCGTGAATTTACGAGATAGCAACATTCCTTGATAGCCACCTTGGCGTGTACCTATCGTTAAGGTACGAGCCTTATCATTCCATGTAAAGGTAATAGTAGAATAGTATCCCTTTTCATAATTATAGTTGTCGCCCTCATCCTCATAGAGCGTAAATGAGCCGTCAGCACCTGGATAAATTCGCATTTCCAGATTATCCCATGGTTTTTCACCCACATATTGTTCCTCAGGGCCCAAGGGTAGTATACTACCGGCACGAACAAACATCGGCACACGATCGATGCTAGACTGCAGCGTAACATCACGTCCTCCTTTCAACCGTTCACCAGTCCAAAAGTCATACCAGTCGGTTCCTTTCGGCAAATACTTGGTAGCAGTCTTCGGCGCTGTCCAGTCTACACCTTGTCCTTCATCCTTCTGACTTCTTACCTCTTGCCTGTTCCAACCGGTCATAGCATCGGTACGGATGATTTTTTCTTCCGTATATTGTGGATTGACAATAGGACAAGCCAGGATGCTGCGTCCGAACATCAACTCATCAGTGAGGTTCCACACCCGCTTGTCGCTGACAAAGTCGGCAAACAGCGGACGCATATAGCTATCATTGCTCGAAGTCACCTGCCAAGCCGTACTATATAAATAAGGTATCAGCCGATAGCGCAGACGTATCTGCTTCTCGATTGCATCATAAATAGGTTCCCCCTTTTTGCCAAACTGCCAAATCTCACGAGGGGCGTCGGCACCATGACTGCGGAACACCGGACAGAACAGGCCGTACTGCATCCAGCGCACATAGAGCTCCTGAAACTGCGGATTCTTGGGAGCAGAAGCCGGACCCATCGTGTTATATGAGCCACAAAAGAATCCACCGATATCGGTATTGAAATTGGGATTACCCGTCAGCGTAAAGCTCAGACCGGCAGGCACCTGCTTGCGCAACATATCCCACGACGAGTTCACGTCGCCACTCCACATGTTCGAGCCATAATGCTGCTGACCAGCATAGCTGCTTCGCGTCATGATGAAGACACGCTTCGATGAGTTGGGATAATCCCTACGTTGCGACTGATAGATACCGCGAACCGTTTCCAAGGGGAAGGCATTGCGCTGCGAGCGCCATGTGCCGCCATACACCTTATGATTATAGTCGGCCTCGGTGGGATAAAAACAGTCCGGATCCGTAGAATCCATCCACCAGGCATCTGTACCATAATCGTAAAGCTTCCGCAAATACTTCCAATAGATGTCGCGGGCCACGGGACTGAAGGCATCGTAGACCTTCACACCCGAGGGATAGTCCTTCATCGGAGGCCAGACGTGCGAGATACCGCTCTGAGGCCACGTCTCGAAAGGCATCAGCAGTCCTTGCTTGTCCAATTCGCGGAACTGCTTGGTCTGTGGGCCGAAGCTGGCCCAAATAGAAATCATAAAGTGGGCGTGCTTCTTGTGCACGTTCTTGATGAGCTGCTGACCTGTGGCAAAGTCCTCTGACAAGAAGTCCATCGCATTCCACAGGTAGTTCGATCCCCAGTACTGCCAGTCCTGGATGATACCGTCCAGCGGTACGTTCAGCGCACGATACTTGTCGACAATAGACTCCGTTTCCTGAGCACTCTTATAGCGTTCCTTCGACTGCCAATAGCCATAGGTCCACAAGGGGAACATCGGCACGTCGCCAGTCAACTGGCGCATCTGAGCGATGACACCGTCTGCCGATCCGCCATACATAAAATAATAGTCGATACCTTCGCCTGTCTCTGATGTAAACGACATACCACGCTCGTCATCATCGAACTGTGTAGGCGAATAGTTCTCCCAATAGATTCCCCAGCCCTTGATGCTCTGCAAGACGTTTTGGAAGTCCTCCAGATTCGACTGTTCCATACGTTTATGTTCGCCGCGACGGTTCATCTTACCATTCTGAATGGTTCCAAGACCATAGATTGCTTCGTCTTTATCAAGCACAAACGTCTGGCGTACTTTGCTGATGTCGCAACTTTTCTCTTTCAACAGCACCTTTCCTTTTACTGTAAGAAAGGTCAGATCTCCTGTCTTGGGATCTTTCCGTATTGTCAGCACGCTACTTGACACATCATTACCACGACTTGTCACCTTCACATCCTCAGGCTGAGCAATCACGACCAAACTCTTGGTAGGTTGTCCCTTTACAACATGTACTATAGATGGAGTAATGAAGTCAATTTTTACCTCTTGAGCCTTACCAATGACCATTGTCAACAAACATGCTGACAATACTGTTATTCTCTTCATCATTTATAAGTTAGTCTTCTTAATCTTTCAGTGAATAAGTAACCGTTGTCACTACGCGCACCTTTTTAATATAAGGCGTATTGTCGTCGCGATTGTCTATAGAGAACTGCCCTTGGTCGGCACTGACAATCTTGTCCAGTTTCGAATGGCTGTTCTCAGCAAATTGCTGGGCAGTCTTCTCGGCATTCTCGATAGCCTCCTGCATCATCTTCGGCTTCATCTCCTTGAACGACACATACTCGTATTTGACAGGATTCTCGTAGCCGCCATCGACAATCGCCACCCCTTCTTTCAACAAGTCGCCCTGCTTGGCGATTATCTGGCGTACCTGCTTGACATTGTTGCTGGTAACGGTAATCACCGACGTGACGATATAGCGGTACGGCTTGTTGTTGTCGCTGTATTCGCGCGCCTGCAAGTCAATCACCTGTGGTGCATTCTCCGTCAACTCTTCCTGCTTGATGCCACCACGCAACAGGAAGGCCTTAATTTTCCTCTGTGTCTCGCCAATGCTGTTGTACAGACTGGGCAGGTCGTTACCCACCTCCTTCGAAACGATGGGCCACGTCACCTTATCGGCCTCCACTTCCTGTTCGGCCAGTCCCTTGACGTTCACTTTGCGGTCTTTGTTGGCAAAGTTGTCAATGCCCGCCTTGATAAACCATCCCAGGCAGACAATACCCACAGCAATGAGTGCTGCGGCAATGATACGATTGTTCTCTTTCATACTTTTTTATTGATTGATTAATTACTCATCAGTCGTCAGCCAACGTGAAGTCTAGCTGACGTTTCTCAATATTGGCACGGGCCACCTTGATACGCACAGGGTCACCCAACTGATACTTATGGTGATGGCGACGCCCTACCAGACAGTAGTTACGCTCGTCGAAGTCGTAGTAGTCGTCATCGAGGTCGCGCATAGGCACCATTCCCTCACAGTGGTTCTCATCAATCTCACAATAGATGCCATACGACTGGATACCAGAGATATGGGCGTCGTAGGTCTCGCCCAACTTGTCGGCCATAAACTCGACCATCTTGTACTTGATGCTGTCGCGCTCGGCCTGTTGGGCCACCTGCTCCATGTCGGAACAGTGTTCGCACAGTTCCTCGTACTTCTGCTGGTTAGCCGAACGGGCACCCTCCTGATACTTGGTCAGCAGGCGATGCACCATCGTGTCAGGATAGCGGCGGATGGGCGACGTGAAGTGGGTATAGTACTCGAAAGCCAGACCGTAGTGGCCGATGTTGTGCGTCGAATACTTCGCCTTCATCATGGCACGCAGGGCGACGGTCTCGATGAGTTTCTGCTCCTTCTTACCCTGACAGCCCTCCATCAGCGTATTCAGACTTTTAGAGATGGCTCCTTTGGTGCCGCTGGTCTTCATCTTGTAGCCGAACTTGGTAACAAACTCGCGCAGGGCCTCCAGCTTGGTGGGGTCTGGCTGGTCGTGGATACGGTAAGGCAACGTCTTGGCCTTCACGCCTTTCCTGACCTTGCCGATGCTCTCGGCGACATGCTTGTTGGCCAGCAGCATAAACTCCTCAATAAGTTGGGTAGCGTCGTTCGACTTCTTGAAATAGGCACGGATGGGCTTGCCCGTTTCGTCGATATCGAAGTGTAGCTCCTCGCGGTCGAACTTCACGGAACCTCCCTTGAAGCGGCGCTCGCGCAGACACTTAGCCAGTTTGTCGAGGGTACGCAATTGCTCGGCATAGGGATCTTCAGAGGTTTCCCCCGACTTCTTACCTCTCACCTCTAACCTCTCACCACTCAAGACCTCTTGTACCTCTTCGTAGGCATAGCGGCGATTGCTCTTGATGACGGTATGGGCAATGTGGAACTCCTTGACGTTGGCCTCGTCGTCAAGCAGGAAGATAGCGCTATAACACAATTTCTCCTCGTCAGGGCGCAACGAACAGATGAAGTTGCACAGACGCTCTGGCAACATGGGGATGGTGCGGTCGACGAGATAGACACTCGTAGCACGCTTCGTGGCCTCCTTGTCAATGACAGAGCCCTCCTTGACATAGTGCGACACGTCGGCAATGTGCACGCCGACCTCCCAGAGATTCTTCACCTTGCGTATCGACAGCGCATCGTCGAAGTCCTTGGCATCCTTGGGGTCGATGGTACAGGTCCAGACGTCACGGAAGTCCTCGCGACGACGAATCTCCTGTTCGGTGATGCCCGGCTCTATCTTCTCGGCAGCAGCCTCCACCGCTTTCGGATATTTATAAGGCAGGCCGTACTGCGCCAGAATAGCGTGCATCTCTACATTGTTGTCGCCCTGCTTGCCGAGCACGTCAATGACCTCGCCCACAATATTCTTCGAGTCCTTCGAGGGCCACTGCGTAATCTTGACAACGGCTTTCTCGCCATTCTTACCGCCCTTCAGCTTCTTCTTGGGAATAAAGATGTCATGTACGAAGATGTTACCCTCGGTGATGAGGAAGGCATAGTCTTTCTCCACCTTCAAGATACCCACGGCCTGGTCCATCTTGTGCGACAGGATCTCGACCACCATCGCCTCTTTGATATGCTTCTCGCGACGGGCCATATAGGTCACCTTCACCCTGTCGCCATTCATGGCAAACAGCGAGTTGCGCTCAGAGACAAAGACGGGCGTGCCGCCATCGTCAGGCAGGAACGAGTTCTTGCCGTTGGCTTTGCGAATAAAGGTTCCCTCCTGCACCTGGGTCTTCAGATTCAGACGATACGAATTGTCGGAAACCTTCGAGAGATAGTCGTCCCACGCCATCTCTTCCATTGTATCGACGGCCATCATCTTGGAAGGATGCGTCACCAGTTTCAGGGCCTTGAAGATGTTCTTCAGCGAGAATGTTTCGTTGGGATGCTGCTGGAACAGGGTCTGCAACATCTCTACCAACATCTTCTTATTCAGTCGTTTTCCACTTTTTTTCTTACTCATAGTAATCCTTATTATAGTTTCTTTGGCAAAGATAAGAAATTATTTTGAACTAAGTATCAAGAATTAAAACTTTTTTATTTGTATTATTACCACATTTTTCATATCTTTGCAACGGAATAACCAACATAGCTAAACACTACCGACCTATGATGAAAGAAAAGCACCCCAACATGAGCCGTCGCGAGTTTCTAAGGAGACTCGGCATTGGAACCGGATCTGCCATCGCCCTGATGGCCATGGAGCCCCTGAGCGTTTTGGCACAGCACCAGAAACAAGAGAAAGCTGCGGACAACCGCATGACCTACCGCGTACAGCACGGAACAGGCGAGCAGATCTCGCTGCTGGGCTTTGGCATGATGCGTCTGCCCAACAACCAAGACGAGGTGAACCAACTGGTGGACTATGCCATTGAACACGGTGTGAACTACTTCGATACGGCGCCGATGTATATGAGGGGACAGTCGGAAGTGCTCACAGGCAACGCCCTCGCCCGCCATCCCCGTGAGAAATACTTCGTAGCCACCAAGATGTCGAACCAGCGGCAATTTGACTACGACGAGTGTGTGAAGATGTACCACCAGTCGTTCAAGCGTCTGAGGGTGGACTACATCGACTATTACCTGTTGCACAGCATTGGCGGTGGTGGAGTGGATAACCTGAAGAAACGTTTTCTCGACAACGGATTACTCGACTTCTTGCTGAAAGAGCGCAAAGAAGGGTGCATCCGCCATCTCGGTTTCTCCTATCACGGTGACGTGAGGGCCTTCGACTGGCTGCTCGACCGCAACGACGAATACCATTGGGACTTCGTGCAGATACAGATGAACTTCCTCGACTGGCGGCATGCCTCGCTCAACAAAGGCGGGTGGAAGTCGGACGCTGATGCAGAGTATCTGTATGGCAAATGCGAGAAACTGGGTATCCAATGTGTGGTGATGGAGCCGCTACGTGGTGGCGCCTTCGGCAAGATGGCACAAGAGCTGACCGACCAGATGAAAGCCCGACGACCCGACGACAGCACAGCACGCTGGGCATTCCGCTGGGTAGGATCATACCCCAACATCCTTACGACCCTAAGCGGCATGAACCGCATGGACCATCTGGAAGAAAACATCCGCACGTTCTCGCCACTTGAGGTCTGCACAGAGGCTGAGAATGCCTTACTAGCCGACATTGCCGACCAGATGTCTGGCTTCCCCACCATTCCCTGTACGACCTGTGCCTATTGCATGCCCTGTCCTTATGGAGTAGACATCCCTGCCAATTTCGCCTACTACAACGAGGCCGTCACCGAGCACATCCTTCCCTTACCAGCACCTACCGCTGCCGACTATAGCGAACGCCAGCAGAAATTCATCGAAGGCTACCGTAAGGCTCTGCCTAATGCTGAGACATGGGCGCGTGCCTGTCAGGACTGCGAGGAGTGTCTGCCGAAGTGCCCCCAGCAAATACGCATTCCCAACCAGATGGGCCGTATCGTCGAGACCCTGCGCGTCAAGAAAAAGACGTCGTAAAGGCCGTTTATATGGCGATATGCTTGGAAGTATCAACTTTTTATTATACCTTTGCAACCCAAAGAAGTAACAAATGGTGAAGATACTGATTACCGGAGCCAGTGGTTTCATTGGTTCCTTTATTGTTGAGGAAGCCCTCAAAAGGGGCTACGAGACGTGGGCAGCGGTGCGCAAGAGCAGTTCACGGGCCTTCCTGCAAGACCCGCGCATCCATTTCATTGAACTGAACTTCTCGTCGGAAGAGCAGTTGACCAGCCAACTGACGGGCCTGCAGTTTGACTACGTGGTACATGCTGCAGGTGTTACCAAATGTCTGGACCCCAACGATTTCCACCGCATTAATACGGAAGGCACCCAGCATCTGGTACACGTCCTTCAGGCATTGCAGATGCCTGTCAAACGCTTTGTCTACATCAGCAGCCTGAGCATTATGGGCGCCATCCGTGAGGAACAGCCCTACCAGGAGATTCGCGAGAGTGACGAACCTCGGCCCAATACCGCCTACGGGCGTAGCAAACTGGAAGCGGAGCAATGGCTCGACACCGTCGAAGACTTGCCTTACATCATCCTTCGTCCTACTGGTGTCTATGGTCCTCGCGAACGCGACTACTTCATGATGGCCAAAAGCATCAAGTCGCATACCGACTTTGCGGTGGGTTACAAACAACAGGACATCACCTTCGTCTACGTCACAGATGTCGTACAGGCCGTTTTTCTGGCATGCGAAAAAGGTGTGACAGGCCGGCGCTACTTCCTCAGCGATGGTGAGGTCTACCAGTCGTCGACCTTCAGCAACCTGATTCGCAAAGAGTTGGGCAATCCCTGGTGGATTCGCATTACTGCACCTATTTGGGTACTGCGTGTAGTGACATTCATAGGCGAATACATAGGGCATCTGACTGGCAAGGTGACGGCGCTCAACAACGACAAATACAACATCATGCGCCAGCGCAACTGGCGCTGTGACATCAAGCCGGCACGTCAGGAGTTAGGCTACGAGCCAAAAGTGAAACTGGAGGAAGGCGTACGTCGTAGTATAAAATGGTATAAGGACAACAAATGGCTGTAAAGATAGGCGATCTGTTTATTAGAGAGAAGAAGGTCACAAAGGGATTGTTGGCTTTCGAGTGGGTGGCCTTTGGCTATCTGGCATTCACGGTATTGATGATGATAATCCTGTGGGGCAAACTCGCCAACCCTGCCGACATGATTAAGGGGCGCATCCAGTTTGTGCTGGTAACCCTCGCCCTGTGGGCCGTCTATCGCCTGTGGCCCTGCCGACTGACCCTCTTCGCCCGCGTCCTCGGGCAGATGGCCTTTCTGGGCTGGTGGTACCCCGACACCTACGAGCTGAACCGTGCCCTACCCAACCTCGACCACGTCTTTGCAGGATGGGAACAGTCGCTGTTTGGCTGTCAGCCGTCGCTGCTCTTTTCGCAGAAGGTGCCCTACGGCTGGTTTTCTGAACTGATGTGCTTAGGCTACGTCAGCTACTTCCCGCTGATGCTCATCACCTATCTCTACTATTTCTTCCGTCGTTATAAAGAGTTTCAGTTGACGGCTTTCGTCATGCTCAGCTCCTTCTTTGCCTACTACGTCGTCTTCGTGCTCCTGCCCGTCACCGGACCGCAGTTCTACTACCTCGCCGTAGGCACAGAGAAGATTGCCGCAGGCATCTTCCCCAACCTCGGCGACTGGTTCCTCACTCACTCCGAACGCATGGCAGCACCAGGCTGGACGGATGGCTTTTGGTATCACATGCTCGACCTCACCCACGATGCAGGCGAGCGACCTACTGCCGCCTTCCCCAGCAGTCATGTCGGCGTCACCACCGTTGTCATGCTCCTGGCCCTTCGCACACGCAGCCGCGGCCTCATCTTCACCATCCTGCCGTTCTACGTCCTCATGTGCCTCTCCACCGTCTACATCTATGCCCACTATGCCATCGACGCCATCGCCGGGCTCTTCACGGGCATCCTGCTATACTTCCTGTTCGTCGCCATTTACAAAAAATATAGATGAACGGTCTTAGCCACATCCTCAAGCCCTTCACACCCATACTTGCGGCCGTTTATGGCTTCATGCTCATTTACGTGACGGCGCTACCGATGGCAGATGGAAAGGACACCCTTGGCAGCCATCTATTGACGTGGGTGCTCACGTTGGCCATTATTGCGCTGACCTATGTACTGGTTCGTCGGGTAGAGCCAAGAGTCTTCCCAGAAGCCAGACAATTCTCGCTGAGATGGCCAATGCCAGCTATCGCCTTAGGATTGCTGCTGTTGACCCCACTGTGGGGCGTCGCAGAAGGATATATCGTCTATGGCCTTTCATCACTCATACACACAGCACAATTGGAGTCGATAACCTACACACCCGACGAACTGCGTGAAGATATGTTAGCCAGCGTTCATGCCGTGCTACTGGCCCCTGTGCTCGAAGAACTAAGTTTTCGTCAGATGGCCATCTCGCCCTTCCGGCGATGTGGGGCGCAAATAATAGTCTGTTTAGTCATGGCTTTACTATTCGGCATTCTCCATGTACGCAATTTCCTTGGTGCATCCATTGACGCCATGCTTTATGGATTGGTGTTCATCTGGACACGAAACATTTGGTACGCAGTCCTGCTCCATGTGGGGCATAATCTGATGGCCACCCTGCTTGCCGTGTACTGCATGCTTGGCATTGGCGAGATACAAATGTCGAAAACACCCGTCATCATCCTACCCGACACGAAGGTCGTTCTTGCCGCCGTAGTTTTAGCCATCATTGGTTTGGTGATGCTAAAAAAGCATCGTCCAGCTTAACCTCACAGAGGGACAGTGAGCATGTGCTGATGTGTTTTTCTACGGTCTACATCCATGTCCACTACACTATCGACGCCATCGCCGGACTCTTCACGGGCATTCTGCTATACTTCCTGTTCGTCGCCATTTATAAAAACAGATGAATCCATTGTTATTTATTGAGTGTTATCTGCAAAGGATTCTTTTTCATTTGCATAAAGCCATTGATGCGGCACTGCCACTCAGCTTGTGAGCGCACGTCGAACTCGCTCCATGCCGCTCCAATAAAGTAGTGGAAACGCTGGCCGGTGGTGTAGCGGCGCAGGATGCCCACACCATGCTGTTGCACCACATCGATGTCGACCGTCTGGTCGGGAAACAGCAGGGCGACATAGACCTGCGTCTGATAGCGCTCGGGCTCGATGGTGGGGTCGGCATACTGTATGTAGTTGTCACCCTTGACCAGCGTCTCTGCTCCTGCGCTGCGGACGGGGAAGCCTGCCAGCACGTCGGTAGGGCGCTTCAGTCCCTCATACCAAACAGTACTCTCTACGAAGTTCGAGCCTTTGTCGAGCGATAGGATGCGGTGCTCGGTGATGCCGTCGGCTGTTGTGGGGAAGTCTACCTGCACAGTGAAACGCAGCGGACCCTTGTCCAGTATTTTGTACGTCTCGTAGCACCACGGGAAGCGTATCTCTCCGTTCTGTAGCATAGCAGGGGTGCCGCACCCCAGCGTAGGACCTACAGCAAAGCAGTCGACGCCCTTGCCGTAGTCCAGATGGAACGACAGACGCGGGTCGTTGCGGTATAGCTCACCAAGGACGAGCTCCGTGGTGCGCTTTACCCACAGGTCATAGCCATAGCCTTTCTCACCATGTTTTTGTAACGCCGGACCATAGAGGCGAAAGCCGATGCGGTCGTTCTCGAAGGCAATATCGTCCCAACGCTCAGGATACTGCCTGCCATCCACCCACGAAAGGAATGCGGCAGGGGTCCCTGGCTGCAAAGTAAACACTGCCTTGCCATGAGGGCGCACATGTACCTCCATCAGCAATTTACCGTCATGTGTCCATTGTGTCGGGCGTTCAATGTTGGAAACGTCACGAACCACGACGCCTTTTCCTACCTCTATCCCCAACGTTGCGGCATCAATAGCCACCAGTTCGCTGCGCTGTGCCGACGTCGGATTGCTGATTGTCAACGTTACAGATTGCGCCGGACACGTTGCCAACAGACAGAGGACAAGCAACAAACTCAATATCACCCGTTTCGTCATGACAAAACAGTAGGAGCAAAAGGCATTTCTTTTTTTGTTATTCATACTGATTCATTTTTGGGAATAAGATTATTTTTCCTATCTTTGCAATCTAATGACAAAGATCGCAAATAATAGCCGACTGACATGCAACAGAATGTTAAACTAATACCATATTACATGACAACAGTATGGTTTTATCCGTGTGTTGCATTATTTTGGAGTATATTTGCATCCGATTCATGTACTAACTTATATTTTTGCAAAAAACCAAACAACTATGATAGAAACTGCAAGACGACTATTCATCATTGGCCTGATGTCAACTTCCATTGTCACAGCGATGACAGCGCAAATAAAACTGCAAGCTGAGAATATCGATGCGGTGCTAAAGGCCATGACCTTGGAAGAGAAAGCCCAGTTGCTGGTAGGTGGTGGCAAAGAGGGATTTGTTGGCTCAAGTCAGCAAATACATAGAAAAAGTTCATCACGTCATGGCTCCCCAACAGCCTCTCAACCTACTGAAGCCATAAAATGCTGAATACTATGAAAAAATACCTGCTTTATCTATTCGCAATACTGATGCTCCCAGTTCCTGCTTGTGCTGGGCAGCTACAGGCAGAAATACCTGTTGCCAAGGCCGACGTACTGACAGTCAACAAGCGTCCTGCACCATCGGAACGCCTGTTCCGTTCCGAAGCCGTAGAGAAGCAAATCAGGGACATCGTGCGACAGCTCACCAATGTCCGGTTGGCATGGATGTTTGTCAACTGCTACCCCAACACCATTGACACCACTGTTCACTTTATGGAGGATGACGGACAGGGCAACCCGGACACCTTTGTATATACGGGCGACATTCCAGCCATGTGGCTGCGCGATTCCGGGGCACAGGTATTTCCTTATGTGAGGCTGGCTCCTCAGGACAACCACTTACAGCGGATGCTGGCTGGTGTAGTGTTACGTCAGCTGAAGTGCATCAATATAGACCCTTATGCCAATGCTTTTAACAAGGAGCCTGACCCCAACGGCTACTGGATGAGCGATATGACGGACATGAAACCGGAACTGCACGAACGGAAATGGGAAATAGACTCCCTGTGCTATGTCATTCGTCTGGCCTACGAATATTGGATGGTGACGGGTGACACCTCTATCTTTGGCGACAGCTGGCTACAGGCTATACAGAATATCCTTACTACCTTCCGCGACCAGCAGCATAAGGACGGCAGCCGTGGCAAATACCACTTCGAGCGTCACACCAACCGCCAGCTCGACACCATGTGCAATGGAGGATGGGGAGCACCCGTAAAACCCGTAGGCCTCATCGCCTCCGCCTTCCGACCCTCCGATGATGCTACGACATTCCTGTTCTTGATTCCATCGAACTTCATGGCAGTGACTCAGCTGCACCATGCCGCAGAAATTCTGACAAAGGTCAATGGCCGTACCGACCTCGCCACACAGTGCTTGTCGCTTGCCGAGGAGGTTCAGCAGGCTTTGCACAAATACGCCGTATATAAGCATCCGAAGTATGGTCCCATCTATGCCTATGAGGTTGACGGCTTCGGCAACCAGCTGCTGATGGACGATGCCAACGTACCTTCGCTGCTTGCCATGGCTTATCTGGGTGATGTCCCTGCCGACGATCCAGTCTATCAGAATACCCGTCGCTTTGTATGGAGCGAGGATAATCCTTACTTCTTCAAAGGTCAGGCCGGAGAAGGCATTGGCGGTCCTCATGTCGGTCTCGACATGCCGTGGCCGATGTCTGTCATGATGAGGGCCTTCACCAGTACCGACGACACTGAGATTAAAGCCTGTATCAAGATGCTGATGGACACCGATGCCGGTACAGGTTTCATGCATGAGAGTTTCCACAAGGATGACGCCACCGTGTTTACTCGTCCTTGGTTTGCATGGCAAAACACCCTCTTTGGAGAGCTTATCATCAAACTTGTCAACGACGGAAAACTTGATCTTCTTAACAGCCTCTGACTTTTTAGCGGTTTGTTGCATCCTAATAAAAGATATTTGCATCAGTTCACTAAATAATCTATTAATTTTGCAACCAAATTCAACAGTGTTATGATAAAACGTCTGCTTATCGTCACTTACCTTTTTATGCTGGCGGTCATCTCTGGCCAAGCATCGCTTTACCGCATTTACCAAACCAGCAACGGTCTGTCACATAACAGTGTCTGGGCTGTTATACAGGATAGTGAGGGCTTTATGTGGTTTGGAACCAATGATGGCCTGAACCGTTTTGACGGAGTACACTTCAAAGTTTTCCGCCGACAGTCGAATGATACCACCAGTATTGGCAACAACTTCATCCACTGTCTGCTGGAAGATGCGTCAGGGCATATCTTAGTGGGAACCAAGGAAGGACTTTACTGTTATAGCAGGGAGACAGAGTCGTTCAGACATATTTCTCTGAATGGCAAGCGTGTTGGTGAGGACAAGACCAGCGTCCATAGCATTGTACAGGACAAACAAGGTAATATCTGGCTGGGGTGTTACGGTCAGGGCATCTACCGTCTTGCTGCTGACTACCGTGTTCTCCAACATTATGTAGAGCCCCAGCTTCCGACAAGATTTATCAATACGTTGGCACTTGACCTTGCAGGTAACCTCTGGGCAGGGACTGACGGTAAAGGGCTATTCTGTCTGGCAACAGGTACGGGGAAAGTGTCGAAGTCTGTCATTACCAATGGAACCATACAGTCTGTCTATTGCAATACCGATAACATTCTATGGATAGGAACAGCCACCTCAGGACTCATTCGCTATGACCATCGCGCAGGACAGTACAAATATGTTGAAAGCAATAATCCTCGTGCGCGTAATACCTATAATATTAAAGCTATTACGCTCTTCCAGAACAACATTCTGGTGATGAGTTCGGAAAGCGGTCTCTTAAAACTGGACTGCCAGACTGAGGAACTGAAAGCCTTTGACGGTGACGGTACGTCCTACGACAACCTGCCGGACTGGAACCTATTTCTATGGTGTTTGCTATTGGTCGCCCAATATCAATACATTCTCCTATTACGCACCCCGTAAAGGCTCTTCCGAGTGGAGTAACTCCATCATTAAGCGTATCGTACAAGGAACCGGTAATGATGTTTGGCTCTCCACACGTAACTATGGTCTGGTGCGATTTAATAGCGTTGGCGAGACCTATTCACCCTTCAGCGTTGCGGGGTTGTCCTTCAATATTCAGGAGATGTTGGCTGATGGCCCGCTGTTATGGATTAGCGATTACGACCGCTGTCTTGTGGCTGTTGACATTGCTTCTAGACGCATCGTCCACGAGTTCACAACGGAAAATGGCCTGCCGTCGAATATCGTCAATTCCATGTGTAAGACCACGCAAGGACTTATCTATATAGGAACCTCGAAGGGTGTCTGTGTCTATGACGGCAGTGTGCTAAGAAGGCTGACGGAGATTCCTGCAGCCTCCGTCATGAAGATTATCGAGGACTACAAGGGAAACATCTGGATGGCCACTCATTTCCATGGTATCTTCAGACTGTCTGCCGATCGTAAGGTCACTCAATATAGGCATCAGGTTAACGACCCACATTCCCTCATGGGCAACAATGTCAATACCATTTTCCAGGACACTCGGGGTAATATCTGGGTAGGCACCGAGGGCGAGGGATTGGGCATGATGAATCCTGAAACAGGACGCATAGAACGCCAGTTCCGTAAGTCAGACGGCATGCCTTCCAATATCATCTATGGCATATTGGAAGATGTGACAGGCAATATCTGGGTATCGACAGGTGACGGCTTGATAAAAATAGATTCCCAGCATTTCTCCATCCGTCATTTCCGGTATATTGAGAGTCTGGTAGATGTTCACTACCTGCATAATTCCTGCCTGCGTGGCAGCGATGACCGTCTGTATTTTGGAGGTTCTAACGGCTACATAGTCTTTGACCCTCAGAAGCTATACGACAATCAGGTTCCGCCCATCGTCCATTTCACTGACCTGTATATCAACGGTCAACGCATGACTCCGCAAACCGCAGGCAGTCCCTTGTCAAAGCCGATAGACCAGACAAAAGCTATTGAACTGTCCGCTTCGCAGTCGACATTCAGTTTCGACATAGCCTGCCTCGGCTACCTCTCGCCAGAATACAATACCGTTTCCTATATGCTGGAAGGCTACGACCGCGACTGGCAGACACTGACCAACGGCAATCGTCATATCCTCTATATGAACCTTCCTGCGGGAGAATACAGGCTGGTAGTAAAGGGTATCAATAATGACGGAATGGAGAGTGAGCCTATCGCACTGGATATCCAGGTGAATCGTCCTGCCATCCGTCGTTATAAGCGACGCCTTGAAGCTGCCAATCAGGAACGCATGCTCAAGTTCAGCCTTGACAAGGAAAAGGAACTCTATGAGGCCAAGATAGGTTTCTTTACCAACATTGCCCATGAGATACGTACCCCGCTGTCGCTCATCAGTGCCCCATTGGATGCCATCCTCGCTTCAGACGAAGGCAACCAGAAGACACGCAGCAACCTGACTATTATGAAGAGTAACGTCCAGCGTCTGCTGGAACTCGTCAACCAGCTGCTCGACTTCAGAAAAGTAGAATCCAAGTTGATGAAGCTGAACATACAATCCTGTCATGTTTCCGATGTCGTCATGGGCATCTGCCACCGCTACGAGGAATTCCTCCGTGTCCACAACCTCCAAATGGACACCTCTGCCGTCCAGCAGGGAATCATCTGTAACCTCGACCAGGAAGCCTTCATGAAGATGATTAGCAACCTCATGTCCAATGCGATAAAATATGCCAGACGGCAGATTACCCTTACCCTTCAGGAACGCCCAAGCGACGGAATGCTCGTGTTTGAGATTGCCGACGATGGTACCGGTATCCGTGAAGAGGATCAAGCCAAGGTGTTCGAGTCTTTCTATCAGGTTGATGACCACGGCAAGCGACCGGGCTCCGGTCTCGGACTGCCCCTCGCCCTCAACCTCGCCAAGATGCATGGCGGCAATATCACGCTTCAGTCTGTCTATGGTGAGGGTAGCCGTTTCATCCTGACACTCCCTATGAACCTGAAGCCACAGGATGTTCCCGAGGAAGAGGACGCTCCCGCAGCCGAAGAGGAAACCGCCACACAGTCCTCAGAGCCACAGGACATAGTACAGGTTCTCATCGTCGAGGATAACGACGAGTTGCGTAACTTTGTGGTTAATAATCTCGGACAGCCCTACCGCGTATATGGAGCAGAGAACGGCATTGAGGCCTTGCAGCAGTTGGAGAACCATACCATCGACATCATCGTCTCTGACATTATGATGCCTGAAATGGACGGTCTGGAACTCTGCCGTGTCATCAAGCAGAACGAGGCCTACGCCCATATCCCCATCATTCTGCTCTCTGCCAAGACCGACATGGAGACCAAGGTGGGCGGATTGGGTATAGGAGCAGCAGCTTATCTGGAGAAGCCTTTCTCCATGGAGCAGTTGCGGGCACAGATTAACAGTATCATCGAGAACCGCAACCTGATGCGCGAACGCTTTATCAAGTCACCTCTTGACTTCTACAAGAAGGCGTCGAACGACGATGCAGAGGAACGTATGAATGCCGAGTTTGTCAACAAGCTCAACACACTTATCCTCGACAACCTGATGAATAAAGACTTCTCTATTGACAACCTCGCCCGCATGTTCTATATGAGTCGCTCAAACTTCCACAAGCGTGTCAAGGGTGTTACCGGACAGACCCCCAACGACTACATCCGTATCGTACGACTCAACAAGAGTGCCGAACTGCTGGCCACAGGTAAATATCAGATAGTGGAAGTGTGCTACATGGTAGGCTTCAACACCCCCAGCTATTTCTCCAAATGTTTCCAGGAGCACTTCCATAAGTTGCCAAAGGATTATCTCAGCGAATTATAAAAACAAACACATTAAATAATATTATCAATGAAACCAAGATTTCTATTACTGCTTACCCTGCTGACGCTGTCCGTTATGTCGTCAGTGGCACAGCAACACACCATCACTGGTACTGTCGTCGATGCTGACCAAGGACCACTGATTGGCGTCACCATTCAGGAGAAAGGTGCCAAAAGCGGAGCGGTCACCGACCTCGACGGGCACTACACCATCAAGGTCAGCAAGGCCGATGCTGAGCTGACGTTCTCCTATGTCGGGTATGACACCCAGACGGTACATTTAAAGAACCGTTCAGTTGTCAACGTCACGATGCGTAACAGCAGCGTAGTACTTGAACAAGTTGTCGTGGTCGGTTATGGTTCCCAGAAGAAAGTGAACCTCACCGGTTCCGTAGCCTCTGTCTCCGTTGACAAGGACCTCACCTCCCGTTCTATTGCCAACGTGTCGTCGGCATTGTCGGGACTCATCCCTGGACTGTCTGTCAACCAGAGTACGGGCATGGCAGGCAACAACAGTGCCACCCTGCTGATCCGTGGCTTGGGTACCATCAACGATGCCTCCCCACTCATTGTCGTCGATGACATGCCCGACGTAGACATCAACCGTTTGAACATCAACGATATTGAGAGCATCTCCGTCCTCAAGGACGCTAGTGCATCTTCAGTTTACGGTTCGCGTGCTGCCAACGGTGTCATCCTTGTCAAGACCAAGAGCGGCAGCAAGGACAAGCCTACTCAGATTTCTTTCTCCGGTTCTTATGGCTGGCAGAAGGCTACCAAAGCCTACAACCTGCTGAGCGACTATGCCCAGGCGTTGACGCTGCACCAGATTTCTGCCGCCACCGACCCCGGAACCAATGGCGTCCAACAGAACTTCAAAGACGGTACCATCGATCAGTGGATGGCCTTGGGTATGATAGACCCTGTACGCTACCCCAATACCGACTGGTTCGACTACGTCATGCGTACGGGTAACATCCAGAACTACAATGTCTCGGCAACGGGTGGTACGGAGAAGACCAACTTCTTTGCATCCATTGGCTATATGAAACAGCAGGGTCTGCAAATCAGCAACGACTATAATCGCTATAACATCCGCCTGAACTATGACTATCAGGTGCTGAAGAACCTGAAGACGGGTGTTCGCATTGATGGTAACTGGAGCAACTACTCCTATTGCCAGAGCAAAGGTTTCAACGGTGAGGACAACCGTATCGGTACGGCTATTGCAGGTATTTATCCCTACGATGCCAGCACAGGCTACTACGGCGGACCCATGGCCTATGGGGAGCTGCCCGAAGCCTTCAACCCGCTGGCCGTCTATGAGAACAGCGTGAAGCACGAGAACCGTCAGGAGCTCAACGGTTCTGCTTTTCTCCAGTGGCAGCCGCTGAAAGGTCTGACAGCCCGCCTCGACTATTCGTTGCGCTACTACAACCAGTATTACAAGAACGCGCCCGTGCCTACGCAGTCGTACAATTTCCAGACAGACACCACCAAGGATTTGTGGTATGTACAGCCCAGCGTAGGTGTGGAAGACCGCAACCACAACGGCTATAAGACGCTGATGAACTTCCGCCTGAGCTATGAAACCAAGATAGCCAAGTACCACGAGGTGAAACTGTTAGGCATTTATAGTGAAGAGTATTGGTTCGGCCGTTCCAACAGCGTCTCCCGCGACGAGCGCATTCACCCGTCTTTGACGGAAATCAATGCCGCACTGACTACCAAACAGGGTACCAGCGGTACCTCCAGCCGTCAAGGACTGCGTTCTTGGATTGGACGTATCAACTATAACGCCTATGACCGCTACCTGCTGGAACTGAACTTCCGTGTTGACGGCAGTTCCAAGTTCCTCGACGGTCATCGCTACGGCTTCTTCCCCTCAGGCTCTCTGGGATGGCGCATCACCGAGGAGCCCTGGCTCAAGGACCGCATCGGCAATTGGCTGACCAATGCCAAGCTGCGTGTCTCCTATGGCCAGCTGGGTAACAACAGTGGTGTCGGTGTCTATCAGCAGCGCATCATCATGAGTCAGAACAACTACATGTATGACGGTAAGATTGCCACAGGTTTCATCTATCAGAAGATGCTCAACGAAGATCTTATCTGGGAGAAGACCAGCGTCTTCAACCTGGGTCTTGATTTGGCATTCTTCAATGGCCGACTCACGGCAGAACTGGACTATTACAATCGTCTCACCACCGGCATGCTGCAGAACTCGCAGATGTCTATCCTCCTCACTGGTGCCTATGAGGCTCCCAAGGCCAATCTGGGTAACCTCCGCAACCGAGGTATAGAGGCGAATATCACATGGCGCGACAACATCGGCAAGCTCAAATACAGCGTCAACGGCAACGTCTCTTACAACCGCATGAACCTGGAGAAGTGGGGAGAGTTCCTCGACAAAGGTAATGTTTATCTGAACATGCCCTACCACTTCGTCTATTACATGCCCGCCCTGTCAAGTCTGGCACAGACCTTCCAGGATACCTACAACTATGCTAACCAGGGAGCCAAGCCCGGTGACGTCATCCGTCTCGATGCCAATGGCGACGGTACCCTTGATGCCAACGACAAGGTAGCTAATGCCAATGCCCTGCGCGATGCGCCCACCGTCAACTTCGCCTTGAATGTCAAGGCAGAGTGGAAAGGCATCGACTTCGCCATGCTCTGGCAGGGCAGTGCCGGCAGGAAGGACATGTGGATTAATAAGTTCAATCAGGTCAACCTGCCCCTGCAAAGCTATACCTCGACGGAAGACCATCTGACGAAGCCCTGGTCTTACGAAAACCGTGGTGGCGAGTGGCCACGTCTGGGCGGCAATGCCACCAACCAGACCGAGAACGAGTATTACCTGCGCGACATGAGTTATTTCCGCCTGAAAAATATTCAGTTAGGCTACACCTTGCCACAGCTGTGGACCAAGAAAGTCTATATGCAGAACGTACGCTTCTACTTCAGTGCCGACAACCTCCTTACCATCACTGGTTATGAGGGCCTCGACCCGGAGAAGCCAGCCAATTCCGGTGACCTTTATCCTACCACCAAGACCTACACACTTGGAGTGAATATCACCTTCTAAGAAACTACCTATTGATCATAAAGATATAACACAGATGAAAACAAAATATTCATATTACCTGTTGCTGCTGGTTGGAGTGATGCTGACAGCCTCCTGCCGTCCGGACCTTCTGGAACAGGATCCTACCGACCAACTGTCCTCTTCGCAATATTGGAAGTCGGAGAGCGATGCCACATCGGCTTTGGCGGGTCTGATGTCAGACACCCGTTACCTCTTCAACCGTGACTACTACCTCGACGGTATGGGAGAGTACGTCAAGATGCGTGGAAACTCTTTTATGGACAACAACGGGAATAACGGCCGCGCCTATATGGGGCGCTGGGACTATCTGCCCTGGGGCTTCGGTGGCTGGTTCGACAACATGTTCAAATACTGCTATGGAGCTGTCAACCGCGCCAACTATGTCATCGAGAATGTTTCTGCGATGCGTAATGCAACCAGTGGCGAGAAGGCAAAGAACCTTGACGTCATCATTGCCGAGTGTAAGCTGATGCGTGCCCTCGTCTACTTCCGCCTCATCACCTGGTGGGGAGACGTACCCTATGTTGACTGGAACGTGAAGAGCAACGACGAGGTGGACCACCTTTCCCGCACCCCTATTGCAGAAATCTATCAGCACCTCATCAGCGACCTTAACGAAGTGGAGGCAACCCTGCCTGTCAAGGCTGCCATTCGTGGCCGCTACAGCAAGCCTGCAGCCATTGCACTGCGTGGTAAGATACACCTCTACTGGGCCTCGTGGAATCACTTCGGCTGGCCAGAGCTGGACACCTTTACTCCCAGTGAGAGTGAAGCACAGAAAGCCTATAAGGCTGCCCGTGAAGACTTCCGTGCCGTCATCGAAGACTATGGTCTCGACCTCTTCCGCGGGGGAGAACCCGGCGTGTGCGATGGTCCGGCAGAAATATGGCCCCAAGGAACCAAAATCGGTGGTGTTGACCTGAGTGGCAAGCTGAAGTCGCTGGGTGGAGCCACCAACCTGCCCAACTACTTCTATCTCTTCCTGCCGACCGCCAATGGTGACAGCGAGTTTGTCTTTACCTTCGAGCATGGTGGTACCAGCACCAGCCAGGGTGAACAGCTCATGCGCGACTTCGCAGGACGTACAGTGCAGTATTCACAGTCGTGGGTAAATCCACGTGCTAACATTGCCGACCGTTACCAGTCAACGATAACTGGTGACTTCTGCAAACCCATGCAGAAGATGTCGCCGTCGACAACCGCCCGTACCACTCCTAATTCTTCACTGAATCCTCAGACCTATGCCAACCGCGACTACCGTATGAAGGCATCCATCATGTGGGACTATGAGCAGTGTATGGGTATGATGTCACTGCGTGAGACGGGCTTCACACCCTACGAATACAAGAATTGGGAAGGACCGCTCTCCGTCTTTGAAGAGAATCCCGACGGCACGGTGACAGAGAAGAAGCTCACCTCTTACAACATCCTTTCTACTACGGGTTACGTGTTCCGTAAGTTCGTCCGTAACTATGCGGGACAAGAGCGTATCGACGGTGACTTCAACTGGCCTGTCATCCGCTTGGCAGATGTATTCCTGATGTATGCCGAGGCTGACAACGAGATCAACGGTCCCACCGCCAAGAGTATTGCTTTGGTCAACCGCGTCCGTCATCGTGGTAACCTGCCAGCTCTGGCATCTTCCAAATGTTCTACCCATGATGCTTTCTTTGAGGCTATCGAACAGGAGCGTATCGTCGAATTGCTGGCCGAGGGCCACCGCATCTGGGACCTGCGCCGTTGGCGCCGTCTGGAGAATGTCTATGGAGGTCCTGGAAGCACGGGCTACAAATGGTATGATATCTTTGGCGCTCAGGAAAATGAATATTGGGTCAACTCACCCTCACTGCAGTATGAGCAGTGCTATATCTTCAGGATTCCTGAGTCAGAACGCAACAAGAACTCCAACTTGACACAGAACAAGCCTTGGAGGTAAGCGTAGCGAGATGTATGAAGTATGAAGTAAGATGTAAGATGTAAGAAGTAAGAATTATGAAAAAGATATTCAGTATATTATTCTATGGCATGGCGGTGATGCTATTCAGCACAGCCTGCTCTGACAATCCCATTGATGAGGATGGTCTGTTGATTACCGACCGTGACGAGTGCTACGTCAGCAACTTTGACTTGGCAGGCACAGACCATTTGACGGTTAAAGTCGGTGATGTCATCATCGACAACAATGCCTGTACCATCAATATCACGGTGGCCTACGGCACGGACTTGCAGCATCTGTACCCCAAATTCTCTCTGGTCACAGATGCTAAGTTGGAACCGAAAATCACAGGTATTACCGACTTCTCTGATTTGGCCAATCCGCGACAGTATACGGTCATCTCCGGCAGTCGCAGGGTCAGAAAGACCTATACCATCTATATCACAGTTCAAGAACCCGTATAACACTTAGGAGGATATGAAGATGAAAAGACAGTGTCCATTTATCATTGTTCTGCTCGCTGCCGTCCTGATGACGACATTCACCGCCTGTTCCGACGACAGCGACAATATTGGTGCGCTTAACAACAAATGTATTAAGCGAACCTTGGGTCCTAACGTTGTAGGCAATCAGATATACATGGCGTATGCCATGGCGATGCCATATGGTTCCGGACATCTAGAGTCATGTACTGTTACTGCATCCATAGCAGGAGCAGCTGGCACTTGGCTGGAGCATAACTCCTACCATACCAATTCATCGGGTATGGATATTCCCGTGCCAGTGGGTAATCCCTCTGTTACCGAAGGGGCCACAACCACGGTGACTTTCAATGTAGACACCTGTGCAGCGACCTTGCGCTACTACTATGTCATTCCAGAAGAGGCTCGTGGCCGTGAGGTATCCTTTACCTTTACAGCTAAGGCTGCCGATGGTAAAACCATCAGCACGACCATGGGACCGTACAAAGTCTGCAAGCAGTATATGCAGCGTGATATCACGCTATCAAAGGCTCGCTGCTATATCTCTTTGGAAGATATGGCTGCCTATACCCTCGCAGAGGCCCAAAACATCCCTGACAAGATAGACCTCTGCTACCTGTGGAGAAACAAGAAGAGCCAGGGTGTGGAGTTCGGTCATACCTTTGCCGCTCCTGTAGCTGACAAGGAGTGGCTGGACAACCTGGAAGTGCCGGCAACGATGACGCGCAACCTGATGCTCCGAAAAGAATGGGGTATCATTGACGGTCACCTGACTGACGAGCCGGACTATGGCACTTATATCGATGATATAGACTTTGAAACCATCCAGCTACAGGGTATGCCCAACTACTGTATCAACATGAAGGAGAAGGGCGGCATGTGGATCGAGACAGGCGATGGAAAGTACCGGGCCTATATCTACATCAATTCTCTGAAGTCTATCTCCGGAGGTGTGATCAGCATCAAGCGGTACAATATGTTCTAAGATGAAACCATATAAGTTCGAACCGTTTCTGAAGACCACCATCTGGGGTGGCTATCGTATTGCACCGTTCAAGGGCATCTATACCGCCCAGCCGAACATCGGCGAGAGTTGGGAGATCAGCGGCGTGCCTGGTCAAGAGAGCGTGGCCGTGGAGCGCGGCCTCATCGACGATGTCGACGTGGGGCTGAACCTCACCCAGCTAATCGACAAGTACAAGGGTCTGCTCGTCGGCCAGAAGGTGTATAAGAAGTATGGCAACAAGTTCCCGCTGCTGGTGAAGTTTATCGACTCGCGTCAGGACCTCTCCGTTCAGGTACACCCCGACGACAAGCTGGCTATGGAGCGTCACGGCTGTCAGGGCAAGACGGAGATGTGGTACATCATCAAGAGCGACGTAGGCTCGAAGATCTATGCGGGTCTGAAGAAAAGCATCACGCCTGACGAATATGAACAGCTGGCGAATGCCCCCGTTCCCGACGGTTCTCCGTCGGGTCACTCCCCCATGCAGGACGTCATCGCCACCCACGAGGCCCACGTCGGCGACCTCTACTTCCTGCCCGCAGGCCGTCTGCACGCCATCGGCGCCGGCAACTTCCTTGCCGAGATCCAGGAGACCTCGGACATCACCTACCGCGTCTACGACTTCGGACGCAAGGATGCCCACGGCAATCCCCGTGAGCTACATATCGAACAGGCCAAGGACGCCATCGACTACCAGGTGTGGCCCGAGTACCGCACGTCGTACGACTCGACCAAGCCCACCTCCCAGCTCATCAACTGTCCGCACTTCGTCGTTCACCGCGTCGTCGTACAGGTCGCCCAGCAGGTCGACTTCCATTGCGACTCATTCGTGGTGGTGATGTGTCTGTGGGGCGAGGCCAACATCAACGGTATTCATATCCGTCAGGGCGAGACCATCCTCGTGCCGGCCTGCGAAAACGTGCTCTATATCTTCGGTAACGCCACGTTTCTGACTGCAACGATGCCGTAAGGAACGTAGACCTTTATCTTAAAAGCAATAAACTACAAACAAATCAAATCGGGGGGAATTGTCCCCCCTTTTTTATAACCTTTAAATTATTACAACAAATGAAACAGAAAAATTATGTGTCGCAGCTTCAACTGCTGCGCGTGATGTGGGAAAAAACGTAAATTGTAAAGAACTGGCTCAACGCGTAGGGATCACACCACAGTCCATGAGTCGGTTCATCAGCGGGCAGAAGGATCCCTCGCTATGGCGATTACATACGATTGCGGATGCGCTTGGAGTGCGTGTCCGCGATCTTTTTAGGTAGTCGCTAAACTCTATAGGGTGATTAATCGCTTCGCGCTGCTAAATAGTGGCGCGAAAGCTTGCATGTGCCCTTTTCTTTGTGTAACTTTACACGTGGATAAACCAAAACGATAACGAAAACGAAGACGCCTATGGAGACGAAAACGAAAAACAAAACCAAAACGGAAACGAAGAAGAAGACAGAGCGGAAGGAGGATGGCGAGCACAAGCGGCCGTGGCAGGAGGTGTATGCCACGCCGGAGGAGATCAGGGCGATGCTCGGCGAGCGGGTGAT
>CACWFY010000025.1:2224-40876 GCA_902760345.1 uncultured Bacteroidales bacterium | reverse complement strand
AGTGTAGGAATTCCTACACTGCGCAGTGTAGGAAAATACAGCATAACCTGCTGACTGTCAGCGCCAAGTGTAGGAAATGCAGGATTTCAGCACTTCTCTTGCAGTAGTACTATACAACCCGTTTTATCTATTTAATGGACGCGATAGCCAACGCTGATAATCATATCGAGGTTATAGTATGGCACTTTCACGCAAAGCAGGATAATCCTTTAGATTGAGGAACTCCAAAACAAACGGATCATGGATGAATTGTTCTGGTTTTATTTCGCCCAGTTTTTCTTGTTTTCTTTTTTTATATCTGATTCAATATCTCTGTCATCGACTGCAAACGCTGCTCAAGGTATTCGGCTATCAGTGCGGTCATCGCAGTTGGAGAGCCTGTACGGGCATAATCGTCGAAGGCTTCATAATAACGGCGTCGGTCAGCAAACTTCACATTGATGGGAGGATAGCCGGCCTTGATGAGCTGGAGGTTCATCAGCAGACGGCCCGTACGGCCATTACCGTCGATAAATGGATGTATTGCCCTCGAAGGCATTGCTGTTGTAGGTGTGCTCAACGATAAACTCCTGTCGCAAAGCCTCGGTCTCAGCTGGCGTGAGGGGACGAAAACGGGAGAGATTGGCTTTCAGCTATCGTGTTGTTAAGTAGAAAATTTGTTTTTATCTTCAATTTTGCTTACTGTTAATTATGTCTTTAACCCGTTACTTTGTCTTACTCTGAATCAAAGGGACTGGTTATTATATCACATGGTAATACCATAGGATATTGAAAATCCCATCATCATCGACAGACGTGATGATGATGGGATTATATTATTGTTCGCTCATTATTTGAAAATCAGTTGGGCAAACTGGTAGAGGCTGCGACGCCAGGTGTGCCACTCGTGGGCTGTGCCGGGCGACTCGTAACCGACGGCATTCATGCCGAGTTGTTCCTTGATGTTCTTGGCAGCCTCGACGCAACCCATGTTCTCCTTGCCGCCACCACTCATGAAGAGCACTTTGACGTTCTTGGCGAAACCTTCGGAAGCCTTCACCTGGTCGACATTCCAGGCACCGCTGCTGAACGAGCCGACATAAGCGAACTTGTCAGGATTGTTCAGCGTAATCTCGCGAGCCTGCATACCACCCATCGACAGGCCGGCGTAGGCGCGGTGCTGAGGGTCGGCAATGACGCGATAGCGGCTCTCGACCATCGGGATGATATCGTTGAAGAGCACATTCTTGAAACCTTCAGAGAAACCACCGAAGCCACCACGGCCAAAGCCACCGGGACGACCACCCTGAGGACGCTGGCCAGGACCACCCTGCCCAGGAGCGCCCTGCGGACGGGGACCCTGCGGACGAGGACCGCCGAAGCCACCCTGCTCACCAGGACGACGTGCGTTCAGGCCATTATCCATCACGATGATGCAAGGAACAGCCTTACCCTCGGCAATCAGATTATCCAGAATCTGAGCGGTATGTCCCTGCTCGGCCCATCCGTACTCGTTCTCGCCCATACCATGCTGCAAGTAGAGCACAGGGAACTTCTTGGTGGGATTGGTGAAATACTCTGCAGGCAGATAGACGTGACAGCGACGCATCTTCTCCGTGTAGGTCGACCAGTAGAACACCTCGCTCATAGAGCCCTGCGGCACGTTCTTCACCTGCCAGAAGTCCTGGTCGGCAGAAGGAATCTCGATACCGCTACCCCAACGGCTGGCGCCATAGTAGTAGAGGCTGTTCGGATCGGGCACCGAGGCGCCGTCGATGTTCAGCTGATAGTAGTGGAACCCCTCGTCCTGAGGCTCAGAGGTACCTGTCCACACACCGTTCTCGTCCTTGGTCATCTCGTAGATTTTGCCGGCGATGTCCAATCCGACGAACTTGGCATCAGGAGCCTTGATCTGTGCACGCACCATACGCTGTGAGTTCACCATCGGGTACTGCTTGTTGTCCTGATTGCTCGTTGCAGGCTTGAAGTCTTCTGTGACGTTAGCAGTTACTGAAGGAACTTTCGGGTTCTCTCTGGGAGCACCGAACTGTGCTGACGCTGTCAGACATGAGAGCGCCATCAATGAAAGGAAGATTTTTTTCATAAGATATTTTGATTCATGTGTTGATAATATGTTCTGTTGCTTTGATGCCGTTTGTCTGCAAAAGTAAAACGCGCCTTCTGTTTGTTATAGAAGATTAACATTTGAGTGAGATAAAGACAATTAAAACAAGTTTTATTTTGTATTGTTCGCGCTTATTCGTACCTTTGCACGCACAATGAGTTTTACGACAACGATATTGCAATGGTTTGGCGAGAACGGTCGGGCGCTACCTTGGCGCGAGACGCGTGACCCGTATGCCATCTGGTTGTCGGAAATCATCCTGCAACAGACACGTATAGACCAGGGGCGTCCCTATTGGGAGCGTTTTATGCGACGCTGGCCTACCGTCGAGGCGCTGGCCAATGCTACAGAGGACGAGGTATTGCGCGAGTGGCAGGGGCTGGGTTACTACAGTAGGGCCCGCAACCTGCATACCGCCGCCCGACAGGTGGTGGCGCTGGGCGGATTTCCCACCACCATCGAGGGCATCAAGGCCCTGAAGGGTGTTGGCGACTATACTGCTGCCGCTATTGGCAGCATTGCCTTCGACCTGCCGGCGGCTGTCGTCGACGGCAACGTCTATCGTGTGTTGGCGCGCCACTACGGCATCAAGACGCCCATCAACAGCACGGAGGGAAAGAAGGAGTTCACGCAGTTGGCACAATCGTTGTTGCCGCCCCAAGAGGCCTCCGCCTTCAATCAGGCCATGATGGACTTTGGCGCCATCCAGTGTACGCCGTCCGCCCCCCAATGTCAGCAATGCCCGTTGGCAGAGTCGTGTGTGGCGCTACGTGAGGACAGTGTATCGGCATTGCCCGTCAAAGAGAAAAAGCTGAAGATCAGCGAACGCCATCTGACCTATATCTATATAAGATGTAACGGCTATACGGCCATCCATCGTCGTCCGGCTGGCGACATCTGGCAGGGACTGTATGAACCATTGCTTTTAGAGGTGAGTGGTGAGAGGTTAGAGGTGAGAGGAATGTTGGAGATAAAGAAAAACGTCAAGCACGTGCTGACCCACCGTGTGCTCTATGCCGACTTCTGGCTGTGGGAGACCAACGAGCGGCCTACACTGCCCGACGACTACTTCTGGATCAAGGAGTCAGACATCGACCAGTATGCCGTGCCCCGTCTTATCGAACTATTATTAAATGAATTATGAACAGAATCAATATAGCCATCTTTGTGTCGGGAAGCGGCACAAACTGTGAGAATCTCATCAAGTATTTCGCAGACAGCGAGCGCGTCAACTGTGCTTTGGTAGTCAGCAACAAGGCCGACGCCTATGGTCTGGTACGTGCCACCAATCTGGGCATACCAACGGCTGTGGCTCCCAAACCCGAGCTTAACGACCCTGAGGTGATGATGCCACTGCTCCAGCAGTACGACATCCAGTTTATCGTGTTGGCAGGTTTCCTGCCCTTGGTGCCCAACTTCCTGATAGAAGCCTTCCCGCGTCGCATCATCAACATCCACCCTGCCCTACTGCCGAAGTATGGCGGCAAGGGTATGTGGGGCCACCACGTGCACGAGGCCGTCAAGGCCGCTGGCGAAAGGGAGACAGGCATGACCGTCCACTTCGTCACCCCCGTCTGTGACTCTGGCGAGATTATCGCCCAATACCGTACACCCCTGCTGCCTACCGACAGCGTTGACGACATTGCCGAGAAGGAGCACGTGCTGGAGATGGAGCACTTCCCCAAGGTGGTGGAACAGGTCATCAACGAGACCTTCTTTTGTTAAAGAAACACAAAAGACGACACTCTGTTTTTAACCGTTGCCGTTTTCTGGCGTCTAACCACTAAACAGACCCCACAAAAACTAAGCAACGTTGAACTACCGCCTAACGACCCTTCTGCTGTGCTGGTATGGCGTCATGCAAATGAGCGCCCAAAGCACTACGCTGTCTGCCCGCATTGTCGACGCTGACAATGACGAGGCACTGGTGAAAGCCACCTCGCAACTATATCGTATCACGACCCGTCAGGGAGGACGGCAAAGTCAGCATCAACGGCAAGGAGGTGAAGAAGTTCAAGATGGACGGCCGCGACTTCATGACGGGCAACAACGACGCCGTGATGAAAAACCTGCCGTCATACGTCGTCGACCAGGTGAAGGCCTACGACGAGAAGAGCGATCTGTCGCGTATGACAGGCTTGGACGACGGCAACGACGACTTTGTCTTGGAGTTCGTCACCAAGCGCAGTGCCCGCAAGGGCATACAGGCCAATCCGGATGTCGGCATAGGTACGGACGGCCGCTACGGTATCCGACTGACGGCCATGAAACCCTTCGGTACTATGCGCTATACGTTTATGGGCAATGCCAACAACGTGAACGACCGTAACTTCTCAGGGCGTGGAGGTCGCGGACGCGGCAACGGTCAGGGTCAGCGCGAAACGAAGACAGCAGCACTGGATGCCAGCTACGAGAACGGCAAGAACCTGAAATGGAGCGGACGCGTCACCTGGAACCACGGCGATACCGACAACTGGAACAAGACGGCGTCGGAGAGTTTCGTCAACACCCGCGGTGGAGCTTTCTCAAACAGCATCAGCCAAAACTATTCGCGCAACAACAACTGGACAGGCAACATGAACCTGCAATGGAACATCGACTCCGTGACCACGCTGTCGTTCCGTCCTGATGTGAGCTATCAGACCAGTGACAGCCGTAACTTCTCGACCTCGGCAGCCTTCAATGCCGACCCCTACGGCTACGTCACCGACCCACTGAGCAGCGAGGGCCTGCAGACGATGCGCGAAAAGGAGCTGGCCGTCAACAGCCGACAGAACAAAGGACTGGGCTACAACGACAACGCGAATGTAAACGCACAACTGCAGATATTCCGCCGACTGGGCTCAAAAGGGCGCAACATTGCCATCAGCTCGCAGTTCAGCTGGCGCGACGGCAGCAGCCAGAATGCCAGCCTCTCGGCCGTCCACCTGTATCAGCAGAAGGACAAGCAAGGCAACGACTCCACCTACCAGACCAACCGCTATACCAGTTCGGCCAACAAGCAGCTGAGCTATTCGTTGGGCGTCACCTATACCGAACCGCTGCTACTCTTCAAGACCAGCAGGGAAACAGAAGCCAGCGGCGTGCCAGGCATGCCTGAAATGCGTGGACCATTTGGTGGCAGAGGCGGTGGTGGTGGCCGTAATCGTGGTGGAAGAAGTTTCGGCCAGCAGGGACTCTTCCTGCAACTGAACTACCGCTATCGCTACGACTACCAGAAGAACGACCCTTCTACCTACGACTTCCCCAAATACACGGACGAAGCCTTTGCCAACGTACTGAACGAATATCGCGAGTGGACAGCCCTCTTCGGATTCCTGGAGAACCCCTACGAGACGTATCTCAGCCCCAGCCTCAGCCGCTATTCCGAACGCACGGAGTACGGCCACAATGCCGACCTGCAGCTGCGCTACATCCGCAACAAGGTGAACCTGAACGTCGGCGTATCCTTCCACCCCGAGAAGGCGCACTACATCCAGCAGTATCTGGGACGCCCCATCGACACGGTGCGTACCGTCACCAACGTATCGCCGACGCTCGACCTGCGTGTACGCTTCAACCAGCAGACCAACCTGCAGGTGAACTTCCGCGGACAGACGCAACAGCCCAACATCACTCAGCTGCTCGACATCTACGACGACACTAATCCGCTGAACATCACGATAGGTAATCCAGGCCTGAAGCCGTCGTTCACCACCAACCTGCGCGCCAACTTCCAGATGATGCGCCAGACGAAGTTCGTCACCGACAGCAACGGATTCCAGGTGCCCAAGGCCCAGCGCCACTGGAGCTTCAACGCCAATGGCTCGTGGCAGACCACCAGCAACTCCATCGGCAATATCGTCACCTATAACGAGAAGACGGGTGGACGCATCACGCGACCAGAGAACATCAACGGCAACTGGAATGCCAGCCTCGGCGTAGGCTTCAACATCGGACTCGACACGCTGAACCGATGGGACATCAGCGGCTCCATCAACGGACGCTACGACCATCGCATAGGCTATGTTAATCTGAACCGCACGGCTGAACCCGACCGTAACGTCACCCATACCTATAACCTCTCGCCAGAGGTGTCGCTCAGCTTCCGCAACTCGTGGTTCAGCTTCTCACTGAACGAGCGCACCACCTATGCCCGTACTGAGAACCGCCTGCAGGCTTCTAACAACCTGACGACGTGGAACTTCTCATACGGCGGAAACACAAAGATCACCTTCCCCTGGGGCTCTAATCTCAGCACCGACTTCCACGTATTCAGCAAGCGCGGCTATAGCGACGAGACGCTGAACACCAACGAACTGATATGGAACGCACAGCTGTCGCACAGCTTTCTTCGCGGAAAGGTGCTCACCGTCATGCTGCAATGGTACGACATTCTGCACGAACAGACCACCTTCTCACGCATGGTCAACGCCAACGGCTGGCGCGACCAGGAGGTCAACGCCATCACCAGCTACGCCATGCTGCACGTCAGCTACCGCCTGAACTTCTTCGGACAGGGTTCAGGACGCGGTGGAGGACGTCGTGGTGGTCGAGGACGGGGTGAATGGGAAGGCGGGCCTGGACGCGATAACTGGGGAGGCGGTGGTTTCCCGACTCCTCCAGGTGGTATGGGCGGACCTGGTGGTGGTCCTGGTGGCTTCTAACTACTTCTTTCCGTAGTCGTTCTTCATCTTGATGGCAAAGATAATGACGCTACAAACGCAGGTGATAAGATTAGTGGCAAAGAGATAATAGTTGCCCAGCAACAGTCCCTGTATCACGAAGGCGCCACAGCCTATGGCCATCGAGATGAAGCCTGGCAACGAGATGCCGTCGGTGTTACGTGTACGAATGGTCTGAATAGCCTGTGGCAGATAGCCGAAAATCAGGCCGAAGGTGGCAATCCAGCCACAAATGTTGACTACTAATTGTTGATCCATAGTATTAATTTTTAGTTAGCGATAGTAATATTGTTGCAAAGATACAAAAAAAAATGAAATGTGATACACATTTGCCCAAAATTTTTCGTAACTTTGCACTCAGTAACTAACCTTTCAAATACTATTAGCTATGAAAAAAGTATATAAGGCTCACATTCTCTTTACGAAAGAGAAAGATCGTTTCGAAGTTTTTGAGAATGGCTACGTCGCTGTGGAAGACGGCCGTGTGCTGGGCGTTTCTAACGATCTGGCCGAGTTGGGCTGTCCTGATGCAGAGATCGTCGACTTTGGCGACAAGCTGCTCATTCCCGCCATGAACGATATGCATGTTCACGCCCCACAGGTGCACAACCAGGGTGTGGCCATGGACCTCGAGCTGCTGCCTTGGTTGCAGAACTACACCTTCCCTGAGGAGTCGAAATATGCCGACGTCAACTATGCCGAGCGCATGTACAGCCGCTTCCTGCACACCCAGTGGCTCTTCGGCACCATGCGCAGTGTCGTCTTCGGCACCGTCCATACCGACAGCACACGTAAGCTGATGCAACTGTACCAGCAGGCAGGCATGGGCGCTATGGTCGGCAAGGTAGCCATGAACCGCAACTGTCCTGACGCGCTCTGCGAGGATGTCGACGACGCCGTCAAAGGCAACGAGCAGCTCATCGCTGAATTCGGCGATGCTGATGGACTGGTACGCCCCATCATCACCCCGCGCTTCGTACCCTCGTGTACGCCAGAACTGCTGAAGGCCTGTGGCGAGCTCGCCGCCAAATACCAGTTGCCCGTACAGTCGCACCTGTCCGAGAACACCTCCGAGATAGCATGGGTGGCCGAGCTCGAACCTGAGAGCGAGAGCTATGGCGACGCCTACAACCGCTACGGACTCTTCGGACAGACGCCCACCATCATGGCCCACTGCGTATGGACGCGCGGTGGAGAGCTGGAGCTGATGAAGCGCAACGGCGTCATGGTGGCCCACTGCCCCACGTCCAACTTCAACCTGTCGTCAGGCATGGCCCCCATCCGCACCCTGCTCGACGAGGGCGTGCGCATTGGCTTAGGCAGCGACATCAGCGGAGGCCACGACCTCAACATGTTCCGCATGCTGGTCTATGCCATCCAGGTCAGCAAGATGCACTACCAGCAAGACCATAGCAAGACCTTCCTCACCCTGCCCGAAACCTTCTGGATTGCCACCAAGTCGGCAGGCAGCTTCTTCGGCAAGGTGGGCAGCTTCGAGCCCGGCTACGACTTCGACGCACTGGTCATCGACGACGCCGTGCTCTATCCCGCTGAATACTCCCTGCAACACCGTCTGGAGCGTTTCATCTATCTGGGCGACGACCGCCAGATAGTCCATCGCTTCTGTCGTGGCCAGGAGGTGCCAGAGCCGAAACTCATCTAATCAACAATCAATCATAAGAACTAATGAAAAAACTATTCATGCTGATGGCAGCCATAGCCGCTGCATCCACCATTTATGCACAGAAAATGCTAGTACTTTATTATTCAGAGACAGGAACAACGAAGACGGTAGCCCAAGAGCTGCAACGACAACTGGGTGCCGACATCGAGAGTATCGAGGCTGTAGAGCCCTATTCGGGCAACTTCCAGGAGACCATCCAGCGCTCCAGCCGTGAACGCGAGAGCGGACAGACGCCTGCCCTGAAGCCCCTGAAAAAGAAGATTGCCGACTACGACATCATCTTCCTGGGCTACCCCATCTGGTTTGGCACCTACGCCATGCCTATCGCCACGCTGGTCAAACAACAGGACTTTGCCGGCAAGACCATCGTGCCGTTCTGCACCTTTGGCAGTGGTGGTCTGAACACCTCGTCTGATGCCCTGCGCGAGGCCCTTCCTAAGGCCAAGATACTGAAGGGCTATGGCGTCCGGACAGCCCGTGTAAAAGCCGCTGCCAACGAGCTCGACCGCTTCTTGAAAGAAAACGGTTACAAGAAAGGGAAAGTAGAGAAGTTGCCTGACTATTCAGCCCAGAAGCCCGTAACGGCCGACGAGAAAGCCATCTTCGACGCAGCCTGCTCCAGCTATCAGTTCCCCCTCGGCACGCCCCAAACCGTTGGCAAGCGAAAGACCGCTGATTCCACCGACTACAAGTTCACCGTCAAAAGCCGCGGTATGGATGGTCAGGAGGCCACCTCCATCATCTACGTCACCCAACCCTCCGCAGCAGGCGCCAAGCCCGAATTCACGGAAGTGGTCAGATAAGAGAATCATTGCTGCAAAGAAAGCCTACAGCTCGGAGCGGTATTTCTCATGTTCTCCCTTCGAACGCCTACGCTCGGCCTATGCTACGATATGAGCAAAAGCGTAAATTATTTTTGACGCTTCCGCTTCAAATATTCCAGACGTTCCATAGCATGCTGGCGCGCTTGGAATATCTGATGGCGGTAGACAGCACAGGCAACGAAGAAATATACTGCTGCCATGAGCCAAAGGATGCGGTACTCGAAGAGGACGTCGGCCAAGGTGCCACCCATGGAATTGGTGCGGATATAGGCACGCACGCCAAAGGTGCTGGGGAAAAGGCACGACACCCCTTGCCAGAAACCGGGGATATCGTTTTGCGGCCACGAGGCACCACTGAGGAACAGCAGGGGAATAGACACAAACACCATGAGCAGCATGACGTTCTCACGATAGCGCACGATACATGAAACAGTGATTCCGAAGAAGATGCATGCCAGCGTATAGGGCACCATGATGGCCAAGAGGTCTGTCCAATGTGCCAGACAGGGGAAATGGAAGATGCGTGGTACGACAACGGTAAGCCACGTACCCATGACGGCATAAATCATGAAATAGCATAGTGACTTGCCGAAAACTATACGGAACGTGCCGTGATAGTGTTTCTGGATAGGTACGAGGTCTTGGTAGCGGTTGGACTCGCGGGCTGTACCTGCTGACAGTCCGATGCCGAGCACGAGGGTCTGCTGCAGAATGAGCATGAGCACGGCAGGGAGAATAGCCGACCCATAGCCACCGCCAGGATTGAACACAGGCACCTCGTCGTAATCAAGCGGACGGCCCTGTATCTGCTCTTCGCGCTGGGTATAGTTTCCTGACAACTTTATCTGTATCTCGCTGTTCATCTGTTGCGACACCATCAAGGCCGTCTGGTAGGCAGCCTTGTAGGTAAGCATCAGACTCATATCGCAATAGACGCTGATGACAGAACGTTCGAGGCGGTTGAGGCGCGTCTGAAAATCAGACGGAATATGATAGATGGCACGTACGACCTGACGGCTGACCAACATCTCGGCCTCGTCCATGTCGGCAGCATGATAGGCAATGTGTACATCGGGGGATGCGTCACAAGAGCGGATAAACTCACGACTCAGCTGCGAATGGGAGTCGTCGACCACCACCACGGGCACCTCGCGAACTACCTCATTATTGTAAATCCACGAATAAAGCAAGGGATAAGCCAGCGGGACGAGGAAGAAAAAGATGAGCACACCCTCGTCTTTGAACACCAGGCGCATCTCGTCGCGCCAGACCGCACAAGCGTCGCGCACGCCGTCGATAATCTGATAGAGCAGGCCGTCTTTCTTCATGGGATATACACGTAAGTTAACATCGCATTCTTAATCTTACTGAGCACGAGGATGGGCAACAGCATGAAGGCTATCAAGCCCGCAATATGCCACCAGGCGTCAAGTATGGGGAAATCGTTGAGCACACAGATCTGATAGACCATGAAATAGTGGCGCAGGGGGAACAGCCACGACAAGGCCTGCAGTGGTCCGTCCATGCCCATGACGGGAAAGGCCGAGCCAGCCATAGAGATGCTAAGTACGGCCCATAGCGAGCTGATGCTCATCGACATACGTAACGAGGGCAGCAGACCGAAGGCAAAGATGCCGAAGCCCTGAGCGGCCAATACCATGAGCACGTTGGTAAGTACGATCTTCACCACACCGCCCGGATGGGGGAATCCATAGACGTCAAAGACGTAGAAGCTGTAGAAGAACACCAGCGTCAGCCATATCAGCGTATGGGGCAGCAACTTGCCTGTCAGCGCCACACGGATGCGGTTGCCCGCCATACTCACCAGCTGTGGTCCGTGATTGAACTTCAGCTCAGTACCAATGGCATAGGTGGTGATGAGAAAGATAAAAAGCATGAAGATGCCTGGCACCATGACTGTCGTCAGGTAGGCGTTGTAGTCGGTGGTGGAATTGCTGATCTGGTGTAGGTCAATGGCTATCGGCTGTAAGAAGGTCTGTATCTGTGCATCAGTAAAACCTTTGGCACGCATGGTGGCCTGTCCGACAGCAGCAGAGCCCAGCGACGCAATGGTCTTCAGATCGCGATACAGCAGGGAGCCCGACGTGAGGGTGGTCATCGAGTAGTAGAACGACACCTTAGGCTGACGGCTGGCCAGCAACTTTTCAGTAGTACCCTCAGGAATATAGAGAAAACCATAGACCTCGTTGTTCTGAATAGCCTTACGCGCGTCAGCTACTGATGGATAGTAGGCTACCACCTTACTGGTCTGGAAGCCGTCGAGGCGACGAATGAGGCTACGTGTGGTCGACGTATTGTCGAGGTCGACGATGCCTACAGGCAATTCCTGCGGCTGTCCCTCGCTCAGCATGCTGGTGAAGAAAAACAGCACCGCCAGCGGGAACACGAGCATACAGAAGAGATAAATGGGGTTGTGAAGGAAAATCTTGCATTCCCTCACAGACAACAGATATATTTGTCGCAACGTCTTCTGCATGGCTTACCTCTCACCTCTTACCTCTCACCTCTTATTTAATAATAAGACTCATGCCAGGACGCAGACCCTCCATCTTCTCGACAGGACGAGCCTTGACCTCAAAGGTCTTCAGGTCGTACTGACCATTGGCCTTGGTAGCTTTCCAGACGGCATACGAGCCCTGGTCTTTCATATAGTAGACCTTCATCTGGATTTCCTTGTTGAAAGCAGGGACAAAGGCGGTAAACGTCTTGCCAATCTCCAGGCCGTTCAGCTGGTCTTCGCGCACATTGAACGTACCCCAAAGGTCTTTCATCACAGCAATCGACATAATGGGCGAGCCTGTACCTACCAATTCGCCCAACTTGGGATAGATATCCATCACCTCACCATCCATCTGGGCTATCTGGACCGTTTCGTGGATATAGGAAGTGACCTCCTGAACGGCACCACGGGCACGGCCTACCTGTGCGGCAGCAGCCATCTTGTCCTCGCGGCGGGCGCCATTGACAGCCATATCATACTGACTCTGGGCGGCCTTCATCTGAGCCTCTAACGCCTTGTAGCTGGCGTAAGCCTCGTCGCGCTTCTGGGCACTCATCACGCCCTCGTCGAAGAGGCGCTGGACACGATTGTACGACTTCTCGGCAATCTCGTAACCAGCCTTAGCCTGTTGCAGCACGTTGTAGGCACCACGAATCTGCTCCTCGCGGGCACCGTTCTGCGCCTTCAACTCAAGGGCAGAGGCGGCATCCTCGGCACTACGGGCCTGCTCCATCTTGGCACGTACCTCAGGGGCGTCGAGAATAGCCAGCGTGTCGCCAGCCTTCACGAAGTCGCCTTCCTTGACGCGTATCTCCAAAATACGGCCCGGCACCTTGCTGGACACGCGGTATTCACTCACTTCTACCTGCCCCTGGATCAGTTCCGGATCACGTCCAAAGGCAAAGAATCCAATCACAGCAACAATGACAATCACTGCTGCAAAGCCAATGATGGCGAGTAGGATGTTGTTATGTTGTGTTTTTGCTGACATATCTTTTTTTATTGTAATGTGCCAAGTGCTTTCTGCATATTCACCTGACTGAGTTTGACATCTATTTCGGCATCTATCTTCTGCGACTGCGCCTGTAACCAAGCCGTCTGGGCTTCCATCACCGTAGTGGTAGAGATGACACCCTCCTGGAATCCAAGGTTGGCGGTACGGAGATTCTCCTCGGCGCGCTGGATATTGGCATTGGCCATCTCCAGTTTCTTGGCAGCCTCGCTAACGTGGAAGGCGCTTTGATTGACCTGTAGTTCTATCTTCTCGCGAACATCGTCGAGTTCAAGGGCAGCCATCGTCGTCGCCCCCTTAGAGGCACGCACTTTATAGGCCACGTCACCCCAGTTCCAGACAGGTATGCGAACCAGTACGCCGACATTCCATACGCCACCGAACTTACGTTCGAAACCATTATAGAGGTTGGGGTTCGAACCGGCATAACCACCAGTCAGCAGCACCTGTGGCAGATTGCCTGCCTTCAGCAGATTAGTGGTCTGACGACTCAGGTCAACCATATTCTGCAGCATCTTCAACTCAGGACGGTTGGAGGTAGCCGTCTGCATGTCGGCAGGCTGCACGTCAACATCCGTGACGAGGGTCTCGCTCTCTTCGTCGGCCAGCGTCAACTGCTCGTCTACGGGCAGTCCGCAGAGCTGGCAAAGCAACATCTTCGACAATGTCAAGCCGTCGTTGACCTTCAACAGCGCCATCTCAGCCTCATTGACCTTCACGCTGACACTCAGGCCCTCGCTACGCGTTGCCACGCCCTCTTTAATCATTTTCTGGACATCACTGTCGAGCTTCTTGACAACTTCCAAATAGCTTTGTGCCAGTTTCTGCTTATGACGTAGCGACACCACCTGCCAGTAGGTCTGGTCGATGTTGTAAAGCGTCAGCTGGCGCTTGGCATCAGTGCTGTTGGCCGTGAGCTGTTCGTTGATGTCGGCCATCTTGTTCATGGCAACGATGGCACCACCCATGAAGACTGGCTGAGTGACCACGACAGCACCAAACAACGTGTTGCGCGTATCGGAGCGGAACAGATCGACGACATGCTGGCCGAACAAATCGGCAACGCCAGCGGCAGCCTTCAGGTCAGCCCCTAACTTTGTCTGCAGGGCAGCAGGCAATATCGACGCATAAGGAGATACCTTAGTGGTGATATCGGCAGCGGCATTAGTGCCAAGATTGTTCAACGCCGACTTCTGGTCGTCGCTGAGCAGCGATATTTCGCGGCTGGTATACATGTATCCACCTACCACATTGACGTGGGGCAGGTACTTTGTACGCGCCGACTTCTTCAGGTTCTTGGCCACTTCCTGTTTGACCTGCGACACGCTGAGTTGCTTGTTGCTACGCAGCGCCATCGCCCTGCAACTGTCGAGCGACAGTACACGCTGGGCATCGGCAGGCAGACAGCCAAGAGCCAAAAGCCATAAGCTAAAAGCCAAATACTTGTTCATTGATTATTTCTCAAATGTAAAGTTCTTAGAGCCTATCATATTGCCATCGGCAAAGATGCTGACATTATAGCTGCCACCTGTCAACGTCTCGTTAACGGGCCAGAACAGCGTAACGGCAGTCTCTTCACCCGTATAGTCGATAGCTTTCTTCATAGAGTATGCCAACTGGCGGTTCTCAAAGGCAAAAGTACCGCCACCGTTAAGCACCTCGCCTTGGGGAGTGGTGATGCGAACAAAGAAATCGCGTGTGCCATTAGCGGCTGTCACATTGCGCACCAACGTAAAGGAAACGCTCAGCGTACGTGCTTTCTTGAGGTTCTTATTGTCCTTACCTTTCTTGTTCAAAGGCATCAGCGAGATATTTGTAGCGTTCAGCTGTGAGGCAATGGCAACCTTCTCAGACAGCGACATATTACTCGAAGCCAATTCCTGGTTTTGCTGATTGCTCATCTCCAGCTCAGAACGTACACGACTGTTCTCATCCATCAAAGCCGCATTCAACTGGTTCAGCGAGTCAATCTGCAACACATAGCTGCGCAGCACGGCACGTACGGTGGCCAGTTCGCGCTTCAAACGGGTGATTTCGGCAGCATCGTCGGCCTTAGTCTTGCGCAATTCCTCCAACAGTTGCTGGGTACGCAATTGTTCACGGGTCAGCTGAGCCACGATGGAGTCGTTGTTGATGCGCGTCTTCATCTCGCTGTACTGGTCGGCAAACTGCTGGTACTCGTTTTCCATCTCCTGTTTCTCAAGGATGGCGAGTTCTTTCATGTCGTTGTTTACTTGTTTTTCCTCGTTCAGGCTGTAAGCCAGATAGATGATGCCCAACACGAGTGCAACGATAACTGCCACCAATGGGGCAATAACTTTCTTATTCATAGAGATTACATGTTTTCGAAAACAGCTGCAAAGATAAAAATTTTTCTTCGAAAACAACAAAGAAAAGTTGGTCGTTTAGAATTTATTTACTATATTTGCAACATTATTAACGCTAATCTAAACAATCATGGCGGCCAAGAACAGCTTACCATATCGCATTTTCCGCTTCTACTACGACGGTTTTCGCCAGATGACGCTGGGACGAACGCTATGGGCTATCATCCTCATCAAGCTGTTTATCATCTTTGCCATCCTCAAAGTTTTCTTCTTCCCCAACTTTCTGAAAGAGCACGCTGAAGAGGGACATGAGGCCGACTATGTAGCGACACAAATCCTTAAATAAATAATATGTATGACAAACCTGATTTTAAACATTGATTGCGGTACCGTTGACTGGTCGAGAGCGCAGTTTGCTATCACGGCCATCTATCATTGGCTGTTTGTACCGCTGACGCTGGGACTGGCCGTCATCATGGGCATTGTGGAGACTAAGTACTATCGTACACGTGATGACTTCTGGAAACGCGCGGCACAGTTCTGGCAGCGCCTCTTCGGCATCAACTTTGCCATGGGCGTCGCTACGGGCATCATCCTGGAGTTTGAGTTTGGCACCAACTGGTCGAACTACTCCTGGTTCGTAGGCGACATCTTTGGCGCTCCACTGGCTGTCGAAGGCATTGTAGCCTTCTTCATGGAGTCGACGTTTGTGGCCGTCATGTATTTCGGTTGGAAGAAGGTGTCGCCAGGATTCCATCTGGCCTCTACCTGGCTGACGGGGCTGGGCGCTACGATTTCCGCCTGGTGGATACTCGTGGCCAATGCGTGGATGCAATATCCAGTGGGCTGTGCGTTCAACCCTGACACCATGCGCAACGAGATGGTGTCGTTTGCCGACGTGGCACTGTCGCCGTTTGCCGTCGACAAATTCTTCCATACCGTTATCTCGTCGTGGATTATCGGCGCCGTTTTCTGTGTGGCTGTGTGCTGCTGGTATCTGATGAAGAAGCGTGAGACACGCCTGGCCACAGAGAGCATGAAGATTGGTGTGTGGGTAGGTCTTATTGCTGCTCTGCTGGCTGGTGCCACAGGCCATAAGTCAGCCCAAAGCGTGAGCGAGGTACAGCCCATGAAGCTGGCTGCTATGGAGGCCCTCTACGATGGTGGAACGGCTCAGGGGCTGAAGATTATAGAGGGCATTGAGGTGCCATATGCGTTGTCGTTTATGGCTACCAACGACTTTCAGGGGTATGTGCCAGGCATCAACGATATTTTGAACGGATATACCCGTGCTGACGGCACCCAAGAGCCGTCGGTTGACGAGAAGATAGCCCGCGGCAAACAGGCCATTGCCGCCCTTGCCGCCTACCGCAAGGCAAAGGCTGAGGGGGCTGACGAAGAGACGATCAATGCTCAGTTGTCAATTCTCAATGCCAACATGCAGTACTTTGGCTATGGCTATATCAAGGACAAGGAAGACGTAGTGCCTCCCATTGCCGTCAACTTCTGGGCGTTCCGCATCATGGTGGGACTGGGCTGCGTGTTCATTCTCTATTTCATTGTCTTGCTGCTGATGGTCTACGACGTACCCTTCCTGTCTATCTTCACACGACGACTACTGGCCACCATAGGTCTGTTGCCAGAGACAGCAGCCGACGCCAAGGGCATCACCGGTTTGCCCGACTGGCACTATTGGGCAGCCATTCTATTGGTACCGTTGGCCTATATCGCCTCAGAGTGCGGATGGCTGGTAGCTGAGTTCGGACGACAGCCCTGGACTATTCAGGACATGTTGCCCACATGGGCATCTGTCAGCGACCTCAACGCGTCGAGCGTAGCCCTGACGTTCTTCCTCTTCCTGGCGCTCTTCAGCACGATGCTTGCCGTAGAAATCAATATTCTGCTGAAGCAAATCAAAAAGGGACCGGAAAAATAGTAAATTGTAAATCGTCAAATCTGTAAATATATGAGTTACGAATTCTTACAGCACTACTGGTGCTTCATCGTATCACTGCTGGGTGCGATATTAGTATTCTTGCTGTTTGTTCAGGGTGCCAACTCCGTAGCACGTTCCTTAGGATATACCGACGAGGGACAACGGCTCGTCTACAACTCCACAGGTCGTAAATGGGAGTTTACATTCACCACGCTGGTAACCTTTGGCGGTGCGTTCTTCGCCTCATTCCCGCTATTCTATTCCACTAGCTTTGGCGGAGCCTACTGGTTATGGATGATTATCCTCTTCACTTTTGTGTTGCAGGCTGTCAGTTATGAGTTCCAGAACAAGTTGGGCAACTTCCTTGGTCCCAAGACCTTCCAGTTCTTCCTGACGCTCAACGGTCTGCTGGGTCCGCTGTTGCTGGGTGGTGCCGTCGCTACGTTCTTCGAGGGTAGCAACTTCATTGTCGAGAAAAGCAATTTGGTAGACGCTGGCGCAATTACCCCCGTGATATCCCACTGGGCCAATGCCTCACACGGTCTCGACGCCCTGCTCAACCCATGGGTGCTCATCTTCGGACTGGCAGTGATGTTCCTAGCGCGTGTGCTGGGCATCCTTTATATAATGAATAATGTGGCCGACGAGGATATCCGTTCACGCGGCAGCGTGCGCCTGATAGGTGCCGCCGTACCGTTCCTCATTCTGTTTGTGGCCTATCTGGCACATTTGCTGCTGAAGGATGGCTTTGCCTACGACGACGCTGGCGTCATCTTCATGGAGCCCTATAAGTATCTGCACAACTTCATCGATATGTGGTATCTCACCATTGTGCTGCTGGTGGGTGTCGTACTGGTGCTCTATGGCATTGGCAAGACCATTGTCTCGAAAGACTATATTGGTGGCATCTGGCCTGCAGGCATAGGTACCATTCTTACCGTACTGCCCCTGTTGCTGATGTCAGCATGGAACCATACGGCCTACTATCCTTCGACAGCCGACCTGCAGTCGTCGCTGACGCTTGCGAACTCGTGCTCCAGCGAGTTCACGCTGCGTACGATGTTCTATGTCTCGCTGCTCGTCCCCTTCGTGCTTGCCTACATCGTCTATGCCTGGCGCGCCATTGACAGTAAGAAGTTGACGAAAGAAGAGATCAACGACGGACACGCGTATTAAAAATACTAAATTATCACGCTTCATGGCTGCAAAATTCAAGAGAATTGAGTAATTTTGCAGCCATGATTGTTTGTATAGCAGAGAAACCTAGTGTAGCCAAGGATATCGCTCGCATCATTGGAGCGACAGCCAGCCGCGACGGATATATGGAAGGCAACGGCTATCAGGTGACGTGGACATTCGGTCACCTGTGTGAGCTGAAGATGCCTGAAGACTATACGCCCATGTGGAAGGCGTGGAGTCTGACAGCGTTGCCGATGATCCCCCCACGCTTTGGCATCCGTCTGAAGGACGATGAGGGCATCAAGAAACAGTTTGCCGTCATCGAACGACTGATGCAGGCCGCTGACGGCATCATCAACTGTGGTGACGCTGGTCAGGAGGGTGAACTCATCCAGCGCTGGGTGATGCAGAAAGCAGGGGCTACATGTCCTGTGCAGCGTCTGTGGATTTCCAGCATGACTGACGAGGCTATCCGCGAAGGCTTTGCCACGCTGAAAGACCAAAGCAACTATCAGTCACTCTATATGGCTGGTCTATCCCGTGCCGTAGGCGACTGGCTGCTGGGCATCAACTGCACACGCCTGTACACCATTAAATATGGTCAGAACCGTCAGGTGCTCAGCATCGGGCGTGTACAGACCCCTACCCTTGCACTCATCGTCAACCGCCAGAAAGAAATAGACAATTTCAAGCCAGAACCTTACTGGGTACTCGCTACCGTCTATCGCGATACCACGTTTACCGCTACGAAGGGCAGGTTCACGTCGAAGGAAGAAGGTGAGCAGGCTTTCAAGACCATCGAGGGCAAGCCGTTCACCATCACGCAGGTCGAGAAGAAGAACGGTAAGGAAACGCCACCCTCACTCTACGACCTCACCTCCCTACAGGTGGACTGCAACAAGAAGTTCGGATTCTCCGCAGAGACCACGCTGAACATCATCCAGCAGCTCTACGAGCAGAAGTTGACCACCTATCCGCGTGTCGACACCACCTTCCTGCCCGACGACGTCTATGCCAAGTGTCCACAGACCATGAACGGCCTGTTCCAGGTGAAGCATGCAGGCACAGCGCCCTATGCCGATCTGGTGCGCCCATTGGGAGGTAAGCCTCTGACAAAATCAAAAAAGGTGTTCGACTCGTCGAAGGTCACCGACCACCATGCCATCATCCCTACAGGCATGATCCCCACAGCACTTACCGACATGCAACGTAAGGTCTTTGACCTCGTAGCGCGTCGCTTTATCGCCGTCTTTTATCCTGACTGCAAATACGCCCAGACCACCGTGCTCGGCACTGTTGACGAGATTGAGTTTAAAGTCACTGGCCGTACCATCCTTGACCCAGGCTGGCGTGCTGTCTATGCAAAGGATGTGCAGAGTGATGATGACGAGAAGAAGCCTGACGAAGAAGAGCGCACGCTACCAGCATTCCAGCAAGGTGAGAGCGGACCTCATCAGCCCACGCTGACAGAGAAGATGACCACACCACCACCCTATTATACGGAGGCTACCTTGCTACGTGCTATGGAGACTGCTGGAAAGTTGGTCGAAGATGAGGAGTTGCGCCGTGCCATGAAGGAGAACGGTATCGGCCGCCCTTCTACACGTGCCGCCATCATCGAGACCCTCTTCAAGCGTAAGTACATTCGCAAAGAACGCAAGCGTCTGGTAGCCACACCTACCGGAATTGAACTCATCGACCTGATTCGCGAAGACCTGCTGAAGAGTTGCGAACTCACAGGTATCTGGGAGAAGAAGCTGCGCGACATCGAGTCGCAGAAATATGACGCCCAGCAGTTCATCAGTGAACTCAAAGCACAGGTTACCACCATTGTCCATGATGTCATCAGCGACCCTACCAACCGTCGTGTCACAGTGATGCCCGAAGAAGAGGCTAAGAAGAAAAAGAGCAAGAAAGAATAATCATTAAACATTATCTGAAAATCCTTATGAGAAAGTATTTTTGTTTGTTAGTCTTAGGACTACTGCTGACTGCAGGGGCACAGAGTCAGCCACTGTTGAGAACGCATGTGGAAACAGGCGACGTAGAAGGAGTTGCTGACGGTTCAGACTTGGCCATCTATCGAGCTATCCCCTATGCCGCACCACCAGTCGGTGACCTGCGTTGGCGTGCTCCTCAGCCTGCAAAAGCGTGGGAAGGAGTGAGACTTTGCGACACGTTTGGTCCACTGCCGCCACAGCCCACACGTCCTGGACGAACAGCAGACATGATGAGTGAGGACTGTCTGTATCTGGGCATTGCCACTCCTGCCAAGTCGGCCAGCGACCGTCTGCCCGTAATGGTATGGATTCATGGTGGCGGCTTCCAGACAGAGTGGTATGGTGGCGACTTGTGGACAAGTCTTGCCCGTCGTGGTGTCGTCATTGTCAGCGTCGAGTATCGCACTGGCGCCTTGGGTTTTCTGGCACACCCAGAACTCAGCAAGGAGTCGCCCGACGGCCATTCCGGCAACTATGGTCTGTTGGATCAGATATACGCCCTAGAGTGGGTACAACGCAACATCCAGAACTTTGGCGGCGACCCATCGAAAGTCACCATCTTTGGCGAGTCGGCTGGCGCCATCAGTTGTAGTATGCTTTGCGCCTCGCCTTTGGCCAAGGGCCTCTTCCGCGCAGCCATCAGCCATAGCGGTGGTTCATTCGCTCCTTGGACAGACCAGCCACGCACATTAGGTTTGGATGCCTCGCAGAAAGGTGCCGAACAGCAGGGACTGGCCTTCCAGAAGCATCTAAAGAAAAAGAATATCAAGCAGATGCGTAAGATGTCGGCCATGGAACTGTGCGACGGCAATGTAGGCTTTGCAGGCTTCTGGCCCTGTGTTGACGGCTATGTCATCTGCGACGACCAGTATCGTCTCTATGAGCGTGGTGAATACAACGACGTTCCTGTCATTGTGATGACCAACAGCGACGAGGGTGCCCTCTTTGCACCAGGCAATATCACGGCAGAGGACTATAAGAAGACGGTACGCCAGATTTTTGGCGACTATGCCGACGAGGCCCTGAAGGTCTATCCTGGCAATACCGACGACGAAGCCTGGCACGGCTTTGGTGACGCCTTCCGTGATATGGGCTTTGCCTGGCCTTCCTTTGCTTGGGCAAGTCTGCAAGCCAAGACGGGCAAGAGTGCCGTTTATGCCGCCTTTCTCGCCCAGCCCTCTACGCTCAGTTTCTCGCCCGATAAACGGCGCAAAGGTGTGGCTCATGCCGACGACATCATGTATCTGAACGAGACTTTCCTCGGCCAGCCCGACAAGTATCCCCATGAGGCTGCGGTGGCAGAGATATTGCAGCAGTACTGGGTGAACTTCGCCAAGACAGGCAACCCCAACGGCAAGGGTCTGCCCTACTGGCCCACCTTCGACCAAGACAAGCCCACCACCATGCAATTCAGCAATGGTGCCTCGCTTATCATGGTACCCAATCGCCAGCAGATTGACTTCGTCGACCGCTTCTATAAAGCAAAGCGTGAAGAAACAGAACAGCAGCGGAGACCATAACGGTTAGACACCTGAATGGTAAAATATTGTTAAATATATGCCAACGATTTTCTTTTTTTTCTGATTTTTTCCGAAATTTGCAGTCAAAAATATAGTTATATTGACGAATACAAAAATGAAGAAGGTATTTTTATTTACAGTTTGTGCTCTTGCTTTGGCAGGATGTTCGAAGAATGACTTTGCTTTTACTCCTCCAACGCCATCGGGTGGTGATGACACAAACACCGACATTCAGGAGAACGTGCAAAAGGTTTTTGGCGTAACGTTTGACAAAAATCACGACTGGTGTACAACGACCTCTGGAAACGTGACCATTACGGGCATTCCTTCAGGTACATCGAAGGTTCAGTTGTATGCTCTTATCAGCAAGGACGTGACAGACGACGAGGGCAATGCTGCTACCGAGACGTCACTGTTGAAACTGAACGAGGATGCTAACGCGAGTGGCTCACAGGTGACATTGGTTTACGATGCTCCATCAAACAGTAAGAGCATCTATGCCGCCATCGAGTATAAAGGCAAGCGACTGATGAAGTTAGTGAACAACGGTAGTGCCAATTTCACAACCGTAGCTGCTGCTCGCTCATTTAGAGCGCAGGAAGAAACTGATTTCTCGAGCGTAACGCTGACAGAAGAAGTAGAGTCGTTTGCCAGTCAGCGTAAATGGTTGCCTGGCCAGATGCTCTATGGTATGAGCAACGAGGCTTATCAAGCATGGAAGAAACCGGCTGCGGGCTATTCTGATGATTTCACCCAGCTGTTCAAAGACATTGTCTTCTCGTACTTCAAGAACGGAAGACAGTACAATAACCTTCCTTTGATTTGGGAGAGCCAATATGTGAACGATAAGGTATATCCCGTGACGACAGGTACCCATGATATCGTCGTGTCGCCTGTTTACAAGTCTGATCAGGCTGAGAAATATGGTAATGAGGTGTATAATTCAGACCTTTACTATTATTACTTCAAGCAGGCTGATTTGGACACTTACGTCAACAACGGCGGTAATGCTAAAGACTTCCTCAACGCTCTGCCTAAGTTCAAGGCTATTCCTTTCAACCAGCATTTCGGTGTAAAGGAAGACAACGTTATCGAGAAGCGCTTTTCTTATACGCTCGTTTATTGGGGCGAAGGAACTCCTGAGATCGGTAAAACAACAGGTAAGCCCTTCCCTGCAGGTTATAAGATTGGCTTCATGGTTCGTGCAAAGGCCACAACTGAAAATGGCAGAAAGCAGGGTGAGTTGTATGGCGACGGCCGTCTGAATAACGAAATCAACAACTATTCAGAATGTAACTTTCAGAGTTCAGTAAAGTGTGCTAGTGAAATGGCTGTTGACGGCCCACGTGCCGGTTGGATCAATGTAGAAGACAGACTGTTTGTTTCCTTTGAGTCTGGTACTGATGCTGACTTCAACGATATCATTCTGGAAGTAGAGGGCGGTATTGAGCCTATCGTGAATATTCCTGAGTTTGAGAACGACTCTTACACCTTCTGTTTCGAGGATAGAGACCTGGGCGACTACGACATGAACGACGTGGTCATCAAGGCTACACGTATCGACAAGACCACTGTAGAATATAGCATTGTGGCTTGTGGTGCATGGGATAAGCTGCAGGTGAAGAACATCAAAGGCACCACGATAACCGAAGACAAGGAGGTTCACGAGATGTTTGGCGTAGGTGCCAACACCTTTATCAACACAGAGAATGGTGACAAGCACTATGACCCAATAACCGAACAAGTGAAGGTAGATGCCAACTTCAGCTTCCTGAACGAAGCCACTCAGCCTTACATCTTCAACATGACGACCAATAAAACCATCACATTGTCGAAGAAGGGTGAAGATCCTCATGGTATCATGATTCCTTACGACTTCAAATATCCCCTAGAGAAGAAGTGTATCAAGGATGCCTATGGAAGATTCAACGAGTGGGGACAGAGCCGCGTGACCAGTACCGACTGGTATAAGTACTGGACACAAGGTCTGGTTTACACGATAGAATAAGATACAAGGAAAATGGGAACGCTGAGTTCCCATTTTTCTTTTGTGTTCACTGCGTGAAGGCAATAAATCGGAGGTGCCAGCGTTATATGTAAGTATGAGCAAGACGTTACACCTGACAATAATGATGCTGGTTGCCATAGTCCTTACGGGCTGTGGTGCTGAGCAGGCTATGAAGAAAGGTGACAAGTTCTATGCCTTAGGCGAATATTTCGACGCAGCAACACAATACAAGAAGGCTTACTCACAGACGCCTTCCAAAGAGCGCACACTGCGCGGACAGCGGGCACTGAAGATGGCCGAATGCTATCGTCGCATCAACTACACACAGAAAGCCATTGCCGCCTACAACAATGCCCTACGCTATAAACAGGGGGACACGCTGACCCATCTGCATCTGGCACAGCAGCTGATGAAGAACGGTAACTATAAAGAAGCCCTGAAAAATTTCCAAACAGCTTTAGACAGTGTGTGCGACAGCCGACAGGTGTCGCTGGCAAAAACCGGTCTGGCATCGGCTCGCAAGGCCCAACAGTGGAAAGACGAGGGGTCGGCTTATACCGTAAAGCGCGAAAATTTCTTCAACTCACGTCGTAGTGACTATTCGCCAGTGTTAGGTGGCGAAGAGAACGACATGCTCTACTTCACCTCGACCCGCAACCAGGCCAAAGGCGACGAGCTGAGCGGCATTACAGGTACGAAGAATGGCGACATCTTCTATTCGCAGAAAGACGACAAAGGCAAATGGCAGCGCCCAGAGGTGATAGATACCGACCTGAACAGCAACGACGACGAAGGTGCCTGCTGTCTGACTCCTGACGGACGAACCATGTACCTGACTGTCTGCAAGTCAGACCCCAGCTATCCACGCTATGCCACCATTGCCACCAGCAACCGATCAGATGCTTCTTGGGGTAAGGCTACAGAGCTGAAACTGACACGCGACACCTTGTCGGCATACGCCCACCCCGCCATATCGCCTGATGGCCAATGGCTTTACTTCGTCAGCAACATGCCTGGCGGACTGGGAGGCTATGATATATGGCGTGTACAACTGACGACCAGCGGGCTGGGAGGTGTAGAGAATCTGGGAGCCCCCATCAACACGCCTGGCGACGAAATGTTTCCGACGTTCCGCCCCAATGGTGACCTGTACTTCTCCAGCGACGGACACGAAGGAATGGGAGGACTGGACATCTACATTGCTCATCCTGTAAGCAATGAAACGAAAAATGACTTTACTATTGAGCATCCTGGCTATCCGCTGAACTCGGCAGGCGACGACTTCGGAATGACCTTTGAGGGATTGCTGAACAAAGGCTATTTCTCGAGCAACCGTGGCGACGGCAAGGGCTGGGACCATCTCTACTCGTTCTACAATCCTGAAATCATACAGACAGTAAAGGGCTGGGTATACGAGCAAGACGGCTATGAACTGACGCAGGCACAGGTGTACATGGTGGGCAACGATGGTACAAACATGAAACTCAGCGTCAAGGGTGACGGCTCGTTTACACAGGAGATCAAGCCTGGCGTCGACTATGTATTCCTGGGCACCTGCAAGGGTTTCCTGAACCATCAGGAGCACTTGAAGGTAGAGCCCGTTGAAGAGTCGGAAGAGTACGTGCTGCAATTCCCGCTGGCCAGCATCACCGCCCCTGTGCTAATAGAGAACATCCACTACGACTTCGACAAAGCCACGCTGCGTCCTGAGTCGACAGAGGCCTTGGACAAGCTCGTACAGTTGCTGAACGAGAATCCCAACGTCACCATTGAGCTCAGCGCACACTGCGACTATCGTGGACCTGCCGAATATAACAAACGACTCTCACAACGACGTGCTGAGAGCGTAGTCAAGTATCTGACGGAGCATGGCATTGCTGCTGACCGTCTGACGCCAGTAGGTTACGGCAAAGATAAGCCCAAGACCATTCGCCGCAAGCTAACGGAGAAGTACCCGTTCCTGAAAGAAAACGACGTCTTGACGGAAGAATTCATCAAGACGCTGAAAGACGAAGAGCAGCAGGAGCAGTGCAACCAGCTGAACCGTCGTACGGAATTTATCGTGCTGAGGACTACCTACGGACTATTTCCGAAGAAATAACCTCGCCAACACCCACGAAAAGCAGACCGAAGATGATGGTGAAAAGCATCATCAGATTAACACTGAACGTCTGAGTGGCAGCAGTACGCAACAACACCTCGAGCTGGACGGCCAGCAATTCCCAGCCATGGAACAGCACAAACAGCACGACGAAGACGAATACGCAGAACCACGTCCACAGGCGTGAGAAGCACCGAATATCACACGTGGAATGCTGAACGTTTGCAGAGTCTAAACGCTGCATCACACGGTCAGAAAAACCGTTATCCTCAATTTTCTGATTTGCTGCTTCGCTGAAAAGCTGCTGCAGCAAGCGCTCGTCATTATCTATCATATCCATTCTGTCTTAAATACGTTGCTAATTTCTCCTTACCTCTTGACAGGTGCGACTTCACGGTACCTTCCTTGAGACCTGTTATCTTCGCAATCCCTGCAATATCGTAGCCGTCGATGAGTTGCAGGGTGATACACGTGCGTTCATCAGGTTTCAACAATGCCAACGCAGCGTAGAGGTCCATCTTCAATGAAGAGTTCTCACTGGCAGACCGTTGAGGGGCTGCATCAACATCCTCCGTCTGATGTTTACTGCGTGTATAATCGTAAAACACGTTATAGGCAATACGCATCAGCCACGTCTGAAACGACGCCAGGCCGCGAAACGAGCGAATATTGGAATAGGCCTTGATGAACGTGTCTTGTGCCAGGTCGTCACTCAACTGACTATCTCCCAGCGTCTGGCTCAGGAAGAACCTGCGTACAGGCGACTGATATCGGCGGACGAGCTCGTCGAAAGCCCGTCGGTTGCCGGATATCGCCACCTGTGCGACCAGGGATATGTCAGTGAATGATGCCATCTCTTACCTCTTACTTCTTACCTCTGAATAGCGTTCTTTTCAGGCATGATGATCCACGCCACGATGTAGAACGGTATGCCTGCAAAGGCCGTAAACAGCGTCAGGGCAGCATAGCCCAGACGAACGGCTACGGGGTCGAAGTCCAAATACTCTGCAACACCTGCGCAGACGCCGCCTAATACACGGTCGTTACTGCGATAAAGTCTCTTAGTCATAGTTATTTCAAATGTTTTCTTTATTGTTCAAATTGTCGTTATAAAAATCTCTGTTGCCGCTCTTGCGTGCCGTACGCGAGGCGAACACCTTACCCAGTCCGATGCAGAACACCAGGGCACCGATGCCAAAGCCCACCTGTCCGGCGGCATAGCCCAGGAAGACCATCAGGCCCACACCTACGAAGCACTGGCGCATACCTTTCTGATACTCCACATCGACATCTTGCTGGCGGTCGTCCAACAGCTGATCGGGAATGGGCTGCCCCTGCTGTACGGCCATCTGTGCCAGACGCATCTTCTCCTTGCGGTTTCTGCTGATAAAGTAGAACAGCGCAATGATGATGAGTACGGGAGCCAGCACGAAGATGATGAGCAGCACACCCAACACGAGGATGATGCCTGCAAGGTCCTTGCCGCGCATTTCGCTGAAGGCACGGTGTATCACGTTGCCCACGTCCTCGTCGTCGACATCGTAGTCCCACGACTGTGTGCCCATGGGTGTGGAAACGGTAACTTGTCCCTTAGACACACGAACCGTTGTGTCGTTACTCGTCGTATCTGAGTAGGCCACTACGCCACCCTTGACCGCCGAGTCAGCCAACTCCTGCTGCGGAGTGTGACGATGCTTCTGTCCTGCTGCCTGCACGCCCACTGTGAGCGTCAGCAACAATGCCATTGTAAATAATACCTTCTTCATAGTCGTTTTGTTATTTATCACTTTTCACTATTTACTTTTTAATCATCAGTCCTTCCGTATTCACGTCGCCAGAGCCACGGACATTGTTGCGATACTCTCTTACAACGCCTGTCAGCGTGATGTCGCCAGAGCCCGTCAAGTTCGATTCTACCTTACCACTGTTGTCGAACGCCATCTTGATGTCGCCAGAGCCTACGAGGTTGAGAGAAGACTGCAGCGTCTTAACGTTCCTGACGTCGACATCCCCTGAGCCCACCAGCGACACATTGATACGGTCGCAGATAATATCATCGAACAGGATATCACCAGAGCCATTCAGCACAATGTCGAGATTGTCGGTATCCAACAGATGCAAACACTCAAAGTCGCCAGAGCCTTTCAGCGTGATGCCCAGAAAGTCGGGCGAGGTGACATAAACCGTCACATTCTCGCTGTCGGCCACGCCGAAGTTGATCAAATTACCGTCTCCCTTCATCCTGACTACCAGCTTGTCGCCGTCCACAAGGGTTTCCACCTTTTTCAAGACCTCTACCGGGGCGTCGACACGTACTGAGAACGAGTCGGCCTGCTGGTACTTTACGTCTAATGAGCCTAACAGTTCAATACGTTCAAAACCTGTCAACGCGCGCTCTTCCGCTGCCTGTGGCTCACTGTGGGTGAACCTCACATTCAGTCCGCTGCAAGAGCAGGAGGTCAGCACTCCAAGAGTAAAAACTGCTAATAATACCTTTTTCATATTTTGATTTTTTTGTTTCTTTTTGACTGTTAGACGTAATTAACCATTAATTAGTTGCAAAGGTGCAATTTTTTTTTTACTTTTGCAAGCAAATGGCAGAAATACCTGTACAATTCGCCGAATATACCCGTCAATTGATGGGTGATGAGCGCTTCGAACGATACTTGCAATCGTTTGAAGAGGATATTCCTGTCAGCATTCGTCTGAACCCCCAAAAGAGGTTAGAGGTTAGAGGTCGGAGGTTAGAAGTCATTGATGGCGAGCAGGTGCCTTGGTGCCGCAATGGCTATTATCTACAGCAACGTCCCAACTTCACCTTCGACCCGCTGTTTCATGCTGGCTGTTATTATGTACAGGAGGCTGCCTCGTTGTTTCTCGACGAAGTGTTACGACAAATTTACACAGCGGAACCGACCCTACTGTGTAATTCTGCCCTTGATCTCTGCGCTGCGCCAGGAGGTAAATCGACATTACTGAGGGCTGCCTTGCCTGACGATTGCATGCTCTATTCCAACGAGCCCATCCGCAATCGCGCCAGCATCTTGTTGGAGAACGTCACAAAGTGGGGCTACGAGAATCATATCGTCACCAACAGCTATCCCAAGGACTATCGTAAGTCAAAGCAGAAGTTCGACCTCATTCTCTGCGACGTTCCCTGCTCGGGCGAGGGAATGTTCCGCAAAGACGAGGCTACCATCCTCGAGTGGAGTCCGCAGAATGTCGAGAAGTGTTGGCAGTTGCAGCGCGACATTGTCAGCGACGCATGGGGCTGTCTGAACGACGGAGGTCTATTAATATATAGTACGTGTACCTTTAATACTAAGGAGAACGAGGAGAACATCCGCTGGATATTAGAAGAGTTCGACGACGCAAGCGTGGTGCCCATCGACGTGAAGCCCGAGTGGCACATCACGGGTTCGCTGCTTCATGGCTTCGACGAGCCCGTCTATCGTTTCATTCCAGGCATCACGCGTAGCGAAGGGCTATTCCTCTGTGTCCTTAGAAAAAGAGGAGAGAGGAGAGAGGTAAGAGGTAAGAGGAATGACAACAAGGCTCTAACTATCCTCTCACAACTCACCTCTCACAACTCACCTCCAAGAGTTGCGCTTAGTTATGCTGAGGCGATGAACTACCTGCGTGGTGAAGCCTTACACTTAACTGAGGACACGCCGCGTGGCGAGATTACCGTATGTTTCGAGGGACACCCCTTAGGCCAGATGAAGAATATCGGCACACGTGCCAACAACCTATACCCCAAAGAATGGAGAATCAGAACAACACATATACCCAACGACTATGAAGCAATACTTAGACATACTGAATCGAATACTGACTGAGGGCACCCAGAAGGGTGACCGCACAGGCACAGGCACTATCAGCATCTTTGGTACGCAGAGCCGCTACAACTTGCAAGACGGCTTCCCCCTGCTGACCACAAAGAAGCTGCACCTGAAGAGCATCATCTATGAACTGTTGTGGTTCTTACAGGGTGATACCAATGTGAAGTATCTACAGGAACATGGCGTCCGCATCTGGAACGAGTGGGCCGACGAGAACGGCGAGCTGGGTCCCGTCTATGGTCACCAGTGGCGCTCGTGGCCAGACTACGCTGGTGGCACCATCGACCAGATACAATACGTTGTCGACCAGCTGAAGAACAATCCCGACTCACGCCGTATGATTGTCTCGGCATGGAACGTCGCTGAGGTCAACAAGATGGCGCTGCCCCCATGTCACACCATTTTCCAGTTCTATACCGCTCCCCTGCCCGACGGCCGTCGCCGCCTGTCGCTGCAGCTGTATCAGCGTAGTGCCGACACATTCCTTGGCGTACCGTTCAACATCGCGTCGTATGCCCTGTTGCTGCAGATGATGGCACAGGTCTGCGACATGGTGCCTGGCGACTTCATCCATACCACAGGCGACACACACCTCTATCTGAACCATCTGGAGCAGGCACGTCTGCAGCTCACGCGTGAGCCACGTCCCCTGCCCACGATGAAGATCAATCCTGATGTGAAGAGCATCTTCGACTTCCACTACGAAGACTTCGAACTGGTAGGTTACGACCCACACCCGCATATCAAGGCAGAAGTGAGTGTTTAACCTATAAGACCCATAAGACCTATAAGCCCTATGAGAATTAGCATTATTGCTGCCGTGGCGAAGAATCGCGCCATCGGCTTCGAGAACAAACTGATATACTGGCTGCCCAACGACCTGAAGCGGTTTAAAGCACTGACCACCGGCCATACCATCATCATGGGCCGCAACACATATGAGTCGTTGCCCAAAGGGGCACTGCCCAACCGCAGGAACGTGGTATTGAGCCGTACCGTCAAGGAGTTGCCAGGCTGTGACGTCTTCCCAACGCTCGACGCAGCCATCAAGAGTTGTCAGGCTGACGAAGACATTTACATAATAGGTGGTGCGCGCGTGTACGAGCAGGCTATGTCGCTGGCCGACCGCCTATGCCTGACGGAGGTCGACGACACACCCCAAAAGGCCGACGCCTTCTTCCCTGACTATAGCGACTGGCAGGTCGTCAACCGAGAAGCGCACCCGAAAGACGAGCGCCACGCCTTCAGCTACGCCTTTACAGATTATGAGCGGACCCGTTAAGAGTCCGCTCATCTATTTTACTTTGCTTATCGTTGCTCGATGCCTTGCAGCGTGTACCGCTTGCCGTCAGGCGTCATAATCACCAGTCGTCCGTTCTCCATCACCTTACGGAAACCACCAATCCAACGTTCAGCACTTACAGTATGAATGCCTGTCTCCGTACATGTTGCTGTCAACTCAACATTTTTGACTTCCCATGATGGAATATTGGAATCACTACAAGTATAATGGAATGCAACATACACTTTATCCTTTCCGATAAACTGGGAAGGAATCGTAATGGTATTGTTCTTCCATTTCCAATTACCAGAAGTATCAAAGGCTGCTCCAAGGTCAGTCCATGTGGCATCACCAGGGTTACCCAGATGATCGAAATAGTTGTCAGAAACAAGTACCTTCATCTCATTTATCCAGTTATCTCTCACGCCATAACCAGCACAATGGTTAAACTTCAGTGTAGCACTGCTCTTCTGACGGAGATCAAACTTAGGCGAGATTAGCCAATCGTCGTTGACCCCATCGCCATAGGCATTCATATTAGCATAGTGATAGGAGGTGTTAACAAACCAATTCTTCGTTCCTGCCACATTCACTGTGCTAAACTTTCCAAAGTCATCAGAGAAAGACTCACTAAAGGCAATATCCACACATTGGAATTCGCTTTCTTTGAGGTCGAGAGTGACCATATATGGATCGTGGTCGGAATAAGCATTCCACTTGCTGCCTGTCGAACAAACATTAGCGACGTGCATAATCTCAGCATTTTTTACTTGTGCCGCCATGGTATTGTTGGCCATCACGTGGTCAATAAGCGAGCCATCACCATAGCAATGCGTATACATTGCTCCTGTGTAATACTTCAATAGTTGTTCCTCATAACCAGCATTGATAATTTGCTGTAGACTCTCCTCATCTATTTCAGCATTAAGGTCTCCCATAATCAGAATATCGGAATCAATAGCAGCAGCGGCGCCCAAACCTTGAAGCAATGAAGCCGCATTCTGCTTTCTCTTTTCGATATCAACATTAATATCATCACTCGTACTGGCCTTGAAGTGGTTCATGCTCAGCACAAAAATCTCACCCGAAGCCTTGCTCTTAAAGGCTTGCATACGCATTTGGTATGGATAAGTATAGGTATAGCCTACTGCAGTGGAAACATTGCTGCCTAATGTTTCGATTGTTGCCGTATTGTAGATAAAGCCCGACTTGATGTATCCTGCATCAGCAGTCAGATTGTCGTTTACTGCCTGATAGGTCTTGCTTGTGCCAGCAGTTTCAATACTTCTGGATGACATTCCACTTCGTTGAAGGCATAGATGTCTGCCGAATAGACCGACAGTTTTTCGATGATAGCATTCAGTTTGGCGGTACGTCCAGCTTCTGTGTTGTAGTTGCTGATAGGAATGCTGTTGGTCTGAGTTCTGGAGTCGTCCAGCGAATAGAAAAAGTTTTGTACGTTCTGTCCGACAATCTTGATTTCGTCGGCCAGCGCTACCTGCACAGTCATTGCGACGAGCAGTAGCGTAATGAGTAGTCGATTTGTCTTCATAAGCAATATGTTTTAGGCTAGTAATAAATCAGGGTCTTCGTTATTGTTTATTGTTTTTATTCGTCGTCCGTTTCTTGGCCTAAGCTGGTAACTGGTAGCTGCCGCTCAAAGGCCGAATAGAACGATATCAGCGTCTGCGAACTGGACAACCCCAAGGGTTGCAGGCGGTCGTGAATCATCGTCAGCAGATGGTGGTTGTTCTTCGCATAGATTTTGATAAACATATCGAAGTTACCCGTTGTATAGTGGCACTCCGTCACCTCGGGAATCTTCTTCAACTCCTCCAGAACGCGGTCGAAATTTTCTGGATTCTTCAGGTTCAGACCCATATAGGCACAAGTCTCATAGCCTATCTTCTCAGGATTGATGACAAACTGCGAGCCTTGCAGCACACCCATCGACGTCAGTTTTGCAATACGCTGATGAATCGCTGCACCGCTAACGTTACAGGCTCTTGCCACTTCCAGGAAAGGCACACGCGCATCTTCAGATACCATTCTCAGTATCTGCTTGTCCAAATTGTCAAGTTTCTGTATAGCCATTATCTTTGTTTACTTTATTATCATTTGCAAAGATAAGACAAATAATTGATAAAGACAACAAAAAGCGATAAAAAATCACTTTTCGCCTACGATTGCTTTCGAATTATTACGTTTTTCTGTTGCCGAATAGTTGATGTTCAGCGCACCCGCACGTCTCAGGGCTTGCTTCACGTCGTTGATGATTCCCATGGGCGTTTCGCGGTCGGCACGAATGGAAACGGTCAGGTGGCGGCGCTCGTCTTCGTCCATCTTCGCACGCTCCTCGTCAATCAGCGAGCCTATCTCGTCGACCGTCACATAGCGGTTGCCCATCTGTATGCGCACGTCGTCAGAGATGACACGGCCCTGTGCGTCGATAGGTTTGCCGATGAGGATATACACCAGTCCTGCCTTGCGCACGTCTTTCACGGCTTCCGAGCCCTGCGGCACCTGGTAGTGCACCTTGGTTTCAACATGCCGCATGTGCGTGACAATCATAAAGAAGAACAGCACCGTAAAGATCAGGTCGGGCATGGCTGCCAGATTCAGTCCTGGCACGTCGCGTGTCTGTTGTCGTCTGAACCTGCTCATTCGCGCACCCCCTCCTGTATTCTCATCGGATAGCAGTTCAGCTTCTTATGCGCTGCCACGATGGCGTTCTGCATTTCGAAATAGGCGTTGTAGCTCGTCTTGCGCCCCGTCTCTACGGCAATGATATACTGCTTCGTCAGCCGCGAAGCCAGGAACGACTCCACTTGTTGCTGTAACAGCTGTAACGTAACGGGCTGGTCGTCACAGTAGAGGGCGTCATTGTCGTCGATACGTATCTGCAACACGTTCTGCCGCTGTATGTCGCGCTGTTCCTGCTGCTGTTCGTCCATGGGCGACAGCGTGCGTCCCAGTCCTTTGTCGGTATCCATCGACGACGTGACCAGGAAGAACACCAGCAACATAAACGAGATGTCGGCTGTCGACGTGGTGTTCAGTTCAGGAACCTCTCTGTTTCTGCGACGAAAGTTCATGCTTAATGCTCCGTTCTGAAAGAGTGTATGGCCGATACGACCACCGTTACAATGGCTGCTGCCAGCACAATGTACATCACCCAGAGCATCACCTCTGCCAATAGTATGTTACCTGCCTCAGCCATTTTATTTCTCCTTTCTTTCGTTTCTCGTTTTATATTCAGCGACGGCATCCATCAGCACGATGGCGCTGTTTTCCATCTGTGCCGTCAGGCGTTGTATCTTCGACAGGATATAGCTGTAGAAGAATTGCAGGACGATGGCTACGATGATACCGAAGATGGTGGTGATCAGTGCCACCTTCATGCCGCGTGCCACGATGGCCGGCGAGATGTCGCCCGCCGTCTGTATCTGGTCGAAGGCCATCACCATACCAATCACCGTGCCGAGGAATCCCAATGAAGGTGCAACGGTAATAAAGAGGCGTATCCACGAACAGCCTTTCTCCATCTGCGTCAACTGCACCTCACCGTAGTTGGTCAGCTGGCGGTCTATCTGCTCCAGTGGCTCCTTGATGTGCATCAGCGCCTGGTAGCAGATGCTCGCCACCGGTCCGCGCGTATTACGACACAGTGTCTTTGCACCCTCCACATCGTCGTGCGCCAGCCGTTCGTCGACGTCCTTCATCAGCTTGCGCGTGTTCACCTCCGACAGCGTCAGGAAGACGATACGCTCGATACAGAACGCCAAGCCCAGCACCAAGGCCAGGGCCACCAGCGACATAAAGCCTGCCGAGCCCTCGATGAACTTCCGCTTCAGCTGCTTGTGCAGCGAACCGCCCTCACCAGCCATATCCGCGTCAGCCTCCTCCAGGTCGGCATCGGCCAGCGACATCAGCGAGTCGGCTGCCAGCGTGTCGACCACGGTCTGTGCGGTTGTCGTGTCCTTGGGGTGCACCTGCTGTGCTTGTGCCGGCACGACAGTCAGCAGACAGAGCAGCGAGAAAAATAGTAATAGTCTTTTCATCCGTTTCAAATTTTGTGCAAAGATAAACATTATTTCCGATATAGCGAAACAATCGGAATACTTATTCAACGTCTGTGTCGGATAAGCTTGGCGGTGTAGCATCAGGCAGGCCAGCATCTTGTATCGACCCCGCCAGGAGTCTGCAGTCCGTCAGCCGTACGACGTTTACCTTTGGAATGACATAACTTTTTTTCATCTTTTTTACCTTATGATTTTTTTACCATTTACTATATATATACCCTTCGATGGGTTGGCCACGCGACGTCCTTGCAGGTCGTAGACACTATCATTTGTCGTTTCTCCTTTATCATTTAGACGCAAAGTGTCGCCCATGCCTGTCGTCTGCCCAAACGTGATAGAAAGCTGTTGTGCACGAGGCATAGCCGACGTTGGTTCGATGTACGCACGGAAGGGAGCGACGCTGCCACTCTCGGTAGTCTTGACAAAGCGGTTGCCGCACTCGGTGCCTGTCACGTCGTTCAGGATATACACGTAGCTCAGCCCGCTCTCAGCCAACAGCGTGCCCGTCATCTTATACGTGGTGCCCACCGTAGCGGCCTGCGTGCCTGCCTTGACGGTGGCATTGGTGGCCGAGAAGGTCAGCGTAGACTTGCCTACCAGCGAGAAGCTGGCGCCATAGGCGTCGCCAGGCAGTGCTATCAGGTAGGGCGTGTAAGCCTGTAACGTTGTGGGGGCGGTGGTAAACTCGAGTGCACTACCCGACTCGCCACTAAATTGCATCAGCCAGAAGCGGCGATGGGCCTTGTCCCATGGCAGAGTACGCTCGCTGTTGCTCACCTGTGTGGCGGCAAAGGGCAGCACGATGGTCGACCAATTCTGGCCGCCGTCATAGAATTTGTTGAACGTACGCGTATAGCTCACGCTGTTGGCGGTGAAGTCGACAGGTGCACAGAAGCCATAGTCGTCGGTGATGCTGATGCTTTCGGCCACACCGTTCTTCACGACGTTCTTGTCCGTGAGCGACGCAGGGGTCTCTTGCGCATCACTCAATATATATAAGGTGTTGGGATTGCTGTTGGTCGTGATGTCGGTAAAGCTGACGTTCGTCAGGTCGACGGCCAACGCATTGTCGGGTGTCACCACCGTGCCCTCAGTCACCTTGGCATACGTCTTATCGCCTGTCGTGGTGTTCACCACAAAGCCATTTACGACGTTCAGATGGTAGCGCTCGTCGCTGGCGGTAAACACACGGTTGTCTACGTCGCCCACTTTCTCGCCAACCACCGTCGACAACACCATCTTGTATTCGCCAGGCACCACATCGTTGAAGGTCATGGCCGAGAAGCGCACCTCGTCGCCAGGCTTCATTGTGTGGGTCTTGGTCGATGAGAATTGTCTCTTTGGCTCGGCGTCGAGCACCCAGCTTTCGCCATCTTTACGGTATAGCTGGAAACCGATGCCGGTCGTAATCTCCTCGCTACTGACATTCTTCACCTTGGGGGCCAGTCGTACTTTCTTCGCATAGACGTCAGCGGTGATAACGTCGTCGGCGTTGCTCCACGATGTGGGGTCAACGTCGTCGGGCACCATGAAGCTGAACATCAGCGGACCCGTCACCGTGGTGGGCGTAGCAAACGCGCTGATGTCGACACTCGTCGACGCCACCACGTCCGAGCCACCGGTGTCAGTCGTCACCCACACATAATATTTGCCTGCCGCCGTAGGCGTAAAGCTGAAGCTCACCGTCTCGGTGGCACCCTTGACGATGGTCACCCCACAGCGCTGCTTAGCATTTCCTTTTTTATTCTCATCGGTGCTCATAAAGAAGTGCAGCGGACCATAGAACTCGTCGTCGCTATTGTTCTTCAGCGTCACGGTCAGCGTTTGCGGATGCAGGGTATAAGGCTCGCCGCTGATGGTGAGGCCGCTGGTGGCTTCCAGACTCACCACGCGAGGGGTCGTGCCACGCGTTTCAATGCTGGCCACAGGGTCGTTACTACCATACTGAATACCTATCGTTGCATCCTGATCGTAGCTATAGCCGTCGGTCGTGCTGCTGGCTCCGATGCCGCTGTTGTCGCCTGGGTTGAGCACGCTCAGCGCGAAGTATCCGTCGTTGCTGCCGCCCCAGCCCCAATTGACGTGAAACAGCTCATTGACGTCGTAGCCGTCAATCACAAACTCATGGCCACCGCCACTCGAGTGTCCGCTGTAGAGCACGGGTCGTCCACTGGCCAACTCGCTGTATATCAATTCTATCCAGTTAGCAATGGTATAGTTGTCGCGCACCACCAGCTGGGTGGTCTCGCTGAATCCGAAATAGTCTTTCAGCGCTGGAGCAATGGCCTCGCTGTTGGCTCCTGACGACGTTGGGCGGTAGTTCATGCTGACGGCCGATGCGCAAACCTGCGACAGCTTGTTGACAGCCCTCACGCCTTCGTCGGCCACCTTCAGCGTCTTGGCATAGGTATCCTTCAGCTCGCTCCAAGCCACGAGGGCAGTATCCTTGCCAATAGCGGGCACTGCTATCTTATTCGAAGTGGAGGTATATGCAGGGATATCCTTCAGCAGCGTCGTAGGAATGGCCTTACGCTGAGCATGGTAGTTGACAACCTGCGCCATGGCCGTCGCCACACAGCCTACCACGCAGTATTCGTCCTGATATATCGGGCAATAGTAATAGTACGGTGCACCCTGATTCCACTGCGTAGTCACCATCGGGGCGATGGCCACCTTCACGCCGCTACGGCGGCTGGCATCGGCGGCCGCGGTGGTCACACCCTCGTAGTCATGCTGGCTGAGCCACTGCATCTCGCGCACATAGCCCTCCAACCACACGCGCATATTTGCTGGCACCGCCTCGTCGCTATACGTACCCTTGTCGCTATAGGCCAGCACAGGGCGCAGACGGTCGTCGCCGCTCACTACCACGTAGCCCTGCTGCTGTCCGATGTTCACGGCATACAGCAATGGCTGCTGGCGCTCGTCGGTAGCGCCCATCACGGTTTTCACCTCGAGCGGCAGCATGGCGGCGGACCTGCGCATTGCGCCGTTTTGTGTGCTCAGCCACTGCCGGGCCACCTCGCAGGCCTGTTCCTGACTGACGGGGCCAGCCCACATCATCAGCGTGGTTAGCAGGGTGCAGAGTGAGAGTAAACTCCTTTTTATCTTCATGTTGTCAATTGCTTGTCATTTCTGACAGAATGCTTTCTAAGAAGCCGCAAAGGTAACAAATTATCGGGAATAACCGCTCAAAAGGCCCGAACTTTTAGGATAGTTTATCAGTAAGAATGAAAAAAACGTGGAAGAATGGCGGCTTTTTGTGGAAAAGGTGTACAACCAGCCGCCCCACCTGGGCTATTATCTGCCCGATACGCAAAAATAGAGGAAGGGCTTAAAGCCATTTCCACGTTCAAATACGATTAGGGTGACGCATCGACGAAGTCAGGGGTGCAAAGATACTTATTTTTTTTAGACAAAAGAAACATAAAAATTATGAATTATGCATTATGCATTATGAATTATTTTGTATCTTTGCACACGGACAATCTCCAAAAATGGATATATGAACACAATCAGACTTCGCTATTTGACGCTGGTGGTGACGCTCGCTGCCGTCATTTTCC
>CACWFY010000025.1:0-2181 GCA_902760345.1 uncultured Bacteroidales bacterium | reverse complement strand
GCCTGCTACTGGCTGGGCTACGCCTATGACCGTATGATGCAGAAACGCATGGCCGAACTGTACTGGAAGACGGGTATCGCCGCTGTAGAGAACTCTACTGACGACGAAGACGTGCGGGTGTATGCCGGCATTACCAACCGCCTGACGGGTCTTTTTAGTACATGGACTGAATTCGAAGACGCCCTGAAAGTGGCCATACCCGCTACAGAAAGGCTAAAAAGCCTGGGATGCGACACGACCAGCGAATACACCAACATGCTCATCTATATCGGCTGTAGTCAGAGCCGTCTGGGATTGAGGGATGACAAGACCGACAATCGTCTGGAAGAGGCTTATCGCGCCCATCTCAACATCATCAAGAAACATCAGAATGCCGTGAGCTACCGCGATGCTATCGTGGGCGTGATTAACATCAGCTACAACTATCTGGAAATAGCCGACTATAAGTGAGCGCCTGAACCAGTTGATCGACGGATATGAGAAGCAGGCTGACGCGCGACCTGACTATAGCAACAAACAGCGGGCACGCTACAACATCTATTTAGCCAGAGCCTTAGAGGGTATGGGGCGCAAGGACGAAGCCGCCGAGGCCTACAGGCTGTTTTGCCAGACAGATTTCTTCCAGACGGCAGAAGGCAAGATACTGGCCAGCGACTATCTGCGACTGGCAGGACGTTGGCAGGATGCTGCCGACAACTTCGGAAGCCTGGATGAAATGATGAAAGAGTTCGGCACCAGCTATTCGTTGGAGAACATACAGAAAATGCTCCTAAAGAAGTATGAAGTCAATAAGAAGGCCGGACGAATCGACACGGCCCGTGCCGTGAGCTTAAGTATCACCGAACGGCTCGACTCGGCCATCACCCTTTCGCGCAACGCCGAAGCCCGTGAAGAGGCGGCTGTACACCAGAAGGAACTGGAGATGACAGCCGAGAATGAGCGTTACGTTCGCCAGCGCCACATCGGACGAGTGATTGGTATGGCGCATGGGAGTCCGTCTGAGAAAGGCCCACAACGACCTGAAGACGGCCTACGACCAGCTCGAAGAGACCACCAGCGCCAAGGAGCGCATGGAGAGTGAGCTGCGCATTGCCCGCGACATACAGATGTCGATGGTGCCCAGCGTGTTCCCCAACGTAGAGGGTCTCGATATGTATGCCTCGATGACACCCGCCAAGGAGGTGGGTGGCGACCTGTACAACTTCCTCTGGAAAGGCGACATGCTCTATTTCTGCATCGGCGATGTCAGCGGCAAGGGTGTGCCCGCATCGCTCTTCATGACCTTGGCCACTCGCGGATTCCTATCGCTGGCCTCGACGGGGAAGACCCCTGCTGAGATAGCCACTCGCCTGAATGTCGAACTGTCGGACAACAACGAGATGGGCATGTTTGTCACCATGTTCATCTGCATGTACGACCTAAAACAAGGACGGGTAGAGTATTGCAATGCCGGGCACAATCCGCCCGTCATCGGCAATGCCGAGGGGCAATACGCCTTCCTCGATGTCAAGGAGGCCAATGCCCCTATCGGACTATGGCCCGACCTGGAATATGTAGGCGAAGAGATGGACTTGCCCAGCGGCGGTATAATGCTGCTCTACACCGACGGCCTGAACGAAGCCGAGAACCGCCAGCAGGAACCTAAGTATGCGCGACATCATCGAGGCCCTCAAGGCCGACACCGACCAGTTCCGCGACGGCGCCGAGCAGAACGACGACCTCACCATGCTCGCCTTCCGCATCACCAACAGACAATAGAACTCTTCTTCAAAGGTTTCAAACTGGCAGAAGCTACTGTCGCTCTGCGTCTTCTTCATTCCCTGCCACTGATCTTTCGACCTGCGAATATTCAGCGGATTGTTGTTTCTGATTCCTCGTGGTATCATCTTAATTATGAATTATGGATTATGGAAACGCATCTTGCAAGGATGCAAGGTTGCAAGGTTGCAAGGTTTCATCTCTTCTTCTCCCATTTACCCTTACCGGTTTTCTCTACCCAGCCGTCACTTTTCCAACGACTAATGATGCTATATAACGCATTGTCGGTTAACTCATTACCTTTCAGCCTACGTAGTTCACCGAATCATGGGGTCGGTTCTTCTATGTTGCAAACCAAATAATTGGTCCATCTTTTAGCATTGTTTAATCGTTTTATTGTTGTTTTTACTTTAATTTACACAT
>CACWFY010000024.1:39488-69904 GCA_902760345.1 uncultured Bacteroidales bacterium | reverse complement strand
CTTGTACTACTTACTTATCTGTTTATGTAAATCGTGTCAAAGAACTCTTTCTTTAATGCCAGCACCCCAGTTTTGAGGCGAAAGCGGATGCAAAGGTACGTTTTTTTTTCAATACTCCAAAACTTTTGGCAAGAAAAATCACACAATTGACTAAAATATTTTTTTGATTTGACATACATCAATTATAAAATTCACTTCACCTTATTTATATATATGCGCACGAAGCAATACTGTGGTCGCAAACAGAACAACTAACACCACCCGAGAACAAGCATAAATCAGCGTACAATTACCTTCTGAAAGCAAGCAATATAAAAATAACGCAAAAAAAGCGCGTGATTGTTTGGTGGTTTGCATATTTATCCGTATCTTTGCACCCTCATTTGAATAAATATACCGACATGAAAGTTAAGAACGACCGTTTAGAAGCCCTCCGAATGATTATCTCCAGTCAGGAGTTAGGCAGTCAGGACGAACTACTGACCGCCCTCAAAAAAGAAGGGTTCCAACTGACCCAAGCCACGCTCAGCCGTGATTTAAAGCAGTTGAAGGTTGCCAAGGCGGCCTCTATGCGCGGGAACTACGTCTATGTATTGCCTAATGACACGATGTACAAACGCGTCACGACACCTCATTCTGTCCGTGAGATGCTTCAAGTGCCTGGTTTTCTAAGCATTCACTTCTCTGGCAACATGGGTGTCATCAAGACTCGCCCAGGCTACGCCAGCTCTATCGCTTACAATATAGATAATAATCATATTCACGAAATACTCGGAACCATTGCTGGTGATGACACTATTTTCATCGTCATCAAGCAAGGCGTATCAAAAGAAGAAGTCATTGACGCTCTGAGCGAAGTGGTGCCGAATATGAAATGACGAACGTTGAACATTAAAATGGAACAAGAAGCAGAAATCAAAGTACTGGTAGCAGGACCTGAGCACGAGGTCTATGTAGACACCATTCTTCAGACAATAGCAGAAGCCGCAAAAGTACGTGGCACAGGTATCGCAAAGCGTACCCACGAATATCTGGCAAAGAAGATGTTTGAAGCTAAGGCAGTCATTGCGCTAACAAGAGATGGACGATTTGCTGGTTTTAGCTATATTGAGACATGGGAGAACCAGCAATATGTAACCACCAGCGGCCTTATCGTTCATCCTGATTTCAGAGGTTTACATATTGCCAAGCGCATTAAGGACATGACCTTTACGCTAGCTCGCACTCGTTGGCCTCATGCCAAGATCTTTTCATTGACTAGTGGTGCCGCCGTGATGAAGATGAACACAGCACTGGGCTATCAGCCAGTGACGTTTGCTGATTTGACAGATGACGAGGCATTCTGGAAGGGTTGCGAGGGGTGCGTTAACTATCCCGTACTGCGCGAGCGCAACCGTAAATTCTGTATCTGTACCGCCATGCTTTTTGACCCCACAGAACACCTGCCAGTCAAATTACCCGAAGAGGTATTATCGCGTATCAAACATTTACAAGAAATAGAAGAACAAAAATAAAACAATATGGCAAACAAGAAGAAAGTAGTAGTAGCATTCAGCGGTGGACTCGACACCAGCTACAACGTTATGTATCTAACTAAAGAGTTAGGCTATGAGGTCTATGCAGCCTGCGCCAATACGGGTGGTTTCTCTGCAGAACAGCTGAAGCGGAATGAGGAAAACGCCTACAAACTGGGCGCTGTGAAATATGTGACACTTGACGTAACACAAGAATATTACGCCAAGTCATTAAAGTACATGATTTTTGGTAATGTATTGCGCAACAACTGCTACCCCATTTCCGTCAGCAGCGAGCGCATCTTCCAAGCGATTGCCATTGCCCGTTATGCCAAGGAGATTGGCGCTGATGCTATCGCACACGGTTCAACAGGTGCTGGTAATGACCAGATCCGTTTCGACATGACCTTCCTCGTGATGGCCCCTGGCGTAGAGATCATCACCCTGACCCGCGACCGGAACCTGACGCGTAAGGAAGAAGTAGACTACCTGAATGCCAACGGCTATTTTGCCGACTTCACCAAGTTGAAGTATTCATATAATGTAGGCATCTGGGGCACCTCAATCTGTGGTGGCGAACTCCTCGACCCCACACGGGGCCTGCCTGAGGAGGCTTACCTGAAGCATGTGACAGCCAAGGAGAACGAGGCCCTGCTGAAGATCACCTTCGACAAGGGAGAGATTGTGGCAGTAAATGGCGAACAGTTTGACGACAAGGTAAAAGCCATCCAGAAGATTGAGGAGATTGGTGCTTCGTACGCCATTGGCCGCGACGCCAACGTGGGCGACACCATCATCGGCATCAAGGGCCGCGTAGGTTTCGAGGCTGCTGCTCCTAAGCTCATCATCGAGGCACACCGCCTGCTGGAGAAGTCTACTCTCTCTAAGTGGCAGCAATACTGGAAGGACCAGGTGGCCAACTGGTACGGCATGTTTCTCCACGAGAGTCAGTACCTGGAGCCTGTGATGCCCGATATCGAGGCTATGCTGACCTCAAGCCAGCGTAACGTGACTGGTACTGCCATTCTGAAGCTCCGTCCTTATGGTTTCGAGACCGTAGGTATCGACTCTGTCAACGACCTCACCAAGAGCAAATTGGGTGAATATGGCGAGACTCAGACCGGTTGGACAGCTGACGAGGCTAAGGGCTTTATCAAGGTGTCAAGCACACCGCTCCGCGTTTACTACGGAATCCATAAAGACGAGAAGAGATGATTAAGGTTGGAATATTAGGTGCAGCAGGCTACACGGGTGGTGAACTCATCCGTGTGCTGCTTAACCATCCTGAGACAGAAATCGTATTTGCCAACTCAGAGAGCAACGCCGGCAATCTGGTTTCCGACGTACATGAAGGCCTTATCGGCGAAACCGACTTAAAGTTTACAGACGAGATGCCTTTCGACAAGGTCGACGTAGTATTCTTCTGCTTCGGACATGGTAAGAGCGAGGCATTCCTCAAGGAGCATACCATCCCAGAGAGCGTGAAGATTATTGACCTGGCGCAAGACTTCCGCATCAAGGGCAACCACGACTATGTCTATGGCTTGCCAGAGATTAACAGGGAGGATATCCAAAAAGCGCAACATGTGGCCAATCCTGGCTGCTTTGCCACAGCTATTCAGTTGGCCCTACTTCCTGCTGCCAACCTTAACCTGCTGAAAGAGGACGTCAGCGTCAATGCTATTACGGGTTCTACAGGCGCTGGCCAGAAGCCAGGAGCCACCACTCATTTCTCGTGGCGCAACAATAACCTGAGCATCTACAAGCCCTTCCAGCACCAACACATCTCCGAGATTCGTCAGAGTCTGAAACAAATGCAGGGTTATCTTGATGCTGACATCGACTTCATCCCTTATCGCGGCGACTTTGCTCGTGGCATTTTCTGTACAGCAGTCATCAAGACGCCCGCTCCAGTAGAGGATGTGCTTGAAGCCTACAAGGACTTTTACAAAGATGCCGCCTTCACCCATTACAGCGACAAGTCAATAGACCTGAAGCAGGTGGTGAACACCAACAAGGCTTTAGTGCATGTCGAGAAATACGGCAACAAACTGCTCGTCACCTCAGCCATCGACAACCTGCTGAAAGGTGCCGTAGGTCAGGCCGTTCAAAACATGAATATCATGTTCGGCATTGACGAAACAGCAGGTCTTCGACTGAAAGCCTCCGCATTCTAAACAATAAAAAAAGACAGAAAAACAACCGATTTATCGGTTTTTTGCAGTACATTTGCAACCACTAAGAAGAATCAGCGTATGAAACTATTCGATGTATATCCTCTTTTTGACGTGAATATTGTCAAAGGACAGGGCTGTAAGGTCTGGGACGACAAAGGTCAGGAATATCTGGACCTTTATGGGGGTCATGCTGTTATTAGCATTGGCCATTCGCACCCCCACTATATTAACAAGGTGACAGAGCAGTTGCAGCAGATTGGATTCTACTCCAACTCCGTCATTAATACGCTGCAACAGCAGTTGGCAGAGCGACTAGGCAAGATTTGCGGTTACGACGACTACCAGTTGTTTCTTATTAATAGTGGCGCCGAGGCTAATGAGAACGCCTTAAAGTTGGCATCGTTTAAGAATCCTGGAGCCACCCGTATTTTGTCTTGTGAGAAAGCTTTCCACGGTCGTACATCGTTGGCAGTTGAAGTTACAAACAATCCAAAGATTGTTTCTCCGTTGAACGACAACCATCATGTTCGTTTCCTGCCACTCAACGACATAGAGCCCTGGGTTCGCGAAATGTCACGTGGCGGTGTCTGTGCCGTCATTCTGGAATGCATACAGGGTGTAGGTGGCATTCAGATGGCTACACCTAAATTTGCACAAGATTTGGCATATGCCTGCAAGCGCTTTGGTGTCACGCTGATTTGTGACGAGATACAATGCGGATATGGACGTAGCGGTAAGTTCTTTGCTCACCAATGGTTGGGTATCAAACCAGATATCATCACCGTAGCTAAGGGTATTGCCAACGGATTCCCCATGGGTGGCGTACTCATCAGTCCCGATTTCACTCCCATCTATGGTCAATTAGGAACCACCTTTGGTGGCAATCATCTGGCATGTGCTGCCGCTTTGGCCGTACTTGATGTCTTTGAGGAAGAAGGACTGGTAGAGAATGCTCACGAGGTCGGTGACTATCTGATGGAGAAACTGAAAGCCATCGACAGTCCACACATTAAAGATGTACGTGGGCGCGGCTTGATGATAGGTATTGAACTGGATATTCCTCATAAGGATGTCCGCCAGCCCCTCATCTATCAAGAGCACTGTTTTACTGGCTGTGCGGGCCAAAACATCCTACGCCTGCTACCACCACTCTGTCTGACTAAAGCCGAGGCAGACCTATTTATTGATAAGCTAACGAAAATATTGAATACATTATGAAGATAAGTATCATTGGTGCAGGTGCCATGGGTGGCGCCATTGCCGAAGGCCTCATCAAGGGCGACTATATACAAAACGAAGACATTTGTGTCAGCGATCCCTGCCGCCAGACACGCGACAAGTTTTCTACTCTCGGCATAACCGCTACCCCAAGCAACCAGTTGGCTGCGCAGGGAGCAGATATTGTCTGCGTCGTCGTTAAACCATGGCTAGTAGAGCAAGTTTTAAAGAGCATCAAGGACGTACTCGACTATGAGCAACAGATACTTGTAGTGGTTGCTGCCGGTGTCAAGAGTGATAGTATTCGTGAATGGCTCAGCGTAGATGGCAAGATGATCCCCACCTTCCTCTGCATCCCCAATATCGCCATTGCACAACTGGAGTCTATGACCTTCCTCGTACCGTTAGCTGAGGTACAGGCTCAACAGACAGAGCAAGTAGTTACATTGTTTAACACCATGGGACAGACCCTCATTACCGATGAGCAGCATCTCGCAGCCGGTACTACGCTGGCATCATGCGGTATCGCCTATGCCATGCGTTATATCCGTGCCGCTTCAGAAGGTGGTGTCGAACTGGGATTCAAGGCCGACCAAGCCAAGGAGATCGTGATGCAAACCATGCTGGGCGCTGTCAAGCTGCTGGAAGCCAGCGGACTGCACCCCGAGGCAGCCATCGACCTGGTGACCACTCCTGGCGGTGTGACTATCAAGGGTCTGAACGAGATGGAGCATGCAGGCTTTACCAGTGCAGTTATTAGAGGATTGAAAGCAGGAGCGAAGTGAGTTAAGAATTAAGAGTTAAGAGATATGGATGAGCAACTGAAACAGATTGGTGAGCGTCTGCGTGGACTACGCGACGTGCTGGATATTCCGGTAAGCGAGATGGCCGAGACCATCGGCATAGAGGCAGAGAAGTACGAAAAGATAGAAAAGGGCGAGCTAGACATCACCATTTCGAACCTGATGAAGATAGCCCGCAAGTATGGCGTGTCGACCGAAGAGCTTATCTTTGCCGAGGCTCCGCACATGAAGTCGTACTACGTGACGCGCAAAGGACAAGGCATGAGCATCGAACGCACCAAGGCCTATAAGTACCAATCGCTGGTAGGCGGATTTGTCAATCATAAGGCCGATGTCTTCATCGTCACCGTCGAGCCCAAGCCTGGCGCCAGAACCATCTACAAAAATACGCACCCCGGACAGGAATTCAATATGGTGCTGGAGGGTAAGATGGAGCTGTACATCGGTGGTAAGACCATGATACTCGAAGAGGGCGACAGCATCTATTTCGACTCCAGCAAACCCCACGGTATGCTGGCTGTCGGCGACAAAGCCGTGAAATTCCTCGCCTTTACAGTAGAATAACTTCGTAATAACGTCATAACGATATATCGACCTAACGATAATGATAGAAAGATTTTTGAAACAGACAAAGTTTACGTCTGTAGAGGATTACAATAAGAATTTGGAGTTCATCATCCCTGAGCACTTCAACTTCGCATACGACGTGATGGATGCGTGGGCAGAAGAGGCTCCGGAGAAACTCGCACTGCTATGGACCAACGATCAGGGCGAGGAGATACGTGCCACCTTCAAACAGCTGAAGGAACAGAGTGACCAGGCCGCTGCATACCTGCAGTCGCTGGGCATCGGAAAAGGTGACCCCGTGATGCTCATCCTGAAACGACGCTACGAGTGGTGGGTCATTATGCTGGCCCTATGTAAGATTGGCGCCATCGTCATCCCTGCCACCCATATGCTGACCAAGAAAGACATCATCTACCGCAACACGCGTGCCTCGGTAAAGGCCATCATCTGCGTAGACGATGCCTACGTCACTGGACAGATACAGCTGGCCATGTCAGAGAGTTCCACGGTGACGCAGTATATCGCCGTTACCGATCATGGCAAGCCCATTCCCGAGGGTTTCCGCGACTGGCAGTCAGAGTGGCAACAGGCGCCGAAGTTTGTGCGCCCTGCCTTCGTCAACAACAACGAGGACACGATGATCATGTACTTCACCTCGGGCACCAGCGGCGAGCCGAAGATGGTGGCTCACGACTATCTCTACGCCATGGGACACCTCACAACGGGTGTGTTCTGGCACAACCTGCACGAGGGTTCACTGCACCTCACCGTAGCCGATACAGGCTGGGGCAAGGCTGTATGGGGTAAGTTCTACGGACAGTGGTTTGCCGGTGCGACGGTGTTCGTGTTCGACCATGAGAAGTTCAATGCCGACACACTGTTGCGTCAGATAGAGAAATACAAGGTGACGAGCTTCTGTGCACCGCCCACCATCTACCGCTTTATGATTCGCGAGGACCTGTCGAAGTACGACCTGTCTTCACTTCAATACTGCTGCACAGCCGGCGAGGCGCTGAACCCTGCCGTCTTCGACAAGCTGAAGGAGCTGATAGGCCTCAACATCATGGAGGGCTTCGGACAGACCGAGACCACCATGACGCTGGGTACCTTCCCCTGGATGACGCCCAAGCCCGGCAGCATGGGTATTCCCAACGCCCAGTACAACATTGACCTGCTACGTGCCGACGGCACCTCGTGCGAGGATGGTGAGAAGGGCGAGATTGTGGTACGTGTGGGCGACAAAAAGCCCGTGGGTCTCTTCAAAGGCTACTATCGCGACGAAGAGAAGACACGCGAGGCCTGGCACGACGGCATCTACCATACTGGTGATATGGCCTGGCGCGACGAAGACGGCTACTACTGGTTTGAAGGCCGCATCGACGATGTCATCAAGTCGTCGGGCTACCGTATCGGCCCGTTCGAGGTGGAGAGTGCCCTAATGACTCACCCCGCCGTGGTGGAATGCGCCATCACTGGTGTGCCCGATGATGTGCGCGGCATGGTGGTCAAAGCCACAGTGGTGTTGGGCAAGGAGTGGAAGGATAAAGCCGGTGACGACCTCATCAAGGAGCTGCAGCAGCATGTCAAGAAGGTGACGGCTCCCTACAAATATCCACGAATCATAGAATTTGTCGACGAGTTGCCTAAGACCATCAGCGGTAAGATTCGTCGTGTAGAAATCAGACAAAAGGACGCCAAATGAAGAAACGTATCGTTGTGAAGGTGGGGTCGAACGTGCTGACGCGTGCCGAGGGTAAACTCGATGTCACACGTATGTCGGCCTTGGTCGACCAGATTGCGTGGCTACGCCGTCAGGACTACGATGTCATCCTCGTGTCGAGCGGTGCCGTATCAGCTGGACGCGACGAACTGCGCACGGGTCGTGAGCTCGACAGCGTTGAACAACGCCAGCTGTTTTCTGCCTTAGGACAGGTAAAACTCATGGGACTCTATTACGACCTGTTCCGTGAATACGACATCCATATCGGACAGGTGCTCACCATGAAGAAAAACTTCGAGCCCGGCGACGAGTATGCCAACCAGCGCCAATGCATGAACGTCATGCTTGACAATGGCGTGCTACCCATCGTCAACGAGAACGACACCGTCAGCATCACAGGACTGATGTTTACTGATAACGACGAGCTGTCAGGACTGATTGCACAGATGATGCAGGCCGAGACGCTCATCCTGCTTTCGAACATCGACGGAGTCTTCACCAAGAATCCCAACGACCCTACAGCAGAGCTGATACCGGAAGTGGCACCTGGCCGCGACCTCTCAGAATACATCCAGCCAGAGAAGAGTGCTTTCGGACGTGGTGGCATGCACTCAAAGTACACCACGGCAACTAAAGTGCAGCAGGCAGGCATCCGCGTTATCATTGCCAATGGCGAGCGCAACAACATCCTCGTCGACCTGATACAAAACAAAAAGAACGTTCCACATACTGAATTTATGCCTCATGAAACTCATTGAGACCTTTAAGCGCGTCAAGACGGCCAGCAAAACGCTGGCATTGCTATCTGACGATCAGCGTAACCAAATACTGAATGCAGTAGCCGATGCCATCATTAACTATCAGGAACGCATCCTTGCCGCCAACGAAAAGGACCTGGCAAAGATGAATCCAAGTAATCCGCTATACGACCGTCTGCAACTGACCTGCAAGCGCTTAGCCGATATTGCCAGCGATATGCGAAACGTAGCCAGCCTACCTTCACCGCTGGGTCATGTTACCAAAGAGAAGACGCTTCCTAACGGACTCCGCCTGCATCGTGTCAGCGTACCTTTTGGGGTCATTGGCATGATTTACGAGGCGCGTCCCAACGTTACCTTTGATGTCTTCTCACTCTGTTTTAAGAGTGGTAATGCCTGCGTGTTGAAAGGCGGCAGTGACGCCGACCTGTCGAATCAGGCTTCCGTAGAACTCATCCATGAGGTACTTAGACAATATGGTGTCAAGCCTGACGTCGTCACCTTGCTACCTGCTACCCACGAGGCAACAGGCGAGATGCTGAACGCCGTAGGCTATATTGACCTCTGCATCCCCCGTGGCGGACGCCGTCTTATTGATTTTGTACGTGACACCGCCCGCATTCCCGTCATCGAGACAGGAGCAGGCGTCGTCAACACCTATTTTGATGAAGAGGGCGATATGGAGATGGGTAAGGCCATCATTTGTAATGCCAAGACCCGTCGCGTCAGTGTATGCAACGCCCTCGACTGTCTTATCATCCATGAGAGTCGCTTGGGCGACCTCGTTGAACTGGTAAAACCCTTGCTCGACCATAAAGTCATGCTTTATGCCGATGGGCCTGCCTACCAACTGCTGACAGGGCACTATCCTGAAATCCTTCTTCAAATGGCTACCGAAGAGTCGTTCGGCACAGAATTCATGGATTACAAACTGGCTATCCGCACTGTCGCCTCTCTGGAGTCTGCCCTTGCCCACATCGATCAGTACGGCAGTGGTCATAGCGAGGCCATCATCACCCAGAACGAGCAGACCGCCCGCAAGTTCCAACAGCATGTTGACGCTGCTTGTGTCTATTGGAATGCTCCCACCTCGTTTACCGATGGTGCCCAGTTCGGCCTTGGTGCCGAGATAGGCATCTCTACCCAGAAACTGGGTCCGCGTGGTCCTATGGCCTTGGAGGAGATCACCACTTATAAGTGGATTATCGAAGGCGAAGGACAAACACGTCCATAATTGGACAATTGGACCATTTAGCGATTTGACAATTGTGAAATAGTAAAATAGTCAAATATGAAGAGTTTTATTAATGTACAAGATATCGGTCCGCTGGACAAGGCGATGGCCGAAGCATTCGAGATTAAGAACGACCGTTATAAGTATCAGCATCTGGGTAAGAACAAAACCCTGATGATGATTTTCTTCAATAACTCCCTGCGCACCCGTCTGTCAACCCAGAAGGCAGCCATGAATCTGGGCATGAACGTCATCGTGCTCGACGTCAATGCCGGCGCCTGGAAGTTGGAGACCGAGCGTGGCGTCATCATGGATGGCGACAAGTCAGAACACCTGCTCGAGGCTATCCCCGTTATGGGCTGCTACTGCGACCTCATTGGTGTGCGTTCCTTCGCTGGTCTCACCGACCGCGAATACGACTATGCTGAGACCGTCTTGCAGCAGTTCATTAAGTACTCTGGCCGTCCCGTCTTCGCTATGGAGACTGCTACCGTACACCCTCTGCAGGCTTTTGCCGATCTCATTACCATAGAGGAACACAAGACGGTAGAACGTCCAAAAGTCGTTCTAACCTGGGCTCCTCACTGCCGTGCTTTGCCCCAGGCTGTACCCAACTCATTCGCAGAGTGGATGAATGCCGCCGAGGATGTTGACCTAGTTATTACCCATCCAAAGGGCTATGAGCTCGACCCCAAATTCGTAGGTAACGCTCGTGTGGAGTACGACCAACGCAAGGCCTTCGAAGGTGCTGACTTCATCTATGCCAAGAACTGGTCGAACCCAGGTGTGACAAATCTCGCCGACTACGGTAAGATCACCTGCGAGGACCGCTCGTGGACCGTCGATACTGAGCACATGTCATGGACGAACAATGGTAAGTTTATGCACTGCCTGCCCGTCCGTCGTAACCTCATCGTGACCGACGATGTCATTGAAAGCCCCAACAGCCTCGTAATCCCCGAGGCTGCCAACCGCGAAATCAGTTGTTCGGTAGTGATCAAGCGTATGCTCGAAGCCTTATGATATCCTTTGAGTGCGACTACAACAATGGGGCGCATCCGAAGGTCTTGGAAAACCTCATTAAGTACAACAACGTCAAGCCCACACCTTATGGCTTCGACGAGTTCTCCGAGCGTGCCAAAGGGCGCATTCGCGAGGCTATCGGCATGCCCGACGCCCAGATATTCTTTCTGACGGGCGGCACACAGGCAAATGCCACGACTATCGACTCCATGCTGTATCAGTATGAGGGCGTTATCTGTGTGGGTACCGGTCATATCAATGTCCACGAGGCTGGTGCGGTAGAATTTACCGAGCATAAAATCATCACCATCGCCGATAATAATGGAAAGATGGAAGCCAAGACGCTCGACAAGTATCTTGACGACTTCATGCACGATGGCAACAACGCCCATGCCGTATTCCCAGGACTGGTATATATCACCTTCCCCACCGAACTGGGAACGCTCTATAGTGCTCAGGAGCTGGATGACATCTATCAGGTCTGCAAGCACTATAATATACCTTTATATATAGATGGTGCACGACTGGGCTACGGACTTATGGCCGAAGGTTGCGACATCACCCTGCCCTATCTGGCGCGCCACTGTGACGTATTCTATATCGGTGGCACAAAGATTGGTGCGCTCTGCGGCGAGGCGGTGGTCTTTACCAACCGTCAGGCCCACAAGCACTTCTTTAGCATCCAGAAGCAGCATGGTGCCGTTATTGCCAAGGGAGCTCTTATCGGCTTGCAGTTTGAGGCACTGTTCACCGACGACCTCTACTTCAAGCTCTCACGCCATGCCATCGAGATGGCTATGCAGATGAAACAGATTTTCCAAGAGAAAAGCTGTGAGTTTTTTATCGACTCACCCACCAACCAGCAGTTTGTTATTTTGTCAAACGACATGGTCGACCGCCTGTCACAGCACATCGAGTTCACCCATTGGAGCAAGGCCGACATCCATCACACCGTCTGCCGCTTCGTCACCAGTTGGGCCACAACAACAGAAGAGCTGGACGAGCTAAAGCGTTTATTGTAATTACTGCAATACTTTCCGGACTTCCTTTCCTCTTCTTTCAATGGTAACACCTTTGACTGGAGAAGAAAGGAGGTTTCCTTTTAAATCATAGTACGTTGCATGCTCTACCTGCCCAACATGTTGCATACTTTCAACAGACGAAGTTCCTGCACTGAAAGCATCAAGGGCTGCTGTCGGCTTACCACCAGTTGTGAATGCACCCATTTTATAGGCATTCCAACCTATTGTACCATAATAGGCAGGCTTCCACTGACCATCCACCTCTGGCTCCCAATAGAAGACACCTGCACACTGCGGAATTTCCTTCATACGTGTCATCAGGTCGGCCATCACCTCTGAAGCCCTCGACGGTGACCATGAGTCATAACCCGTCTCGACAATCATCACGGGAACACCAAAAGTCTTGCCCAGCGTCTCAACGCTCTTGGCAGCATTCGCATTGCTCGCCACATCTGACGCAGTGCTGGCCCAATTATCGTAGTCGGGGTAGTGCGACAGACCTATCATGTCGAACTTGCCACCAGCATTCTTGAACTCCTTGAAGAACCAGCCGTCCCAATTGGCAGCTTCAAAGGCGTTGTGTATATGTACAATAACTTGGGCGTTGGGCAATACATCCTTCACAGCATCATAACCAGCATTGCTCAGAGCAACATAACCAGCATAATTCTTTGACATTACCCTACCTGTATTCCATATCATTCCCCCACGGGTCTCATTGCCCACCTGCACCCATTTGGGCTCGATACCCTCGTCTTTCAGCGCCTGCAGCACATCCTTGGTATGGGCGGCCACAGCGGCCTTTATCTGTTCTAGACTATAGTCTTTCCAGTCGACGGGGGTATCCTGTCTGTCTGGGTCAGCAAAGAAGTCACTATAGTGGAAGTCTATCATCAAGTCGAGACCTGCATTCTTGGCTCGCAGGGCCTTGACCAGAACATCGGCCTTGTCACACCACGCACCATAGCCATACTGGCTGGGATTCACCCATACGCGCAGGCGGATGGCCGTCATGCCGATTTCCTTCATCAGCGTCATCAGCTCCCGCTCCGTACCTTCCGCATTATAGAACTTTCGCCCTGCTGCCTCCATCTCTGTACACCAGCTGACGTCTGCGCCACGAGCCATGTCTGTCGTCTGTGCCTTTGCTGTTGTGCCGATGAGCACCAGCAAAACTATTATATAAATTTGCTTCATCATTGCCATTAGTAGTTTAACTTAGCGGCAAAAATACAAAAAAAACAGATATTATATCATTATTTCACATTTTTTTTATATCTTTGCACCATTATTTAGAACAATACTATTCTTACAAATATGAAAAAGCTATTTTTTATGCTCTGCCTGATGGGCATGACACTATCAGCCTCTGCTGAGGACTTAAAGTTGACGGTTCCCGAATTGGAGCCCAAAATGACCTATGGTGATACCAGAACGTATTGTCCTGAGCTAAAGCTCGAAGTCCCCACAACCGATGCAATGGCGACTCGCGATACATGGAAGCCCGACTTCGATTTCTTCAAGTCTAAGACCAATCCTGGTGTGAAGCCCTACAAGTTTATGGACGAAATGACCTTCGTCGGCATTCCTTTGTTTGCCGCCGGTATAGCCATCAAGGGCGACAAGGCCATGTTCCGTCAGAATACGGAGGGCATGAAGAAGAATACCCAGTTGCTGACCGACTTCAAGACGGGTATTGACGACTACACACAGTACTTTGGCCCAGCCATGACCGTTGGCTTGAAGTTGGCTGGTTACGAAGGCCGTAGCGACTGGCCTCGTCTGTTGGCTTCGGCAGGTATGTCTTACGGTATCATGGCTGCCCTTGTCAACGGCATCAAGTATACCGCCAAGGAGATGCGCCCCGACGGTTCTCAGGCTAACTCATGGCCTTCTGGCCACACGGCCACCTCGTTCGTTGGTGCTACCCTGCTGCACAAGGAGTATGGTCTGACCCGTTCACCATGGTTCTCTGTTGCCGGTTATGGTGTGGCAACGGCTACCGGTGTAATGCGTGTACTGAACAACCGCCACTGGGTTTCTGACGTGATGTCGGGTGCAGGTATCGGTATCCTCTCTACTGAGTTGGGCTACGCCCTTTGCGACCTGATGTTCAAGGGCAAGGGTCTGCTCCGCAACGATATGGAGATGGATTTCGAGAATCCCTCATTCTTCAGCATCTCGATGGGTGTCGGACTGGGCACCAAGGACCTCCAATTTGACGAAGAGCTTGATAACGAGAGCATTAAGTTCCGTTCCGCTACAGTGGTCGATGCTGAAGGAGCCTACTTCTTCAACAAATACATCGGTGTGGGTGGTCGTCTGCGCGTAAGAGCCATGTCGGCTAAGGACTTCGGTAAGTATTCTGATGACATTCAGGAAAGTGAAGTAGCACTTTGGGGAGGTATGATGGATACTTACGCAGCGCAATATCCTGGCGACTTCTCAGGAGCGCCCGAATACGATGACGCGACTTGGGAAAACTACGGAAAGAGAGTCGGCTATTCCGATGATGATGATGTAAACTTTGCCAATGCCCCAGTTACTGACATGTATGGTACGGTGAAGAGCGACCACATTGCAGAGTTTACTGGTAGCGTAGGTCTCTACTTCAATATTCCGCTGAGCAAGCGTTTCTCGCTGGGTACTAAGGCCCTGATCGGTCGTTCGTTCACACAGGAACTCGACATTGACGGCCACGCCGAAGGTAACCTGAAGGACATCAAGTATACGATGACCCTCGAAAATACCACAGGCGAAGCCGCTTTGTCACTCCCCACGCTGGATTATCCCACCACTGCTGACAGTAAATGGACTGATGACTGGGACTATCTGACGTTGGGTGCTAAGTCGTCTACCTCGTATGGTACAGGTATCTCGCTGACTTATAAATACAAGTCAAACTTCTCGTGGCGTATCTATTGCGACTACGACTATACCAAGAAGAACTATTCGTTGAAGTGGAACCCCTTCCATTATTATCAGCATGCGCTGACATCTGGTGCCCAGTCTCTGATGGAAATCCAGAACGATTTTAAAGAGTATCTTGGTGGTGTAGAGTACCAGAAAGAGAAGAAGATGCACTACTGGACGATCGGTATGTCGTTCCTGGTGAACCTCTAATTATATCGTGGAAGCTACTGCCGCCTCCACAGTTGGCGCGCTTTCTTTTCCACCTGTTTCAATGTCTTCACGGGATTCCACTCCGTGAAGACATTTTTAATGGTATAGCGACGGGCCTCATCAGCTGTCAGGATGGTCTCTACGGTATTATTCTCGTTTTCCAGCGTAAAGGTCACCACGTTCGAAGCCGGTGTGATATTCTTTCCCGTAGCATCCATCGTACCATATTCCTTGAAGTCGTTCTGCACCGTACGCATGCCGCGACTGTCAAAGCGGGTCTTACACAGTTTCTCGGGAGTCAGCAGGGTCGTATAAAGCCATATACAGTGTGGCGTCGTGTGCCACCCTCTGGCATACTCAAAGTCTGAGACGATATTCTCTACCGTACAATGGCTGAAGATATATCCCCACGACGTCTCCGACGTACGTGGAGCAGCTATCACGTCACGACCATGTCCGTCGGTGGTACGCTTCTCGGTCACTATACGACAGCCCTCAAACCAGACGTCACCAGCGCCACAGATAAAGTCCACCGTACCATGAATCTCTGAATCTTGGAAATAATGCTGACACTGTTCGTTGTCAGAATAATACGTGTCCTGATATGACAACAGGCGCACACGATTACAAATGGTACGCGTGCCCTTGTCTTGCAACGTGACGGCACGACCCGCCGCACCACAGCTGTAATAGTCGAGGGCATTGCTAAGCGTCAGATCCTGGAAACAGATGTCCGACCCACGATTCTGAAACACGGCCGTCTTGCTGATACCCTCGTTCTTGATGTCGGGAGCATTTTGTATCACCGTACCCTCCATGCTCTGTCCGACGAAGACGATATGATGTCCCGTGATACGCGTCAGCACCCGCTCGCCCAAGTCGTAGAGACCATTGGGAATGAGGACAAACAACTGTGGCGCATCCTTGTCAGCATTCACCTTGTTAGCTTCGTTCACTGCGGCCAACAGACTCTCTGCATCACCAGCCTTAACCGTTATCACGCGCTGACAGAACGCTGCCAACGAAATACCCAGACACAAAAGTGTCAGCACGATATGTTTCATTTTAGATTAGTTTTGTGTGCAAAGATACTCCTTTTTCAGCGCAATAACAAATTTTTTTGGATAAAACTGCACGTAATTCAAATTTTTAGAGTAACTTTGCAGCCGATTTCGCGGGAAACCGCATCGGGATGTAGCGCAGTTGGTAGCGCACTACGTTCGGGACGTAGGGGTCGGGCGTTCGAGTCGCCTCATCCCGACAAAATCAGAGATTTGTTGACATAGGAAGTGGCTGATTCTCGGCCACTTCCTTGTTTATTTTTTAATCTTCGTGTATATGCGGGCAACCAACGCACCGCTGATATTGTGCCACACGCTGAAAATGGCACCGGGGATGGTGGCCAGGGGATAGGCGGCAAAATGGAGCGTAGCCAACGACGAGGCGAGGCCTGAGTTCTGCATACCCACCTCGATAGAGACAGCCCTCTTCTTCGGCTCAGACAGCCCTAACAGCCGTCCTATCAGATAGCCCAGACTCAGTCCGCAGAGGTTGTGAAGCATGACCACGATGACGATGACCAGACCGCCCGCCAACAACTTCGAGGCATTGGCAGCAATGATGATGGCTACGATGAGAGCAATGGCCACCGACGAGAAAGCAGGGAGATAGTCCGTTGCCTTCTCCGTAAACTTCGGCCAAATCCATTTCACGATTAATCCCACGACGATAGGCAGTATCACCACACAGAGAATACTCAGCAGCATGCCCGCCACATCCACATCGACGCTCTTTCCGGCCAAGGCCCATGTCAGCAGGGGCGTTAGCAGCGGAGCCAGCAAGGTGGAAACACCCGTCATGCCTACCGACAGCGCCAGATCACCCTTCGCCAGATAGGTAATCACGTTCGACGCCGTACCGCCAGGACAACAACCCACCAGTACCACGCCCAGCGCCAGTGCCTCGTCGAGCTGAAACAGTCGAGCCAACCCCCAAGCCAGCAGCGGCATGATGGTAAACTGCGCCAGACAGCCCACGATGACATCCTTCGGACGACTGAAAACGATTTTAAAATCCTTCAGGTTCAGCGTCAGTCCCATGCCGAACATCACCACGCCCAGCAGCGGATTGATGACCGTCGGCCGCACCTGTTGCAGCACACTTGGGAACACAAGTGCCAGCAAGGCTGCGACCAGCACTAGCACACCCATATATTCTGATATGTAGTGACAGAGTGTCTTCATCGCATCATCTTCTTTGTCATTTTATCGTGAGTTCGATATATCCTTACGCTTTATACACTTTGGGGTTCTTCTTTCACTTCTGTGACAAAACAGGCCACAAGACCATAGGTGATGGTAGGACGTATCCAGATTTCAGTGAGCATATAGTTGGTGTATTCACTGATGGGCTCCATATAGATGTCCAGGTTGTAGAGAGCAGCAATGACGATGTCTACGACACAAATCATCCACAGGTTGCCCTTGGTGTAGCTCTTCCAGTTCTTGCGGGCATAGAAGAAGGTGAGCATGCAGAGCAACAGTACTGAGAGGAGGAGACACACCAGGTGGAGTGCATAGTAGGACAATGGCGGCGCAAAGAGGATGTCGCGCAGCAGTACCGTCACACTGATGCAGATAGAACACCAGTAGTTGAACTGCTGACTGTCGAGCCGGTTGAAGAAGTACAACCAGATCATCGTCAGACAGGCGATGTAGAACAGGTTAAGCACCAGCTCGGGCCAGGCTTCGCCAAGTCCGAAGTGTAAGATGGCATAAAGCATGATGCCCACCGACAGTGTGCCACCGACAGAGGTAATCAGGATATCGGCAATCTTAGCGTTTTTCTTGAATCTAGTCTGCATCTGTATTTCGTTTGTTGACGATTACTCTCATTTCGTGCCACCGCCGAGTGCGATATAGAGTGCGATGACAGCCTGGGCACCATTGTACATGTTTGAAGCCTCGTTAAGCTGGGCATTGAGGAGCGACTCCTGAGCGGTGAGCACCTCGAGATAGCTGGCCTTACCATTGTCCATCAACTCATGGGTGCCTGTATATGCCTCATGGAGGACCTGCACCTGACGATGAAAGTAAGCATGTTTCTCGCGAGCAGTCATGCAGTCGGCCATGGCCTCGTTGACCTCGTTGCCGGCATTGATGACCATCTGTACATACTTCTTCTGTAAGTCTTCCTCCGTGAGCTTGGCAATCTTCTTGTTGGCAATCAGCTTACCACGGGCAAAGATGGGCTGTGTGAGCGAGCCGATAGCCGTGAGCAGTATCTTGCCGGGATCAATCACCATACCCCCTGCAGAGTTGGTCCATCCGGCAGAACCGCTGAGCGTGATGCTGGGATAGAAGGCCGAACGGGCTTCTGCCGTGTTGTAGAAGGCCTCCTCCATGGCATGGTTGGCCATGCGGATGTCGGGACGGTTCTCCAGCATCTGGGCAGGTACACCGATTTTCAGGTACTTGGTGTTGAACATACGTTCATCAGCATCACCCGTGGCCTCAGCATGATGCAGCATGGAACTGCCCCACTTCTGGCGTTCGATATGTCGTGGACTGACAGCCAGCAGCCTGCAGAGGGCATTCTCGACGGAAAGGATTTCGCGGCGAACATCTGCAATCTGTGTCTTCACATTCAAGTATGACGCCTCCATCTGGTTGACGGCGGTGCTATAGGCCTTTCCATTCTCCCACAGCGCCTGCTCGGTCTCAAGTGACTCGTTCCACAGACTGTCGGTTTGCATGAGAATTTCCAGTTGGCGGTCAAGCACCTGTAATGTAAAGTACTGCTGAGCCGTAACAGAGATGAGGTTAGAGCGTGTGGCCTCCTGCTGCATCTGAGCCTGCAGGAGCACGGCCTTTGCTGCGCGCTTCTTGTTGGTGATGCTGCCAAACACATCGATATCCCATGACAACTGCAACGGCAGACTGTAAGTCTTCGACCATGGCTCCTTGTCAAACTTGGCCAGCGTGCCCTGAGGTGCCAAGGCCAGCGAGGGCAGATAGGCCAGCTTGGCAGCCGTCAGCGCTGCCTGGCTCTTCTCGACGGCAATACGTGCCGAGTTGAGATCGGTATTGTTGGCCAGCACCTGCTCTATCAACTGCTGAAGCAGCGGGTCAGTGAAAAACTCGCGCCACGACATCTGGGCAATGCTCGTCTCACTTGTGGCTGTCTGTATGTTCTCGCCATTTCCAAAGACATCGGCAGGCGCCTGCGTGTTCTGCTCGTACTTATTATATATGCCGCAGCCCGATAGCGCTATGCTAAATAATAAAGTATAAATGATAAATGACAAATTTATCGAATACTGTTTATTAATCTTAATCATCATAATGCATTTTTTCATTTCTCACTTTTCATTTCTCATTTAGGCGTTTCACGCCGCCCTGGAACCGCTCATGCAACTTCTGGAACACGATGAAGAAGGCTGGAACGACGAACAGTAGAGCTATGGTACCGACGGACATACCACCGATAACACCCAGGGCGAGGGCACGGTTACCGTTGGCACCGGCACCACCCTCAATGACGAGCGGTATCATACCTATGATCATCGTAGCCACGGTCATCAGAATGGGGCGCAGACGCTCCTTGCAGGCCTCAAAGGCAGCCTCGGCAATACCCATGCCCTGGGCACGACGCTCTGAAGCGAACTCCGTAATCAGGATGGCCGTCTTAGCCAACAGACCAATCAACATGATGACACCCGTCTGCAGGTAGATATTGTTATCCATACCGGGCAAGCCGAGCTGATTGCCGAAATAGGCAAAAACAAAGGCGCCCATCAGTCCGAACGGCACGCTGAACAGCACGGCCCACGGTGTGAACCACGAGTTGTAAAGCGATGCCAGAATGAGGTAGATCAGGATGGCGCAGATGACGTAGATAAGAGCCGTGGCATTGGAGCCGGCAGCCTCCTCCAACTCACGCGACATGCCGCTGTACTCATAGGTGGCCGTTATGGGCATCTCCTCCTTGAACACTTCAGCAATGGCCTTGTGGGCATCACCCTCTGTGTAGCCGCTATTGGTACTGATGTAGCAGCTGATGCTCTGGAACAGGTTGAAGTGCTCGATGTTTGCCGGACCTACAATCTGTTTCAGCGACACAAACTGTGAGATGGGAGCCATCCTGCCGTCACCCACCTGCATGAAGATATTTTGCAGCGACTGCGGGTCGAGACGATACTCGGGCGAGGCCGCCGCCATGATGCGATATACCTTACCAAATTGATTGAAGTTGCCGATATACGCACCACCGCAGTAGATGCCGAGGGTACTGAGAACGGCTTCTGGCGTCACACCAGCGCGGTCACACTGGGCAGCATCGACATCCACCTGATACTTCGGGAAGCGCTCCGAGTAAGTCGATGAGGCAGAGGCTATCTCAGGACGCTCTGACAGCTTGGACAGGAAGTGCTCGGTTTGCTTGGCAAATTCCGACAGGTTGCCATCAGTAGGATCCTCCACGACGAGACTAACACTGTTACTCGTACCATAGCCGGGAATCTGCGGCATCTCGAAGGGCAGTACCCGCACATCCTTAATCTCCTGACAGTCGAAGTAGAAACGGTACATCACAAGCGTCAGCAAGTGGTTCATACCCGGACGCTCCTCCCAGTTCTTCAAACGAACAACCAGCGTAGCGTAATTAGAACCGGCACCAGACAACATACCATAACCGCAGGCGACGGCAAAACTCTCCAACTCGGGAATCTTCTTCACTTTCGCCTCCACCTGCTTCACCATCTCACGGGTCTGCTGCAGCGTGGAGCCTTCCGGTGCTTGCAACTCAGCCAGGAACACGCCTTGGTCTTCCTGTGGCACAAGGCCAGAAGGCAGACTCTTCATGAAGAATACCAGCAGTACGGCAGACAGAGCCAGCAGGCTCCATGCCATGAGGGGTCGCTTGATGAACTTCTGGACGCTCTTGGCGTATTTGTTGTAGATGGCGTTATAGCTGACGGTATAGGCCTTCTTGGTGTAATAGATGAGGCTTTTGCCCTCCTGCTTGCCTTCCGTCACGCGCATCATGATGGCACACAGAGCAGGACACAGCGTCAGGGCCGACACGCACGACAGACCGACGGACGAGGCAATCGTCACACCGAACTGGGTGAAGAACGTGCCTGAGGTACCCGGCATGAACATCACAGGGATGAACACGGCCATAAATACCAAGGTACACGAGACGACGGCTACCGACACCTCGCTCATAGCCTGACGGGTGGCCTCGCGGGCATCGCTGATGCCGCCCTCCATCTTAGCCATGACTGCCTCGACCACCACGATGGCATCATCAACCACCGTACCGATGGCCAGCACGAGTGCAAACAGTGTCAGGATATTGAGTGAGAAACCTGCCAGTGAGACGATGGCAAAAGTGCCCAACAGCGACACGATAATAGATATAGATGGGATGATGGTGGCCTTGAAGTTCTGCAGGAAGAAGAATACTACCAAGATAACGAGGATGATGGCGATGACAAGCGTCTCAACCACGTTATGGATAGCTGCGAAGAGGAAGTCGTCGCTGGTCATCAAGGTGACGAACTCCAGTCCGGCAGGCATTGATGACTTCAATTCTGCAAACGTCTTGTTGATGTTGGCATTCACCTCCGTGGCGTTGGAGCCAGGGGCAGCAAACACCATGAACATAGCACCGGGACGGTCCTGGATATTCGAGGTGAAGTTATAACTCATAGCACCAATTTTCACCTCAGCCACATCGCTCAGGTGCAGCATGCCGCCACCGCTGGTACGCAATACGATGTCGTTGAACTCGTCGACGCTCTTCAGTGTACCTTTATACTGCATGGAGTACTGGTACGAGTTCTTCGACTGCTCACCCAGCGAACCCACAGCTGCCACGAAGCTCTGTCCGCCGATGGCGGCGAAGATGTCGTTAGGGGTCAGACCGTATTGAGCCATCACGTCGGGTTTCAGCCAGATACGCAGGGCGTAGGTGTTACCCATACTCTGAACGTTACCCACACCGGTGATACGCATCAGACGCGGCTTCACGTTGATATCCACATAGTTCGACACGAAGTCCTCGTCATACTTACCGTCGGCACTCTTCACCGCAAAAATCTGAAGGATATTGTTCTGACGTTTCTGTACCGTCACACCAATCTTGTTTACATCAGCAGGAAGCAGTGCCTGTGTACGGGTGACGCGGTTCTGCACGTTCACCGTCGCCATGTCGGGGTCAGTGCCTTGCTTGAAATAAACGGTAATCTCTGCATCACCGTTAGACGATGCCTTTGAGGTCATGTAGGTCATGTCGGGCACACCGTTGATAGCCTCTTCCAGTGGCTGGATAACAGATTTCATCACCGTGTTCTCGTCAGCACCGGAGTAGCTGGTAGTAATCATCACCGTAGGCGGCGCAATGTCAGGATATTGTTCAACTGGCAGCGTACTCATGGAGATATAGCCTACCAGCGCGATGACAATCGAGATGGCACACGCCATCACGTATCTATTGATGAAAATATTATTTTTCATTGTTTTTCGATGTTTCGATAATTCGATGTTTCGAGGTTTCGAGTCTTCGTTATTTCTCCTTTTCGGTTTCCGGGAACAGTACCTTCTGTCCCTCCACCACGTTGTTGGCACCCGTGGTCACAATCCGGTCGCCAGGATTCAAGCCACTGGTAATGATGAAGTCCTGACCGTTGCCAGCATCTTCCATTGTCACGTCAACAGCGGTAGCCGTGCTGTCGGCCTGTACCTTATACACCTGGGCCTTGTCCTGCAAGCGTACTACAGAATATTGCGGAATGACTATCACGCCCTTCTCTGCAAAGTTCATCACTACCGTACCTTGTATGCCAGAGTACAGATGACCGTCAGGATTGGGGAACGACACCTTGCTGGTCAACGAACCCGTCGAGGCATTGACAACACCCGTCAGACTGACCACGCGACCTTTGTGCGGATACTCCGTACCATTCTTCATGATAAATGTTGCATCGGGCAACTGGTTAATATACTTTTCTACATCCGATGCGTTCATACCCTCCTGCACCATGCTTTCTACGATGGATTCCGTCACTGAGAACTCAGCATACATCGTCGTATTGCCGCTCAGCATGGTGAGCTGCGTCATAGGTGATACCTGATCGCCGATACGTACAGGAATCTCACCGATGATACCCGACACCGTGGCCGTAATCGTACAGAATCCAAGGTTAACCTTCGCGCGGTTTACAGCAGCCTGTGCCTGTGCCACAGCAGCATGAGCCTGCTTGTAGGCATTTTCTGAGTTGTTCAGCATATAGCTGCTCACGATTTTCTTGTCAAACAGGTTTTTGTTCGACTCGAACTCCAACTTGGCTGAGTTCTCTTGCGCCAGCGCAGCCTGTAGGTTAGCCTGTGCAGCCTCCAACTCCAGCTGGGCATTGCGTGAGTCGATGATAAAGAGTGCCTGTCCCTTCTTCACCTGCTGACCTTCCGTTACGCATATCTTCATCAACTGTCCACTCACCTGTGGCGTGACGGTCACATCGTTCTGACCCTTCATCCTGGCGCTGAACCTGTAAGGCATCTCAATGTCTGACTTCTTAATTATCATCGTCTCAAACGATGACTGTGTCTCCTTGGGCATGTCAATGTTGCATGCCACCAACCCGGCTATGGCGCCGAGCATCAAAGTCCATTTCAGTAATTTCATTGTTCTATTGTTTTAAATTGATTCAGGTTTCTCCGACAAAGGTAAACAATTATCTCCAAATATCATCACATGCAACGCTAATTTTCTTTTTTAAACTGATGATTATGCCTATTTTAATCGTAATTCGCCTTTATCCACTCAATAATCTTGACGAAGAAGGTGGCAGCCGAAGCCTCATGGTTGGTTGTGCCGAGATCATTTTTCGCTGTGCCACTGTAGTCGCCGACAAGTCCCTCTGTTTTGATCTTATGATTATCGAGGAACTGCTTCATGGCATAGTAGTTGTCCACGGGTACCACATCGTCTTTCGTATCGTGGTAGAGCATGATGTCGAAGTCGCTGCGCGGTGTCCAGCCGCTGGTGAGCGCATCCTTGCTGAAGGCCTCCTTGAATCGGAGCGACAAGGGACTGCTGGCGTCGAGCACAGCCGCTGTACAGAAGTCACTCGTATTCTTGGTCTTGATCAGCTCCTCGTCCAGGGCCTTGCGCTTGTACTTCTTGCTGAGGAACCACTCATCGAAGTTCGTGGCCACAGGATTCTTCAGATAGTCGTGGATATCGTAGCCCAGTTTGAAGAAGTGGTTGTAAGCCCAGAGCACATCGCAGACGGTACTGGGCATCTCGGTGTCACTCTTGGCAATAGCGTCATACATCGAGTTGATGTCGTAGGGACCGTCGCCGGCAAAGGCGCGTTTCACCTTCACCTCAGGATGGCGCTCAGAGATCTCGCGCAACACGGCCATCGTGGTCTGTCCACCCTCCGAATAGCCTGCGATGACGAAGTCGTCGCCTTTCTTTACCTCCAGGTCTTCTATCAGTCGTTTGGCAGCGAGGTAGGCATCGAGCGAGGCACGTCCGTTGGCCTGTGATATGCAGTAAGCCTGCGGCTCTTTCTCGGTGATGCCAAAGCCATAGTAGTCGGGTGCTACGACAATGAAGTCAGTGATGAGGGCTGCCCCCGTGGGGAACTCGACGGCTCCGCGCGAAGGGGCCTGTGTGGTTTCGTAGATGGTGAAGTGGTTGTAGAGCATAATGCCGTTGTAAGGCTTATTATCCTTTGCCAGCGCCTCGTTCACCGTGATGGTGCCGCTGAGCGTACACGGATTGCCAAAGGGGTCTACCGAGGGGTAGTTGAACACGTAGTTCATACATTTGATGTTCAAGATCTCAACCGGTATTTGGTCGGTGATGCAGGCCTTGGGGAGGGTAGACTTCGCCATCCAGTCCTGAATCAAATCGCCCTGCTGGCCTTCAGCCTTGGTAAGCGAACCTTCATGGGATGCATTGCTGAAGGCAACCTTCCCCTGCTCACAACTCATGTTAATCTGACCGATATCAACAAAGTTTCCGTTGTTGTTACTATTTTCATCACCACGGGTAGCGGCCACCTTCATAGACGTGCCTGTATTCGGGTCGGTCAGAGTGATCTGCCCATCGGCAGTCACCTGCCATGTGAACGGTGCATCCTTCGGACCGCCATAAATCTCGAGCGGCTCATTGAATTCGTCATCAAACACAGCCAGGGCCACATAGCCCGTATGGTCGGCTTTGGCTTCCACAGCTATCAAGGCACGGTTGAAGGGCTTGCCGTCTTCGGTCACGTCATTATACTCAAAATCCTCATACCACAGACCGATGAGGCTTTTTTCCAACTTCTGTTGGTTTGAAGTTGCGGGACTGTCAGTCTTGTCCGTGCAGGCGCCCATGCCTAACAGGAGCACAGCTGCTGCAAAAAATATAAAGAAATTCTGTTTCATTGGTTATTGTCGTTAATGTGGTCGCAACGATTGTGATAATCGATGGCCAGTTGCTTATATTTTGCTATGGTAGCTTCGCTGGATGTGTCGGCACGCATAATCTCATAATAGTAGTGCGACAGTCCTGGCTCAACACCAGTCTTGTCGTGAATGACCGTATAGAGGTCATCGCCAATGACGCTGCGTACTATCTCCTCTTCCTGCGAGGCATAGAACATGCCGTAGGTCTTCACCTGGATTTCGGTCATCAGCTTGTCGTACTTCAGGTTGACGATATCACCCCAGTAGCCGTAGTCGCTGGTCTGGTGCTTGTAGCGTCCGAAGAAGCTACGCTCTGTCGCAGTCGACACCAGATAGTCGATGACGGGCTGGATCTCTGTGCTGTTCCAGCCGGCCACGATGGTGGTGCGTGCCAAGTCCTTCAGGTCGTAGGGCTGGCAGTTGTCGGTTTTGCACTTTCGTGTGGCACTTTCACGCGTCTTGTAGTTGATGTCGGTCACATAACCGTTGAAGTGCGTGGCTACCTCCTGAGCAAAAGCCTGGGTCTGCGGGCCGTATGTCTGCGCGTCGGCCAGTGCCTCGGTCATCTCCCTCTCGAACAGCTCCTCAGAGGTGAGGCTGTCGTCATTACTACACGAGGTCAGCACACTTACACTGCAAATGACTGTGGTGAGTACCCATAGTCGGATAGCAGCCGTCATCGATCGTGTCATATCTTTCTTCATTGCTGACGTCTACTTGTATTATTGTGTTAGAAAGTAAAGTCGGTCTTCACCACACCGTCGCCGTAGATGGTCTTGAAGTCATTCTTCATCGAGATGACGTAGTATCCGGCCTCGCGCCATTTTGCCTCACGGCTAGCCCCCTCGGCAAGGTTGGCATGGTCGCGGACATCGTCATCGGCCACCAGCATGAAAGCTGCCGACTTGTACTTCTGATTGCCCAGCGCATAGTTGTGCATCGAACAGTCGCCGCTGCTGTTGCCGAACGACAGCACGGGCACCTTGCCGATTTCCTGCGAGATTTGCAACACCTTGTTTGTCTTCAGGTTCTTGATGAGGAGTACGTCAGTACGCACCAAGTCTTCCTCCTTACCCATGGTGTAACTGACGCCATCGTCTGTATTCTGACTACTGGAGCGCAGTTTGACGTCCATACCGATGACACGGTTCATCGGGATGCCGATGCTTTCTACCAGCGCACGACAGATGAAGCGGTCGGAGCCACTGACGACATAATAGGTGAAGCCATTGTCCTTCAGGTAGTCAAAGACCTGAAGCATAGGCTTATAGTGACTTTGCCCGTAGGTCATGCCGCTAAACCCGTTAGCGGGCTGTTGGGCGTATGCCTTGACGTAGGCATCAAACTCGGCAAGCGTCATACCGCTGTAAGCCTTCGCTGCCGCGTAGGCATGTATCATGTCGAAATTGCTGGGCAGCTTAGTGCCGTTGCGCACAAAGTCCCTAATAGCCTGAGCAGCCTCCTTGACGTCAGCTGGAGCGATGTCCTTATACGCAGGATCGTCCAGCGCACGATACTCCAGCATGTTGTATTCGAAATAGGTCGGATACAGCTCACCGACGAACGTACCGTCCATGTCGAACGTAGCGATGCGGTCTTCTTCCTTGATGAAGTTCTTCGAGGCGGGGTCGGTCACATCCTTCACATAGTCCTGCAGAGCCGTCAGCGCGTCGCACTGGTTCCACAGCGTAAAATACTCTTTGGCGACAGGCGGCTGAACGACGGTCTTGTTGTTATCGTCCTTGCTGCATGAGGTTAACACAGTTATGCCGCAAATCAGGATGGCGGCCATCATCCATAGTTTAATTGTTCTCATGTTAAATTACTTTTTATGCTTGACATCGTCTTGTGCTTTAAAACCTCTATCACAGTCGAATACCGTCATGTTGGCAATCTTCCAACTGATGTTTTTAGTTATTTCGTTTCTGGTTTCAAAAGTAATCAAATTTCTCCAATCCTGCAAGGCAAAACACACATTTCTTGCACTTTTTGCATATTTTGAAACAATTATTGCATATTTTGAAAGTCCGAGCGCGCCATGTTACGACCAGTAAGAAACTGCAGAGTAGGATGTTACTTATCGCCCGCTTTCATCATGAGCGCTCATATTTTTGATAAACAGATTTACCAACCGCTTCAAGATGAAGGTGTTTCTGACGGCATGGCGCACCTTGTCGGCCATCGACGAACCATCGGAAGCGGTGGTCGCTTCTGCTGCTGCCACCTGCTGCTCGCGCTGGTCGATCTTGGTGCGCAGACTGACCGAAGTGTGATTGTAGAGGAATGTGTAGCATGGCAGCGCAGCCTTCATGATATAAGGTGTTAGGAAGGTCGTCACCACACTGGATGCCACGATGATAGGATAGATTATAGGATCGAGGACACCCAAACTGGTACCCAGCGAGGCGATGATGAACGAGAACTCACCAATCTGCACAAACGAGAAGCTCGTCAGCATGGAGTCGCGCATCGTAGCGCCACCCCACCAGCAACCCAAGGTGCCGAAGAGTATCATGCCGACGATAATCACCAGGCTTACCCAGAGGATGCTTATCCAATATTCGGCCAAAGCAGCAGGGTTGATGAGCATACCCACCGAGATGAAGAAGATGGCCGCAAAGACATTCTTCAGCGGTGTCATCAGCTTCTCGATACGGTGCGACTCCACCGTCTCGGCGAGGATAGAACCCATGACAAAAGCACCGAGAGCACTGCTGAACCCTGCTTCCTCCGCAGTCAGCACCATGCCTAAGCACAGACCCAAGGCAAGGATAATCAGCGTCTCGTCGTTCAAATGTTTCTTGACTATGCGCAACAGCGTAGGAATAATCAGGATGCCAGTGATGAACCACACCGCGAGCGTGAGGGCCAGCACGAGCACCTTGTTGAGCAACTCGGCACCTTCGAACTGATGGCGGATGGCGATGCTGGAGAGCAATACCATCAGCACCACTGCCACCACATCCTCCACGATGAGGATGCTGGTAGCGCCCTTGACGAAGCGCTCCTTGCTCATGCCAGCCTCTTCGATGACCTTCATCACGATGGTGGTACTCGACATACAAAGCATGCCCGCCAGGAACAGCGAGTTGATCATATCAAATTGGGCATCCTGCCCCACGAGGTAGCCTAGGAGCATCATACCGAGGATGATGGTCATGGCGCCTATGGCGGCAATCTTTCCGCTACTGATGAGGTTCTTCAGGCGGAACTCCAGACCGATGCAGAACAACACAAACAGCACGCCGATGTCGCCCCATGCCTTTACATTGTCGGCACTCACAATGGTCTTGCCATACAGATAAGGGCCTACCAGCACACCGGCCACGATATAACCCAGCACCACCGGCTGCTTTAGAAACTTAAAAACAATACTGACCACTGCGGCCGTAATCATCAAAATGTATAAATCTTGTACCATATTATTATTTATAAGCTTCAACCATTAGTACTCGACATGGGTATGCCTAACATCATTGTAAAGCATAAATCTGCTCAGCAGTCAACTTGCCTGAGTCAATATATGACTGCTTGATGGCATAGAGTTTCTCTTGCAAGTCTTCTGTCATCGTGTAGTCCCACTGCTTGGCCGCTTCCGTGGTCACGCGCTGGCCGCCGTTATTATGGTTGTTGTCCAAACAGTAGAACTTCATATCTGGATAGTGTTCCTCGATGTACTCCACCCTGCCCTGGTACTGCGGGAAGACGGAGATATAGGCCTCACAAGTCACGGCACGGTTGGAATGAATCAAACGCTCCATACAATTGGTATAGCCTGTCTCAGCATCGTTGTAGACATAAATAAGGTGGGGTTCAAAGCCACGCTTCCCACTCTTTTCCACCATCTCGTCGAAGTATTTCACATTATTGTAAGCCCCCTCGGAGACTACGCCCACCTCACTGACCAGCTTCTTCAGATCGGGATTGTTGTTGAGGCTAGTCGTCTTGCCGCATCCGTACATGCCCATCGTGAAGAGGATGGTCTTATTATTAGCCACTTCGGCGCGATCCATCAGACGGATAAACACGACGCTGTCTATCAGCCAGCCGGCCTCCCTATAGTCGAACACATTCAAACGTGTATAGCCGATACACTTCAGCAGGTCTCTCGTCATATCGGGATCCAGCAGATTGCCGCAGTCGGCCATGTATACGTTCACCAGCGAATCGAGATGGTTCTTTGTCCACTCCACAGCAGCTTCGCCTTTGAGAATGACAGGCTGAGGTTCTGGATTTACAGGGTCATCCTTGCTGCACGACGTCAACACCGTTGCGCAGCAAATGAGGATGGCGGTTATCATCCATATTTTAATTGTTCTCATGTTAAATTACTTTTTATGCTTGACATCGTCTTATGCTTTAAAACCTCTTCGCCATCAACGATGGTTGCAACGATAGTGGCATCACAGTCGAATACCGTCATGTTGGCAATCTTCCAACTGATGTTTTTAGTTATTTCGTTTCTGGTTTCAAAAGTAATCAAATTTCTCCAATCCTGCAAACCAAAACAGCCTTTTCCTTGCACTTTTTGCATATTTTGAAACAAAAATTGCATATTTTGCAAGTCGAAGGCTCAAAATTTGCAAAAAAAAATTAAACAACAATCACCCGTCTTTTATTTATGCTGACAGGTACCAGTCCCTTGACAAGTTTGAACTGGGCTTTCAGGCAAAGACCGTTCACAACATCCGAGGCTATGTCGTGGTGCGACGCTCTGAACAAGAGATGCGGTCTATGCGTTACCGAATGGCTCAAGGGACAGATGGGACAGATGAAACAGCGTTTTTCTAA
>CACWFY010000024.1:0-39483 GCA_902760345.1 uncultured Bacteroidales bacterium | reverse complement strand
ACGTACGCGGGGCTTTTATCATTTTTACTGTCCCAAGTGTCCCATGTGTCCCATGTACACAGCGGAACCGACCCTATTGTGTACTATTTCAATTAACCCAAACAAAAAAGACCAAACAACATGAATAACCAACATTATTATAATCCGAACCTGCGCCTGTCGCCACACTTCCGGCTGGGCGAGTTCACCCGAAGCATCACCGCCGAGCGCCTCGGCATCAGTAACGAACCTGGCTACGAGCAGCTGCTGGTGGGAGCTCTATGGTCGCCGTATGCGCCAGCGATACATTCTGCAGCAGGTGGAACAGCGGCAGAAAGAGATTTAGTATAGCACGCCGTAGGGGAAAACCTTGGAATCGACCGGAAAATGTAGTATCTTTGCAGTGTAATTCAAGTTCGAGAGAAACAATAATCTATTTACCATTTAAAACACACAACAACTATGGCAGTTAACACCAATCTGACGATGGAGTACTACCTCCAGCAAGACAACTGGACGGCATCGGCTGCTTCAAGGCAGGCCTGTCGAGCCGAGGAGCGGAGTCGGAGGACAAGTTCGAGGTGCAGAAGCACATCAAGAACCTGCACCTCACTGACCACAACGTCGTGTGTACATTAACAAAACAGATTCCGCCGGGACCCCTCACACTGGGAGTCTCGGCGGGTAGTTAGAAAGTGAAATTTACTAATTTCTTTAGAAGTCGAAGTCGTCGTCGAAGTCGTCGAACTCGCGGCTCAGGCCGCTGCCCACCGGATTGTTGGTGTCTATGGGGCCACCGTTTCCTGTTTCCCCCTCTTTTAAATAGGGGTTAGAACCTGACAGCAGGGAAACTGCTCTGCTGATGAGCAGTTCCTGCATGATGGGGCGTTGATATATTTTCTTCTTCATTGTCTCTTACTTTACTATCACCTTACTTCCATTCACGATGTACAGGCCCTTCTTGGTGGGGTCGGCGTTGAGCTTGCGACCATCTATGCTATACCATACATCTGACATCTTACTTCTTCCATCAGACATCGTGCTGATTCCCGTGGCGTCTTCCTCGAAGACAATCTTGACCTCACGTGCATTGCTCGTGGCGATGAACGAGGTGGGCACCTGCAGGTAGGCCCTGTTGGCGCCGAGCGTTGCGTTCGCCGAGGGTGCACAGAACATGAAGTAAGCACCTGGCTTGGCCAGCAGGAAGTTGCTCATGTCGCCATCGGTCTGGGCTATCGGCCCTGCCGTAAGGTGAGCCTTCAGCATGTTGACGTAGTACGACTGTGAGTGGTCTTTAGGTATGTTATACTTTACACCAGCCTCACCCTTGAGGAAGATACCCGTTCCTGCAGGCACGTCATAGACGCGTACCAGGAGCACCTGATTCTCGCCCTTGTTGTAGCCTGCGGCGATGTAAGCCTTCAGCTCGCTGCCAGTGAAGTTCAGGTCCTCATCGCAACTGTAGGTTCCCACCTCCTGAGCCAGCGTAATCAGGACGTGGTCGCCAATCACCTTGATGTGGTAGGTCTTCGTGCCCACATAGTTGCCAGTGCCTGTGAGGACGAGCGTGTAGTTGCCCACCTCGTCGATGGCGATGGGAAGCTGTGCCACGTCGTCACCGTTCAGGGTGGCTGTGAAGTCGTTGCCGAATGAGAGTGCCATGCTGCCGGGGGCTGTCACCGTTGGGGTGATGCTGACGGGATTGGTTGTCCTCAAGTCGTAATCGGCGTTAATGCCGTTGACCGTGCATACCTCCGCCACGTACACTGTCGTGTTACAGATGGTTACCTTCCTATTGAGCTCGTTGTCTGTGGCAGTGGTTTGCACCAGTGTCCCCTGAGTATTACCCAGCGCCGCGGTGTTGTAGCAGTTGCCGGCAATGGTTACACGCTGCTGAGCACCTGCAGCAAAGGGGTATGAATTATCTGTGCTGACCGTGACCTCGGCAGGAGCAAAGAGACAGTTGGTGAAGGAAGCGTTAGAACCGTTGGTATCCGACTTCTGTCCCAGCAGACCGCCGATGTGGTGGCTGTCAGCACCCAGCAGTTTACCGGTGAAGGCGCAGGTTGTGAACGACGCATTGATGGCATAGCCCACCAGACCGCCGTGGTAGCCAGCGCCGCTGAAGGTGCTATGGATGGCGACGTCGCTGCTCACGTTCTCGAGCGTGATGCTCGCCGTCCCGTTGCGGCCCACCACCCCACCGGCATTGGTGTTGGAGGTGTAAATGTCGCCCGTGGTCTTCAGGTTCTTAATGGTGGCACCGTATGTGTAGCGGAAGGGGCCGCAGAAGCGCTCGGTTATAGGCGCCTCAGCGGTGCCGATGCTGACGGTCAGCGTGTGACCACCGCCATCGAAGGTGCCTCTGAACGGATTATTACCGCCTTCTGTGCCTATCATCTCCGTGACGCTGATGTTGGCATCGAGACGTATGTGCTTGTTATGATAGCCGTTGAAGGGGCTGTTGAAGTAGGTGATGTTCGTGGCCAGCGCATCCCAGTCTTCTGTGCTGTCGATGATGTAGGGACTCTGTTCCGTACCGTCACCGGGGATTACCTGCGGCATGATATTGTACTTCGGATAGAGGATGATGGCATCTGAGCTGAGCAGCAGGTTGGCGTCAGGCGTGTAGCTGGTTCCGGTGAAGTCGGCCTGGGTGTTCCATTCTGTTAATGTGAGGCCATCGTGCACAGGAGCATAGTTGTTCAGCCGAACGAGACTGCCCTTGACCGCATAATAGTCGTGTGTCTCCTTGAACGCCACGTCCTGCACTCTCAGCGTTGTCAGGGCCGGCGTTGCTTCGTTGGTGTAGCCCGTGTAGTTCTGTTGATTGTAATCTATAGAGTGATAATAAACGGTAGGAGAGGTACTGTCGGGTACTGGCAGGGCGTCCGTGCCGATGCTCTGTCGCCAAACGGTATTGGTGCTGGTGGAGCCGTTCAGCAGATAGCATATCTCACCGCGTTGCAGGCTGAAGGCATCATCCGTGGTGGAAAGCGTATAGCAATGCTCGGGAGTGCCAATGGCCTTATTGCCGCAGATGGCTTTGGTGGTGTTCGTCACCAGACAGCCAGTGACCGTAGTACCATCGGCCATGGCACCGACAATGGCTCCTTCGGTGCCACCAGTGTGATCGTTGTTGGCCACCGTGATGTTCTTGAAGCGGCAGTTGGTGATGCTGCCCGTGCTGCCCAGACGTCCGGCGATGGCGCCCGCCTCAGCATTGTCTTGCTTGTAGCTGACGGTAATATCCTCCATGCAGAGACGCGTCACCGTGCCAGTGAGGTTAGCGAAGAGACCTACCTGAGCTCCTGTGGACGTGATGACACCATTCTTGATGGTATATCCGCCACCGTCATAGTGGCCTGCAAAGCTTGCCTCGCCGGCAGCCAAGGGGACGAGCGTGCCACCCTCCAGGTCAACGTCGGCTACCTGCTGGATATAAATATCGGTGTTGTGGGATGCCTGGATATATTCTTCCACAATATCCAGGTCATCGGCATATTCTATCTTGAACGGATTCTCTGCGGTACCTTGTCCCAACAGACTGATATCCTTCGACATGACCGTGGCCGTGAGGTTCAGGCCCGTGAAGTTGTTCTGACCATCAGAATAGAATTCTATCGTCATCTGAGAACTCTTACCCAGTAGTCGACCCATGCTCTTCTCCACCCCGTCTGTCGTGCTGACAAAGACGTGGCCTATGCCATCGACGTCGGTAGAACGGTCATTGTGCATGATATCAGCTGTTGTGCCACCGTCACGCACTATCAGGTAGTCGTGTGCCTGACCACCTACCAGCGCCTCTGTGGCGATGGTGCCTGTCAGGTAAATGACATGGTCGAGAGGAGCCTCCAGCGTAAGTTTACCATGGTAATTAGCACCGTAGGGGGTATTGTAACCGCCGGCATCATAAATCTTGAAGGAGGTCTTGCCCTCTGGCAGCGACACGGTGAGTGCTGTACCGTTAGAAGGCACCGTCATATCCCACTGGGCATAGAGCGTCGTGCTTACGGATAGCAAAATCTCGTCATCTTTGCCATAGCTGGTTCCCTTACCGTCGGCCTGTGTGTTCCAACCGGCAAAATAATAATAGTTTCGCGACGGAACGCTATTTTCGAGCTGGTAGCTGGGAACATAGTAGTTGTCGTTGGCCTTGAAGACCGACACCACAGTCGATGCAATAGGATCATTATTACTATCCAAATAATTAGGATTCAGCGTGAGCGTAACGAATTGAGGCACCTCGTTGGTGTTGGTATACATGGTCTGCGTCTCGTAGGTCCACTTGTAAACCGGCTGGTGGGTGCTGTTGGGTATGGGGTAAAGGTCTGTCTTGATGGTCTGACGCCAGAAGGTGGTACCGATATTCACTGTCGGTGAGCCATCGAGCAGATGAGCCAGCTCGCCCGTTCTGAAGCGGAGTTCGGCGACATTCGTTTCAGAGTAGGTGATTTTGCTGAAACCGCTTTGTGCGTCTGCACACAGCGTAGGACCGTCGGTGAAGACGAGTGTGGCAGAGGCATCACTGCCCATGTCGCCCACGATGTAGCCATAGCGCTTGCTGCCGCCGTCGCTTTGTCCCATGACGGTATTCAGGTAGCCATAGCTGCTTTCAATGCGAGCATGGTCTGTCAGTTCGCCCACCAAGGCTCCCACGACAACGCCCGACTTGTAGTTGTAGTTGACCGTGCATCCTATGGCATAGCAGTTGTGCAACAGGCCGGTGCCCGTCATCTTGCCCGCAAAGGCTCCCACACGGTTGATATCACCTGAGGCCGTAAACGTGCTGCTCTCGATGCCGAGACGCTGGACGGTGCCGATGATGGTGTTGAAGAGACCTAAAGAGGTGCCCTTGCATTCGGTGAAGCTCAGGTTCTTAATCACATGACCATCGCCGTCATAGTGACCTGTGAAGCCGTTGGTGCCTATACCGATGGGGGCTATGGGCTCCGCCTCCTGCATATCGATGTCGGCCGTTTGGCGGACATAGAAGTTGCTATACCTCATCGTCTCGAAGGTGTCACTGATCTTCTTCAGGTCTGCAGCGCTGCCTACCAGATAAGGACTCTCCTGAGTACCTTGACCTAAGCTGCTGATGCCGCGATAGTCGTTCGTGTAGCCGCCGCTACGGTCGAACACGATGGCATGGTCGGGCGACAACACTGGCGTAGCGTCGTTGTGTCCCTCAATGGTCACGTTCTGATACCATACAGGCGACAGGGATTCCTCTTCGTTATTCAGTTTATAGCAGATTTCACCACTTTCTATGGCATCTGCATCGACTATCTCGGCTTGATCGAAGGTACAATAAGAATCACTACTTACCAGCGCAGCGCCGTCCGTGTAGCAGCGTTCGATACGGGTGCCAGCCTTCGTGTCGCTACAGATGGATCCGGTTCTGGTAGCTGTCAGCGAGGTATTTACCACAAGGCAGTTTTTGATGACAGCCTGATCGAACATATCGGAAGCAATGCCTCCCACAACGCCGCTAAGACCATTGTTCGCTATCGTGCAATCCTTGACGAGGCAATTGGAGATGACACCATTGCCAGTGATACGTGCGGCGATACCGCCTGCTCGCATACCGTCATTTCTGTATTTGACCGTCGTATTCTCCACGCAGAGACGTGTCACCGTACCAGAAACGACAGCGAAGACACCTACCACGCCATCTGTTTCTATGTTACCATTGCGGATGGTATGTCCGCCACCGTCGTAGATACCAGCGAAAGCGTGTGGAGCAGCCAACCCTCCACCATTCAGGTCGAAGTCGGCAGTCTGGAGGAAGTAGAAACCGGAAGTATTGTTGCCGTTATTACAGAAATCGGCCATCACCTCAAAATCATCAACATTGTTGATGAGGAAGGGATCGCTGGCAGTACCTTGTCCCGAGAGATTAGTAAAGAGAGGGCCGTTGCCGGAGTTGGAATACTCCCCGCCAAAGTAAAACACACGACGATGCTGGCTGTTGAGCACAGGATAGTCATCGGGATTACCCTGACTGTTGTCCAGGTCCTGATACCATACGCCGCCGTATGGTGACTGGTCGTTCAGCAGCCAGGTGATAGCGCCGCTCTTCATCCGGTCTGCGGCGATATTGGACTCACTGTTCGTCTGCTGATTGTAACCGTTTCTGTCAAACGAGCGACTGGTGAAACACTTGTCCACCACACAATCGCTACTAATCTTGTCGGCGAGGCCTCCCCAATCGTAGCTGATGATGTTTGTGTTGAGACTATTTTTAGCCTCTACACAATGACTCATGGTGGATGCATTGGTCATCCCGCCCACCAGACCGCCGGCATAGTAAGCCGCGATGATGTTATTGGCTGCATAGCAGTTGCGTATCTCTGCCGTCGTGGCTTGCTCCATGTCACATCTTAAGAGTCTGCCTGCTATGAAACCACCATATGATTCCTTGAAAATATTAGCTCTGAAATTACAGTTCTCAACTCCTAAGTTATGGATACTACCCGACACCTTGCCGAAGATGCCGACAAGGTCAGGGTCAGTATTGGAAATGGTGGCATTGATGATGCGGTTTCCGTCACCGTCATAGTCACCCTCGAAGACTCGGGTGTGGCCAATGGGCGTCCAATCGCCCTGCATGATATTCGAGACATTGATCTCTCCCTGCTGCTTGAAATAGAGCCCGCGCGTGTTGCCGCCATCGTTGACATAGTTGGCAAGGTCTATCAAATCGTCGCCTTCAATGATGAAGGGATTGCTCTGTGTTCCAGTACCATGCGTGAAAAGGGCAGTATAGTTCTGCCATACACCATATAAGTCGGTGGTGCCACAACCGATTGACTTTTCATCGTAGGCTGCCTTCCACTCGCCAGTGCAGTTATCGTTGGTGTACCATTTGGTAACATATTTATCAGATTCGGTAAGTCCCAATTGATAGGTCGTCGGAATGGTGACGGTGACATTGCCAGTACTCTTATTGGACTTATAAGTAATAGTCGCAGTCTTAGCCGGACTACCTTGCACATTCAACTTAAGAATGTATTCGTGAAGATTGTCAACAGACATACCATCACTGGGCGTACCTCTACCACCGCCAGAGCCACCGTCATGCCATTGGTTATCTTTATCCCAGCCGCCGTCCCAGCCGTCATAACCACTGCGCGAGCTTCTAAGGTTAGATGCTCTATCAGCAGCATCGTGAGGGTGAGTCAGTTGAACAGAAGCACCGCCATCAGCCGATGTGCCATCACCATTTTTACCTCCACTGCCGCCCTTAGCACCAGCATCATGGTATTTATTAGCAGTACCTGAGAAATGAGTAAAAGTAGTGTTACCAGCGGCACCACTGCCACCGCCGCCACCACCGCAGCCACCGGTACCGACGCTGTAGGCTTCACCACCGCCTCCGCCGGCACCGCCACCGCCACCGCCACCAGCAAGATACAAATTTGCGCCTGGGTGTGCGGCAGCAGAGGAACCTCCCGAGCCACCCGAGCCACCATAGCCTTTGCTGCCACCATGGGCTTCTACATTAAGGCCGAATGTCTCATCAACATAGAGCTTGCCCATGGCAGAAGCCCCGCTACCGGCGCCACCGGGATTACCATCAACACCCTGTACGTCTGTCCAGGCCGCAGATCTGTGTCCAGGACCAGAGCCTCCATTGCCACCATCTCCACCGCGTGTGCCGATACCAGCACCGGCACCACCGCCGCCGTTGCCGCCGTCGCCGCCGTTGCCGCCGTGTATATAATTATCGGACTCAGATTGACATGCATTGCTTCCGTTGCTTCCGTTGCTGCCATTAGCAGCGTTGCCACCGTAAGCTTCCACCTTGCCTTTACCCATCAGGTAGAGCGTACTACCTGATGGCAGTTCAATACCTGCGCCGGCACCGGTCACGCCAGAGGCATTACCGCCAGTGGCAGTGAGCGTGACACCTTGCGGGATATAGAGATAGACGGTAGCACCACTGGCTATGGTCAGTCCGCTGCCGGTATCGCCGTTGGAGAAAGTGATGTTCTCAGTGACATAATAATGTCCCGAAGAAAGCGTATAGCCTGTAGAACTTCCATTCGACAAATAGGTCCAATCGTTCATGGTCGATTTCTTATCCATCTTTGGTACAGCCTGACCGTCGAAAATCTCCCACGAACCAGCCTTATCAGTGTTCATGATGTTTACAACCTCGCTCTGGTCGGACTTGTTATAATAGGTCATAGACGTCCAACCGTGATGGGTCACGAGGGCAGAACTCTTACCGTTGCCCCACCAGGCATTCCAACTACCTGTGGATGCATTATAGTCGATGCAGAATAATTTATAATGGGTATTCTTGAAGTTGCTCTGGTCACAGATACGGTGGAAGGTCCAACTGCCTCCATTACACCATCCGACAATGGAACCTGCATAAGAATCACTTTCTTTTCCATTGGTTTCAAGACTGCCATCAAAACGACAGTCATTCATATACACACTTGCATAATCTGAATGACCTATGATGCCTCCGGCGTGGGTCGCGTTTGATGCTTTCACATCTGTCGATATCCACACACAGCTAACATTAACGGTGGAGGAGCCTATAACTTTGCCAATCAGTCCTGCGGAATGGATACCGCCAGTGATGGTGCCCTTCACGTGCAGGTTCTTGATGGTGGCTTCTTTCACATAGCAGAAAAGGGCACACGGCTTACCGTCTGAGCGAGAAATACCAACAGTCATCGTATGACCATTGCCGTCGAAGGTACCATAATAGGGGGTATCTTCGCCAATTCCTATACCACCGGTAGTGGAGAAGTCGGCCTCCAAACGGGCATCAACCCTATATTGACCCTTGGAATTCGCCACTGCTTGTTGGAACGCATACCACTCGGTATCATTATGGATAGAGAAAAAGGTTTGAGCTGCTACCTTTTCAATGCATAACGTGCTGCCGAGGCTGAGGAGCATCGCCAGTGTATATAATATCTTTTTCACCATTGTAATTTACAATTTGACCATTTACTATTTAACAATTGATTGTCCAATTGGGCTATTTTGTTATTTTTTAATCATCTTGCGACCATTCACGATGTAGAGCCCCTTTGTGGGCTTGCTGACACGCTGTCCGCTGAGGTTATAGATGACTTTATCATTTATCATTTGTCCTTTATCATTTAGACGCGTAGCGTCGTTAACTCCCGTTGTTTCTGCCGGCACGAGGAACTCTACGCATACACGGTCGCCTAAGAGGGGAAGGAGTTCGTAGGTCTTGGCATTGAGCAGCGTGATGCAATAGCTCATGGGTGACGTGCTACGGGTGTCGTTGGCAGTAGCATAGACAAACGACTGGTCGTAGGAGTTGTCGTTGAACATCATGCAGCCGTATTCTGCCAAATCAGCATAGCGCTCAGGAGCCGGCAGCTGCCAGATGTCGAGACGGTTGTCGAACGAGGCACACCAGTAGTGTGGTATGTCGAGGGCATCCTCGTCATCATAGTCCTCGTCATAGCCCTCATCATAGCCCTCGTCGGTTTCATCTTCCTCCTCCATCATCTTCATGAGCAACTCCTCAAGCTCTGCACCGGTCTTGGCATCGACCAGCGGCTCAGCATCGGAACGCTTGGCACGTACCAACAAGGGGAGTGCTGCCGGCAGATCCATACGATCGTCGGCCATAATATAGACAAGCGATACGACAGACAATGGTTCGTCATCCTCTTCGTCGAGCACCTCGCCACGGATGTCAGCGAGATAAGCCACATCGTAGTAGTCGAGCATACGAGCCGTGATGCTCTGTGGCTGACGCGGATCGAGGAAGATGGGCTGCCAGCCGTCGGCTACTGCCGCAGCGAGGCGACGCGATGCCTTGGCTTGTGTGCTGGGGGTAGCATTTTCCATCTTGGCCCACTGGGTTTGCGAATACTTGACGAACTTCTTGGAAGTCGTGTTGTAGAACTGCAGGTAGAAGCGGTTGGGCAGGATGGAGGTGGAGCCGTTGGAAAGGACAAACTCCTGCTGAGTGCCATTCCATGCGTACATGAGCTCATCGCTGACAGTCTTGGCAGGAATGGTGTCGTAGGCGGCAAAGAAACTGCCTATATCCATAATGGACTTATAGCGTGCGACGCGATGGTCGTTGGTTGCCTTGATGGTGATGGGGCTGCCGTCGGCGTTGCTCAGCACGTATGTCCTTTCCTCACCGTCTTCGCCATTGCTGACCAGCCAGGGCTGGTTGAACGTATAGTTGACGGACTGCGGCGTATTGCTAAGCGTCAACGGATGGGCAGATCCAATGTCTGGCATGTTGTTATTTTCTACCGCCTCATGGTAGGTGAACTGGCCATCGCCGGCAATCTGAGTGAATGCAAACGGCAGTACCCACTCCTCGAGGTTCTTCGTGGCTTTACGCTTATAGACAACGCGATTGACCTGCACGTCACTGGTACAGACAAACGGCTCGCCATCGGTGATGGTGAGTTCGGCCAGCGTCTGCCCATAGGGCACCGTCTGGCTATGGCTACCTGTGATGACGCGGGCATCAATCCTGTCGAGAATGCCCTGAGCACAGACTGGATAGTCGTTGAGCATGGCCTGAGCACTCTGCAGCAGCTGCTGGTATTGCTCTGCCGTCAGAGCAGCACCAATCCATACGCAGTCTTTCATCTTCGCTTTATCGCTGACAGCGTACAGCGGACAGTTGTTAACAACCGTCTGATTAGCAGAGTTGCTCAGTATGCCCGTGGCAGAACAGTGGTCAACGAGGCTGGAGCTGCCTGCATTACTATAGACAAGCGCTGCAATACGGTTCTTTCTGGGACGGTTGCCCTCTAACCTCGTAATTTGGCCACAGAAATGACAGTCACGGATGGTGCCCCAGTTCTCGTAGGCGATACCGGCGCAGTTCTCACTGGACTCTACGATGCCGACAACACGCAGTCCCTCGAGCAGTGCACCCTCACGGATTCTGCTGAACAACCCCAGGGAGGTACCCTCTTCGTGGTATCGGATGGTGTGACCGCCACCATGGAAGGTACCCTTCAGACTGATGGCCCTATTCTTTCCCCAATTGTTCAGGTCAATATCTCTTGCCAGATAGAAGATACCTTCCCTGTCATTGATTTTCTCAAACTGGGTAGCGGTATAGATGAATCTGCCCTCCTTGACCTGCGGAGTGATGAGCACTTCATGAGCGGGCATCGTGAACGAGAAGGTATAGACATTCTCAGTATTGTCGGTGAACGGGCACTGGAAGGCGTCGCTACCGTCAGGTGCCGCGATGGTAATGCTCTCCAGGTGGTTGTTGCCTGAAACGCTCACGGATGCGGTGACCACGGTGCCGGCATTAGCCGTCTCTGTCGAGAGGCTCTCCACTGTGACGTTGGTCGTCTCGGCGAACTTGATGTCATTGCCGCCTATGTACTTGCTCTTGATGCTGGCAGTAAAGACGTAGCAGGTCTTAGGCACATTCTTGAGTGCGTCAGCCAGAATGGCAGACGTGGCCGCTGACACACCCTTGCAGAGCACCGCTCTTGAATTGCCTGCACTGGGAACATAGTAATTGCGCTCGATGGTGACGCTGTCCTGGTCGTTACAAATCATATAGGAAAGTCTGTCGCCACTGACAAACATACCACTGAAGACGTTGTCCCTGATGACGGCATGTTTTTCCTGACGGGCTACGCCAAACGACGTGCCAGCGGCTTCCAAACCGTCGCAGAGAACGTGGCAATAGGCGATGGTGCCTCCCTTCTTATTGGCGCCGTTGAGTCCGGCAACACCACCGACGAAGGAAGCTGGTCGCTCGTTCTTCACAGAGCCGCTGACCACGCAGTCTTCGATGACACCATTGTTTTTCATGCAAATGCCACCCATATAGTCGTCACTGGCTTCTCCAATGACAATTCCCTTCACATTCGCGTTGACATAGAGATGGCGAACGGAGCCTTTGGGGGAGACGGTTTGGAAGAGGCTGGTATTACCTCCGTAGGTGATGCGATGGCCGTTACCGTCGAAATCGCCTATGAGTGTAATCTTCTTATTGTCCCACAGGTTACCCAGGTCGAGGTCGTTATCGAGACGGAACGTTCCACACTGATTGGAGATGCTGTCTACCTGCTGCGCAGTAGTGATGGGCACGATAAATTCGCCTTTCAACGTGATGTAAGCGCCTGGCATGACAAAAGAATAAGTGCCAGCACCCGTATTTTTATCTACCTGCACCTCGGTGAATTGTGCTGCGTTGGCAGGGATGGTCCTGATTTGCTTCAATTGGCAACCGGCTTTGGGCGTGACCGTGACAACCACCGTCTCACCCTTTTTCGCAGACTCGTTATCGACCGCAATCTTGCCACCGTAATAGTTCTCCAGCATCACTTGCTGCTTGTCAACAGTGGGCGTGATGGCGATGTCGTCATCATCTGACTTGACGTAATGGAAGAAGGTCTTATTGGCAGCCACGTTAACGGAGTCGGGCTCGAGGATTTCAGGCTCGTCGTCATCCCATGCTACATAGGCACGATGAGAAGCTCTCGCATTGCTCTCCTCGTCAGGAGCAGCACACGACAGCTCATAGACGGCATAGCCGTCATCAGCCTTGCCTGTGATGAGGATGACATCATCGGTCATGGCCTTGACGCTTTCGCCCTCTTCGCCAGTGGCCGTATTGAGTAGCGTCAGATTGGCATGGTCTGTCTTGACGACGCTTACCGTGCCTTCGCTGCCAGAGGGTGTATAGTCGATGGTGATGTCGTTATCGCCCATTTTGAAGATCAGCACGTCTTCGTTTTTGATAGACTGACCATCCGTGGGCAGCAACAGACAGAGGTCGTCGAACATCGGACCTTCGTAGCTGCGCTTATTCTCGTCGTCGGCAGTAGCCTCAACTTGCAACTTCATCTCGGTAGCAGTGGCACTGACCGTGCCCACCTTGAGCTCGGTAATCCAGTCTTTCTCCTTCCCTGACGGGTCGGCAACGACCAGGGTCTCGGTGTTGCCATTACCGGTAGCCTCAATACTGACCTTTGCACTGCGGGCATTGCAGGGATTAATGCTGGCAATGGCTGCCACATTCAAACGGCCATTCTGCTTGGCACTGGGGGGGAAAGAGAACTTGGTAAGGTCCACCGTTTGCGACATACTGTTGACCCCACTAGTACGCCAATACTTATTACCGACGGAATCGGTAAACACCATGACGGGAAGTCTCTTGCCATCATCTACAGTGGTGTCGTGCCAACCATCCATACCCTGATCAGCAAAACTGTTTTTCAGGGCATTATGGTAAACCAACGGAGTCTCGGACGCTCCTTGTGTATTGTAGTTGACGCTGAAGCTTTCAGGCATCATAAACACCATAGGGATTTGTTGTCCTGAGCGTGCCACGCCTGCGTAGCCGGGAATCATCTCAGGAATGTAGGTCTTGACGCGTTTGGAGTTTTGGGTGTCAGTAACGATGAAATCATGTACTTGATCAACACCATAAGTGATATCGACATTCTGGAAATCGACCTTGAAACGATAAACGGTCTTCCATTTACCATCTTTTAGTCGCTCTGGTTTACCCGCCATCCACGACTGCTTGCAGCCCGTGATGGTTACTCTGGCAGGGATATAGTCATCATCTGTCACCAGTATAAGATCGACCTCTTCGCGTGCCTTCGGCTTTAGATTGGTCACGGTTGCCTGGATGTGCTCCATCTCATTGGGTAGCTTCACCTCATAGTGGTTCTGTCCGAAGATAGGAGTGACATGCATAATGACATCCTCGGTAGGCATGAATATCTTAATGATAGAATCATTCATCCTCTCGTAATACCCCGGAGCGATATTGGTCTTTTCAACATCCACCAGTTCGTAACCTGTTTCGGGTTCAATCTTCAAGTAGACCGGCTTCTTGGGAATATTCTTTACAACAGTATAGTCGTTCTTTACCTCTTTTGAAGTATACGTCGGCACTAACTTGCTTTTGGCATTTTTTGACTGATGGATTCTCAGCTCGCGCAAAGGAACAAAGTATGCCCACACCTCGACATCTGCTGCGGGCATCGTGAACGAGAAGGTCTGTGACTCGTTGGCACGGTCGTCAGGGTCGTGACTTGTATTGTCAGCCAAATGGGACTCGGAAAGTCCGCCATTTGCGTTGCGGGGGGCATAGTAAACGCCTCTCGACAGGCCATAGCCTTGATCCGGTTTGCAAGTGACCGTCACTCTAGACCCTACAGCAGCCTGCTGGTCGGGAATATCAATGCTTCCATTGACCATGGGGTTGCTGGGACTTAGCATCAGACTATATTTCTTCGGCTCTTCTGCCCATACACAGACAGTGAGAAGCAGCAGCACTGCAAGTAAAAAGCGTTTCTTTTCCATCTTTATGCCAATTTCTCAATATCTCATTTTCTCAATTTCTCTTCAGGTACTTAGCACCCTGATAGATGTAGAGTCCGTTAGGAAGACCGCTGAACGGGTTGTGCACGTCAGTCACCCGGCGCACCACACGGCCATGCATATCGTAGACATTATAATCTGGTTGTTTCTGCAATGACGGTTTTTCCACTGTAGGTATCTTGATAGCCGTAGGATAAGGCTCGGGCTCCCATAGACCGAGATACTCAAAATACAGATAGGGGCGCAGATCAATGCCAGGCTTGTTGGCATCTTCCGGACCGTAAACCACAGACTGCAGAAGGGTCTTCCGCCCATCTGTCTCATCATCATCATAGACGAAATACATGCCAGCTGTCAGATATGGCTCGTTGTCAATCATTTTCTCCGTAAGAAACTGCATGGGATACTCGGTAGAGGCATCGAGAATAAAGTGCTCACGGGAGATGACCGCACCAGTAATGGAGTCCAAATAATTAAAGAGGATATGGATGGTATTGGTCGCCTCGTCCGTATATTCTACATAAGTTTCGACTTCTTGATCTGTTCCCTCCTTACTCTGACCGAATTTTGTACGATATTGCAGCTGGGTTTCGCCCGTCTTATAGTTATGCGAATACACTTCGATGGCTGTAGCATCGCCCGACTCGTCGTATGCGGTCTGGATGGACCATTTCGTCCTCAAGATGCCATCGATATTTTCCTGATAGAAGATGTTTTCTTCTCCCTCGATGATGGTACGTGACACCAGGGTGCGGGTGCCGTCTGCAATGGCGTATTCGTCGATGAAATCATCGCTTCCAGACCAGTCATTGATCGACTCTGACACAGCCTTTACCTTTTCTGGTGAGACAAGAAGAAATTCCGTCTTTTTTAGGAAGGTCGAATCGGGAGAAAGCATATAAGACTCAAAAGTTAACAGTTCGCCTCCATCCATGGGTTTGAATAGTTCAAGTTCCTCATCAGAGATACTACGTGTCGAAATGTATGTACGGTCGAAATCCGCATACTCAACAGAATCCTTGCTGACGACATCCTCTATGGAAGTTCCAAATGTGGCAATAGTACCCTCATCGACATAGCCGCCGAAGACCTCTTTCTCATAATTCTTCTCGTCATCCTCATCGTCAGCATCCGTCAGGTCTGCCATTGGGGCGCGTCGCGGTATGGCTTTCCACGTTGTAGGAATGGAACGATTAGGCGCTGCCTGGATGGTGCTGTTGACTACAGGAATGGGGTAAGCGTCGGTCTCCGACATCATGAAGCTTGGCGACTCACTCTCTTCGTTGAGCAACTCAAGCATGCTATATGATGACATCACGTCAGGACTGACTTGAGTGAGGCCCTCGTCGCTGCCCATCGTGGTGAAACAGTGACGGAAGGTGGTAGTAAGCATTTCGTCAGGCTGACCATCCAAGCTGTTGGTAGCTGCCCCATAACTGTTCAGAATGTGTCCGTATGGCAAACCGCATGCCATGGGGTTCCAATGACCTTGTGTCCTTATCGAGGATACTGATGCACAATTGTGGAAGCTTACCTGCTGGTCGGCATAGCCCACGATGCTGCCGACATAGTTGGAGCCTTCCAATACTCCGAAACTGGCGCAGTTCACAATGTCACAATATTCGGCATAACCCACGATACCGCCTACGCAGGCTGTACCCCTCATGGTGTTTTCGGCGTCGAAGATGAGGTTGGCAATGACAGCATGTGACAGAGGTGTTCCCTTGGCCACACCCACGAAGCCCAGACAGTCGATGCCCTGGAAGCAGTTGGTGATGCCACGAATACGGTGACCGTTGCCATTGAGCACGCCCTGGAACGGATGTTCGATGGTGCCTAATGGCAGCATGGACGTTTCATTATTGAATACCAGGTCTGCCTTGATGTCAATACCGATGTTACCTGGAATGGTGCCTATCGACACCATCTCAGCCAGGACACGCATCTCACTGGCATTGTTAACTTCGTACACCGAATTCGCTGCATTGCTTTTAGGCTTGCGCAGGCCACATACGGTGCACACGCCGTCATTGTCAAATGTATGACTTGTTATCTCATCATTGTGTTCGATTTCCGTATAAGGACAATGCTCGCAGATGGTCACTGAGCCCACATTGGACAAACAACTGTTTTTGGTTGTAGAACTTTTTTTCAGGCTGTGCTCCTTGTATTGAGGAGCGATATAGACCGTGCTGTCAATGCCACAGACTTTGCATTTGGAATTGGTCTCACCTGGCTGGCCACATATAGGTTGACGCACTAATCTCGATTCGCCGAAATGATGGACATGGATATACATGGTCTTGATGCCACCTTGCATGGTGCAATATTGTGCATTAGATGAAGCAGTAAAATTGGCTTCAAGCGTAATCGTGTGTTCTTTCCCAGAAGTAATACGGATAACCTCTGAATTGGCATCAATGATCATGGATTTGTTATTCTCATGTTTTCCGACTACTTTGTCATCCATTCTCGCGGTGAAATACAGTTTAGGGCTTTTTACCTTTACACCCGCTTCTTTCATTAACATGATAAAGACCTTGTATTCAAGAACTGCCACTTTCCCGTCAGGAACGGTGACGTTGAATGTCATGGTGGCTTTAGTTTTTCGTTCGATGACATTCAATTCTTTGGTATTTTCCATGATCAGGAAGCCGTCTATCAGAGGCTCAGTGACTTTAATTCCATCACTCGTCGTGCCGCCCTTAATAGGAAACAGCAACTTAGTCTCGTTGACTGCGCTGGCAGTGGAAAGGGAAAACAGTAAAACGGTAAAAATATAAAATAACTTCCTGCCCATATCTTTCAAATCTTAACTCTTAATTCTTAACTCTTAATTACTGTTCGGATGCGGCTTCCGGCAACGTGGCATCAGACCCGCTGCCACAGATGGCTGCAGTAGTATTGCCCGACAGCGTTCCTCCTTCGTTGGTTCCACAGATGCCACCGGCATAGTCGCGCACACCGCCAACCCATACGTTGCCTTCTGTAATACACTTGGAGATAGTGCCCTTGTTAAGTCCACATATACCGCCGAGGTTTTTGCCCGTACCTATCGTTTCCATCATAGAGAACACCACGTGGCAACTGTCAATGGTTCCGTTGTTGACACCGGCTATGGCTCCGATATTGTCCCAGCCGCGCATATTGCATGCTGCAATGCCGACATTCTTCACGACGCCCTCGTTGCCAATGGTTCCGAAGAGTCCACGAGGGCTGCAGCCAGCTACGGGTTCTTCCGTCTGGAGCATGGTGATGGCGTAACCTTTACCGTCGAAAGTCCCCTGGAATGCCGTGCTGTCAGTATCGCCGATAGGATACCACGGCAATCGCATCAGACTGTCGGCTATCAGATCGTTGTCAAGCCGGAAATGAGTCTTGGGACGGCGGTTGTTGACATAGTCGGCCATCCAGTAGAGGTTGCCGAAGGACTTGACGACATAGGTACTGTCGCTACTGCCATTGGGATACTCCACGGCAGGACGCTGGTAGGGATGCAGACAGCCCTTGCGGGTACAAAAACCGTTAGCGTCGAAGTCATGGCCTATGCCTGCCTCCTCGAAATACACCTCATGGAAGCACTGGCCGCAGGTATATTTCACAAGGGTGTGTTCGCAGTCTGTTCTCACTTCTCTGCGACGTTCCAGCGAATGGGGTAGTTTGTGGAGGAATCCGCAAGGACAATATATCAGGTGATGATATTCGTCAACGGGCAGCTTCTGCTTACCAAAATCTTTGTGCTCCGCCGTAATGACATAGTCACACACCAGACAGCGTTGGTTGTGTTCTTTCCAGTCAGAGGAACAGGTCGAGAAATTATGCTTCTCTACGACCACTTGTCCACAATCCATACATTTCTTGTAGTGCACCGAATCGCGATCATACTTTTTTTCTTTCTCGGTGAACTGCATCCATAAATCATTGCCGTATATCTGCGGGAAACGATGGGGCTCTTGCACCGTGAGTTTGCATCCGTCGAGATTGCAATAGTGCTCGTGGTCTTCAATGCTCTCAGAAGGCAATTTACGATATTGGGATTTGTGCGTATGCCAGGTAAAGAGGAAGTAGCGTCCACCACCGGCATGACCACCGCTAATGGTCTGGTTCTTACCCGCCGTTGGCTTGCTGGTCTTGACTTCAGCCGACTGGAGCACTCGCTGGTTAAAATCCTTGTTGCCGCTACGGGAAAAATAGACATGGTCCTGTTTAGGGTATGCTCCACCATAAATTTCATAGTTACGGCCGTTAAGTCCACCGCGGTAATCAACATCCTTACGTGATTTTGCCTGATAGAAGGGTGCCGGCATGTAAGCCTTTCCACCCTCATTAAAAGCATGACCATAGTCATCCCTCTTCAGGACTTTCACGTCGGTGATGTATCCATTCGGGTCTGTAGTGTTCTTGAAGACGGTAAACACGTAGCCACCGCCACGTCCCTTACGGAAATCCAAATCGTAGTTACCTGTGCCACTATAGCCTACGGCCTGGGGGGCAAGACTGTCCTTGTCCTGAACAGCAACGACTTTGATCTCCGATACAAAGCCCTGTGCCATGGCTGCGGCAGTAGATAGTGAAAAGAGAATCGTGAATAGTATTTGTTTCATATTTCTAGTTTCATGTTTCAAGTTCCAAGTTCCAAGTTTCATCTACTTAAATTCGAAATCCTGTTTGCGTATGAGCAACGCCTGACCGATGGTCTCTAACTCCATCGGAGTGACATAGTCCTTGCCAGGCTCAAGTTTGAAAATACCATATTGGTTCTTAGTGTCATCTAACATGATAAATCGCTTATAACTGAAGAAGGACGGAACGTCGTTCTGATTGATGCGATTTGGACCAAAAACCTCACCAGACTTATACATAAAATGTATAATGCTGTTGAGCTTCGTCGTGTTGGCCACATCATAGCCCACTGGAACATCCTTGAGTAAGGTACGAATGGTGTTCATGGCCGTTTTATCTGAGCTGGTATTAGCCATCACTCCCTGATGCAGGTAGTAGGGACCAATCTTCATGTTGGCCACGCAGGTGTCGTTCCACATATAAAGGGTACCCCTATTGACAGCGATGTTGGAAGTGTAAGCCTTGATGCTATCGGAGGGAGCAATGTCGATGTCACCGTTGTTATAATAGATGTTGTCATCATAGTTGCCTCGTACAAGCGGCGTGACGTAAGCCTTTGCCTGGTCCTCTGCGCCTTTGAGATACTGCCACGTGATGGTGAACAGACTGTCGTCGCTGCAGCGGCGGCCAAGACCCTCACGAGCCAGCTTGCCACCTAAGGTTGGATAGAACACCGTATATTCCACATTGTGAACATACTCGTTGAGCACCTCGCCGATAATCTCGTTATTCACAACAACCTGATTGGTGGTGGAACGGTCAGCGATTCTGAGCGTAGAAGTAGGAATCTTGGCATATACCTGACTCCTTGCGCGCGGCATGACACTGGTCTCATAAGCGATTTGCTTACCTGTCATCAGGGCGTAGAGGGCAGCCACCTGAGGGTCAGAAATAAGATCGGAGATGGGGGCTACCTTGATGTCGATAAGCTCCACGTTATTCTCGTCCTTATCGGCATTGGGGTCGAACTTGATCGACTTGAACCACTTGTCCAACACCTCGTTCTTCTTCGCCATGTTACTACTCTCATGCATACCCGCCAGCTCCAGAGCGTAGGCACTATTGCCGCCGAGAGCCTCGATGTGGGTCTCACGGTCTTCCTGTGTGTTCACCACCCAGTTTTGCTTCTCGGTGCCTTCGGTGGTTCCGATGCTGTAGAGGAACGATGCGCTGGCTTGCTCGTCAACCGTGTTGCGAGAGTCTACCACATGTCGGTTCATCGTGGTGCTGAACTTCAGCTTGCCACCCAACTTGGCATGGTAGATAATATGGGTGCCATAGGTCTGGAACATATTCTCAATGATGCGCATGGCCTCCGTGTTGTTGCCCTTATTAATAGCCTTTGACGCCATACTTACGTAGCGGGTGAATCCCGGAGAGAGTGCTTCGGGGTGCTCGCGGGCGATATGATAGAGGTCATAAGTCTCCAGATGGCGTGAAGCCACAGTCAGACCATCGTAAATGGTGCAGAAGGCATACTCGTTGCTCGTCATATCGGTCTTGTTGAAGGTGGTCTTGACCTCAGACTGGAAGAGGAGCAGGTCCGTCTTCACCGACGACTGGCGGGTAAGCTTCTCGCAGATGGTGATAGCATCGGTGCCGCTATAGACATGATGGAAAGATGACGGCGAGACATCATCGATGATAGTTGCGGAGCCGTGCTGTGCATCATACTGCTGGATATAACTCAGGTCGATGACACGGTCGCGAACCTCGTCGTAGTCGCTGTACTTTCCGGTGCCGTTATAGCCATAACCCACACCATAGCTGCGATACAAATCACCGATATATGCCTGGCGCTGGGCCGCATGCACTCGCCTCCAGTGGGCTTCCGAGTAGGTGCCGTTAGCATTCTCAGGGTCGTATTCCTCCATAACCGTTTGAAGGTCGTCCTCACGTGTACAGGAGGTAACCATAGAGGCCCCGAGGGCGAATAGCGAGAAGTATAGTATTGCCTTATTCTTATTCATAACGCTCAAAAATTGTCTATCGTAATAAAAATCGGGAAGAACTTGAAGAACACCTGGTCAGAGTAGTTAAATGCCTTGACATACTCCGGATAATCGAGCAGCAGGTCGGTTCCCGAACCACTCAGACGCAGGATGCGCGCCTCCCCTTCGTCGTTGGTTACTATCGGTATTCCCTGGCCATCGTTCTGTTCAGGAACGATAGCCATCGTCTGCTGTGAGGGGTCGGAGATGACCCAGTAACCGGTGGGCCAGTCCAGTCCGAGCATATTACGACCATTGGATAAGCGGTTGTAGAACAGGCTCATGCGGTTGCCCAACATGCGGGTGATACTCTTTGACTGCTCAACACTGGGCAGATAGTCATTCAGACCAATGGCCTTCATCGACCGGCTCACAGCTTCAATCCACCTTTTGGTGGCGTCGGGGTCATCGTCAGGCTGTGTGGCACGTTTGATGTTGTCGCCGCCATCCAACAGACTGTAGCAGTAGTTATCGGTCTTATACAACACCCCGTCATTCGTCTTATTTCTTATCTTTGCAAATTCCGGGAATCTGCTGTCACCATCCCAGTAAGCCTTAAGGCTGTCGGTTTTCGGCACCACCGGACGTGTCGACCAGAAGGTGCTGGCCACCTTGGCAAAAGTCGTCGACTCGGCAAGGGATGCCGGATTTATACTGAATACGGTGGTTGTATAGTTCTTAGGCTCTTCATCCCTTTTCGTGGGACAAGGAAGTGCGTGAACGGCATTCCAATAGATATACACGTTCTTCAGGGCATGGGTGTTTGGGTCGAAGAGTTCACTGATAGCAGTACTTGGGCTCTCAGCGAAGATGCTGTCGGAGGGGATGTACGTCGATGCGCTACCCTGCCAGATGACACGTCCGGGACGATGGCTCTCGTCGCCTACGAACAGACCGGTATAAAAGAACGGACGTGATTTATCATCCTTGCCACGGATGAGCGGATAAGCTACCACGCAGGGTTTGTCGCTTCGGATGGAGGGAACGTATTCCTCACAGATGATGCATGCCTTGTTGTTGTCTACCGTCGCTACCCGCACGTCGGGACCGTAATTGCCCTCCACCGGCATGACGCCGTAGACAGGCTCGTATTGTTCCTTTGTCGGGGCCTCTTTCTTCAGGTACAACTCATAGACTTTGCGCAAGACCTTGCGGGTGATGGAGTCTTCGAATAGCTGATAATAGGGCAGGAAACGTCCGCTGACGAAGGCGGCATTATAAGAATCGGGCTCGATGCTGATATTGCTGGCCCAACTGGAATAGTCGGCATCGCCAATTTTCTTAGCAACGGCATCCTTATGGTCGAAAGTCCTGTGAAGCGCGTCGCAGTGTTCTTGCGTACCGCCCTTGACATTGATTGCTCCTTCATACTCAACGGTATTTTTGCGCACCGTTTCTTTGAGGTTCATAGGCTTGCTGGTCTTGACAACCTGCTGGCCTACGACGTCCTCAATCACTTGCTGAGTAGTGTATTCCTTATCTACGCAGGAGTCACGGTTGATTTGCATCTGCAACTCTATCATGCCACCGAGATTGGAAGACACCACGAGGTGCGTGCCGTACTTCTCGGAGAACTCGGTCGCTTTGGTGGTATCGACACTCGCCTCTCCCACCTGAACCAGTTCCTTGACGGCCTGGCGAAAGTCTGTCTCGAGCACGTTGTCAGCCTTGTCCAGACTATCCAGCGCCATACAGTGCAGCATGCCGACATCAATAGTCATGGTCGCCATGATGTGCTTGACGAACATGTGCGCCTTATAGCTACTTGTAAACCTGGTTTCGGAGAAAATACTGTTTTTGCGGAAGTAAACACCACAACCGGCCACGCCAATGTCGTCAACGGTGTACTTCGTCTCCGAATGGCCCACTTCCTGAAGCGTGTTACCGCTGAAGATGTCCAGGGACGTATAGTGGCGACGCTCTGAGCTGATGATGAGTCCATACTTTGCCTCGGCAGCCTTGAGACGGTCCATATTGATGATGGGGCTGGCAGTGAAACTACTGTCGTCCATCACATTGCCAGCGGCATTGTAGGCATACCCCAAGCGCTGCACCTTGATCTGATCGTCTGAAAAAGCTCTTCTGGACAGAGGGGCGTTGGTGGTCACCTCTTCGTCTGTAAGCATGTCGTCGGAGCAGGAAACAAAGCACCAAGAAGCCAGAAAGACTGCTATGCCCAGCACGCCCTTCATAGCCATGCTCATGCTATTTCCTCCGCGACAGATATATTTGTATGTATTCATCTCACTCATCTTCAAAGTTACGTAATGATTTCTCCATATAGTTCTTTAGGATGGTTCGCGTCTTGGCATCGTATATGACCTCATAAATAGGCACCAGACGGATGTCTATGAGTGCTGCATCCTGTGGTGTCACCGTCTGCTGCCACGTCTTCAGCGTTGTCGGGTCTATCGTTGCCTGCTGACCGGTGGTGAATGCCGTTACCTTCGACACGTCACCACCACGGGCGGTGATATGACTCTCTGAATTGCGGCTACACTTTTCGGCGGCCTCATGGTATTCGGTACTCAAACCGGCACTGAGGGAGATAAATTTGATTCGAACGGTCAACTCCAAAGCCACAGACACGTCGAGCGAATTAGACACAGAGTCCATGCGCGTTGTGTTGTAGTAGTCGAGCGAACAGCCTAAGACGGAGCGGGTTACGAAACCGGAGCCCACCTCATCAATGAACTCACGACAGAGACCGCTGGCAGCAAATGCCGATGTAGCGCCATGGATCTTACGGACAAACCTCTGCATCACGTCGGAAAAACCTGGAGCGTAGGCCTCACGGAAGAATGGCACCACCTTGGCCAGTGAGTCAGCATCAACGCTGGGATAGGTGCTTTTCAGCGACGAAGCGGCAATGGCGTTGGCAACCTGTTCACGAAGATTCAGGTAGTTGAGTTCGCGCGTGAAATAGCTCTGCTTCATGCGCATCAACGTATAATAGTTCTTCGTCGTTGAGAAATTTTTCTTGTTGAAGCCCACCTCCAAATCCATGGCGAACACGCCTGCATCGAAGCCAATACCGATGTCCAGCGACAACTTTTTATTCAGCTCCTTGACACTCTCGCTGTAGAAGAACTTCTGTTCGTTGGCAGGATTGTAGTCGTCCACGATATAAGAGGTATTGTATTTCTTTTCCATATCGCGCAGCTTACGCATGTTAAAAACCTCCATATCGGTACCGACACAGTATGACTGATTATCCCTGTAGGTGTAGCCGGCACCACGGATGGCACTAACGGCATCTTCAACAGACTGTATCTCTTCGGCAGTATAGGCTCTGGTAAGCCATGAGGCGGGCTCGTCGTTGCCATTGTTTTCGCCTTCGGAGGCGTCGACAGTCTGAGGTGCTTTTGGAGCAACGTCCGTGTCGTCACTGCTACACGATACCAGCGCCAACATGCCTACTGCTATATATAAATATAATAAGGTGTACTTCATCCTAATTCTCAATTCATTATTGTGCGTACGTACGCAAAATATAATTCACCCTGTCTTGCACCTTTCCCGTAAAGAGATAGGCAATAGACGCTATCTTCACATCGGTCATGGCACATGTCTTCAGCTGCTCGCTGTCAGGAACGGGCGGGAAGTTGACGCTCGCCATCCATTCCTGGATACCCTTTGGCGAGGTGCTCGTACCTGCCAATACCTCCGTCACTGCCTGCACATCACCACCACGAACGTGGATGTCCATGCTGTAGCGGTCACGGGAAACTGTCTGGAACTGCTGAGTCTGCACACTTGATGACACGTCAACACCCACAATGAGTCCCACGCTGGCATTGATGGCCATCTCAGCACTCATGTTCTCGCTGAGCACCGACTTGTCAATCTGCATGGTATATTCCAGCACACCGCCCATGAAGGACCGTGCCACGAAACCTCTACCCCACTTGTTGATGAAGTCGTGCACCATCTTGTTGCTCACGTCAGCCTGATTGGTGCTATTGCCTTCAAGCTTCTTCCAGTCGGCAAAAAAACCTGGGGCGAAAACCATGCTGTCGCCTGTTTCCTTATAGTACTGGATGACGTTCTTGTACTGCAAGTCACGGCTGTATGCCACACGCTTGGTGCGCTTCATGGCAAACACCGACTGGCTCTCCTGTACACTTCCCTTGGAGAAAGTGCCTGACACCTTGATGTCGGCAACGATGAAGTTGGCGCCAAGGCTTGCTGAAACGGCCAATTGCTTGGAAACGGCACTGCGTGTCTCACCAGTGATGACCTGTTCCTCACTGAACGGAGTATAATCGTCGCTGATGAAGTTCAGACCCTTGACGTACTGGATGGAGTCCAGATAGTTGAGGTTGAAGATGTTGAAAGTCACTCCTTCCAGATAGTCAGCCCCCGTGGCATAGCAATAGCCCACGCCACGCTCATAGCCTGGAGGGGCCAGCAGTCGGGACACATACGTACCCCCCGTCGGCTGTACTTCTTCGCCGCCTCCGCGACGAGCAGCAAAGCTGTCGCCTGAAGCATCATCCTTGCTACAGGAGGCCATGCCCAGCACAGCGGCAAGAAGGAGGAAACAATATATTCGGTTCGTCATTTGTCTCTGTATCTCTTATCTGTTATCTCTTAACTTCACATCAAAGTAACTCATCAACACTTCACGGGCATAGGCATCGGCTATAAGCGTATAGATGGGGATGAGCGTCATATCAACCATGGCGGCACGTTCAGGAAGACAACTGTTCTGCCACGCCGTGACATCACTGTCGTACAGCTCGCCGCCAGTCACCAGGATACACACCTGGCTGACATCGCCGCCACGTACCTTGACAGTGGCCGTCGTCTTTGACATCAGTTCTTTGCCTTCCTTGGAAACACCAATGTTGAACGAGCCTTTTCCGCCAACTTCCCTACACTTGATTTGGGTCTGGAATTTCGCTTCAAGCGCCACCTTGACACCCAGCGTATCGCGTAGCAACGTGCTGTCGACGCTGATCTGGTAGTCAAGCACAGCACCCATCGCCGCCTTGCTGATGAAGCACGGACCAATCTCGTCCAGGAACCTGCTGCAGATGTCGTACTGCTTCGTGGTGTTGCCCTTCGCAGCAGCAATATTCTTGGCAAACGTCTCCTGTACGGAGAGGAATCCTGGCGACAGCAGCTTCATGGAGTCTTCGCGCGTGGTGGCCTTTTCCAGCAGAGCCATGATGTTCATATACTGAATCTCACGCATGAACTGGGTGGTCTTCTGGCGCTTCAGGGCGTACTTGTTGATGGACTTCTCCTCATGACCTGTTCCCACACCGACACTGATGCTGCCGCTACCAGTGCCCTTGCCCTTCACCAAACCGAGGTTCAAGCCTGCCGACGCGTTGACGGTCAGGTTATTGACGATGGCATCCTCACTGTTTGCTGTGATAATCTCCTGGACAGTCTCAGGAAAGATGACGTCAGATATCAGGCGGACGCCCGTGGCACGCTGAATGCTGTCAAGCGTGACCAAGTTGAACAGCTGTATCAAGGCGCCGTCGCAGTATTCGCCACCAGGCATATAGCTGTAGCCGGCGCCTTTGTTGGCAGAGAATACCTTCGAGACGGCATCCAGCGAGGGATTGCTCGCCTGTACAATAGACAGACTCGTCTGGTTGTCACCACCAGCTCGCGTGACAACCTCTTCGCTCTTGAGCGTCAGCACGTTCTCGCGCGCTGCACCCCAGTTCTCACCCACCTGGACGATAGCCGTCGTCGGACCTTCGCCCGACGAGGGATACACGTTGGCCAGTCCCTTCGAAGTTGCTATAGACCACTTGCCCGGCACGTTGATGTAGGCTGTGTACTCCCCATAGGAGGCGCCCGTATTCACGATGTCGCTCCCAGAGGTTCCGAGAATGGAAAACGGAGCATTGCTCTCGCTGCCAGTCCCCTCATTGCCTATCATATCCTCACTACCGGAGCATGCTGTCGCAAGAGCGGCAACAAGCACCAGTACTGAGCGTGATATGTTTCTGTTCATATTTGTTATAACTTTAACAGTCAAAACCGGGTAAAAAAACTTAATTCGATTTCAAGCGCTGCTACTCCTCTAGCTTGCCAAAACCGTCTTGTGCCTTTTTGAGATTATATTTCGTATCTATCAGGTCCTTGAGATACGTGTACGCGGCTGCCTCTTCAGCTGTTCCACCCGAATCTTTAAACAGTCGGTAAATAGGCTCAACGAGCATCTCTGTCATGGTAGCTTTTTCCGGTTCAGTGCTGAGCAACCATATAGCCAGGTCTGCACAGTTGAGCGTACCACCTGTGGCCAGGATACTCACCCTCTCCACGTCACCACCACGCGCCTTGACCTGTGCAACGGTAGCGGAGGCTGCACTGAAGGTAGAATCCTTAACCATCACACCTCCATGGAACACGAAGTTCTTTCTGACACTGTCGGGGAGCAGTTTTTTCAGGCTGTCCAACTGAGCAGAGTCAACCTTGGCGGTGTCTTTCACCTGCTGCTTCCACTTAAAGTCAAGGGCGGCCTTCACGTCGGTAGATTTCTCGGCTTTGCTCTTGGCTACAGCCAGTCGGTAGTCGAGTTCACTGCCTAACATGCCTTTATAAACGAAGTGTGTACCTACGTCATTGAATAATAATTCTGCAGCTGCTTTCTTCTTGGCTTCATCGGTACCTGCAGCCGCAAGTTGAGTAATGAAACGCTGCTTACACTCTTTGAAACCGTCAGTGAAGTTGTCATCGCTATTCTTCACTGTAATCCAGTTATGAATCTCACGGCTGTAAACCGAACGAGTCATCGACTTCTGCATGACGGTGACTTCGAATTTGGTTTTGCGCGTTACATTTACGTTATCTAAGTCCAAATGCATTTTAACAGCACCGAAGTTGCCGCCTGGATGGCCATTGACAGCAACCACTTTATCCAAGACGGAATCGCTGTGGGCGTAGAAATAAAATTCATCATTCTGCGGCGCAAGACTGTTGACAACGTATGATGGATTGCCATCCATCTTGAAAATCTGGACGCCTGTGCACAGTTCTGGTCTTACATGCTTGGCAGGATAGTAACCATAACCAACAAAGGTGTTCGAGTTAATGATCTGCTTGAATCCTTCCAGGTTGGTGGCCGACTGCTGAGTCACGGTCTGCGTGTTTTCACCAGGAGCACGACGCTTAGCACCAGTCTGACCGTTTTCGCTGACAAAGTTCACCTTGTAAGACAACTGACGAGCCTCTGCCCAGTTGTTACCAATCATTACTGGTATGCGAGCACTGCCCTTACCGAACGTCCTGGTGGGAGTGAACTCCATGTTTTTGGGAGTCTCGATATACCAGACATCATCGGTCTTAATGTTCAGGTAATAAGTACCAAAGTCAGCAGACACACTTGAAATCTGTTCACCATTTGCGTTGGTCAGCACGGCGGAATTCATGGTCTGATTGTCAAATGCGCCGTTTTCGCCAACTCCAGGATTGAACTCAGCAAAATTAGAGTCTGAGCAAGCGTTGAAGGCTACTAAAGCCACTGCAGCTGCAAAGAGCTGTTTCGTCATTTTCTTCATAATCGTTTATTATTAGATTGTTTAAATTTAATATATTTTAGGTTTGACTATTCAATCAAGTTCCGGTCTCACGATGGAATGATGCTACAAAGATAAATAAATAATTATTAAAATACAATAGCAAAATGCCTCAAAACCACAAATTTTGCAGATTTTGAAACTATTATTGCAAATTTTGAAAGTCCAACTTATTAAAATGCGCAAAAATAATGGCAGTTACCATCAAAATGTCTCGATTCAAAGAAACAAATGTTTAGAAGACACTCAGAATCGGCTCTAAACACGGAACGTTACTCCCCAAAAGCATCAATTTTCGCCCATTTCAACGGAAAAATCGTTCGAGCGCATCCATGCCGTTACATTCTGGCCGATGCGCTGCTTGAAGGCGAGGCTGAAGGTGCTATAGCTGCGGTAGCCGCTTTCGCTGGCCAGCTGCTGGGCGACGATGGGCTGTCCGGCAGTAGCAAGCTCCTGGTAGCGGCTGATAAAGTGGTTGATGCGCAGGTTATTGATATAGATATTATACGTGATGCTCTGCCGCGAGAAGTACTGGCTGAGGTAGTAGCGGTTGGTGCCAATGGCCTGGGCCAGCTGCTGCAGGGTGAGGTCGTGCTGTAGGTAGAGCCGCGTGTTTACGCAATGCTCCTTCAGCAGTTGCTCGATCTGTGCGAGGTCAATATTCGAGATTAGAGGTGAGAGGTGAGAGGTGAAAGGTGAGAGATTAGAGGGCTCTGCTTCAGATGCGGGGCTCGTTTCTTCCGTTGGTGTACTTTCCAACTGCGGTAGCGTCTCCACGCGCCACAGCAACAGGCCGACAAGCACGAGTTCGAAGATATGTATGAGCCAGATGAAGGCCATGTCTGTGGCAAATACATAGATGACAAACAACAGCATACAGCCAAGCGCTACAGTCTGACACAGCCACACTTTCTTATTCTCCAGGTCGGCATAGTTGTCGTTCAGCCAGCGTCCGTACTGTCTGATGGCAAACACCATATATCCAGTAAAGACCATGCCGAGCAACAGGAGGTAGATGTTTACAATCTGCTCTATCAGTTTACTGGGATAAACCATGTACGCTCCCCAAAGTGCCACGAACGGTATCATGGCCACCAGACCATGCCACACGGGGCGGCGACGATCCTGCAGCATGGACAGCAACATGCCGACAAAGGTAGTGAATAATGTCACACAGTCGAGCATGACGAGCACCAGATAACTCACGGACTGCAGGTCGCTAGAATAGATATAGAACAGTAGCCACCACACATGCGCCAATGTCGATACAACAAAGAACGATGCCGTCCAGCGGCGCAACCGCAACGGCGGCATGATACCTGGCGCTATGGCATTAGCCCGCCGCAGTAGCAGGTAGAAGGCCGCAACGAGCAGCACTGCGCCCGATATGCCGTAGAGAGTGAAAAACAGTATCGTCTGTAGTGATGTATGCTCGAATATTTCCATATTGTGTGTGCAAAGATACACATTTTTCGCGAAAAAAGAACAATCAGTAGTAAAAAGTATATAGAAAGTACTCATGCTCGACAATATTTAGAGCCCCTTGATAAGGGGCGGCTATAATGCAGGATTAAATATTTCGGTTTTCTCTTGGTTTTTTGCTCACTTATTCGTACCTTTGCAGGCTGAAACAAAATAAAATACAATGAATTATCTTGATAGAAACGAGTTCAATTTTGAACCAAGTCAGAAGGTGATTGACGCCGTAAAGGGCTTTGATCCGAAGGACCTGTGCTTTTATACCCGCATCTACGACCAGGGTAAGAAGAGCGTAATCTCTGTACGTGTAAGCGAAATATATGGTGTGCCCGAAGAGCAGGTGTTGCTGACCTACGGTGGCGAGGACATGCTGAAGAATTCCATCCACTACTTCCTGAGCAAGGGCGACAACAAGAAGATTCTGATTCCTGAGTTCTCGTGGTGGTACTACAACCGCGTAGCCAGCGAGTGCGACGGCGTCTTCGAGATGTATCCCCTGCATGAGCAGGAGGACACCTTTGCCTACGATGTGGAGGAGGTGATAGAATATACCAACCGCGTACATCCGCGCATGCTGTTGCTGGCCTCGCCCAACAATCCCACGGGTAACGGTCTGACACCCGACGAGGTGGGTCGCATCATGGAGAACATCCCTGAAGACACGATGGTGCTTATCGACGAGGCTTATGCCAGCTTCATCTCGACGGACACGGCCTACATCGCTCCGCTGGTGAACAAGTACAACAACCTGATCATCTCGCGCACGCTGTCGAAGTTCTACGGACTGCCCGGCCTGCGCTGTGGCTTCGGATTCATCGGCAAGGGTCACGACCAGTTCCTGAGCTATGTGAACAAGTATCTGGGCTACAACCGCTTCTCAGAGGCTGTGGCGCTGGCCGCCCTGGACAGCGACGAGCACTATCGCCACGTGGCCGACGATATGGAATGGGGACGCCAACTGTATAAGAAGGTACTAGGCGACCTGCCCGGCTTCAAGGTCTACAAGTCGGTGGCCAACTTCATCCTGATCAAGTATCCCGTCGCCATCAAGGAGTCGCTGATGGAAGCCCTGAAGCTGCAGGATTACAAGATCAAGTTCATGGGCGACAAGGGTCTGGAGGACTGCCTGCGCATCACGTTGGGTCGTAAGGAGCAGACGCAGTTTGTCTGCGACACCATCAAGAAGTGTTACGAAGATTTGAAGAAATGACTGAAGGATATAAAGCAACCTTAAAATCATCAGAGACGGAAGACTGGCTTGACCTCCATGTCATCCGTCCTTTCTGTTATTATTGCGCGCTGGCTTTCAACCGCTTCGACATCCACCCCAACACGGTGACGATATGGTCGATGATCATTGGTGCCGCCAGTGCCGTATTCTTTGGCTGCGGCAGCTTTTACTATAGTGGTTGGTGGGGACTGTCGATGAACATCATCGCCATCGTGCTGCTGATGGTGGCTGACATCCTGGACTGTACCGACGGTCAACTGGCCCGTCTGTCGGGCAAGAAGAGCCGTCTGGGACGTATCCTCGACGGTGTGGCAGGCTTTGTGTGGTTTCTGCCCATCTACCATGCGATGGTCTATCGTTTCTACCTGCACCACGACCTTGAGTTCCAGTGGCTGGGCATCGAGAATACGCAGGAGAACACGGTGATAGCTACGGCCGTCGTCTTTGTGCTGGGCTGGATATCAGGCCTGGTAGGACTGGCCGGTCAGCAGCGTCTGGCCGACTACTACATCCAGATACACCTGTTCTTCCTGAAGGGCGAGAAAGGCTCGGAGCTCGACAACTCGAAGCGTCAGCTCGAGATCTACGAGGCGATGGACAAGAACACCAGCTTCGTGGAGCGCTACTTCCAGAAGTCGTATATCGAATATACGAAGAAGCAGGAAGAGGTGACCCCGCAGTTCCAGCGCCTGATGCAGAAGCTGCGCGGCAAATTCGGTGCCACAGAGTATATCCCAGAAAGCATACGCAAGGAGTTTCACGACCAGTCGCTGCCCGTCATCTTCTGGAACGGACTGCTGACGTTTAACTTCCGCTCGTTCTGGCTGTTCCTGTTCTGTCTGCTCGACGTGCCCGCCATGAATTTCCTGTGGGAGATTATCGCCATGGGTCTGCTGTACACGTATGTCAACCGCCGCCACGAAGCGTTCTGCAAGAAGATAGCCGATGGTCTGGACTAAGCAACGACTGAACAACCTGTTTTTCTTTCTTGGCTGCGCCGCCTGCGTGGTCATGCTCTTCACGTTCGACGTCAGCTTTGTGGAACTGTGGGAGCACATTACCCATGCCGGTTACTGGCTCATCCCCATCATTGGCATCTGGATAGTGGTCTACGGACTGAATGCAATGGCCTGGCAAGCCATCATCAAGGGCAATCTGGGTGGCAAGTCACCTGTCGGCTTTTGGCGCATCTACCGACTGACCATTACGGGCTATGCCCTGAACTACGCCACACCCGTAGGTGGACTGGGTGGCGAACCCTACCGCATCATGGAGCTCTCGAAAGACATCGACAACCAGCACGCCACGTCGAGTGTGATACTGTATGCCATGATGCACTTCTTTGCGCACTTCTGGTTTTGGTTTATCAGCATCTTCATCTATTTGGCACTGGTGCTGGTAGGCGATATGCCCATGACCACCGCCATCGGCACCATACTGGGCATCATCATCCTGTTTTGTCTGTTGGCTTTCTGGATTTTCTCCAAGGGCTACCGCAACGGACTGGTGGTCTACGTGCTGGGACTGATAGGCAAGATACCGTTTCTGAAGGGCTGGAGCCGTCGTTTCCGTGGTAAGCACGCAGAGGCACTGCGCAATATCGACGCACAGATATCGGCACTCTACAGTCAGGACACCAAGGCGTTCTATACCAGCCTCATGCTGGAATATACCTCGCGCATGGTGCAAAGCCTGGAGGTGATGTTCATGCTGCTGCTGTTTGGTATCGACAATGGTGGCGGACTGGACGGCATGGTGCTCACCTACCTGCACAGCGTACTCATCGTGGCGTTTACCACGCTGTTTGCGAACCTCATCGGTTTCCTGCCCATGCAGATTGGCGTACAGGAGGGTGGTTTTGTGCTCTCTATCGCTGCCTTGGGACTCTCGGCAGCCTTGGGCATCTTTGTCAGCATCATCTGCCGCGTGCGTGAAATCATCTGGATAGCCATCGGAATGGCACTGATGAAGATAAAAGAATGAATAGCAAATTGACAAATAGTAAATCGTCAAATAGTCAAATATCATGATTGGAGTAATACTTGCTGCCGGAATGGCCAAGAGACTGCGCCCGCTAACGGACGCCTGTCCCAAGTGTTTATTGAAGATTGGTGAGCGTACGCTGTTGCAGCGTACCGTCGACGCAATGATAGCTGCCGGCATCAACGAGCTGGTGGTCGTCACAGGCTATCGTGCCGAGATGATTCGCGACTTCCTGAAGGAACACTACGCCGACCTCACCATCCACTTCATCCACAACGGCGACTACGAGCACAACAACAACATCTTCTCGCTATGGATGACGCGCCCCTATACCGAGGGCCACAGCTTCCTGCTGTCAGACAGCGACATCCTGTTTGACCCGCAATTGATTCGTGCCGTCATTCAGGCTGAGGGCAATGCGCTGGCACTGAACCGCCACGAGTGTGGAGAAGAGGAGATCAAGGTGATTGTCGACGAGAGCAACCGCATCATGGAACTCAGCAAGACCTGTTCCATCGAGAAAGCCATCGGCGAAAGCGTAGGCTTTGAGAAGATGACGGCTGAATACAGCATCGCCCTATTCCGCGAGCTGGAACAGATGATTGAGCGCGAAGGACTCATCGACGTGTTCTACGAGCGGGCCTTCGAGCGTCTCATCCCTCAGGGACACACCTTTAGCATCGTAGATACCACGCAGTTCTTCTCTATCGAACTGGATACCCCCGAGGATTTTGAGAATGCCAAGCAGCTGATACCTGCAGCATTATATTAAAAAGAGCAACCGTCAGGCGCCTTTTTGCCGCAGATAGTTGGCAAAGATGCGCGCTGCACTTTCTACCTTCGCCGCACACGGACGAGTCTTATAGTATTCGGCTGTACGCGGCGAAGCCTCATAAGTAGACACCGCCTTCTCGTGGCCCTGCAAACCAAGTATCTCGGCACAGATGATGCTGCCGTTGGCCTGCTTAAACTGTTCCAGCAGGTCTTGCACTACCTTGTAGCATGCTGACTTCCCCTCGCGGTTACTACCATCGGTTTCACCGCAGTCCAGTCCTGCCAGCACCACCAGACCTGATACGGCACCACACATCATGCGCAGTCGGCCCACGCCGCCACCGAAGCCTGCACCTACCTTCAGCGCCATCTCTTCGTCCATACCATAGAGGTCGGAAAAGGCGGCCACCACACTCTGGCAACAACCATAACCCTGCATAAAATAGTCTACCGCACGGCTCACGCGTACATCTAATTCTTGTTCTGTCATTTTCATACTATTTGTCATACGTAGTTTGCAAAGTTATAAAGATTTTCGGGGAACAGCAAAAAAGTGACGGAAATGTCTGTTAATTGTTCTTAAATAATAGAAAGTTGGTTTGGTCTCGTCAAATTACCTTCGTAACTTTGCAAAGATATCGACAAATACTCTAAGATTTTATTTTTCTTTATTTATATTTTAAGTATGATTTATTCAAAGGAAGTTGAAAACATGTGTAGCGTCTGCAAAGGTGCTTACCATGGTCCTGCACCCATTCCCGAGGAGGGCAAGTGGATTCAGGCAAAGGAGATCAAGGACATTTCGGGTTATACCCACGGTATTGGTTGGTGTGCTCCTCAGCAGGGAGCCTGCAAGCTAAGCCTCAACGTGAAGGACGGTATCATCCAGGAGGCTCTGGTGGAGACCATCGGTTGCACAGGTATGACTCACTCTGCAGCTATGGCCAGCGAGATTCTTCCTGGCAAGACCATCCTCGAGGCCCTGAACACTGACCTCGTTTGTGATGCTATCAACACCGCTATGCGCGAGCTCTTCTTGCAGATTGTCTATGGACGTACCCAGAGTGCTTTCTCTGAGGGTGGTCTGCCCATCGGCGCTGGTTTGGAGGACCTCGGTAAGGGTCTTCGCTCACAGACTGGTACACTCTACGGCACTGTTGCCAAGGGTACCCGTTACCTGGAGCTGACCGAGGGTTACATCACCAAGCAGTTCCTCGACGAGAACAACGAGGTTTGCGGTTACGAGTATGTACACCTTGGCAAGATGATGGAGGCTATCAAGAATGGCATGGACGCCAATGAGGCTCTGAAGAAGTTCACCGGTTCTTACGGTCGTCGTACCGAGGATCAGGGTGCAGTTAAGGCTATTGACCCACGTAAAGAATAAAGGAGGATACGACTATGATAAGAAAAGTACAGTTTGAGAGTCAGGAGCGCCGTATCAACCAGGTTCTTGCTGCTCTGAAGGAGAATGGCATCAACTCTATCGAAGAGGCCAACGAGATTTGTGAGAAGGCAGGTGTGGATCCCTACCAGATGTGTGAGGAGACCCAGCTGATCTGCTTCGAGAACGCCAAGTGGGCATATGTTTGTGGTGCTGCTATCGCCATCAAGAAGGGCGTAAAGACAGCTGCTGAGGCTGCTGAGGCCATCGGTATCGGTCTGCAGAGCTTCTGTATCCCCGGTTCTGTTGCTGACGACCGTAAGGTAGGTATCGGCCACGGTAACCTGGCTGCCCGTCTGCTCCGCGAGGAGACTGAGTGCTTCGCCTTCCTGGCAGGTCATGAGAGCTTCGCTGCTGCCGAGGGTGCTATTAAGATTGCTGAGATGGCTAACAAGGTGCGCCAGAAGCCTCTGCGCGTCATCCTGAACGGTCTTGGCAAGGACGCTGCTCAGATCATCAGCCGTATCAACGGTTTCACATACGTACAGACCCAGTTCGACTACTTCACTGGCGAGCTGAAGGTGGTGAAGGAAGTTCCTTATGGCAACAACCCCAGCCGTCTGAAGGTAAAGTGCTATGGTGCTGACGATGTTCGTGAGGGTGTAGCTATCCTATGGAAGGAGAATGTTGACGTGTCTATCACGGGTAACTCTACCAACCCCACTCGTTTCCAGCATCCCGTAGCAGGTACTTACAAGAAGGAGCGCGTGCTCGCTGGCAAGCCTTACTTCTCAGTAGCTTCCGGTGGTGGTACGGGTCGTACCCTGCACCCAGACAACATGGCTGCCGGTCCTGCTTCTTACGGCATGACTGACACTCTGGGCCGTATGCACTCTGACGCTCAGTTCGCAGGTTCTTCTTCTGTTCCTGCTCACGTAGAGATGATGGGCTTCCTGGGTATGGGTAACAACCCAATGGTAGGTGCCAGCGTTGCTATCGCCGTAGCTATCGACCTCGCTCTGAACAAGAAGTAAGAGGTTACTTATTCCGCATAATAGGGACGGTTCTCACCATGTCGTTTCAATGACACAGGAGAACCGTCCCTTTTGTGTTCCCTTTGTGTTGCTATGCTCGCAGGGCACGCATAGCGTTAAGCACGGCCAGTACGGTGACGCCTACGTCGGCAAAGACGGCCAGCCACATGGTGGCTATTCCAAAAGCTGCTAAGACGAGTACGGCTATCTTGACGCCAATGGCGAACCAGATGTTTTGACGGGCAATGCCAATGGTACGACGGGCAATACGAATGGCGGTGGCAATCTTTGACGGCTGATCGTCCATCAGCACCACGTCGGCAGCCTCTATGGCTGCATCAGAGCCCAGGGCGCCCATAGCGATACCGACATCGGCACGGGCCAGCACAGGGGCATCGTTAATGCCGTCGCCCACGAAGGCCATGGGGAGAGAGTGAGAAGGTGAGGAGGTGAGTTTTGTGACCTTGTCGGTAGGCAGCAACTCTGCGTGATATTCATCGATATGGAGCTGTTGAGCTACACGGCCAGCCACTTCCTCACGGTCGCCAGTCAGCATCACGGTCTTGTTTACACCCAGTTTCTTCAGTTGCTGGATGGCCTCGGCACTATCGGGCTTTACTTGGTCGTTGATAACGATATGACCCGCGTAAGTGCCGTCAATGGCAACATGGATAATGGTGCCGTTATCGCCATGTTCGCACTGGTGCCACTGAGCACCTATCACGTCCATCATCTTCGTATTGCCCACAGCGACCTTGCGTCCTTCGATTGTGGCTTGAATGCCCTTGCCGGCAATCTCTTCCACATCGGTTACCTTACAACCGTCGGTGGCTTCTTCAGGGAAGGCATCACGCAGGGCGGCACCAATGGGATGGGTCGTTGAGTGTTCCACATGAGCGGCAAGATGCAGCAGCTGATACTCGCTGCACATCTCTGGATGTACGGCCACCACAGAGAAGCATCCGTGCGTCAGCGTGCCAGTCTTGTCGAACACCACGGTATCGACCTTCGCCAGCAGGTCCAGATAGTTGGCACCCTTTACCAGAATGCCTTTTCTTGACGCTCCGCCAATGCCACCAAAGAAGGTAAGCGGTACGCTGATGACCAGTGCGCAGGGACAGCTGACGACGAGGAACATCAGGGCGCGGTAAAGCCAAGTGACAAAGCTGCCGCCCAGCAATGTGGGAACGATGGCAATAGCAATGGCCAGAAACACCACGATGGGGGTGTAGATACGGGCAAAGCGGGTGATGAAAGCCTCGCTCTGCGACTTATGCTCGCCAGCGTCTTCTACCAGTTTGATGATCTTCGACACAGTACTCTCGCCAAAGGTCTTGGTGGTACGTATCTGTATCAAACCGCTCAGGTTGATGCAGCCCGATATGATCTCGTCGCCAATCTTCACCTCAAGGGGCACGCTCTCGCCTGTCAGCGCCATCGTGTTCAGGGTCGACGCGCCCTCAATGATGACGCCGTCGAGAGGAACTTTTTCGCCTGGACGTACGACAATGACGGAGCCAACACCCACCTCTTCAGGCTTCACGTCGCCAAGTCCTTCTACATGGGCTACGTCGGGTCTGATATCCATCAGGTGAGAAATGCTGTCCCTACTCTTTCCTTCGGCATAGCCCTCGAAGAGTTCGCCAATCTGGAAGAACAGCATGACGAAGACGGCCTCAGGAAACTCTGTCTCTGCCCCAGGAAAGAAGCCGATAAACAGGGCGCCGATGGTAGCCACGGACATGAGGAGGTGCTCGTTGAAAGGCTCACCGTGAGCAATGCCCTCGGCAGCTTCCTTCAACGTGCCTGCGCCTATTAAGAAATAAGGTACGAGATAGACCAGTAGCAGTTGCCACGTAGGCAAACTGGTGTTCTTCTCTATGATGACTGCACCGATGAGCAGTACTACCGTAGCAATGATGGTCCACAATTGGCGGTGCCCGTCATGCTCGTGGTGATGATGATGTTCGTGTGCCATATTCTATGTATTTGGAGGCATCACACCTCAAAGTCGAGGCACGAGCGCTGGACGGTATAGGGACGAACCTTGCCATTGGCCACCGCCACGTGTTCTGGATGAACGGCATAGCCCTTCAGCGCCTCTTCGCTCTCCAGCGTGCTGTCGAGCATCACGTCGGCATTCGACGAAGCCAGGCGGCCATCGATGTGTACCTTCACGTCAAGGAGTCCGGGCACCTTGCCTACCAGTCCTTCGAGACCAGCCTTAATACCTGCCTTTACGGCGTTCTTCTCTTCTTCTGAGAGTTCTGGATTCAATGTCCAGAGAATAATGTGCTTTACCATAAGCGTAATTTACAATTTGACAATTTACTATTTACAATTTGGGGATGATTCAAAATGCATGGGTTCACCCGTTATGGGATGGGTGAACCATATCTCCGAGGCATGCAGACACAGGCGGTCGCCTTTCGTGCCATAGAGCTCATCGCCCACAATAGGACGACCTAACCCATCGGGATGGGCACAATGGATGCGGAGCTGGTGGGTGCGACCCGTTTGCGGATAGAGTGCCACAAGATTGTCGCTCAGAAACTCGTAGTCCGTCACCGCCCGCTTGCCGTGTTCCAAATCCACCATCTGGCGAGGACGGTTCATAGGGTCTGGACGGAGCGGCAACGAGACTGTTCCTCTTACCTCTTCCTTCTTACCTCTTCCCTCTAGCTTCGCCACGTATTTCTTTTTAATTTGATGTTTGATAAACTGCTCCTGCAAGGGACGATAGGCCTCCAGCGTCTTAGCAACAATCAGCAATCCTGATGTGCCCATATCCAAGCGATGGGCAATGACAGCATCGGGATAACGCTGACGCATCAGCGTCTCTACGGAATAGTCCTCGATACGACCGGGCGTGGAGAGCAGTCCACTGGGTTTGTCAATCACCACGATATACTCATCTTCATAGACAGTCTTCGGATCCAAATGTGCAAAACCTAATAACTCCGGGTTGGGGTCAACGTCCAACCCTTCCAGCATCCACGTCAGAATGGGCTTACACTTTCCCCGGCAGGCAGGATAGTAGTTCAGATGCTGGCGTAACTCCGTGTGGGTCGTTGCACCCCACCAGAACTCAGCCATACAGACAGGCTTCAAGCCCTGCTGATAG
>CACWFY010000023.1 GCA_902760345.1 uncultured Bacteroidales bacterium | reverse complement strand
AGTTTGTCTCCCGTATGTTCGATGCGCAACGCAGGCGACTCATCGAACAAATCTTCATCTTCGAATCGGCAACTGGTAAAGGCAGTGGAAACAACTGCAGCCATCGCGCAGTAGATGAATCCTCTTGCTATATTATTTTTCATCATAATTATCAATTATCTATTATCAATAATGCTCAAAAACCATTACTTCAACGGGTAGATGGTCACATCGTTTAAGAAGTCGTTGATTCCATCTTGTCTCTTACGTACTTCCTCACGCAGGACGAAAGTGTCAAGACCCCAACGATCCTTGTGCCAGGCTGTGGCAATAGAGATCTTCTTCAACATGGAATTAATACCAGCGATGGAGTCGTCAGACTTGACAGGTACCCAGTTCAGGAAGTCCTGGAACGAAGTGAAGGATTTCTTCAGTGTATACTGGAATTGAGCAACATACTTACCTTTGTTCAGGTCGTATACCTCATACTCATGAGTAGAAGAATTGGGAAGGTTACGATGAACGTCCAGAACCACACGATTGGTAGGCTCATAGGTACCATTTTCAGTATTATATTCACTTTCGTCAAAAAGCGAGAAGTCGTTCCAATGAGTACCCGCTTGATCAGGATTGATATTCAAATTCTTGAGTAGTTCCAGAACTTGTTCCTTGTCACCTGTACGCCATCCAGGTGAGCAGGCATTGATGATACGCATCATCCAACGATAGTCGTCATCGGTGATGATACACGACAGAGTCTCCACAAAATCTTCATAGGTGGCCGAAGAAGCGTAGTGGGTGACGTAGCCTAGACGATGGCTCTCTACAGAGTCGCGCTCATGCCAGTCGATGGGGTCGTAAGTGCCTGATGTTACCTGACCGAAAGTCACAGGATAAGACTTCGTCTGATGAAGGATATGCGAGAACTCGTGGTGCATAGTATGGAAGTACTTCTGATTCAGAACAAACAAGTCACCGCTCGTATAGGTAGTACCAGGAGCGTAGCCCTTCATTTCGTTCAGGTTGTAGAGCGTAATTTTCACACCGCCCGAAGCCAAACCTAACACCTCCGTACCGGTACGGGGGCTATAACCGGACGAACCGATGAAGTGGAATATACGAGGCCCGTACTGCTTCATAAAGTTCTCACCTGCATACTTGGAGTAGACATCGTAGAACAGGTACTTGATGAAGTGGGTCAGCAACTGAGACTTGTCATAAGACGCAGGAGCCAGTTGGAAACTCATGTCCGATGCCGGGAAGTTGAACTTATACTGAATCTCTACGTTATAAGGTTTGGTGAAATTGTCATAAATCCACTGGTCGAAATCATAGGTAGACGCATCGGGATCTACGGCCTTCACAGAGGTGTCATAGATAGACTCTGTGAAGTTGTCATCACTACAAGAGGTAAAGCCCAGAATGAGGGCTGATACGCTCATGATATATAGTATCTTTTTCATCTTCTTAAAGCCTTTATATGTGTTACTGTACCAACTGGGGTTTTATCGTCATAGGACTGCTTTGGTTCACCTGCGTAGAACGATCAGTACTGGGATAGCCGGCATTGATAACGTTCTGCGGGATCTGCATAACGCGACGCTTGTCGTCCCAGTTAAGCACGTCAACGGTAATGTTCTTATCTGTAGGACCACGGAAGACGTGGCGCACCTTGATACCATAACGGGAGAGATCGTCGCCTGTGAGCACCTTAAACTGAGAACTCATCTCGGCAGGATGCAGCTCTGAGATGTAGTTATCGGTCTCTATCTGCGCAGGAGTCTTCGTACTGCTGTAGAATCTTCTGATATTGGCCATCGTAAGTTCATTGGCGACCTGTTTCGATGCTGTCCAAGTGTTCAAATCTGCAAGAGCACCTGTCTGATCACCGCTATAGAGCTTTGCCTCGGCACGGCAGAGGAGAGTCTCCTCAGCAGTAAACGGTTGATAGATGATGTGTACCCAACCGATACCAGCAATCTTGTCATCATACTCAAAATACTCGTGCACGCGGAACAGCCATGAGCCATCGTCGTTCTCTCCATAGCGATATATTTTACCATCATAGGCTGGCAGACGACTGCTCCAATTGGGACCACCACCATAGATGGCTTCCTTTGATGACTTGACCTTGTCAGCAGGACTGCCCTCATTGATTGTGAAGCGGATAGCACTGAGGAGACGGTCTTGGAGAGAGTAGGCGGTCTGCAACAAGAAGTTGCATGCTGCAGTCTCGTCGTTGTAAGAGTTCAGCATGGACTGGATGGTGTTGGTACTCATCGAAGCCCACTTACGCATCATATTGGTAGCATTGCTTCCCAAAGCAGCATCGGCATACTTGATAACCTTAGCATAGTCTCGCTTGTAAAGGTAAAAACGAGCAGCGAAGGCATTGCAGGCATTCTTATTAAAATGGTATGCAGGAACCTTGTATTTAGAGTCATCAATGAGATCCATACCTTCAAGAAAGTCTTTCTCAATGAGATCGTAGGTTTCCTTTACGCTGTGTAGGAACTTGCTATCGCTATAGTTGACGTTCACGACATCCTCAGACTCAGTAACATAGGGAATACCCTTATCAACACTACTTTGGGTGTCGTCCTTGTATGCTTCTGCAAACACATTGAGCAGCACAAAATGCAGATAAGCACGCAACACATGGGCTTCTCCCCATGAGTGAGCCATCTGAGGGTCGGTAGCCGGATTGTCGCTCAACTCCTTCATAGCGTCAATAGCATGGTTACAAACAGCAATGCCTTGGTAGTACTGTTCCCATACCTGATAGGGTGTATCATCATCGCCAGTACTATAGTTGGTGGTATTCTCCCATGCGTATGCCTCAGCATGGAAATCTTTGTACGGGGAGCGGTGAATACCTGGTTTGATGATGTTATTGTCTACAAAATTATCGCCAAACAGCTCACACATGACAGCGGGCACAGACTGCGGATAGCCTGATACAAGCAGCAGCTGAACCTTCTCAGGGGTATCTATCTCGGTACGATTGTCAGGTACCTCGTCCAACTCGTTACAAGACGTAAGTGCTACGCAGCTAGCGCAACATACCATCCCCGCAATAAGGTATTTCTTTATTTCATTCATCTTCATCATAATTATCAATTGTCCATTATTTAGAATCCCAATCGTACAGTAGCAGTCAACTGTTTGGTAATAGGCGATGCTACACCACCAGAATTGATGAACTCAGGATCCTGACCGTTCAGTTTCTTATCAGCATAAAGCAGACAGAGATTGGTGGCAGAAAGCTTGATAGAGGCTGTGTTCAGCAGTCCCGTCTTCTTAAGTAGGTTCTGCGGGAAAGTATAAGTAAACGAAATTTCTTTCAAGCGAATGAAGTCACCCTTGGCAACGAATGTTAGTCACAGCTTCGTCACCAGCAACCATCCAACGATTCTTAAACTCGCGTGGCAGTGCAGACAAGTCACTGTACGAGTAAGAGAACGACGGATCGAGACGAACCTTATTACCTCCACTGTAGGTTATAAACACATCGAGGGCAAACTTACCAATCTTCGGATCGTTATAAGAGAATCCGTTGTTCAGCGAACCATACCAAGTGGGGTCCGACGGACCTTCGTACTGCAAGAAATCAGTCAGATTAGAGGTTTCCTGGAAGTTAACATCACCTACTGTCAGTTCGCCCTTTTCGTTATAGACCTGAGGCAGACCCTCGCTATTAAGCCCACCAAACTTATAACTAAAGATAGAACGCACAGGATAGCCCTCAAGAGCATAGCCCTGACCGCTAACAAGATCTACGGCACGACTTGATGTCTCCAGCGTAGTAATCTCGTTCTTTGCCAAAGAATAGACAAAGTCAGAAGTCCACTTGAACCTGCTGTTCTGAATGTTAACGGTAGAAAGGCCCAGTTCAAGACCATGCGACTTCATGTCGGCCACGTTGGCCATCTTCTGAATCTGACCACCGGCACCTTGAGTAAACACTGCACCAATCAGGTCATAGTTGTTGCGCCAGTAAGCATCGAAAGTAATTGCGATACGGTCGCGCAGGAAACCTAAATCAACACCGACATTAAACTCGTGTTTCTTTTCGTATGTCAGTTCGGTATTGGCAATATCAGAGATGTATATCTGCGATTCAGCAGCAGAGGTAAATGGGCGCCATGTATTCTTCGTCTTATAAATGGCCATAGCGTTGGTCACATAAGATGGGCCCGTATCAGCAGTCAGTGAATAGCTCAAACGGAATTTCAAGCCAGAAAGCCAAGATTGCGCACGCTCCAAGAATTTCTCGTTGTAGGCATCCCAGCTTCCAGAAATATTCCACGTCGGTAACCAGCGGCTGGAACGACTCTTTCCCAATCGGTTGGTACCCTCGTAGCGGAACGTACCATTAATGGTGTAGCGCTGGTCATAGCTGTACACACCCTGAGCGTAGTAGGCCAGCGTATTAGTCTGAGTGAACTTTTCACTAAAGTAGTCAGTATTCTCCTCGTTACGCTGCTTCAGCCAAAGGTATGGGGTGTAAACGATGCCACCATTGTTATACTGGTAACCCCAACCAGTCCATGTGGTAGAGGTTCGGCGTACCGTCGACAATTCAGAACCTAACAGAACATTAACAACATGTTTCTCATTATAAACGTCACGATACTCAGCCATGAAACGGTAGTTGTTTGATCGCATCTTGTCATCATATTGATACTTGATACCACCCTGTGGCAACACTGACTCAGGAATAGCTAATTCGTTGTCAGGATCGGTATATAGCAAAGGGTTGCTATAACGAACGGTCGAATTATCATCCTGAGCATCCGTTCCTGCACGATAGGCATTGGCCTGGTTAGAATTGTCCATCACGTTGTGCTGACGAGTGGTTTTCGACAAACGTGTAGAAATCAGTCCTGTCAGTGTCACACCCTTGATGGGCTTGTATTCCAACTCAGCACGGAACATCAACTCATACACGTTGATATCATTATAGTTGTTCTGAAGTTCGTTGAAGATGTTGAACGGAGAATAGAAGCGTGTGTAGCTTATATTGGGATCCAGACAGCGGCTGGTATTCATTGCAAAACTGAATGGGTTGATATCAAAGTCGCGCTTAACCTCACCAGTTACCACGTCAACACTTTGATTCAATGAACCAGGAGCCTCCTGATCACGGTAGCTACCCTGTGCAGCCAACTTAGCCGTTAAGTTTTTCAGAATATCATAGGAAGTATTACCGTTGAAAGTATAACGACGCACTTTTGAAGCACTTACGTACTGTCCAGGATCGTTCATCAAAGACATAGAAAAGTAGCTCTGAGAACGGTCTGTTCCTCCGGAGATACTGACGGAGTGGTTCTGCTGGATGCTGCTTGAGAACAACAAATCGAACCAGTCGGTATTACGGAATTCTGCATCCTGCAAGTAACGATTGCGAGCAGCCTCCGTATTTTCCAAGCCAAAAGTACCAGTTGTCGGATCATACTTACGCAACTGCTGGTACATGTAGCCATAGATACCTGTATCCGAAGAGTTTACCAGGTTTTCCAACGACAGCCAACCCTTGTCAGCCATCTCCTTATAAACACCCATAATCTCTTGCGAGTTCATGATGTTGTAGTCGCGATAACTGGGTTTCAAGCGAGTGGTAAACTCACCCGTATAATTCACGGATGCACGGCCCTTGCCACCTTTCTTGGTAGTAATAACAATCACACCAGCCATAGCGCGGGCACCATAGATAGAGGTTGCCGAACCATCCTTCAGCACAGTGAAGGACTCAATATCATCGGAGTTCAAACCGGCAACTGCACTGGAAATCAGCGTCTTGGCATCACCTGAGGCCAACTCGTCGGCTGACACATCGACATTATCTTCGTATATCACGCCATCAATCACCCATAGAGGCTTTGAGTTACCATAGATAGAGGTCGCACCACGGACGCGGATTTTCGGCGAAGCGCCAAACGTTCCACTAACATTGGTTACCTGCACACCAGCCACACGGCCTTCCAGCGAGCGGCTGACATCGGCCATACCAGCCAATTTTGCCTTCTCAGCATCAATTTTTGTGGAAGCACCAGTAAATAAGCGTTTGTCCTGCTTCATCATACCAACGGCTACCACCTCTTGCAACTGAGTGGCATCTGCCTGTAGTGTGACTTTCATGCCATTCTTGGCCTTCACGGTTTGGGGAACCATACCGACATAGCTTATCACAAGCTTCTTTCCTTCGGGCACACTAATTGTAAAATGTCCGTCAATGTCGGTCTTTGTTCCCTGCTTGCTGCCTTGAATCATCACAGTGGCACCAATACAGGGCTCACCGCTGTCTTCAAAGACGGTACCTGTAATCTTGTTCTGGGCCAAAGCAACAGCCGTGGTCAGCAACAGACAGGTAAGAAACATCGTTAGTCTTTTTTTCATAGATATTCTCTTATTTGTGTATTATTCAATTCTCGCGCGTATATATAATAAGGTATACCCACCTTTATAGGCGACACAGGTGCACTCGCGCGCATCTTAACCAACGTGCAAAGATAATACTTTATAAATTATTATGCAAATTTTAATTAAAAAAAGACACGTTTTAGTGCCCATTTTTAACTTTTGAGGCCTTTTTTCTTCCAATTTGAAGCAAAAAAGGCTGTTTATGGCTTCAAACTGCGCGGTTATTTAACCATCACCACCAGATATTTGCTGGTCGACCAGAAAAGCTGGGGATTGGTAATGCGAAGAATGTACTGGCGGTTGGCATCTTGCTGCAGTTCATAGCTGGAGGCGGGATGGGCTGTCAGTATTTTGGCAGAACGACTGTAGAGGCGTATCTCCTTATCAACACGGATATCAATCTTCGTGAAATAGTCGCGGTTGAAATTGGAACGGAGCACCTTACCATCCTCGATGATATGCTGGGCCTTCAGTTCTGACTTGGTGCCATAGACGAACCATGCGGTATTGAGTTGCTTGTCTTGTGAGGAAATGGTCTGTGACTTCTGCACCGTCTCTTCGCGTAAGTTGCTGACATTGGCAGAGAGGTCGCTGACCTGCGTATTCAACTCGCCAATCTGTACATCCTTAGATTCCAGATCGGCTTGCAGCTGACGTATCTGTGCATCTTTCTCTTCCATCTGGCGCGTCAGATTATCCAACGTACGGCGCAACTGGTCGCTCTTCACCGAACTTTGGCGCAGCTGGGTGCGCAACTTGTTGATGAGCTCGCGGTTCTGCTGCATGGTCTCAGAAATGAACTGCATATTCTCGCGGATGCGCTCCGTGGTAGAGGCTCCCTCACCAGACGAGACGATGGTGACGCGCTGTTCGGCCTCATTGATGGCTCGGAAGCCTTCAACGATGTCATTCATGGTGGTCATCATATCGTTGATCTCGTTGTCTTTCTGCGCAATAATGCGGTCTAACGAGTCACGCTGATGACGCATGGCTTCCTGTTGTATGTCACGTGCCTTGTCTTGACGACAGGCTGTCAGTGCCAAGAGGCAAAAGGCTGCAAATATTATCTTTTTCATTTTTTCGATGTTTCGTTGTTTTTCGATGTTTCGAAGTTTCGAGGTTTCGAGGTTTCGACGGCTCGGGGTTAAGACTTCCCCGCCACGACGAGCACGAACTCGCCACGGGGCTCATGGGCCTGGAAGTGGGCGATGACCTCCTGTAGCGTACCGCGCACGCTCTCCTCATGGATCTTGGAGATTTCACGGCAGGCACTCACCTGACGGTCGGGACCGAACACCTCGGCAAACTGCTGCAGGGTTTTCAGCACGCGGTAAGGCGACTCATAGAAGACCATCGTACGTTCCTCATCGGCCAGCGACTGCAGCTTCGTCTGGCGGCCTTTCTTCTGCGGCAGGAAACCCTCGAAGCAAAAGCGGTCGCACGGCAGTCCACTGCTGACCAAAGCAGGCACGAAAGCAGTGGCGCCAGGGAGCGTCTGCACCTCAATGCCGGCCTTGACAGCCTCGCGTACCAGAAAGAACCCTGGGTCACTGATGCCTGGCGTGCCAGCATCGCTGATGAGCGCAACGGTCTGTCCAGCCAACAGCCGGTCAACCACCGATGCCGATGTACCGTGCTCGTTGAACTTATGGTGTGATAACAGGTGCTGCTGAATGTCGAAATGCTTCAGCAGATGGCTCGACGTACGGGTATCCTCGGCCAACACCAAATCGGCCTCCTTCAGTATACGGATGGCGCGCAACGTCATATCCTCCATGTTACCCACAGGCGTGGGAACGATATATAATATGCCCATATCGTGTGCAAAGATAATAAATAATTCATAATTTATAATGCATAATTCAAAATTATTTTGTAATTTTGTCCCCATGATTACATATCCAGCATCGGGCGAGACACGCCGCCCAGGAAGAATAGAAGTAGTATGCGGCTCGATGTTCTCGGGCAAGACCGAAGAACTGATACGCCGTCTGCGTCGTGCACAGTTTGCCAAGCAAAAGGTGGAAATCTTCAAACCCGCCATCGACACGCGCTATAGCGATGAAGAGGTGGTGAGCCACGACCACAACGCCATACCCTCTACCCCACTCGACTCGTCGGCCAGCATCCTGTTGCTGTCGAGCGACATCGACGTCGTGGGCATCGACGAGGCACAGTTTTTCGACGAAGGACTGGTAGAGGTCTGCAACGAACTGGCCTACCGTGGCGTGCGCGTCATCATTGCCGGGCTCGACATGGACTTCCGCGGCGTACCCTTCGGCCCCATGCCTGCCCTCTGCGCCATTGCCGACGACGTCACCAAGGTACATGCCATCTGCGTGAAGTGCGGTTCGCTGGCCTACGTCAGCCACCGTACCGTTAAGAATGACAAGCGCGTGCTGCTGGGCGAAACACAGGAATACGAGCCGCTCTGCAGGGAGTGCTACCAGAAAGCACTGGCCGAGGAGGAAGGTCAAAAATAAAAAAACACGGTAAAAATTTGGCCGTTTCGCTAAAATGTAGTACCTTTGCACCCGCTTTACAGCAAAAAGGCCGATCCGCTAGCTCAGTTGGTAGAGCACAACACTTTTAATGTTGGGGTCTTGGGTTCGAGCCCCAAGCGGGTCACAGAGCGGGGTTTTCAGCCCCGCTTTTATTTATTCATAAAGTATCATGGCAGAGAAGAAATTCAAGAGAACAACCGTCACGTCGGCTTTGCCCTATGCAAACGGCGGTGTACACATCGGTCATCTGGCAGGCGTATATGTTCCTGCCGACATCTATGTGCGTTATCTGAGACTGAAGAAAGAAGACGTCATGTTCATTGGCGGCTCCGACGAGCACGGTGTGCCCATCACGGTGCGTGCCCGCAAGGAGGGTATCACCCCGCAGGATGTGGTAGACCGCTATCATAAGATGATCAAAGACTCGTTCGAGGAGTTTGGCATCTCGTTCGACATCTATAGCCGCACCACCTCGGAGACCCACCACAAGTTTGCCGCCGAGTGGTTCCGCAAACTCTACGACGAAGGCAAGCTGGTGGAGGAAACTACCGAGCAGCTCTACGACGAGGAAGCCAAGCAGTTCCTGGCCGACCGCTACGTGACGGGCGAATGCCCCCACTGCCACGCTGAGGGTGCCTATGGCGACCAGTGTGAGAAGTGCGGCCGCGACCTGAGTCCTACGGAGCTCATCAACCCCAAGTCGACCATCAGCGGTTCTACGCCCGTGCTGAAGTCTACCAAGAACTGGTATCTGCCCCTGAACGAGTATCAGGAGTGGCTGAAGGAGTGGATTCTCGAGGGTCATAAGGAGTGGCGCCCCAATGTCTACGGACAGTGCAAGTCGTGGTTGGAGATGGACCTGCAGCCCCGTGCCATGACGCGTGACCTGAACTGGGGTATCCCCGTACCCGTCGAGGGTGCCGAAGGAAAAGTGCTCTACGTATGGTTCGACGCACCTATCGGCTACGTATCAAACACGGTAGAGCTGTGTGCAAAAGAGCCTGAGAAGTGGGGTTCATGGGAAAAGTGGTGGCAGGACGAGGATACCCGTCTGGTACACTTCATCGGTAAGGACAACATCGTGTTCCACTGTATCATCTTCCCTGTGATGATGAAGGCCCACGGCAAATATATCATGCCCGACAACGTGCCCTCTAACGAGTTCCTGAACTTGGAGAATGACAAGATTTCGACCTCGCGCAACTGGGCCGTCTGGTTGCACGAATACCTGGAGGACATGCCTGGCAAGCAGGACGTGCTGCGCTATGTGCTGACCGCCAATGCTCCTGAAACGAAGGACAACAACTTCACCTGGAAAGACTTCCAGGATCGCAATAACAATGAGCTCGTAGCCGTCTACGGCAACTTCGTCAACCGCGCCCTGCAACTGACCAAGAAATACTGGGACGGCGTAGTGCCTGCCTGTGGTGAGTTGCTTGACGTTGACCGTCAAGCACTGGAGGAATTTAAGGATGTGAAACAGAAGGTAGAAGCCCTGCTCGATCAGTTTAAGTTCCGCGATGCTCAGTTCGAGGCCATGAATCTGGCCCGTATCGGCAACCGCTACATCACCGAGTGTGAGCCTTGGAAGGTTTGGAAGACTGACCAGAAGCGTTGCGAGACCATTCTGAACATCTGCTTGCAGCTGACTGCCAATCTGGCCATTGCCTTCGAGCCGTTCCTGCCGTTCTCAAGCAAGAAGCTGCGCGACATGCTGGCTATGGATACCTTCGAGTGGGACCAGCTGGGCAGCACCGATCTGCTGAAGGCCGGTCACCAACTGGGCGAGGCCAGCCTGCTGTTCGAGAAGATCGAGGATGACGTCATCCAGAAGCAGCTTGACAAGCTGGAGGCCACCAAGAAGGCCAACCAAGCCGCACAGTACAAAGCTGCCCCCATCAAGGATACCGTTTCGTTCGACGACTTCGAAAAACTCGACATCCGTGTAGGTCTTATCAAGAACTGCCAGCGCGTGCCGAAGAGCAAGAAGCTGTTGCAATTCACCATCGACGACGGATCAGGCACCGACCGCACCATCCTCAGCGGTATTGCCGCCTTCTACGAAGACCCGTCAGTACTCGTTGGCAAGCGCATCCTCTTCGTGGCCAACTTCGAGCCTCGCAAGATGATGGGTATCGAAAGCCAGGGCATGATTCTCTCGGCCGTCGACTTCGACGAGAGCCTCAGCGTGGTAACTACCACGAAGGACGTGAAGCCGGGAAGTCAAGTAGGATAGAGAATGAGGAATTGAGAATGAAAGGCTGCGAAATTTCGCAGCCTTTCTTTATGAGCGTCCAAAGAGGTATTTCTTAAACAGCGGACTGATGCGAAGAATGTTCGACGTGATGATGCTGAAGCCGATAATCACCAGACCGATAATCACCGAGAGGGTGATATCCATAATGAAGTTGTGACGGTTTACATCGAAGAAGTTGCCCACACCCGGCAGATTCGGTAGGAAGAGGAAGTGCAACAGGTAGATATCCAGCGTGCGACGGCCAATATACTGCAACGAGCGGCCTATCCACGTCATGTGCGTAAAATATTTGTCGTAGTGGCGGAAATACATGAACACCACGGTCAGCAGGATGAATTTCGCCATCGTCAACGGCAGGTTGGCCCACTCCATGCGTAGTGTATGCCACTTCAGTGTGTCCAGTGTACAGAAGATGACCACGACAATGATAACGGGGAAGAACCAGCGCGAGTCCATGATGCGCTGCGACCGGTCCCAATAGCGGCGCACAATATTGCCATACAAGAAGAATGGCATATATTGCATGACCTGGAAGAGGCTGGAGACATGCAACCACGAGTCGCGAATCATCGGACGATAACCGTATGCCCACCAGAAATGGCGCGGCAACCAGCACGTCTCGTAGACAACCAGCGACAACAGGAAGAACAAAAGGATGGGAATGCACGACTTCCACTTCAGCTTACTCTCCAGATAAGAGAAGAGATAATAAATAAGGAACATATAGAGCAAGGCCAGCGTAAACCAATAGCCGCCTTTGGTGGTTGAGTGCAGCATCGTATCGACAGCCTTGAGGAAGGTCGGTTCGGTACGTATGACGCATGCGGCAAACAGGAAAAACACGATGGTAGGAATCATCTGTACCCTCAGTTTCTTGCCCACCAAGCGACCCAATGTCGGCAGGTTCCACTGCAGATTAGCCTTATAGGCCAAGAATCCGCTGACAAAGAAAAATAGCGGCATACGGAACAATACCAGAAAGGGCATGGATGACGACACCTTGACGGGCATCATAAATCCTTGCTGACACACATGGTACGCCACAACCATAATCATCGTGAAGCCACGGAGTGCATCCAACCACTCCAGACGGGGCTTTCTCACCTTTACTCTCTCTTCCATAGCTAAATTTTCTGCAAAAATACACATTTTTCTTTGAAGTTCAAAGAAATAGTAGTATTTTTGCACATTCATACATGGAATCACTAAAGGAAAAGACAGCAAAAGGACTCTTCTGGGGTGGACTGAGCAATGGTGCGCAACAATTGCTGAACCTTGTGTTCGGCATCTTTTTGGCACGTCTGCTCACGACGGAAGACTATGGTATGGTCGGCATGCTGACCATCTTCTCGCTCATTGCCAGCTCGCTGCAAGAGGGAGGATTCATCTCGGCCCTGAACCGCAAGAAGAATGCTACCCACAAAGACTATAATGCCGTCTTCTGGACGTGTTCACTGTTCAGCCTCAGCATATACCTGCTGCTATTCTTCTGCGCTCCACTCATTGCAAGCTTCTACGAAGAGCCCCGTCTGGTACCACTGGCGCGATACATCTTCCTGGGATTCTTCATCACCAGCTTAGGCATTGCACCTCGCGCCGTACTGTTTCGCAACATGCAGGTGCGCCAACAGAGCATCGTGGCCTTCGTCAGTCTGCTGCTATCGGGCATTGTCGGCGTCACGATGGCAGCCTGTGGTTTTGCCTATTGGGGCATTGCTACACAGACACTGGTATACGTCTCGCTGTTTACGAGCATGACGTTCTACTATGCCAAGTGGCACCCGACACTTCCTGTTGACTTTTCCCCTATCCGCGAGATGTTCGGCTTCAGCAGCAAGCTCATCGTGACCAATATCGTCATCATTGTCAATACGAACGTCTTCTCCGTCATTCTCGGATATATGTACAAGCCCAGCGTAGTGGGCAACTACACGCAGGCCAACAAGTGGAACTACATGGGGTGGTCGCTCATCTCGAACATGCTGAATGGCATTGCGCAGCCCGTGTTTGCCAAGACCGATGAAGACAAGGAGCGGCAGAAGAAGATTTTCCGAAAGCTGCTACGCTTTACGGCTTTCGTCAGCTTCCCCGCCATGTTAGGACTGGCACTGGTAGCCCGTGAGTTCATCGTCATCCTGTTAGGAGAGAAATGGCTGGACAGCGCCGTCATCCTACAGTGGCTTTGCATCATGGGCGCCTTCTATCCCATCTCCTACCTTTTCTCACACCTAATGATCGGCCGCGGCCATTCGTCTACCTATATGTGGTGTAATATTGCTCTCTGCATCGTACAGTTAGGCATGGTACTGCTCACTGCCCCCTATGGCATGGAGCGTATGATACAGGTCTATGTGGCCATCACTGTAGGCTGGCTGTTGGTATGGCACTATTTCGCCCATCAGGAGATTGGTCTGCGGCTTCTGGAGTTGTTAAAAGACATCTCGCCCTATCTGCTCATCAGTGTCGTACTGATATATATTGCCCATTGGCTGACCCAAGGCATCGACAACCTCTATCTGTGCTTTGGCACTAAGGTACTATTTGTCAGCACCACCTATTGTCTGGCCCTATGGTTGACGGGGTCTACCATCTTCAAGGAAGCCCTACATTTTCTTACCAAGCATCAAATTCAAGCATGAAAGCATCTATCATCATCCCCGTATACAACAAAGAGAAATATGTCGAGAAGTGCCTGCGTAGCGCTTTAAACCAGACGTTTGACGACTTCGAGGTCATTGCTGTCGACGACGAGAGCACCGACCAGTCGGGAGCCATCTGTGACCGGCTGGCACAGGAAGACACGAGGTTGCGCGTCTTCCATATTACGAACCGACGGGTGACAGGTGCCCGGCTCTATGGCGTGCAACAAGCCCAGGGCGACTACGTGATGTTTCTCGATAGTGACGACGAATTGTTGCCTAACGCATTGTCTGCCACCTACCCCGTCATTGTCCGTGAACAAGCCGACGAGGTCTTCGGTACCTACCGCGACCAGCATGGCAAATACTATGTCTCGCCCCATGAAGGACTCGTCAGCAACACCGACGGACTCATCATGGAGATCTGCAATCGCACGGCACGCTTCAGTTTTGCCTGGGCTGTGCTTTACCGCAAAGAGATTCTGAAGGGGTGTCTAAAACAGGAAATGGGCCACATGTATGCCGAGGATAAACTGATGCAGATGAAGGTACTGATGAAACAGCCCAAGGCCTACTTCATTCGCGACTGCATCTACCTGTACAATGCCGATATTCCCAATTCGTGGAAGAGTTTCAATCTCGCCAAGGATATTGAGTTCGAGGAAGAACTCCAGCGTGTGTTCCAACCCCGTTGGGACAAGTTGCAGAGCGCGTATACCATGCACCGCATCAAGATGTACGAGCGCTATCTGGAAAACCGCGACTTCGTGTCGTGCAAGCACTACCAGGACCTTCGCCATGTGAAAGACGCCTCGCTGTCACTACCCAGCAGAATCACCATTGCCCTGCCTCCGCAAATCAGTTGGCTATTGGTTTGGGGATACCGCAAATATAGAAGACTGACCCACAAGAGCTGAAGCGATGGAAAGAGTACTCCAGAAAGACTCTCAAATCATCAGTCTGTTACGATTTCCGTTGACATTCCTGGTCGTCATGCAGCACTGCAGAGGTGAAATCGACATGTCTCCGCTATGGAACAGATGTACACTGACGGACTTGCATGCCGCCGTCAAGGTATTCTTCTCCGGAGGCTTGTCACTCATCGCCGTTCCTGCATTCTTCTTCATTTCCGGCTATCTGTTTTTCCGCAATGTCAGCCATTGGGACAAAGGGGCCTATACGGGAAAACTGAAAAAGCGGATACACTCGCTGCTTATTCCTTACCTATTGTGGAACATTCTATGCATTCCACTCGTTTGTTTCAGCACCTATTTCGAACACCTCGCCCAAGCACCATCGCTGGCAGTACAAGAATATCTCGGCAGCATCCGATGGCTGCACATCTTTTGGGACCATACCGTCGCCACGCTTGACATCCCCAACCTGCTAGGAAGCCACACGCTCTACGTAGCACCGCTGTTGGGCACCATGTGGTATGTCAGAGACCTCATCATCATGGTCGTTCTCTCACCACTGGTCTGGCTTTTCATCAAGAAAACGGGGAAATACGGCATGGTTGCTTTCACACTGTTATTTCTGCTGAGAATCTGGCCTCCCATCACACTCAACGGCATCTCAGCCTACTTCTTTACGCTGGGAGCATGGTTCAGTCTTTCCAGAAAGTCGCTCATAATCCCTACCATCTGGCGGATACCCATTTTTTCCATTGCTGCCTTATGCCTGGGATGGTTTGTCGTTTCTGGCGGCAACGAACAGTACATTGGCTGGCAACTGACACCGCTCTTCCTGCTAACAGGTGTGCTGACGACGTTCTACTTGGCCGACAGCCTAGTCAGCCACCAGCCGCAAATAAAAATGCCTGCCATCCTGTCCGACAGCAGTTTTTTCGTATATGCCCTACATATAGAATTTGCTTTACCAATAGGTTTCTTTATCAGCAAAATGGTGACGCTACATGCCACCCACCCATTGGTAATGACCATTCGCTATCTGCTCACACCCATCATCATCTATGTCTTGTGCGTAGCCGTCTATGCCGTTATGAGGCGAACAGTACCACGCATGTTATTCCTGTTGACAGGTAACAGATAACTCCGTTAGTCCCACTTCGAGCGGCCAGTCCAGATGCGGATGCGGTTGGTCAGTGCCGAGGTAATGCGCTTCAGGTTGCCGCGGCGGATATTGATCCACAGTTCCTCGAACGAGCGGCCGACTTTAATCCAGGGGTGTCCCCAGCCCATGATGCGGAACATGCGGTCTTTGTACTCCACATTTTCTATCACGTATTTCGGATGCTTCAGCGGGAACTGCAGCTCGTGGCGTCCCATCGTGAAGATGCGGCGGATGGCTTTAGGCAGGTCGTCATTGCTGCCAGCCAGATGGACACCTTCTCCCGTAGCTCCTGCATTGTTGATCATATTCACTCTCGGCACGATGCTCAAACCCGAATTAAAGAAGATGGCGGCATGGAAGATGGTCTCGTAGTAGGCCTTGCCCGTCTGCCGATGATACTGGCAGAAATTGATAAAGTCCTGCTGGAACTTCCGCTCCTTGATGAGCGCCTCCAACTGATGCAGGTTAAACGCGTCGTCCAGAAAGTCGTAGTGCTCATCCCACTGGTCGACAACCCTGCGCCATGAGGCCCAGCCACTGATCGAGAACGTCGTAGCAAAGAAATAGTCGTACGGCATATCGGGCGTCTGCTCATCGTAGTTCAAGCCCGAAATGATGCTGATGCGCTGATCGTTCTCATAGCGATCCAACATCTCCTTGCAGAACGGGAAGAACGACTGCGAGGGAATGTCGTCGTCTTCCAGCACGATACACTTGTCGACAATAGAAAAGGCCCACTTCTGCGAGATAAACTCCGAGGGGTCGCAGCCGTAGTTCTGCTCTTGATACATGCGGTGGACGTCGCACTCCCAGTCAATGTCCTCCACTATCTTCCGACAGGCCTCTATCCCCGCCATGTCGCGCTCACCCCTCGGGCCGTCCTGATAGAGAAACAGCCGCGACGGCCGTGCCTTGCGAACCTCGTCGAACACCCCCTGCAACTGCTGGGGCCTATTAAAAAACAGTATCAGTACTGCAATGTCTATGTTTGCCGGATTTTTCATAACTTATCATTACTGCTGCAAAGTTACGACTTTTTCTTCATTTTATGGCAAGGAAAACACAAAAACTTTGTAATTTGTTTTGTATTGTTCTGGCTAATTTGTATCTTTGCAGTAAATTGTACAGATTATGCTAGAGAAGTGTGAAGAGATTCTGACCAACAGTCGCCGTGTCGTCCTTGTTTTGACAGGGCTGTTGCTTTCTGTGGTTCCTCTTTGGGCAGCCTCTGAATATAAGACGTTGCCCGAGTATATATCGTTGCGCAACAAGATGCACCATGCTTTCAACGAAGGCGACTCTGCGCGTTTTTTCGTATCTGTACACCAGTTGGAGCGCTACCTATTACAACAGAATGACCTGCATGCCTATTATACCCAGCGGTGCAATGAGATTGTCTTCGAGCTAAACCGACAGAATATCTTCGAGGCATATATGCTATCTGTCAAACTGTCGCGCGAACTAACCGAGCGCAAGTTGGACAAGGAGATGTATATGGCCATCAACATGATGGGACATATCTATCACTACAGCGGCAATAATGCCAGTGCCAAGCGCTGCTTCTGGGAGGTTATTCGACAGATGGAGAAGGAAGGCTATCGGGAGAGTCTCCCACCCATCTACATGAATCTGGTGAACATTATTATTGACGAAGACCCTGGAGAGGCTTTGCGCCTCATCGACCAGGCGGCATCGGTAGCCCGTGAGACGTCGCCTGAGCGCGAATTCGACATTGAGACGCGCCGTACACTGGCCTACTACCGCATGGGCGACATGGAACGCTTCAACAAGGGTTACCAAGACTATAAGGAGGGAAAAGCACAGGGGCTCTCGTCTGTTCATGGCCGAGCACTCGAAGTCTACCATTTGGCCCAGCAAGGTCTTCTCGACGAGGCCGTAAAGATGGCAAACGAGGCGCTTGACGACCGTTATTCCACCATTGCCGACCTCTATGCCTCTGCCGGCCGTTGGCAGGAAGCCTACGAGGTGCAGAAGAAGAATATGGCCGAGACCGACTCCATCAACAGTCTGCTGTTAAGCAGTTCGCTGCAAGGCATTCAGGCTGAGCTAAAGCGTTACGAGAAAGAAAGCACCGAGGCGCGTCACTACCTCTATGCCGTCGTGGCTATCGCTGTCCTGCTGCTGCTACTCGTTGTCGCTCTGGTATACATTGTCAAGACACGCCAACGCCATCTCCGCGAGATGCGCAAAGCTTACCAGCGGGCCATCGAGTCAGACAAGATGAAAACCGCCTTCATCCAGAATGTCAGCCATGAGGTGCGCACGCCGCTCAACGTTATCAGCGGCTTTGCACAAGTGATGGCGAACCCCGATAGCGACACCACTCCCGAGGAGCTCCGCTCGATGTCTGACATGATGGTGCATAACACCAATCGCATCACCCTAATGCTCGACGAGGTGCTGGCGATTGCCGCACAGGAGTCGGCAGCAGAAGAAGAGGCGGTGGCTCTTCACTGCAACGAGTTCCTGCGCGGCATCGTGGGCAAATTCCATCTAGGTAGCCAGAAGAGCCAGCAAATCCAGTTGAGCTATGAGACCAGGCTGAGCGACGACCAAATGGTCAACATCCGCATTAATGCGGTACGTCTTATCATATTCCAGTTGCTTGACAATGCCGTCAAGAACACGTCCAGCGGCACCATTACCCTCAAGGCTTCCATCTCCGACTCGCAACTACTGTTGGCCGTCGAGGACACGGGTATCGGCGTGCCTACCAAGGAGGCTGAGCACATCTTCGAGCGCTTCGTCAAGCTCGACCCCTTCAAGGAAGGTCTGGGCATAGGCCTCTCTTCCAGCCGTATAATGGCCCAGCGTCTCGGCGGTAACGTCTATCTCGACCAGTCGTATGCTGGTCCAGGTGCCCGTTTTGTCTTCGCCATGCCTATCTGATTATTCACCAACACCACACACTATGAAAAGAATCTTCCATATCCTGTTACTATTAGGAATTGCACTGACCTCATGGGCACAGGGCAACAGCGCCCTGGAACAAGTGAAGGCAGACCCACGAAAAGCCTACGGCACAGACTACCCCTATCCTTACGAGAACGTAACGATGACGAAGGCGCCCAGCGGCTACAAGGCTTTCTACATCAGCCACTATGGTCGCCACGGATCGCGTTACTACTGGAACGATGTGCTGTATCGCGAGATGGACTCGCTGCTCACCAAGGCACACGCCCTGCACCAGCTGACACCCGTCGGCGAGGCCTTCCGCGAAAAATATAACGCCTGCAAGGCTGATCTGGCCGTCAGCGCTACTGAGCTGAGCGACCTGGGCTGGGAACAGCACCAATATATTGCCCGCACCATGTATAACAGTTTCCCCGAGGTATTCAAGAACGGTGGCGACGTATATGCCATCTCGTCGTTAGTGGGACGCTGCGTGATGAGTATGGCGGCATTCTGTCTGGAGTTGAAGCAATGTAATCCAAAACTTGAGATTCGCGAACAATCGGCCCGCAAAGTACTGGATGGCGTAAAACCCGACGACCGCCAGAATCCGTTGCGCCACCGCTACCCGCGGTCAAAGCCCCGCTACGAGCAGAACAGAGGCCAGTTCCAAGGGAAGGACTCACTGCGAGAGGTCATCGTTCCCCGTGTGTTTACCAGTACGGAAGGGCTACCCGGCAATCCGCACCATATCGGCAGCAATCTCATCAACCTCTACACGTCGCTGCCCAGCATCGGACAGGAGGGTATGATGGAGGGTATCATCACCGACGAGGAACTGGCCGCACGCTGGGAGGGCGAAAACCTGGGCGGTTACTCATGGGTATTCGGTCCGCGCTACGACATGATACCCATCCTACAGGACATCATCAAGAAGGCTGATGACGTGCTGAACGGCAAGACCGAGCGAGTGGCTGACCTGCGCTTCGGCCACGACACCTGCTTAGGACCACTGACCGTGCTGATGGGCATCAACGGAGCCGACAAGGACCCAGAGAACCCCTACGACGTGAAGGACTGCTACCAGACGTGGGAAACGTGCAAGGCGTCAAACCTGCAACTCGTCTTCTACCACAGCAAGAAGCAGGGGCAGAACATGCTGGTAAAGTGTCTGCTAAACGGCCAGGAGGCTACACTTCCGCTGCCGTCAGACCAATATCCCTACTACCGCTGGCAAGACTTCAAACAGTTCTATACCGACCGCTGCAACAGCGTACAGTACCAGTAAGAGAAAAACAAGAAAAGCCAAAACAGGTAAGCATCTATGAACTACGCACTGATTATCGCCGGAGGCTCCGGCAACCGGATGGGGCAGAATATTCCCAAGCAGTTTATCAATGTCTACGACAAGCCCATCATCATCTACACCCTGGAGAGTTTCCAGCGTCACCCGATGATCGATGCCATAGAGGTGGTGTGTCTGGAGGGTTGGCACGACATGCTATGGGCCTACGCCAATCAGTTCAACATCAGCAAGTTACAAGGTGTCGTGTCTGGCGGTGGCAGTGCACAGGAGAGCATCCGCAACGGCGTCTTCGCACTGGAAGGAAAGCTGTCGGGCGACGACATCGTGGTGATACACGACGGCATTCGTCCACTGGTCGACGCCACGGTGCTGACCGACGTCATAGAAAAAGCCCAGCAATACGGTAATGGCGTCACCTCGCTGCCTTATAACGAACAGATATTCATCGTGAATCCAGACAATGAGAATACTACGCGCCAGTATATTCCACGAGAGACGCTACGTCGCGTCAGCACCCCGCAGGCCTACCGTTTCGGTCGGCTGGACGAGGCCTACCACGAAGCCTTTGAGAAAGGCATCGGCATCTACGGGTCAGCATACACTAACACGATGATGGTGGAGTTGGGCGAAACGCTGTACTTCGCGGCAGGTTCGGACAAGAACATCAAGCTGACCACCAAGGATGATCTGGAGATGTTCAAGGGATACATGAAAATGGATAAAGACACATGGCTGAAATAAACAAACAACATCCGCTATATCAGGAGGACCTGCAATACATCCTCAAGACTGACGGTTTCGAGCAACTACACGGCAAGCGGTTCCTGATTACAGGGGCCACAGGACTGTTGGGCACCTGCCTGATTGATGCCTTAATGCTGGCCAACCAACAAGGTGCCGAGATAGACACCTATGCCGTAGGGCGCAGCAAGGAAAAGGCTACACCCCGTCTGGGCGAATACTACGACGACACGCACTTTCACTTCTTGGAGCAGGACGTGCGACGCCCCTTCCCCACGCTGTTGCAGGTTGACTATATCATACCGCTGGCCTCGAACACGCATCCGCTGGCCTACGCACAGTATCCTATCGAGACCATAGATATCAACGTGCTGGGGGCGAGCAATGCCCTGCAGATGGCTGTCGAACAGGGTGCCACCGTACTCTATCCGTCGTCTGTAGAGGTGTATGGCAATGCCAGGGGCAACGACCAGTTTACGGAAGACTATACGGGACAGCTGAACCTGTCAACGGCTCGTGCCTGCTATACTGAGTCGAAACGGTTGAGCGAAGCCCTCTGTCAGTCGTACATCGCCGAACGCGGTGCCAACGTAAAGATTGCCCGACTGAGCCGTATCTTCGGACCCACCATGCTGATGAGTGATAGCAAGGCGTCGTCGCAATTCCTACTCAAAGCCCTCAACGATGAAGATATCGTGCTTAAGAGCAAAGGTGAACAGCTTTACTCGTACACCTATGCTGCCGATGCTGTCAGTGCGCTACTCTACATCCTGCTGCACGGCACAACGGGCACACCCTATAATGTGGCATGCGAGGCCTGTAACGTACAACTAAAAGCCTTTGCCAAATATTGTGCTGAATGGGCTCAGAAAGAGGTAGTGTTCGACCTGCCTTCCGAAACAGAGCAGAAAGGCTACTCCGTAGCTACTCGTGCCCTGCTGGACACAAAACGCCTACAGGCACTTGGCTGGGCACCTCACTATGTAATGCAGGACGCCGTCAATCGTACCCTATCGATATTACGCCATGAAGAATAGTTATCTGGAACAATATAAGCAACAGCAACTGCGCCGTTGCCAGCTCAAGCAACTGGGAATGTTACAGGAGATAGATCGTATTTGCCGCAAGCACAACATCGGCTACTGGCTCGACGGCGGCACGCTATTAGGCGCCGTCCGCCACGGTGGATTCATTCCGTGGGACGACGACATCGACATTGCCATGCGCGAGGAAGACCTGCAGCGCTTCGTAGAGGTGGCTCCGCAGGAGTTGCCCGACACGCTGTTTCTGCAAAGCCGAGAGACAGAGCCCGGCTATCCGTCGCCCGTTGCCAAGGTGCGCGATAAGAACTCGTTCTACGTCGAACCGTCCGACGACATGGCTGCCGACTATCAGAAAGGGCTGTTCATCGACATCTTCCCAATGATCAACTACCCAACGGTCAGCCGTCATTTCGCAAAGAAAGTGTTGTTGGGCATCTCGAAGAGCTACTCCATTCTGCACCACAGTCACTACTATTCACTGCGTGCTACCGCTGAACTATTTTGGTTTGGAGGGAAATATCTGTTTTACAAGGGAATTTGGGACATCGTGTCGGCTCTGCGACCCAAGACAACCTATCTGTCGAACATCCTGATCAACAACGGCTACGGCATCATGCACCGTCAGGACTCGGTATTCCCGTTGAGCACCATCATTTTCGAGGGCAAGACCTTTATGGCACCAGCAAATCCCGACGCCTACTTGAGCGACCTGTACCGAAACTACATGGAACTGCCACCCGAAGAGAAACGTATCGTACACTCCATCTTCATACAGCCCGAACTGCTGACAGAAGAGAAAGACTAACGGTAATATTGGTTGACCAGCGGAACGATGCTGTCGGGGACCAATCCCTGAATGCTCTCGCCAGCCTTGACGCGCTGACGAATCTGTGTACTGCTGACGTCTAACAATGGTACGTCAATGGTGCCGGCATACTGATCACGGGGATAGACTATGATGTCGTGGTGCCAAAGAATGTCCTGCCAATGGCGCCAACGCTGGAAATGCGCCCAGTTGTCGCCACCAATCAGCAACAGGAAACGATTATTGGGAAAGTCCTTCGCCAAATGCTGAAGGGTGTTCCACGTATAACTGGGCTTCGGCAAACGGAACTCATAGTCGCAAGCCTTGATGCCTTCGACATGTTCCATGGCCTGTTGCGCCATCTCAAAACGTAGCCTGTCGTCCAACAAATCGGCATGTTGCTTCAATGGGTTCTGCGGCGACACCATCAGCCACACCTCATCCAAGGGACATTGTGCCAAAGCTGCTTGGGCCAAGGCAATATGTCCATTGTGTATGGGGTTGAACGACCCGCCAAAGATGGCTATCCTCATAGGTCTCATAGGACTTATAAGACTTATAGGACTTATAAGCCCAAGAACTCCTTAACCACTTGCAAGGCCTCTTGCTTGGCCGTTTCCAAGTCGTCGTTGACAATAATACGGTCGAACTGCGAAGCAAAGGTCAACTCATATTCTGCCTTGGCCAAACGTTCCTCTATGGCCTCCTGCGTATCGGTTGCACGACCTACCAGGCGCTTGCGCAACTCCTCTACCGACGGGGGCTGGATAAACAGGCTCAGCGCCTCGTCGCCATAGTATTTCTTGATATTTACACCGCCCTTCACGTCAACGTCGAACACAACGTTCTGACCTTGATTACGCTGGTTCTCCACCTGCTGTTTCAGCGTGCCATAGAAGCGGTTCTCATAAACTTCCTCATACTCCAGGAACTCATTATTCTCAATACGCTGGCGGAACTCCTCAGGAGTCAGAAAAAAATACTCCACGCCATTCTGTTCCGTACCACGGGGAGCACGACTGGTACAACTGATAGAAAAATACAGCTTCAGCTCCGGATGCTCCTTCATCAACCAGTTGACAATGGTGCTTTTGCCCGAACCACTCGGTGCCGACACTATCAACATCTTTCCTTTCGTCATACTACAGTGCGTTTAATACCTGTTCCTTGATCTGTTCCAGCTCGTCCTTCATCATCACGACAATGTTCTGCATCTCGGCCTGGTTAGACTTCGAGCCAGTGGTGTTGATTTCACGGCCCATCTCCTGAGCGATGAAGCCCAACTTCTTACCCTGTCCGGGTTGGTCGGCCATCGTCTCGCGGAAGTACTTCAGATGATTGGCAAGGCGCTGCTTCTCCTCGCTGATATCCAGCTTCTCGATATAATAAATCAGTTCTTGTTCCAGACGGTTCTTGTCGTACTCAGCCTCAGGGATCTGCTTCAAGCCGTCGACGATACGCTGACGTATTTTCTCTACGCGCGACTTCTCATAGGGTTCAATAGAGGCCATCAGGCGCTCGATATTGTCTATCTTCTCGCCAAACTTCTTCTCTAAAGCTGCTCCCTCCTGCGTACGGAAGTCCACCAGATGCTGCAAAGCCTCCACAACGCCTGTCTTCACCACCTGCCACTCGTCATCATCAAGCAGCTCGACCTCCGTTTTTGTCAACACGTCGGGCATACGCACCAACAGAGACACCCAATCAGTATCTGTCAGCTGATGCTCTTGGGCGAACCCTTTCAACTGACGATAGTAGTTGTCCATCATTGCTGTATTGACGGGAACGGCCTCCAAGCCGGCTTCCTTCTCCACCCAAATACAGAACTCTACTTTTCCCCTGATGACACGCTCGGCTATCAGCTGGCGAATCTCCATTTCCTTCTCGCGGTAAAGCGCTGCTATACGCGTGGTCAGATCAAGTTGCTTGGAGTTGAGCGACTTCACCTCCACATTGATTTTCTTACCATTCCAGACTACGACAGTTTTCCCGTAGCCAGTCATTGACTGTATCATATTTTCTATTTTCTTTATTTATTGACTGCAAAGGTACAAAAAAAAGAGTAATGAGAAATGGGAAATGAGATTTTTTTTGTAACTTTGCAGCCATTATGGCATGTATATTACATATTGAGACAAGCACCAACGGCTGTTCGGTGGCTGTATCAGAAGACGGACAGTGCATTTTCGAACAGGCAGAACAGGCAGAGAAAGGGGCCAGTGCTGAGCGTTTGGGAACGATGGCCGATGAGGCGCTGTCGTTTACCGACAGCCATGCTATACCGTTCGATGCCGTCAGCGTCAGCTGTGGTCCGGGCTCCTATACTGGACTACGTATTGGTGTATCTATGGCCAAAGGAATATGCTATGGACGCGACCTAAAGCTGGTGGCAGTCCCCACACTTGAGTTGCTGTGCGTGCCTGTACTACTTCGTGAGACCATCCAAGAAGAGAATGCTCTGCTGTGTCCGATGCTTGACGCCCGTAGAATGGAGGTCTATGCCGCCCTCTACGACCGCAGTCTGAAGACCGTTCGTGAGGTCAGTGCCGATGTGGTCGATGAAACTACCTACAAACAGTGGCTCGACGAGCGTCCTGTCTATTTCTTCGGACCAGGCGCCGCTAAGTGTCTGGAGATCATCAACCATCCCAACGCCCACTATATTGAAGGTATTGAGCCGCTGGCCAAATGGATGCAGCCTTTGGCTGAGCGTCGTTTCCTTAACGAGCAGTTTGAAGACGTTGCCTACTTCGTGCCGTTCTATCTGAAAGACTTCGTCGCCATTAAATCCAAGCCATTGCTTTAATTAAGAACAAAAAAAAGAAAAGAATGAATATCAAGGGATTAGACTATAATACCCAGCGCGAGAAGCTGGTCATGCCCGAATACGGTCGTGAGATTGAGAAAATGGTGGAAGTAGCCGTTGGCCTGCCCACCAAAGAAGAACGCATGCGTTGTGCCCACAGCATAATCCGCCAAATGGAGATGAAAAACCCACAGGTGTGCGACAGTCACGACTACCAGCAAACACTGTGGGACCACCTGTATCTGATGAGTCACAAGCAGTTGGATATCGACTGGCCCTACGACGTCAGCGAGGCAGAAAAGATACTATCGAAGCCTCAGCCCATGGCACATCCCAAGAACGACGGGCAAGCCCGTCTGCGCCACTACGGCCATCTGCTAACAGAAGTGTTCGAGAAGCTGAAAACAATGCCCGAGGGTGCTGAGCGCGACGAGTTAGTACGCATCACCGCCAACCAGATGAAGCGCGACCTCGTCACATGGGGACATGGTTCTATGGACGATGAGAAAGTAGCTGATGATTTGGCACGCTTTACTGATGGCAAGATACAAATCGACCTCTCCTCATTCCGTTTTGAGCGCATAGATATGGCTGTTGCCAACGAGTCGAAACGTAACAAAAAACGTAAATAAATGGGTACATTCAAGATTGAGGGAGGCCACCTGCTTAGTGGTACCATTACCCCACAGGGCGCCAAGAACGAGGCCTTACAGGTCATCTGTGCTACCCTGCTGACAGGTGAGGCTGTTACTATCCAGAACATCCCCAACATCCGCGATGTCAACAACCTGATTCAGTTGCTAAGCGACATCGGTGTAAAGGTAACAAAAGAAGCAAGGGGCATTACATTCCAAGCAGATGCTCTAAAGCTCGAGTACCTTCAAAGCGACGAATTCGTCAACAAATGTGCCCAATTGCGTGGCTCAGTCATGATGATTGGTCCACTGCTGGCCCGCATGGGAAAAGCTATCGTCACCAAGCCCGGTGGCGACAAGATAGGACGTCGCCGCCTGGACACCCACTTCATGGGGTTCAAGGCATTAGGCGCGAAGTTCCGCCATATCGAAGAGCGCAACGTCTACGAGATCAGTGCGCGCCGGCTGAAAGGCACCTACATGCTGCTTGACGAGGCTTCTGTGACGGGAACGGCCAATATCATTATGGCTGCAGTCCTGGCAGAAGGTACTACCACTATCTACAATGCTGCCTGCGAGCCCTATGTCCAACAACTTTGCCACATGCTCAACCGCATGGGTGCCCATATCAGTGGCATCGGCAGCAACCTGCTCACCATCGACGGCGTCAACCAGCTACATGGTACCGATCACCGCCTGCTGCCCGACATGATTGAGGTAGGCTCGTTCATTGGCATGGCAGCCATCTGTGGCGACGGCATCCGCATCAAGGACGTATCACTCAACAATCTAGGCATCATCCCCGAGTCTTTCCGCCGTTTAGGTGTAAAGATAGACGTAGATGGTGACGACCTCTTTATTCCACGCCAGAAACACTATGTCGTCGAGTCGTTTGTCGACGGGACCATCATGACGCTGGCCGATGCCCCTTGGCCCGGCCTGACCCCCGACCTGCTCAGTGTACTCATCGTTGTAGCCACACAAGCCCGAGGCAGCGTACTATTCCATCAGAAGATGTTTGAGAGCCGTCTGTTCTTTGTTGACAAACTCATCGACATGGGCGCGCAAATTATACTCTGCGACCCCCATCGTGCCGTTGTTGTGGGTCACGACCGCAAGCTGACCCTACGTGCTGAGCGCATGTCTAGTCCTGATATCCGTGCAGGTATTGCCCTGCTCATTGCAGCTATGGGAGCCAACGGCACCAGTCTCATCAGCAATATCGAACAGATAGACCGCGGCTACGAGCATATTGAAGAACGCCTCAACGCTCTGGGAGCAAGAATAGAGAGAATCAACTAGTATAACTAGAAAGACTAGTACAACTAGAATCAACATGATAAAAAAAGAAGACGTTTACCATATTGGCCGACTGGGCAAGACCCATGGCGTCAAGGGAGAAGTATCGCTCCAGTTTGAAGACGACATCTTCGACCGTGTCGATGCTGACTATCTAGTGCTCGACATTGATGGCATCCTCGTACCATTCTTCCTAGAAGAATACCGTTTTCGCAGTGACTCAGTCTGTCTGGTAAAGTTCTGCGACGTGGACACCCAACAGCGTGCCAGTGAGTTAACCGGCTGTGAAGTTTATTTCCCACGCCAACTGGCAGACGCGGAGGACGAGGCCCCAATGCTTGCCTTCCTCGTCGGATTTGAAATCATCAACGCTGCTGACGGTAACCGTATCGGATCTATTGTTGACATTGATGACCAGACGGCAAACATTTTGTTTATACTTGATAACGGCATGCTGATTCCTGCCAGCGACGAACTCATCAGTAACATCGACACAACCAGCAGCACGATTATCATGAACATTCCTGACGGATTACTTGAGATATGAAGAAAAAACAGATAGCCATATTGGGGTCTACCGGCTCCATCGGTACCCAGGCACTACAAGTCATTGAAGAACATAGCGATCTGTATGAAGTCTACTGTCTGACAGCCAACAACCGCATAGAGCTGTTGGCAGAGCAGGCTCACCGTTTCAAGCCGGCTGCTGTGGTGGTGGCCAACGAGCAGCATTACGAAGAGTTACAGCGGCTCATGGACGATCTGCCAGACGTTAAAGTATATGCCGGCAAGCAGGCTCTTGACGAGATTGTACAGGCAGACCCCATTGACATGGTGCTCACAGCTATGGTGGGCTATGCCGGACTGTCACCAACCATCCATGCCATTCGTGCACGCAAAGCTATAGCCTTGGCAAATAAGGAGACACTGGTGGTGGCTGGTGAACTGATTCTGCAACTGGCCCAGCAGTACCACACTCCTATCCTACCTGTCGACAGTGAACATTCTGCTATCTTCCAGTCGCTGGTAGGCGAAGATGACAATCCTATCGAGAAAATACTGCTCACAGCCTCGGGAGGTCCATTCCGCTTGATGAGTCTCGACGAACTGCAGACTGTTACCAAGGCAGACGCCCTGCGCCATCCCACATGGGACATGGGTGCAAAGATTACCATAGACTCTGCCACTATGATGAACAAGGGCTTCGAGGTTATTGAGGCCAAATGGCTGTTTGGTGTTCGGCCCAATCAGATACAGGTGCTGGTTCACCCACAGAGTATTGTCCACTCAGCCGTCCAGTTCCAAGATGGTGCTGTCAAAGCCCAGTTAGGGGTTCCTGACATGCGCTTGCCTATCCAATATGCTTTCTCGTTCCCACAGCGTCTATCACTCAGTGGCGAGCGTTTGAATCTCTTTGCCCATCCGCTGGAATTCTTCGAGCCCGACCTAAAGAAATTCCGCTGCTTGGCACTGGCCTTCGAAGCATTGCAGCAGGGTGGCAACATGCCTTGTATCGTCAATGCCGCCAATGAGGTGGTCAACCGCGGATTCCTGGAAGACCGTTGCAGTTTTCTGCAAATGAGCGACATCATCGCCGAAACCATGCAGCGGTGTACCTTCAGTAAGAATCCCGACTACGAAGTCTATATCCAAACGGATTCAGAGGCACGACACATCGCAACAGAACTCATGAAATAAACCCATCAACTAATAAATTGTAAATCGTAAATTATACTAATGGAAATATTTTTCATCAAAGCACTACAACTCGTACTGGCCATCTCACTGCTGGTTCTCCTGCATGAGGGCGGCCATTTCTTCTTTGCCAAGCTCTTTGGCGTACGCGTCGAGAAGTTCTATATCTTTTTCGACTACAAGTTTAGCCTGTTTAAGTTCAAACCCAAGAAGAGTGATACCGAGTACGGCATCGGCTGGATACCCCTGGGGGGCTACTGCAAGATTTCCGGCATGATTGACGAGAGCTTCGACACGGAACAGATGAAACGTCCCGAACAGCCCTGGGAATTCCGAACCAAGCCCACATGGCAGCGTCTTCTGATTATGATTGGCGGTGTACTGGTCAATTTCCTGCTGGCATTGTTCATTTACTCTATGATTCTCTTCCACTGGGGCGACCGCTACATACCCGTCAGCGACATGACCCTTGGTATGAAGTTCAACCAAGAGGCCAAGAGCTACGGATTCAAGGATGGTGATATTCTGGTAGGCACTGAGACCGCTGCCTTCAAAGAGTTCTCTGCCGATCTCTATCGCAACATCTCCGAGGCTCACCGCGTCGACATCATCCGCAACGGACAGAAGATGAGCATCTCACTGCCAGGCGACCTGAACCTGCTGAACATGATCAAGTCCGACCCGTCGTTCGTACGCCCGCTCATCCCTGCCGAGATTGACAGCGTAGTGCCAGGCACTCCCGCAGCCCAGATAGGTATGCAGAGCGGCGATAAGATTCTCGCCATCAACGATTCACCCGTTGACTCTTACAATGAGTTTGTCGATCAACTGAGCCACCGCGGCGACCTATTGGCAACAGCCACGACGGCGGCCGACAGTCTGGCAGCACGCACCGTGACCATCGTCTACGCACATGCAGCACAGACGACGCCTGACACCACGCAGGTAACCCTTACTCCAGAGCTGAAGCTGGGCTTCACTGTCAAGAGTCTGGCAGACCTCTACCAGCCTGTTGTCACAGAATATGGCTTCTTCGAGAGTTTCCCTGCAGGTATTAAGTACGGTTGGAACGTGCTGGCCAGCTATGTTGACGACCTGAAGTACATCTTTACTGCCGACGGAGCGAAATCGCTTGGTGGCTTCGGAGCCATTGGCAATCTATTCCCTGCTGCATGGGATTGGTACATTTTCTGGAAGATGACAGCGTTCCTGAGCATCATCCTGGCATTCATGAACATCCTGCCCATCCCCGCCCTCGACGGTGGTCATGTGCTATTCTTGCTCTACGAGATGATTACGCGCCGCAAACCTTCTGAGCAGTTTATGATACGTGCCGAGTATATCGGCTTTGGCATTATCTTGTTGCTCATGATAGTGGCTAACCTCAATGATATATTAAGGGCATTAGGCTTGTTATAACAGCCTAATGCCCCATGTTCATTTCCAGCGTCGCCATATGGCGGCGCTTTTATTATTCTCCAAGAATTCCTTTCAGCACCCCCAGACACTGCATGGCACTGACAGGTTTCGAAAGAAATGCCTCACAACCAGCCTCCATTGCCTGCTGACGATCACTGTCAAAGGCATTAGCAGTAATAGCCACAACAGGCAGGTCAGGAAACTCCGCCTTCATCTGACGGGTAGCCTCCAAACCGTTCATAATGGGCATCTTCAAATCCATCAGCACCATGTCATACGGCTCTTTTCTAATCATCTCCAAAGCCTCCTGTCCATTATGTGCACGGAAGAACTCGTAGTGATTCTTCAAGATATACGTCATCAGCATGTAGTTGCTGTCATTATCTTCTGCTATCAGTATACGTTTCATAAGCTTTTTTATTTATAGTTTTTCAAAATATTTATGCGTCAGCAAAGACCTTTCCGTCGTCAAGGGTTATCTGGAGTTTAGTATACTCACAATGGAAATCATGCTCCAGGCGGTCCAAATAGCGCTTGCTCTCCCAATGGCACATCGGCAAGTCATGGAGCAGGTAGTTGCCACAGGCTTGAGGCTCGGTGGCGGGCACCACCTTCTGAGTAAGTATCCACCGGAGGCATTCGATGGTCAGACGACGCATATCCTCGACGGAATAGTTTCCCGTCATAACAATATACATACCTGTCAGACATCCCATAGGACCGACATATACTACATCATCCTTCACCTCGCTGTTACGAAACCACGTAGCCATTAGATGCTCCATGCTATGCATGGCTGCCGGGGCTACGGCAGGCTCATGGTTTGGCTCCGTAATACGCAAGTCAAAGGTGGTAAATCCTTTATCTTCACGTGACACATAGATACCCGGTTGCAGTTGGGTATGGTCAATGGTAAAACTCTGTATGACTTCCATAATGCAGCAATAATTAATGATTGCAACGGCAAAGTTAATACATTTTTTTGGTGTTTCCAAATATAATTTGGATAATCATTCGGTGGTATCGTAAAAATTTAGTAATTTTGCAAACGTATTGTGCACTGAAGCAAAATGTTTGGGCAAGTTATAGGACAGCAAGAGGTGCAGGAGCGCCTGATGCAGATGATCGGAGAGGGTCGTCTGCCCCATGCTATCATGCTGTGCGGTCCGCAGGGAGTTGGCAAACTGGCTCTGGCTGTCGGCTTTGCCAAGACACTGCTGTCACAGGGTGGTGAAACGTCAATGTTTGGCGAACCCATAGAGAGCCCCATGTTACAAAAACTGGAACATCCAGACCTGCACTTTACATTTCCAACCATTAAGCTGCCGTCAATGGGTAGTGACCACAAGCCTGTGAGTGACGACTTCATCGGCGAATGGCGCGAATTGGTGAAAGCTAGTCCTTACTTTGCCATGAACGACTGGATGGAACAGATGGGCGGCGAGAACCAGCAAGCCATCATTACGGCAGGCGAGAGCGACGCGCTGATACGTAAGCTTAGTCTGAAGTCAAGCATGGGAGGCTATAAGGTGAGCATCATCTGGTTGCCCGAAAGGATGAATCAAGACTGTGCGAACAAGATGCTGAAGCTGTTAGAGGAGCCACCATCACAGACCATATTCCTGATGGTCTGCGAGGAGCCCGACAAGCTATTGGAAACCATTCGCAGTCGCGTACAACGCATAGACGTACGACGCATTGCCACTGATGATATCCGCGAAGCACTGGTCAGTCGCCGTGGCATTGACGAAGACACAGCCCTACGCGTGAGCCGCATGGCCAATGGCAGCTGGCTAAAAGCGCTGCAACTGCTGAGCGCCGACTCTGAGAACGAGTTGTTCCTCGACTTGTTCCAACAGCTGATGCGGTTAGCCTATCAGCGGAATGTGAAGGAGCTGAAGACGTGGAGCCAGACCATGGCCGACATGGGCCGTGAGCGTCAGAAGCGTTTTTTGCAATACTTCCTGCGTTTGGTTCGCGAGAACTTTATGTATAATTTCCGTCAGGAAGAGCTGTGCTATATGACCCAGCGCGAAGAAGACTTCGCTAAAAACTTCGCACGATTCATCAACGAGGCGAACGTACTGCCCATCAGCGACTTGGTTACGCGGGCCATACGCGACATCGGCCAGAACGCCAATGGAAAAATCGTCTTCTTTGACCTGGCACTACAGATGATAGTGCTGTTGATACAGAAATAATATCAAAACAACGAAATAACGAAACAACGCCAAAATAAATAGATGGAAAAAGAACATGAGATAAAGACGGGATGCGACCGCGGACTCTGCAAAGCTGCCATAGGTCGCCAAGACCGTCAGCTGAACACCTATGACTGGCTGGCCGACGTACCAGGCAACACCGACACCACCGACTTGGTGGAGGTGCAGTTCAAGCACACCCGCAAAGGCTACTACCACAACGTGAACAAGCTGGAGTTGAAGAAAGGTGACGTGGTGGCCGTAGAAGCCAATCCCGGTCACGACATTGGTGTAGTGACGCTGACAGGCCGTCTGGCAGAGATACAGATGAAGAAGGCCAACCTGAAGAGCAGTGAAGATATCCGCCGCGTATATCGTATCGCTCGTCCTGTAGACATGGAGAAATTTCGCGAGGCCAAATCGCGCGAACATGCCACCATGATTGAAAGCCGCCAGATTGCCAAGGGCCTGGGGCTGAAGATGAAGATTGGCGATGTAGAGTATCAAGGCGACTGTAACAAGGCTATCTTCTACTACATTGCTGACGAGCGTGTCGACTTCCGCCAACTCATCAAGGACTTGGCTGCTACGTTCCACGTACGCATAGAGATGAAGCAGATTGGTGCCCGTCAGGAAGCAGGGCTTATCGGTGGCACAGGTCCCTGCGGTCGTGAGCTATGTTGTGCCACATGGATGAAAAACTTCGTTAGCGTGGGCACCTCATCGGCTCGTTTCCAAGACATCTCCCTGAACCCACAGAAACTAGCAGGCATGTGCGCTAAGCTGAAGTGCTGCCTCAACTACGAGGTCGATGACTACGTAGAAGCTGGCAGGAAGCTGCCTTCGAAAGACGTCGTATTGCAGACTCAGGATGCTGACTACTATTACTTCAAAGCAGACATCTTGGCTGGTTTGGTGAGCTATTCAACGGATAAGAACTTTGCCGCTAACCTGGAGACCATCACTGCTGAGCGTGCCAAGGAGGTGATAGAGATGAACCGCCACGGCGAGAAGCCCGTATCACTGGAGGCTGATGACACACGCCAGAAGCCGCAAGGTCCTGTCGACCTGGCCACTCAGGAGAACATTGCCCGTTTCGATCGTGCCAAGAAGAAGAAAAAGAAAAAGAAGCCCTCAGCAGCAAAGAAGCCACAGTCTGCGAAAGATGACAAGCAATAAGTACACCTTATTTATATATATTACCGTTATGGCAATCACAGCACTGCTGACAGGCTGTGACCGCCATACGGTCTACAACCACTTCGAGCACACATCAATAAGCGGTTGGGAGCGCAATGACACGCTGGTCTTTGTCACCTCACCGCTTGCTGCCGGCAGCTACGACGAGCAGTTGGCACTGCGTATCAGCTGCCAATATCCGTTTATGAGCGTCAGTCTTGTCGTGGAACAGACAGCCCAGCCCACCCATCAGCTGATACGCGACACGCTGGTATGCAATCTGATTGATAAGGAAGGCATCATAAAAGGTCATGGAGTCAGCAGCTACCAGTATCTGTTTCCATTGAAACGAGTACGAGTAGAAGACGAAACGACGCTACACATTGCCGTATATCACGACATGAAACGCGAGATATTGCCGGGCATTACCGATTTGGGAATCATCATCAAATCCGCAGATGACGGCTTGCGTCAAGCCGCAGGAAAATAAACAGCAAGAAGGTAAAGCCCCACAACGACGAGCCACCATAGCTGAAGAATGGCAGTGGAATACCAATAACCGGTGTCAAGCCCAGCACCATGCCGACATTGATAAATACATGAAACAAGAAGATGCTGAGCACACTATAGCCATAGACGCGTCCAAAGGTTGACGGCTGTCGCTCTGAGAGCCATATCAACCGCAGGATGAGTGCCAGGAACAGCAACAATACACCTGCAGAGCCCAAGAATCCTTCCTCTTCACCGACGGTACAGAAAATAAAGTCGGTATCCTGCTCAGGCACGAACTTGAGCTTGGTTTGCGTGCCGTTCAAGAAGCCTTTACCCTCCAGACCTCCTGAGCCGATGGCAATCTCTGACTGGTGAACATTATATCCCGCACCGCGCAAGTCCTCATCCAATCCCAACAGCACATTGATGCGCGAACGCTGGTGGGGCTCCATCACATTCTGCATGATAAAGTCTGCGCCATAATAGAATCCGGCAGAGCCAACGGCAAACAGCGCGATGAAGTAGTAGTTGCGCAGACGCGAACCAAGGCCTTCCCAGACCAGCCAGCCCAACAACACTACCAGCAGTCCTATCTGGACATAAACAAGATAGGATGTGAGAATAGAAAGGAAGGGTATCAGCGACAACAGGTAAGACAGCAGCGTGACACCTACGCATAGCAGCAAGATACGAACAGCCACGCGGTGGTTGCAATAGACCCACACCATGCCAATAGAAAACAGTTGCACCAGCAGCAAGACCGCGAACTCGCCCAGCGACGCTGTAGAGCCGCCAATGAACACCTCGGCATAGCGTATACCCACAACGAAGTAGACCACCATTGCCACGCCGGTAAACAGGATGCTGCCCGGCATACCCTCACGATAGAACATCAGGAAGAAAGCCAGATAGACCAGCGCCGATCCCGTCTCACGCTGCAGGACAATACACACCATCGGTAGGAGAATCACCAGCAAAGCAGCGGCAAAGTGGCGCCACTGACGGATGTCATAGCCATAGGCAGACATCAACTTCGCCTGTGCCAGAGCTGTGGCAAACTTCGCAAACTCGGCAGGCTGCAGGCGCAGTGGACCCAATACAAGCCACGAGCGCGAGCCTTTGATGCTATGTGGATTAAAGATGGTGGCAAAGAGCAATAGCAGAAAGAGCCCGAAGATGACAAAGGCAAACGTGTCATAGAAGCGGGCATCGAGCAACAGAATGAACAATCCCAGCATAATACTGGTGACAATCCACACAATCTGCATACCCGAGCGCGTAGACAGCGAAAAGATATCGGTCTCACCATACGAGTAACTGGCACCACAAACACTAATCCACCCAAACGACAACAGGGCGATGTAGATAAGCACCGTCCACCAGTCGATGTTACGTAGTACGCTCTGTTCTTTTTTATCGGCTTGTTGTACCATACGCGATATGTCGGTTTTGCAACTCCTCGGCCTTGCGCTGTGAGGCCTCAGAGAGTTTACCGTGAATATACTGTTCCATGATGAGCCCGCCAATGGGTACACCGTACGTTGCTCCCCAGCCACCGTTCTCCACATAGACGGCAACGGCAATCTTCGGATTGTCCATTGGGGCAAAGCCCATGAAGACGGAGTGGTCGTGGCCACGATTCTGAGCCGTACCCGTCTTACCGCAGGCCATGAAGTCGTACTTCGCCAACTCGTGACATGTACCTCCGAGTGCCGAAGCTCGCATACCCTGTACCACGTAGTCGTAGGCCTCGCGCGACGCCATGGAGTGATGCTTGCGTGTATAGAGTGTGTCCAAGTGCTCACCCTGAATGGCCTTTACGACGTGAGGTACATAATACCACCCGCGATTGGCAATGGTCGCACCCAGATTGGCAATCTGCAAGGGGGTGGCATTCACCTCACCCTGTCCGATGGCGATAGAGATGATAGTCAGTCCGTTCCACGAGCCTTTATAGGCCTTGTCATAGAATTGTGCATTGGGAATGAGGCCGCGCTTTTCACCCGGCAGATCGATACCCAATCGATAGCCGAAGCCCATGCTGACCATATAGTCGCGCCAGCGGTTCATCGCATTTTGTACACTGCCATATTTCGACTTCGCGCCAATCATATAATAGAGTCCCCAGCAGAAGTAGCCATTACACGATGTCGACAGGGCCGGAACAAGCGCCAAGGGAGCCGCATGGCCGTGACAGCCTACATGCAATCCTTTGTAGTTAAAGCCATGGGCACAGGGATAGAGCGTATGGGTGGGATGGATGATGCCCTCGGTCATAAATGTCAGTCCCTGCGTGGTCTTAAACGTAGAGCCTGGCGGATACTGACCCATAATGCTACGGTTGAGCAGCGGCTTCCACACATTCTGGCTGAGTTGGCGGTGACTCTTCGAGCGCTGGCGACCCACCATCATGCGGGGGTCGTAAGAGGGCGACGACACCATACAGAGCACCTCACCGGTCTTTGGCTCTATGGCGACAATGGAGCCTATCTTTCCTTCCATCAGCCGTTCACCAAGGGCCTGCAGGTTAGCGTCAAGCCCCAGCGTAAGATCTTTGCCCGCCACAGGACGGCGGTCAAAGCGTCCGTTCTGATAGCGTCCCTGAACACGGCCATGGGCGTCGCGCAGCAGTATCTGGATACCTTTCTCACCGCGCAACTGCTTCTCGTAGCTGCGCTCAACGCCTAATTTCCCGATGTAGTCGCCCGGCTGGTAGTAGTCGTCTTCCTCGATGTCGGCAGGCGACACCTCTGCGACATCACCCAGCACATGGGCAGCAAAGGGATATTGATACTGACGGATGCTACGCCGCTGAATATAGAAGCCCGGGAAACGGAACATTTTCTCTTGGAAGACGCTGAAGTCAGTCTCAGAAAGCTGGCTCATAAAGAGCTGCTGCGTAAAGCGCGAGTAACCAGGATTCTTCGAACGGTCCATGATGGTCTCCATGCGGCGGTCGAATTCCTCACGCGTAATGTTCAAAGCCTTACAGAAATCAAGGGTATCCAGGCGGTTGCGTGCCTCGTTGACGACCACCATGATGTCGTAGGCAGGCTGATTATACACCAGCAGCTTACCGTTACGGTCGCTGATAACGCCGCGCGACGGATATTCTATCTTCTTTAGGAAGGCGTTCGAGTCGGCACTCTTCTTATAGTCATCACTGGTAATCTGCAGCATGAAGAGGCGGATGATATATACCATGACGATGAGCACAGCCACACCGGCTATGACATAGTGACGGTAGTTCATTCCGTATTCTTTCATAACGTATGATTTCCAGCCAATTTATTTCTTCGCCACTTCAAAGGTGAAGATCAACAGCAGCGTGACAAGCGCACTGCTTACCACGCATAACAGCCACTGCAGCCAGTTGAAGAAGGTGAACATCTCCAGCGAGAAGAACAGCATGCAGTAGAGCGACACCAGCGGTACGATATAGTAGGCATATTTCGTTGGACTGATATTGCGTAGCGAGGGCATCAGGTCTTCGGCAGAGTCACGTGGCACAAAGAGTTCGAAATAATAAGGCTGTATAGCACCGATAAGCGTCAGTGAAGCGGCGGCAACACCCGGGGTGTTAAAGAAGGTGTCTACCAACAGACCCATCATAAAGCTCCACAGCAATATCGCCCACTTGGCATGGTTGCGTGGAAACTGTGTCACGAAATAGACATAGAGCAGTGGCGTGGCATAGTGGAACAGGTGGATATGTCCCAGCACAAGCACCTGTGCCAGGAGAAACGCGCCAAACCACGATAACCGTTTCAGAAAATCTATTGACATCCCCTACTCTCTAACGTTTAATTGCAATGAGTCGCGTGCAGCCTGCATCAGTCGCATACGCTCGGCAAACGAGCGGTCACTGATGACCACCACGTCGCGCAGCGTACCAAAGTCTGTCGACAGGCGTACCTTTAGCTTATACGACAGGCCGTCACGCGAATTATACACCTCCACTATGCGGCCTACCAACACTCCTGGCGGGAAGATGCTCGAATAGCCGTTGGTCTCTACCCAGTCGCCACGCTTGAAACGGGCATGACGGGGAATATCCTCAACATAGGCATAGCCTGCATCTTCACCATACCAGCGCAACACGCCGAAGTATCCGTGGCCACGAATGGCACAACTGATACGCGACGAGTGGCTGTTGAGCACAGAGATAACCACCGCATGATGAGCTGAGGTCAGATAGACCACACCCACGATACCATTACCACAGGCCACGCCCATACCCACCTGTACACCGTCAACCTCACCGCGGTCAATGGTGATGAGATTGTCTGTACGGTCGGTCTCGTTGGCAATGACCTGAGCGGCAATCGGCTGATACTGGCTGAGGAATTCCAGATGACGGCGCTCCTGTTCACTAATCGTGTCTGTACGTTCGTAGTACAGGCGTCGCAACTGGTTAACCTGCCGTTCCAAATAGAAATTGCGGAGCATCAGCGCTTTGTTGGTCTCTCGCAGGGTAAAAAACGACTCTACAAACGACCTCCACTCATTGACGCGCCCCGTGATAGCATTGGCCGACGAGAACCACACACTACTCTGGTAGCTGTTATACTGAAACAGTAAGACAAAGCTCACCGCCTCCAGTACGACAAACAGCAACCAATGGTAGTGACGCCCCAGAAATTCCAGCAGGTTCTTCACGCTTGACCCCTATCTCTTTACTCCTAGTTCCTAACTCCAAATTCTTAACGCTTATCTCATCAGAAACGAGAAGCGGTTGACATTCTTCAAGGCGATGCCGGCACCCTTGGCAACAGAGTGCAACGGATCCTCTGCGATATGGAACGGGATATTGATTTTCTCTTCCAGACGACGGTCCAGGCCACGCAACAGAGCACCGCCACCAGCCAGCCAGATACCGTTCTTCACGATGTCAGCATACAGCTCGGGGGGCGTATTCTCCAGTGCAGAGAGCACGGCATTCTCAATCTTTGCCACGGTCTTGTCGATGCAGTGGGCTATCTCCTGATAGCAGACGGGCACCTCCATAGGCAGGGCGGTGATACGGTTCGGGCCGTGAACGATATAGTCCTCGGGAGCCTCATCGCCCAGGTCGGTAAGGGCAGAGCCGACAGCAATCTTGATACGCTCAGCCATACGCTCCGATACCTTCACGTTGTGCTGACGGGCCATATACTCCTGAATATCAGCGGTGAGGTCGTCACCAGCGGTACGGATAGAGTTGTTCGACACGATGCCACCCAGCGAGATAACGGCAATCTCCGTAGAGCCACCACCGATGTCGACAATCATGTTACCCTCGGGGGCCTCTACGTCAATACCGATACCGATAGCTGCTGCCATCGGCTCGAAAATCAGATATACGTCGCGACCGTCGGCATGCTCGGCACTGTCACGTACTGCACGCAGCTCCACCTCAGTAGAGCCTGAGGGTACACCGATCACCATACGCAGTGAGGGTGAAAAGAAGCGTGAGCCCGTATGTACCATCTTGATCAGTCCGCGCATCATCTGCTCACAGGCAGAGAAGTCGGCAATCACGCCGTCTCTCAGCGGGCGCACGGTACGAATATTGTCATGTGTCTTCTCATACATCATCTTGGCCCGTGTACCTACGGCAATCATCTTGTCGGTGTGGCGGTCGAGGGCTACTACTGACGGCTCGTCAACCACAATCTTATCATCACTGATAATGATGGTGTTGGCCGTACCCAGGTCCATAGCAATCTCCTGGACAAAACTAAAAAATCCCATCTTTAAAATTTACGATTTGACGATTTACTATTTACAATTTATTTCGTGAACCACGCATGAATTGCTGTGTCGTAATGGCTGCTGACGCCAAAGGCGCGGGTGGCGAACATACGGCGCTGTTCCTTGGTGGTCTCTGCGCCTTGCTGGTTCAGGATGTCGAGCAGTACGCTGTATTCAGCCTTCGAAGGTACAATCACCACGTCGTTGAAGTTCTTCGCACCGGCACGAATCAGCGAGATGCCGCCGATGTCAATCTTCTCAATGATGTCTTCCTCGCTGGCACCACTGGCTACGGTTTGCTCGAAGGGATAGAGGTCGACGATGACCAGGTCAATCTCGGGAATCTCATACTGGGCCATCTGCTGGCGATCGCCCTCGAGTTCACGACGACCCAAGATGCCACCAAATACTTTCGGGTGCAGTGTCTTCACACGTCCACCAAGGATAGAGGGATAGGTCGTCACGTTCTCGACCTTCTCACAAGGGTAACCCAACGACTCGATGAAGGTCTGCGTGCCGCCCGTCGACAGGAATTTCACGCCTTCCTCATTCAACTTCTTCAACAACTCTTCAAGCCCATCTTTGTGGAAAACCGAGATGAGCGCGGTCTTAATCTGCTTCTTGTCTGCCATAAAATAAATATAACGTTATATTCGAATTCGGGCTGCAAAATTACAAAAATTACGGCACACCGCCACACGTTTCACAGAAAAATTTCACCTTATTATAAAAATAATGCTGCAAATCAAGTGTCAGCATGTCCGAAAGGTGATTATCCGTATGTCCGTTATGGAAGAAAATTGGCTGATTATTCGTTTTTCTCAAGAAAAGGTTGTACCTTTGCAGCCGCAAATTCGAACAATAATATTCCAAATGAGAAAAAGATTTGTTTTCATGGCTATGACAGCCATTTTCGCCACGGCCTCATGGGCTGGTGGCTTGATGACCAACACCAACTATCACATTGCCTTCGACCGTATGATGGCACGCGGTGCCTCGTTCGACATCGACGCAGCCTACTCGAACCCTGCCGGAACAGTTTTTGGCCGCGAAGGCTGGCAGCTGTCACTCAACTTCCAGAAGCCCTGGCAGTATCGTGACATCGAACTGACCACCGACAAGGGTAGTCAGATGTTCGAGGGTAAGGCCTCTGCACCCATCGTCCCCGCGCTCTTTGCCGCTTATAAGAAAGACCGCTGGGCCGTATCAACCATGATTGGCATTGTGGGCAGTGGTGGTTTCGTACAGTACGACAACGGAGTACCCATGTTCAACGCACTGCTGGGTGGTGTCGTCACCTCGCTGACAAAGACCATGAATCAGCAGACCCAGGGCATTGCCCCCGTCGTCACCCCCGACCAGTTCGATTCCGAGATGAAGGGCAAGCAGTACATCTATGGCGCACAAGTCAACTTCGCCTATAAGCTCACCGACTATCTGTCGGCAGCAGCAGGCTTCCGCGCCAACTACTACGACGGCTACTATCGCGGACATGTCAAGGCCAACCACTCAGCCATGGGCAACCTCGCCGCCCTCTCGCTCGATGTCGACCAGAAGGGCTGGGGCTTCACACCGATGGTCAGCGTCAACTTCCATCAGGGTCCCCTCACGCTGACGGCCCGCTATGAGTTCCGCACCAAGGTAGAGACCAAGAACGAGACCAACTCCCTGTCGGCATCGCTCAACACCGACCAGCTCGTTGTCGCTCCGCTGGCACAGCTGGTTGCCGCAGACTACATGACCGCCGAGCAGGCTACCGCTACAGCCACACAGATCAAGAGCACCGTGCAAGGTGGTATGGCAGCCTACACCGCTCCCTACGAGGATGGTGCCAAAACCCGCTACGACATGCCGGCCCTCTTGAGCATTGCTGCCGGATACGAGTTCACACCGAAGCTGCGTGCCACCCTCGAGTATCACTTCTTCGACGACAAGAACGCCAAGATGGCCAACGACCGTCAGGAAGAGCTCAAGCACGGCACCCACGAGTTCCTCGCCGGTATCGAGTACGATATCAACAAGAAGTTTACCATCAGTTGTGGTGGACAACATACCGACTATGGACTCTCCGACGGATATGAGCAGAACACGTCGTTTGCCTGCGACAGCTGGTCCATCGGTCTGGGCGGTGCCTGGAACATTAACGAGAAGGTGCGCCTCAACGCCGGCTATTTCTGCAGCATCTATAGCAACTACGACAAGCAGACCAGCTATGGCAAGGAGACCTACTCACGCACCAACAACGTGATTGGCGTGGGCATCGACTTTAAATTCTAAACAGGCTTATTTCAGGAATTCCGTAGGCGACACGCCCATCCACATCCATCGCTCAAAGCCTGTCAGCTTTCCTTGCCGCAGAGTTGGAGCGGCGAGGTAGGCAGCCGCCAATGTAGTTGGGATGCCGCAGAACACGAAGATTTCGACTGAGACAGCGTAAAGACAACCGCTCCGAGGCAAAATTTTCTCGCCGTCAACTGCCAACTTGTCAGTCCACAAAGTTACGGTACGCCGCCGATAAAGTTACGGTACGCCGCTGATAAAGTTACGGTACGCCGCCATGAAAGTTATGGGTTGTTTGGTTGAAAACGTGAATTGTGAATTGTGAATTGAAATCGCTCCGTAGTCGTATTTAGGGCTACGGAGCGCATTTTTTTACCTGTGAAATTTAATTTGTAATCTGTTGTCTTTCGGGTCATCCTGCACATAGATGTGCACCTCGACGTTGTCTGCGTCAGCAGTCCTGTTGGTGCTTTTGTACTTCGGGTCGATGATCAGCCTGTCGAACGACAGTCCTGCATAGACGAACTGCATAAGCAGCTTGTCGCAGAAGCGGAAGTGGTAGCGTGCGGGAAACTTGATCTTGGCATACCCTAACTTTACGTCGGCTTCCAACGAGATAGCATAGTCGACCAATGACTCTCTGAGCGGTGTCAGCAGCCTGACGAGAGGATACGAATTGCTGTTCTGTTGAAAGAAA
>CACWFY010000022.1 GCA_902760345.1 uncultured Bacteroidales bacterium | reverse complement strand
TCCGGTAGCCTCGTTATACACGCGCTCTGTTCTTGTCTTGTGCTTCATTGTCACTTTCTTTTTGACTCCTAAAGTGACAACTTTTTCTAGTATAAGTCATTTTATGCGTAATTTGGTTGTTTGGCGTTCTTTCGCTTGGTCATTTGGCATATTTGTATTCGGTCATTTGTGGCGATTTCATTCGGTTATTTGTGACCTCCAGATTATAGTCTGTTGCTTGAAACCGCCTATTATGTCCCAAATTCTGCGTAAACAATGCGTAAACATTTTGTTTCTGTTAGGGGTATTTTATAATATTCAGAGAAAATCGCATTTTCGTAAAACATTGATATTCAGTACACTTTCAAAACAACGATATATCATGGAATATCACTTTGCGATACTCATAATCTGGAGGTCGTAGGTTCAAGCCCTACCTGGTCCACACAACAAGAAAAGAGTTACGATTGCTTCGTAACTCTTTTCTGTTTTTCTACAAAAACGATGGTTAGCAAGGACGTTTCTTGGGCAGGTTAAACACATCCTGCACTTCTTTCATCTGTTCTGCCGTCATACCATCTGGTTCAGAACCCATCGAGCGGGCACACATATAGATGTTGGCAGCCTTGCAGAGCACGTCAGTCTGATCGAAGGCATCCATGATGTCGGTTCCCACGGCTACGGTGCCGTGCTTCTCCCACAATACGACGTCATGCGTCTTAATCTGCTCCAGCGTAGCCTCAGCGAGGGCTACCGATGAGGGCAGGGCATAAGGTACAATACCGATTCCCAGGGGTGCAAACGCCAGCGTCTCTGGAATCATCGACCACAGCACACGCGTCATCTCGTCACCCTTCAGGAAACGCTGGATATGACTCATAGCCACCAGCTCGATGGGGTGTGTATGCAGCGTAGCCTTATAGCACGAACCCGTCTCCAACAGGTAGTTCTGCAGAGCCAGGTGAGTGGGCAACTCTGAGGTCGGCACTACGTTCACGTCGGCGATGACTTCGTAGGAGGCGCAGTCGTCGAGGATGCGGATGATGCTGCCGTTCTGCATCGGCTCACGGGCCAAGTCGCGCATACGCTTGCCCGTTCCTTTACAATAAAAGTACTTACCCTTCAATTGGGGCAACACCATACCAATGGGCTTTACTTCCGAGATAGCCTTCATGGCCTTGCACTCGTCGTCCATATACTCGGTGACGTTGACGGTGATGTTACCACCGTTACGCTCCGCCCATCCTTTCTGCCAGAGATAACCAGTGACCTCAGCAATCTGATATACTACCGCCTTCAACTGTTCGCGGCCTTCCAAAATCGATTTCATTTGCTTTTCGATATTTCGTTATTCCGATGTTTCGATGTTAATAATTCTCCCCGTACCGTTCCTTGGTGATGTCCTCAAGGGCACGACCGCGAGTGTTGGGCACTCCGATGAATCCTACGATGAGCGAGATGGCCAACAGGATAATCATGCACCAGGCAGCAATAGTAAAGCCCTCACCGTTCTCGCCATAGATAACGGTAAAGACAAGACCCCAGACAGCTGACAGGCCACGCACGATGAAGAACATCAGGCCCTGCGCACCAGCACGGAACTTGGCGGGAAACAGCTCTGAGCCCCACAAAGCATAGAATATCTGTGGTGACGAACCGCCCTGCACACCCCACAGAATGGCGAACAGCCAGAGACCCACCATGCCGTTGACACCAATGGTGACGATAACCAGCCAGGCAGCGATGGCTACGACGAGTCCGAAGGTATAGATGGCCTTGTGTGAAGTCTTGTCGATGAGTTTCGACACGACAAACGTCACAGCGACGATGATAAACCACTGAATGCAGTTCATCCAGTTAGCCTGTTCGTTTGAGACGCCACCTGCCGTCTCGTAGATGTGCGGCTGGAAGAACCCCATCACCGAAGCGACAAGGTTCCACGTCAGATAGATACTGGCGAGAAAGCACACGGTCTTTACAGCCACGCTGTTAGAGAACAGCACTTTGATATTTTCTATCACGCCGGCTTTCTCTTGTTCCTTTCCTACTCCTTGTTCTTTCGTAAACTCAGCACTCTCCTGCAGACGACGCTGCAAGTTCCACGCGATGAAAGCCACCACAAACAGCGAGAAGAACACGATGCGCGACGAGAAGGCGTTGACCTCCTCTGTGGCCATGTCGGCACTGCCAAACGTGTGAGCTACACTCTCTACCCATCCGAACAGATATCCGCCAGGGGCAAAGAGCATGCCCAACAGCAGGATAACCATAGGACCGATACCCCACGACATCTGCGAGATACAGATGTTGCGGCCACGATTGTTCACTTCCGACGACTCAGAGATATAGGTCCATGAGGCTGGCACACCTACACCCACCGAGATTCCCGTAATAAGGAATCCGGCCAGTAGCATGGGGAAGTTTACGCTCAACATGATGGTGAGCACACCCACCATATAGACTATCATGTTATAGGTAAAGATAAACTTGCGCCCGTATTTGTCAGCGAGGAATCCGCCAATGATAGCACCCACAGCAGCACCCAGACAGTTGGCAGAGATAAAGTTCAGCCATCCCAGATGCACCTCACTTAGTCCGAGGTACTGCTGCCACAGCGTCAGTCCGCTGGCTCCGGCAACAATGGCACCAGCATCGAGATAATTGGTAAGAGACACGGCAATCGTGCTCTTCAAGGAACCTGAATTTGCCATTTTTCTTAATTCTTAACTCTTAATTCTTAATTACCTACACACCACGTCACATTCGATATTAAAGATCTTCGCTACCTTCAGGATGGTGTCGATGTGGTGACCCACGGCAGCTGCCATGTGGTGCGTAGGACCTGCCTCGCTCCACTTGTTGACAAACTCGCGGCACGACAGCGAGAACTTGGTGCGCATGTTGGTATCGCCGAAGGTAAAGATCTCGCCTTCCTCGTTGACGCCTTCGGCTGCGACAAACTTAAAGACGCCATTCTTGTCCTGCGTAATGGCCAGATAGGTCACAGGACCCGTAGGCGGATAGAATTGCGTCAAGTAGCCGCCACCGGCCTTGCCGTGGAACACGGGCACAATCTTCATCGTCGGCTTCTTGGCCTGCGAGATGTCGAAGTCGCCAGAGCCGGAGTGACCGATGATGCAGATGTCTTTGGGGAAGTCAATCGAGTACATCTCGGCCAGCGTACCTGTGCCACTGATGGTCTTCAGGATTGACATCGCCATAGCCACCTTCATGTCGCCCTCAACGGCACAGGCAGTATGCTGCTTGATGAGCATCGAGAAGGCAGGAATCAGCATCGAGTCGAGCTTGCCGGCAATGCCCTGTGCAAAACCGTCGTAGTGCGAGGCTATCATACCCAGTTTCTCGTCCTTCACCCACTGTTCGAAGGCCACGACGTACTTCGCCATGTCCCAGACCTTTTCGATGGTACCACCACCCTCGATGTCAAAGGTATCGAGGATATCCTGCGCCTTTGCCTTGATGGCAGCCTCGTCAGTGATATTGTCGGCAATGGCCCACATCTTCTCCCAGTCGAACTGCTTGGTATAGACAAACATACGGTGATAGAGGTTGGTCTCGTCGATGTAGAGGTCCATCATGCCAGGGTACGGACGACCAATCTGGGCGATATTGGTATCGCGGAAACGGCGACGCACCTGTGCAGCACGGCACCAGTCCTCAATCTCGGCCTGACACTCAGGGTCGCCACCCTCTACAACACCCGTAATCACTGCCGAGCGCTTGCCGGCACGATTCAGGTCGGCCACCATCTCACCGATGGCGCCGCAGGCATAGAGCTCGCCTAGCCAGGTAGGGATATCGGTCTTGGCATAGTCGGGAGCCAGCTTCTTCTGCAGGTTCACGATGACCACGGGGACATCAAGGTCGCGCACGGCGGGCAGCATATTATAAGAGGTACAATACGTCAGCATCTGCAGGATGACCAGATCGACGTCTGCCGCACGAAACTTGTCGCCAGCGGCCATCGACTGCTCCTTGGTGGTCACCATGCCGCCATCAACAATCTCGATAGTGTCGGGCAGGGTTTTCTTGAATGCCTCATACTGAGCCTCAAACTCAGGCACCAGCTGGGGGAACTGTGGCAGGTAAGCCTGCAGCGCAATGCTGAACACGCCTACCCTTGCTTTGGTCTCTACTAATGGTTTTGCCATAATTGCTATTCTTTTTGATTTGTTATTCCGATGTATTGTTATTTCGTTATTTCGAGGTAGCGCTGATAAGCCTGGTCCCATGCTGCCTGGTCTCCTGACGGATGATAGGCCACCATCTCTACTGAGTTGGCTATGATGGCGCGCATCTCCCAGACATCTCGGACACTACCCGACGCCTTGCCATTCTGGCGAGCCTGCTCATGCTCGGCAGCACCCAAGCAAGCTTGGTGCTGCTCTCGCTCACTCGCAGCCTTGGCCTGCAACATGATGTTACCGATGGCGGTACATTCCTGTGGACCTGCCAGCACCTCGACACCACAGGCGTCAGCCGTAAACTGCGTCAGGAACTTGTTCAGACTACCGCCGCCAATGACGTGCAGCACCTTGATCTGCCCCTGTTCCCCACGGTTCTCCGTGGGGTTCTTAAACTCCTTCAACCACCCAAACACCTGGCGGTACCGCAGCGCCAACGAGTCGAAGATGCAGCGACAGATCTCTGCCGGTGTCTCTGGTACAGGCTGTCCTGTCTGACGGCAATACTGCTGGATGGCCTCTATCATAGAAGACGGATTGGCAAACATCTTGTCATCAGGGTTGATGATGCTGCGGAAGGCCTCGACCTGCATGGCGGAGCCCTGCAATTCAGGGTGCGACAACTGGCGGACCTCCTCGGGCCACTCCTTACGGCAACGCTCGTAGAGCCACATGCCGCAGATGTTCTTCAGGAAACGTGTAGTGCCCTCAATGCCACCCTCGTTGGTGAAGTTCAACTCGTACGAGCGGTCGTTGATGATGGCTTCTTTCGTCTCAATACCCATCAGACTCCACGTGCCGCTGCTGAGGTAGGCAAACTGCTCGTCCTTGGCGGGTACGGCAGCAACGGCGGCACCCGTGTCGTGGCCGGCAACGGCTATCACAGGAACAGGACCAAGTCCTGTCATCTTCTGCACCTCTTCCGTCAGCACGCCAATCTGCGTACCAGGCTGTACCATACGTCCAAAATGCTCGCGTGTCAGCCCCACGCTTTCAATCAGCTTCTCCGACAGGTCACCCGTCTTCGGGTCCAGCATCTGACTGGTCGACGCAATGGTATACTCGCACACCTCCTCGCCTGTCAGCATCCAACTCAAGGCATCGGGAATAAACAACACCTTCTTGCAATGCTTCAGCGCCGTATTGCCGTCCTTACGCATGGCATAAAGCTGGAACAGCGAGTTGAAGTTCATAAACTGGATACCCGTAATGTCGTAGACGTCACGTCGTGAAACGACGTCGCGCAGATACTCCTCCATCCGTCCGAAAGTGTGAGGGTCGCGATAAGCCATCGGGTTACGCAACAGCGCGCCGTCATCACCAATGAACACAAAGTCCACACCCCACGTGTCAATGCCTATCGAGGTCAGCGTGATGCCTCGGCGTGCCACCTCCTTCAGTCCGCGAATCATCTCGAAGTACAGGGCGTAGATATCCCAATAGAAGTGTCCGCCCGTCTCTATGAGGTTGTTGGGAAAGCGCGTCAGCTCCTCCTGTTCCAGTCGTCCGTCAGCCAGCGTGCCCAGAATGGTACGACCACTCGTCGCGCCCAGATCAACGGCAAAATAGCATCTCTTGTCTTCCATTCACAAATCTGTTATGTATTCCTTATTATAATATAAGGACGCAACACTTGCTGTCACGTCCTCACTACACTTCAAAAAAATAATGGTATCAGCGAGCTTTCTTCACGGCCTTGACAACAGCCATAGGCTCAGAGCCAGCGAAAGCGGTGTCAAGCTTTCCAGTAAACTGAAGGCCATAGAGGTTGACGCTACCCTCGGTATATATCCACAGCTCGTCACCATCGGCATAGGTGTAGTCGACGACCTGTACGGCAAGGGGCGCATCTTTCTTACCTGTGACGGTGGCATCCTTGACATACTCCAACGTGGCCAGGTTCTTAAACGTTGCACCATTGCGCACACCGATATAGAGGTGCTTGACCTCCTCCTTGCCACCCTGAGCAAAGACGATAAGCTTGCCGCTGGACGTGGGCTTCAGCTGCAACATTCGTGAACGGGGTACGGCATTGACATCAATGACATTGTCTTTCTTGATGCCTGAGGCAGCACCACGGAAGTTAAGGTACGAGCCATACTGCACGTTCATCACTCCCTGCTTGAAGTAGCGCTTGCTCTTCTTCACCTGCATACCCTTCATCTGACCATCGGTAATCTTGTCGGGAGTACGTGTGTCGCCAATAAAGGCCACGCCCGACTTGACGGTCATAGGTGCGTTGATGTCGATGGGCTCCTCTGGGACGCCCCACAACTTCTCGATATTCACTTCGTTCTGTGCATTGGCGACTACTGCTATCAGCAGAGCAGCCATCATCACGATTTGCTTCTTCATTGTTTTTTAGTTTTAAGTTTAGTGAAAACAAGCCCCGCTCATTTGGGGGCGGGGCCTGGTTATTTCTGTTCGAGATTATCCTCGAGGTTTTTTGCTTAATATACTCACTTAATTACGACCTTACGACCATTCTGGATAGCAATGCCCTTGAAGTTATTGCTTACCTTCTGGCCTGCGAGGTTGTAGACAGCAGCATTGTTGGAAGTCTTCAGGGTCTTGATAGCCTGGATGCCAGTAGCAGTATCAGTAATGGTAATTTTATTGATACGGCATGCACCACTAGACAAAGTCAATACAACTTGAGAGGCAGTGGCTTGGAACTGAACTGCGTCTGTCTTCTCTTTAGGAAGTGAGACCGAAGTTACATTACCACCAGTCACAGTCAATGTACAATCCTTAGTATAACTGATAGGATAAATTGTGATATATTGTCCCATCGTACAACCGATATTCATCTTAAGACTACTACTGTTAAATTGGAAGAAATAATCTTCAGTGTCTGTTTTTCCCGATTTTGCAAATTCCTTAGAAGAAGAATTCTTGTAAGACAATGTAACGGGAACATCCTTAAATTTCACGGTAGCCATCTGACCAGCAGTATTTTTCCATGATACAATAGTTGCATCGGATGAAGCCGCATAAGAAATATTATTTCCGTCCTCTACAGCAGCTTCCACTTTTTCTACCGTTGTTAAGTCAAGTGCTTTGAAATCCAAGCTAAATGTTTCTGAACCTCGCGTAACAACTACACTATGGAAGCAAACCGTATTAGACAACCTATAGACAATAAATTTCTTCTCCCCACCTTTAGCGACATAAGAACCTGTAACGATAGATTTTTGATCAGCTGCCTGGACATACATTTGGGCAAGGACTTCATAGCCATCTGCACCTACCTTGACGTTTGACACTGAAATACCCTCAGTATTATCTGCTCCAGGATTTTTAGTCACGAAATAAGAAAGTTTTACTATATCACCTGCCTCTAACGCATCATTGAAATCAATTTGTATGTATTTTTTTTCTGAATTAAGTGACGCACCATATTTCGTTGCATCTCCATCGTTAGCTTTTATTTCGCCTGCATGCAATTGAACAGAACAACCAGTTCCTTCATCAGCTGTATTATCTTCGCCAGCTAGTGTAGAAGATGTTGTTACGGTGTAGCTTGCTATCGTTTGAATCTGTGCATTAACACCTACAGCCACAAGGGCCATAGCAATAAGAGTAAAAAATTTTTTCATACGCATTTGTTTTAATATTGTTAGTAAATTTAATGTAAATTCATTAGTAGTCATTACTTTACGTTGCAAATATACGGCTTTTTCGTGAACCATCCAAATTTCTAATATAAATTTCTACGAAAAGGTTTGCGGAAAAGCCGGAAAGAATATTCCTCATACCAACATTTCTACTTTTAGATGGAAAATCGTCCAAAGATGTTTGGAGGATACGAGAATAATCTGTAACTTTGCTGCAAAATAAGAAATAGGTATGGAAACAGATACGACGACGTTTGATTTTAGTAATGTGCCAGCCAGCTTTCTGATGTGCTTCCTCGGCGACTGTCCGCGGCGGAGCGACTGTCTGCACTTTCTGGCAGGAGAGCATCTGGCCGAGGATGCCGACTGGGGACCTGCCGTCTATCACACGATGAAGCGCGGCGAAGAGGGTTGCCGGTTTTTCAAGACCAGCGAGCCCAAGCTGATGGCGTGGGGCTTTAACACCATCTTCGAGGATGTGAAGGCGAAGCACGAGACAAAGCTGCGCGACAAGATAAAAATCTATCTCGGCGGCCACGGCACCTACTACCGCTACCATCGTGGCGAGAAGATGCTGACGCCAGAGCAGCAGGCATGGATCATCAAGCTGTTTCAGAAGGCAGGCTACGAGACGAACCTCGAGTTCGACCACTATACCAGGGTCTACGACTTCGACCACTAAAATCCTACATTTCCTACACTTGTCGTTGACAGTCAGTGGGTTACACGCTGATTTCCTACACTGAAAGTGACACTTTTCCTACACTGACGGACGAGGCAATGTATTTTTATGAATATTTAACTATCGTACCAACATTTGTGACACGTCTTGGTACCATGGCTACCAAAGCTTGGTACTGGTCGTACCACATGATGGTAGTGTGGCTACCACAGCACGATACTCATAGTACAAACTAACGGTATGGTTTTCAGCGTTTTAGCCTCTTGACAAACCTCGATTTTTTTATTATCTTTGCAGTCGTAAACTCAAAAGATAATAAAAATATGAGAATCAGTAAAGCAATTGTGAAAGACGGCATCATGAAGCAACCCGTCACCATCGAGCTCGATGCCGCAGTAGAGAGAATGAAGAGCAAAACGCTGCTCGAAGTCAAGGAAACCCCTCAGCTGCTTGTCAGTGCCACGTTCGGACGCGGCGGCTTGGACGACGTGCGCACCATGACGGGACTGCTGGTGCTGCACGCTGAGAGCACGCGGCGACAGCTGGTGCGCCAGTGGCAGCAGGCGGTGATGCGCGTGCCGTATACGCTGCTGGCGTGGAAGACGACAGACCATCGCGAACTGTATATAGTGGTTCGCGCAGTGGCTGCCGACGGTCAGGAGCCGAAGGACACGGAGGCGTATCTGCAACTGTTGCGTAAGGCGCAACAGCAGGCGAAAGCTATCTATCAGGCGATGGCCGACTGTCCGCTGACCTGCCGCGACTTAGCCGTCGAAACCACCTGTCCCATGACCTACGACCCGCAGCTGGTCTATCGTCCTGAGGCACAGCCGATGCCGGTGGTGATGACTGCCGACACGAAAGACCCCGACCTCCGCATGTACGACGACGGCAGCATCAGCTACGGACCTGCCGACGAGCAGCGTGAGCAGTGGCGTATGGAGTATCTGACATGTCTGCGCCGCGCCGTAGAGAACACGCCCGAAAATGCTGACGCTGAGCAGCTATTGACAAAGCTGGCCGACTACTGTCGACTGGCACGGCTGGAAGAGGAGCCCTGTGTGGTGCGTACCCTGTGGCAAGGACGCTTCGAAGGCAGAGAATACCTGGTACGCAAGGTGTTCCGCGCCGTCTATGCCGAGCCCTACAAGGGCAGACCGCTGTCGAAGATGAACCACAAGGAACAGGTGGCACGCACCATCCGCGACTTTTTCAGCCGTCGCTACCAACTCAGGTATAACGAGGTGAAGCAGCAGGTGGAGTACCGTCCTAACGACGGCACGTTCCGCTCGTGGCAACCGCTGGGCGACCGCGAACTGCGCCGCATAGCCTTCGAAGAGATGATGGAAGGTGGCGAAGCGTGGATGGTGGACCTTGAGCTGTATGTACACTCGTCACTAGTCGCCAGCTACAACCCCATCCGCGAGTTCCTGGACCACGTGGGCGAGTGGGACCGGAAGCACGACTACATCGAGGAGTATGCCCGCCGGCTGAAGACCGACTATGAACGCTGGCCGCACTTCTTCCACCGCTGGTTCTTGGCGATGGTGGCACAGGCTAAGGGCATGAACCGCGACCACGGCAACTCGATGGTGCCCATGCTCATCGGTCAGCAGGCCATGAAGAAGTCGACGTTCTGCAAGAACATACTACCCTACTCGCTGCGCGAATACTACATGGACGACATCAAGATGGACAATGCCGAACAGGTGGAGCGCGTGCTGGGCCGCATGTGGCTGGTGAACATCGACGAGTATAATGCCAAGACCGAGCGCGAACAGGCGAAGATCAAACGTCTGCTAACAGAGAAGGACGTGCAGGTCAGGAAGATGCGCTCAGACCAGTACACCATGACCCAGCGCCTGTGCTCGTTCATCGCCACCACCAACGACCGCCAGCCGCTCTGCGACCCTACGGGTTCGCGCCGATACCTGTGTGTCGAGATGACGGGCGAGGCCGATATGTCGGGCAGCGTGAACTACCGCCAGATGTATGCCCAGGCCGTCTGGGAGCTGCAGCACGACGAGCAGTACTGGTTCGACCATGCTGACGAGCAGGAAATCATGCACCACAACGAGCAATACCAGCTGGTATCGGGATTGGAAGACGCGCTGTCGGCCATCTTCCTGGGGGCACGGCGTGAGAAGGGGTACTTCATGAGCACTACTGACATTCAGCAAACGCTACGCGAGCAGCTGTCGACGGCCGACGTGCCGACGCTGGCAAAGCTGGGGCGTGCACTGAAACGCATGCACTATCCTGACGGAGCCCAGGACGGCGTGCGCGGATACTACCTCCGTCTGCGTCGGAAAGTGGCTGAAAAATAAACGGAAAACGCGGTAAGTGTAGGAATTCCTACACTGCGCAGTGTAAGAAAATCCCGTATAACCTCCTGAGCCTCAGCGCTCAGTGTAGGAAATGCGGGATTTTCTTTGTTAGTCTAAGAGATTATCTCTGACTGACGTACTTGTGCAGGGTAGCACGGACGGCACCCTTGCCGGCGTAGAGTTCCTTGACCATTCCCTCTATCTGGTCGCCCAGGCCAGCCTCATAAAGGTCGAGACCGAAGACGTCCTTGCGCGAGTACAGTTGCTTCAGCGGACTCCAGTCCTGGTCGGGCTTGCCAATCTCCAGCGGGGCGACGATGGCCTGCAGCTCGGCGAGCATGGGGTCGGGCGAGGGCTCGAAAGCGGTGAGGTCGTCTTTCAGTCCCTTCAGATAGCGAGCATAGCCTGCGAGTGTGAGGGGAATGAGTACGAGGTTCGACTTGTCCAGACCACGGGCGATATACTTCTTCAGGGTCTCGCCAAAGCGGATAGGCAGCTTCTGCGAGGTGTCCATCGCGATACGCTGAGGTGCGTCGGGCATGAAGGGGTTAGGCAGACGTTTGTTGAGTACGGCACCGATGAACTCGTAGGGGTTCAGCACGCCTGGGTCGACGACCACCGGCATAGCCTCCATATAACCAATCTTCTGGATGAAGGCGCGCAGGTCGTCGTCCTTCATCTCAGCCGAGATCAGCGTATAATCCAGCATGCAGCCATAGATGGACATCGCGGTATGCAGGGGATTCAGACAGGTAGTCACCTTCATGGTCTCTACCTTATCCACGGTCTCGCGGGTGGTATAGAGGGCACCGCCGAGATCCAATGGCGGACGGCCGTTGGTGTAGTTATCCTCGATGACCAGATACTGCACCTCTTCGGCATTCACGAAAGGAGCGGTAAAGGTGTGTTTCTCGGTCTCGATATAGTCGTTGTCGTCAAAACCGTCCTTGGCCAACAGCTCTTTGACCTTCTCGTGTGGGCGTGGGGTAATCTTGTCGATCATCGACCAAGGGAAGGTAATCTTCGTCTCGTCCTTCAGGTAGTCGAGGAAGGCAGCGGGCACCAGTCCGTCCTTCACCCAGCGCTCAGCATAAGCAAAGACGCCAGCCTTCACCTTGTCGCCATTGTGCGAGCAGTTATCCATCGACTGCACAGTGAGTGGCAGCTGTCCGGCGTTGAAACGCTCCAGCAGCAGGGCGCAGACCTTACCCATAGCGAAGAGGGGCTTCAGTCCACGAGCGAGGTCGGCCTCGTTGAAGGTATAGCCCTTCTCGGTGATGGTGAACGAAATCATCTGCAGGCTGGGGTTACGGAATATCTCCACCAGACGGTTCCAGTCCTCGAACTGAGGATCGGCCTTCAGGGCCTCGGTAACGCTGGCGATGACCTTCTTCTCGATAGAACCGTCAGAGCAGAGGTTCACGCACAGCGAGAGGTTGTTGTAGGGTGCGTAGGCCTTGTCGACGACTTCGAAGTCGAAGGTCTCGGCTACGATTACACCGCGGTCGTACTTACCGGTGTTCAGTGCGTCGTTCAGGATGGCAGCAGGGAAAGCGCGAAAAATGTTTCCACCACCGAAGTGTACCCACGTTGGCTCCTTGGCGGTCTTCTCGCGTACGGCCTTAATATCAAACTTCGGGAGCTGGTAGCCTTTCTGCTCCCACTCTGCGGCGTTGTAATTACCGCTAAATATGTCGTTCAGTTTCATAATTTAATCAAAGAATCCGGGTTGTTTGTATTCTATTCCAAGTTCACGGTCAACGGTGGCGAGGATACCCTGTACCTGTCCGAGGGCGAACATGCGGCCCAGCAGGGTGTAGCCGGCATTGTGGCCGTGGCTCGACTCGTCGAGGATGCCGCCAGGCTCGTCGGTAAACGTCATACCGTGGTCAACGCGCATGGGCAGCCGTGGGTTCTCCTTCTCGAAAATGCGGCAGAGCTCGATTAGGTCGGCACGTCCGCCCAGGTGACTGGCCTCGGTGAAGTCGCCGTTGGGGAAGATGTGGCACGAACGCAGGTGAACGAAGTGTGTGCGCGAAGCAAACTTCTTAGCCAGCTCAACGACGTTGTTGTAAGCACCTGCCGACAGCGAACCGGCACAGAACGTCAGGCCGTTATGCTTGTTGGGCACGGCATCGAGGAACCACTGGATATCCTCCTCGGTACGAACGATACGTGGCAGACCGAGAATCTCGATGGGGGGATCGTCGGGGTGAACGCACATATTCATGTTGCACTCCTCGCAAACGGGCATGATGGCCTCGAGGAAATATTTCATGTTGGCACGGAGCTGTGCCTTGTCGATACCTTTATATAAATCGAGGAACTCGCGGAACTTCTGAACGGGAGCCTCATCGTTCTCGCTGAAGTTACCAGAAACAAAGCCCTGCGTCTTGATGACAATATTCTCTACGAGCTTGTGGTCTTTCTCTGGCGTCATGGTCTTAGCCAGCTCGTCGCACTCTGCCAGCACGTTGCGGCCTTCGCCAACACCAGCAGGGAACTGGAACTTGGCCCACTCCTCGCGAGCACCCGGACGCTTCAAGATATAGATGTCGAAGTAGGCAAACTCGGCATAGTTGAAATAGAGGTTCGTAGCGCCGTTGGGGTTGTTGTGGAACAGGTCGGTACGAGCCCAGTCCAACACGGGCATGAAGTTGTAGCAGATGCAGTGGATGCCCTCTGCAGAGAGGTTGCGCAACGACTCCTTGTACACCTCAATCTGGTGGTCGCGGTCAGGACCGCCATACTTGATGGTCTCAACGACTGGCAGCGACTCGACGACGCTCCAGCGCATGCCGTAGCTCTCGATGTATTCACGCAGGTCGCGAATCTTCTCTCGTGTCCACACCTCACCCAGAGGCACATCATGCAGGGCCGTCACGATGCCCTCTACTCCGATTTGTCTTAGCATGGCAAGCGTAATCTTGTCCTTCTTGCCAAACCATCTCCATGTTCTTTCCATAATGCTATCTTGTTATTGATAATTAAATTTGAGTGCAAAGATAGCAAATATCTTCCATATCAACAATAAAAATCGTACATTATTATGTATAGGAGTACACTTCGTGTGTCATACCTGTGATTTTACGGCTTTTTATGGTTTGCGAAGAAAAAAGGGGAAAAGAATGTGTGTTTCAGAAATCCCACGTGGTTATGCAGGTGACCCATAATCAACGCTCCTACTCGAAGACGTATCCGCTTTTGGGATAGTTGTACCAGTCAGTAGCCTGACTCTGGTTGGTAGCCCACTCGGCAAAGGAGTGGCCAGTGGTCTGATAGGCACCACTATAGACTCCGTTAGAACCTGAGCCAATAGACTGCCACTCAATGGGATACTTGAATGAGCCGGGTACCATAATCGCCCACGGCTTGTTATCGCCATAAGCCTGTCTGTAAGCATCTGGATTGGGCTTTACAGGCGTCACCACCTGGTCTGTCTTAAAGCCGTTCTGAACGGTATGCACCTCCCAGTAAGAACCATTATAGGGCTCGACGATGAATACGTCGTAGATATCTTCCTTCAGCATATCCTTTGCCTTCTCGGCATCTTTGAATACCAAGGTGTAGGTAGCGACAGCGGGGTCGGGATAGGCCTTGTGGGAAGCAACATCACGAGCTACCGTGTTATAGAAAGCTCTGTCTACGCCACCAGCATCAGCCGGGTGAGGATTGATGGCCCAATGGGCATCCTTGAAGAGTACGATAACGAAACTGCCGGTATTATTGGGCGAAGCATTCTCAGCAAGGAAGGTTTCCTGAGTATTGATATTTTCGTAGGTGCCCAGACCCTGACCCTCAGGAGAGGGGAAGCCCTGCGTCACCGTATAGCTGGCCAAGTCGAAGGTCTTTACACCATTCAGGCGCATAGCTGCACCGATGTTCTCTGTAGCGCCCACGGCATCAAGGCTCACCTTAAGCGTGACGGTTGTACCTTGAACGGTAGGAGTCACCGTTATCACGGCATCATTGAAGTCGTAGTCACCCACATCGGGGAAGTTATCCTCAAAGCAGTAGCGACGCGAGAACGACTTTGCTTCCGGCTTTCCTCCGCCACTATTACCCTCCGAATTGTAGCCAATAGTGTTACAACCATCGGCATCGGCAGGTATCACAATGCTGTTGGGAGCCGTTTTCTCACTGACACTGTAAATCTTCATCTTTGCATTTACCTGATCAATGTGCCAAGCACCTTCCCCATCTTTACGTCCCTTGCCTTTGATGTCGTTGAAATCGCAGTAAACATAACCTGTGGTGGTATTGATGGCTCCGCCGTTCTGCTCGTCTAACGCTCCCGTAACCTTAATTATCGAGAAATCACTACCACTGGGCTGACCATACAGCGTGGCACCATTGTCATACCAGTCGCCACACTTAATCATAGCCTTGCTGCCCAAGGTAATCTGACCTCCGCTATTGGTAAACAATCCTTCCTTAGCATAGAGCAAAGAGCTTTCTGTACCGACATAGGTCCAAACGCCAAAGAACTTCTCAAAAGTTATGTCACAAAGATTATATACCGTAGCGTTCTGCGCACCGGCAGAAACACCCCAATCGTTTACAAATGTGGCACCGTCCTTAGCACAGTTATAAGCATGGACGTGTCCAACATTCGTAAAGGTAATACCGCTATTAAACTTGATAAAGCCGTTGTCTGACAAGTCAATGTTGCCACTATTATAATAGGGTGTGCCGCCTGCGAAATTGATGCCGGCACCATTGGATCCCGTAATCGTTCCTCCATTGAAGAATCCTACAGTAGTACCGTTGGCATAGTCAACATACGTACCATTAAGCACGATATCACCATAGTTAATGATATTGGAATTATTGGCCAAAGTCAGTTTTGCAGAATTACAAATCAGTTTACCTCCTTGGGCCACGACAATCGTTTGTCCATAGGGATTATTACCATCACCCCATAGACGCAACTCTGAAATGTCGCTGGGAATGGTCAGCGTACCACGCACAATGATAACGGTATTGCTCCAAGCATTGTTAAAAGTATTGCTGGAAATGGTATAGTTCTTGTTGGCAGGCAACACAAAACTCTTACCATCGCCATAGACCTGACTTTCTTGATAGTTGTTTTCTGGAAGATACGCTTTCTTGTTCAGAGGATCATAGCTAGGTACCGTAGATAAGTCGTAGTAGCCTGCAAAGCTGCTTGCATAACCTGGCAGATAACTAATGTAACTGTCAGTATTCGTCTTGATATAGTCAGAACGCGATACCGAGGCTGCTGCACGTCGCGCTGCTGCAGGTGTACTGTTGTTAAGATCTATCGAGGCCTTAATCATACCATTACTAATAGGAACCAGTTCAGCCATACCACGACCCGCCTTATCAAAGACACCAACGTAGACGGCTGTTTGGGCAATTGGCAACGACACCGTAACACTGAATGCACCACCGCTCACCACATCTTCTTCATATAACAGGGTGGCCTCTTCGGCACCAATCGGGTTGTCCATATAGATGCCCGCCTCATAGGTTTCACCATAGTCACCGCTAACAGAAATTTTTGCGTTGACATTAACTACCGTTGCCCATTGATGGGTGGGATCTACGTTCTCGACAGGAAACGACCTATTAACCAAATCGTTATAGGCATTCTGGTCAAAATCGACCCCTTCCTTACAAGCCGTTACGACCAAGGAAAGCAAGGCCAGACTGACATATACTAGCTTCTTCATGCGCATACTTTATTATAATAAAATCACTTTTCGGCAGCAAAGTTAAACAAAAAAAACATAAATAACGCATTTTTATAGAGGAAAATTTGATATTCAACTATTTATTTACTATCTTTGCAACCAAATTTGAATCTTTTAAGAACTAGAAGAGAGCATGAATAAGTATTTCATTAAAGGAATTGCTGTTTCGGCAATCGCTTTTTCGGCTATCAGCTGTAATCACGACCTATGGAACCAACGTAATGATACGACAAACCAGGATGTTGCGGAGTTTCAGGCCAACTTCAAGAATACGGTGATGGGCAATCACGATATTGATGCCCAACAAACTTGGAACACAGCGGTAACTACCACCATTACACTGACAAGTGCAAAGAGTGGTACGCTGAAGATTTACCCCAAGGATCCTGCTCAGGGTTCTACGATTGCAGCTCTCTATACATCGACCATCAATAGTGGTGAGACGAAGACCTTCGTCATTGCAAAGCCCCAGGATGCTACTGTGCTTTATGCCACCATCCTTGATGCCGACAACTACATTATTGACAATCTTGCCTTTGATGCCAGCGAGAAGGAGATTACCACCGCCTTCTATACTACACCTGCCTCAGCCCGTAAGTTGCTGGCACGACGCACTATCCAGCCTATCTTCCAGTTCCCTGAAGATGCTGACGACAGCAAATTCTTAAATGCTGTGCCTGCAGGTATCAGCAAGTATAACGGCGGCTATGCCTCTGGCATCAGCTATCTGGATGGCTCTTGGCAAGGAGAAGTCAACATTTGGGGCGCTTATGATGGTAGCAAGACTACTGGCGGAACACTGTATATTAGTGGTCAGAACAGGTTCCTGGACCGTAAGTTCTATGTAGCGCCTAATACTGACATCTATTTGGTGGAAGGAGCCGTGCTCGTCTTAAGTGCTGCCAACGCCAGTGATCTTCAAGGTGGTTGCAATATCTATGTGGCCCCCACAGCTAAGATTACCACTCCCGATGGTGCTGAACTGGTGCTGAACAATGGTTTGAAACTCTACAACCACGGCATTATTGACCCTGGTAAGATGAGCATTAACAATAACAGCATGCTCTATAACAAAAATGAGGTAACGGTACGTGGCGAACTATCTACAGAGAACGGCAATTCTGTCATTGTCAACGATGGTACTATGACTGCCACCCGTCTGCATACAGCTGGCAGCAGCCACGTAGAGAATAATGGCACGATGACTATCAGCGGCAATACCGACATTGACAGCAATAATAACACGTGGGTCAATAACGGTCAGTATACTACTGACTATTTCTACTATACCGCAGGCAGCTGCGATGTCATCAACAACTGTAAACTCACAGTGAAGGAGCTGTTCAAGATTAACCTCGGCGATACCGATAAGAACGGCTTCAAGATGGACGCCGACGGTGGTGTAGTCACCAAGAATTTCGAGGCAGCTGGACCCAGCCATATCTTTATGGGTGCTGAGTCTGTCTTTGAGGTGACAGAGACTGCCACAATGAACATCACCAAGGATCTCTATGGCATCTATGGTCCTGAGACGGGCAATAAGGCCGTCTTCCACGCCAAAAAGATTGTCAACGGTGCAGATAACCCCAACCAAGGTTTTGTAGCCAACTACTTCGGCCAGCTTATCGTGGCTTACGACGAGAGCCACTTCGCACAAGGCTATTCAGACAAGAGCGCTGAACAGCAAGCCAATGGTGAGATTGGTGTACAGCCCTACTACCATATCGGTGAAGGTGCCGTCGTCGAACAAACCCAAAACATCAAGACCTCTGTTGCATCCTCTACCTGTAATCCTGGTTTCAATGGCGGTGGAGAAGAGAAGGTTGAACCTAAACAATATATTTACTTCGCCTTCGAAGACCTGGGAACCAGCGACGACTTCGACTTTAATGATGTGGTTGTTCGCGTAAGCTATCCTGACGAGAACAATCGCTCGACGGTAGAGCTCTGCGCTATTGGTGGAACATTGCCGGTTACCGTATTCTGCGACAACATACAGTTAGGACAGGAGGTACATAACTATGGGGAATTTGGAGACAACACCAAGAACAAAAAGAACGTTCCCATCGCCACATTATCAGAAATCACCGTTCCTGTCGGCACTACTGTTGCTGATTTGAACATCAATATACAGGTAACCAGAACAAATGGACAGGTGGTTACCATTGGGGCTCCTGCCGCTGGTTCTACTCCATTCCGCGTAGCGGTAAACGGCGACGAGAATGGTAAATGGTTCTGGAGCACTGAGCGTAACAATATCAGCAACGCCTATCCTCAGTTCGGCTTGTGGGGTGCAGACATGACCACTAATCCAGACTGGTACAAATCCCCCAGCAACTCAGGCGTATTTAGATGGTAAACATTCATTTAATAATTTGATTTTCGCAATAGAAAGGGTGACTGCGTGATGTAGTCGCTCTTTTTCTTGCTTATATCATAAATAGTTCGTAACTTTGCACCCATGGTATTGAATTACATTTGGATAGGCTTTTTCCTGATAGCGTTTGCCATCGCCGCCCTGAAACTGGTATTCATGGGCGACTATGATGTGTTTCCCGCTATGATGGACTCGACATTTTCGTCGTCAAAGACAGCGTTTGAAATCTCATTGGGCCTGACAGGTGTACTGTCGCTATGGCTTGGAGTGATGAAGGTTGGCGAAAAAGGCGGTGTCGTCAACGTGTTGGCCAAACTGCTCAGTCCGATCTTCACCAAGCTGTTTCCCGATATTCCTAAAGGTCATCCCGTCACTGGTAGCATCTTCATGAATATTGCTGCCAACATGTTGGGACTCGACAATGCCGCCACACCGTTAGGACTGAAGGCTATGGAACAGATGCAGGAGTTGAACACCAAGAAAGATACGGCATCAAACTCGATGATCATGTTCTTGGTGCTGAATACTAGCGGACTGACACTCATCCCCGTTAGCATTATGGTGTATCGGGCTCAGATGAATGCTGCCCAGCCAACGGATATCTTTATTCCCATCCTGTTGGCGACGTTCTTCTCAACACTGGCTGGTATCATCATCACCTCGCTCTATCAGCACATTAACCTTATCAACAAGACCATGCTATTGACGCTTGGTGGGGCTTGCGCCGTTGTGGCCGCAATCATTTGGGGCTTCTCGCAGATGGATCCCGATACGATGAACCGTGTGAGTACCACGGTAGCCAACATTCTGCTGATGACCATTATCTGCGGATTCATCCTGGCTGGTGTCAGAAAAAAAGTGAATGTCTACGATGCTTTCATTGAAGGAGCTAAAGACGGCTTCCAGACGGCGGTGCGCATCATTCCCTATCTGATAGCCATACTCGTTGGTATCGGTGTTTTCCGCGCTTCAGGTGCGATGGATATGTTGATAGGCGGTATTCGTTGGTGTGTAGAGGCTACAGGTACCAATGCCGAATGGGTTGATGCCCTACCTACCGCGCTGATGAAACCGCTGAGCGGTAGTGGTGCCCGCGGTATGATGGTCGACGCTATGACGACTTATGGAGCCGACTCGTTTGCTGGTCGACTGTCGTGTGTCTTCCAAGGGTCTACTGACACCACTTTCTATATTCTGGCTGTATATTTCGGTTCGGTAGGTATCAAACATACGCGTCATGCTGTCAACTGTGGCTTGTTAGCCGACTTGGCTGGCGTTATTGCAGCAATTTTTATCTGTTATCTATTCTTTGGATAAACTATGGCAAACTTAAAAGGACTGATGAAGGACACAGCCATCTATGGGCTGTCGAGTATCGTGGGCAGGTTCCTAAACTACCTGCTGGTACCGTTGTATACACACTATATGCCCAAAGCTTCGGGCGACTATGGCGTGAGTACCAATGTCTATGCATATACCGCTCTGATATTAGTACTGCTAACGTTTGGCATGGAGACCACGCTGTTCCGCTTTGCCAACGACGACAGGCTGACGCCAGAGATAGGAAGTAAGCATAGCGATACTGTTTTCTCTACAGTGATGGCAGTAGTAGGCACTTTGACTGTGGTGTTCCTGCTATTAGTCTTTGGCTTTATTGGTCCTATCAGCAATACCTTGGGGTATGCGGCGCACCCTGAATATCTGCAGATGATGGCTGCCGTAGTAGCGATGGATGCCTTACAGGCAATCCCCTTCAGTTATTTGCGTTACCAGAAGCGTGCCATTCGTTTTGCTTCTCTGAAACTGCTGTTTATTGCTTTGAATATTGGACTGAACGTTTTCTATTTTGTGGTGTTAGGCAAGACGTCTGTTTACTATGTTTTTTTTATCAACCTGCTTTGCACGGGTTTCATCTCGTTGCTGTTTATACCCGACCTGCTGAAAGTTCATTGGCACTTCGACGGACAGATGCTCAAACGCATGCTTAGCTACTCGTGGCCCATCTTGATTCTGGGTATTGCAGGTATCTTGAATCAGGTTGCCGACAAGATTCTCTTCCCATTGGTATATCCCGATCAGGCACAGGCGAATGTCGAGTTAGGCATCTATGGCTCGTGTGTGAAGATAGCAATGATCATGGCCATGATAACACAGGCCTTCCGCTATGCCTATGAGCCTATAGTTTTTGCCAAGTCGAAGGATGCCGACAAGACAGAGTACTATGCCTCAGCGATGAAGTACTTTCTCATCTTTACGCTGCTGGCCTTCCTCTGTGTGGTGGGTTGGATGCCTCTGTTGCAATATATCATTGGCGAGGAATATCGTGAAGGACTGGGCGTAGTACCTATCGTGATGGCTGCAGAGATTATGATGGGAGTATACTTCAACCTGTCGTTCTGGTATAAACTTATCGACAAGACCATCTATGGCGCCTGGTTCTCATTGGCGGGCTGCCTCGTACTATTCGCTGTCAACATCATCTTTATTCCTAAATACGGCTATTGGGCCTGCGCATGGGGTGGTGTCGCTGGCTACGGAACGGCAATGGTACTGAGCTACATGGTAGGACAGAAAAAGAATCCCATTCCATATCCCATGCGGTCTATCGCCTATTATGTGGCACTTACCGTCATGCTCACCCTGACGATGAACTATGTTCCTGCCACTTATCATTTTGGAAGCGTTGTTACTTTGATCTTTAACTCACTCTGTATCTGCTGTTTTGTTTCGTATATTCTACAAAGCGACCTACCTCTAAGCAGTCTGCCTATTATTGGAAAATACTTTAGAAAGAAATAAAAACATGAAGAAACTATTATTAACTCTATTAGCCTTGTGGGCTCTGTCAACAGCCTATGCCGACAATCTTGTGATCAATGAAATCATGCCGTCGAATGCAGGAGTAGTTATGAGCCCTGCTACGAACTTCGACAGTTGGATAGAAATCTATAACCCCAGTTCAGAAGCAGTCAACTTGGCGGGCATGTATCTCAGCAACGACGATAAAAACCTCACACTATGGCAGATGCCCAGCGACATTGGCAGTGTTCCGGCCAAAGGCTTCCTCGTCGTCTGGCTGGGTTCCAATGAGATTAAGAACAACCAGGCCCCCTTCAAGCTCGACTGCGACGGAGCCACCATTTATCTAAGCGACCAAAATGGACAACTGATTACCTCGGTGGAATATCCGGAGGCCCTCAGCCGTACATCATGGGCACGAAAGACAGATGCTGGCGAAGAATGGAGCTGGACAGCTGATGCTACTCCTGGAGCCACGAACACTACTGCCGTTTTTGCCTCTAAGAGACTTGACGCACCTGTAGTGAGCGTAGGCAGTCAACTGCTTAATGGTCCACTCTCATTCCACGTAGAAATCCCTGAAGGTGCCACGCTGATGTATTCCACCAATGGCACTATGCCTACAGCACCTATCGATGATTCTGACGACACCGAAGACGAGAATGCTTCACCTTGGGTTAACCAAGTGAAAAATAGCGACTGTGAGAATGACGATGCCAGCAGCCTGGTGTGTAAAAACGGAGATGGTACGACAACCACCCATTTTATCAACGGGGTAGGTTATGAAGGAACTCGAGGTATTAAGATTCAGTCAAAAAACAATCCAGAGGAGGTTTGGGACACTCAATTGTTTGTCTACACCCCAAATCATATCTGGAGTGCTGGTGACAAATACCGTTTCAGCATGAAAGTACGTGCCGAGAGAGCCGATCAAATCGAACCACAGACACAGGGTACGCCAGGCAACTATATTCATTGGCAAATGCTCAATGGCACCTTTGATGTTACCACCGAATGGAAAGAATACAACTACGAAGGCATCATTACTGACGAACAAGCGGGAAATGGCACCATGCAGACCATCGCCTTCCATCTGAACAAAAGTGCAGTAGCCAACGTATTCTATTTCGATGATATCGTATGGGAATCGTATAAAGACGAGGGTAATTCCGTTGGAGGATGCAAGAAGAGCAAAGACGGCCAGTTTACCGTTTCACAAACTACCAACTATGTTTTCCGTCTGTTCAAAGACGGTTATCTGCCTAGCGTACCCGTCACCCGCAGCTTTATCAAGACCAACAACAATTACACCATCCCCATCATCTCTGTCGTGGGCGACGAGCGTTACTTCACTGATAACACCTGGGGCATTGACGTAGCGGGTACCAATGGTATTGTGGGCAATGGCAGCGACGACCCCGTAAACTGGAACCAGCCCTGGGATCGTCCCGTTAATTTCAGCTATATCAGTCCTACGGAGGGCATGCTCTTCAATCAGGATGTAAATATCGCCGTCTCAGGCGGATGGACACGAATGGCCAATCCCCGTTCCATGAAACTGAAGTCCAACAAGGTGTTTGACGGTCAGAACCGTTTCGATTACGTTTTCTTCCCCCAAAAGCCCTATATCCGCAGTAAGACGCTTTTAGTGCGCAATGGAGGTAATGATGTCTATTCCGGTTCTCGTTTCATGGATCCTGCGCTGGCCACGATTATCCAGCGCTCAGGAATCGATATCGACGTGCAGAGTTTTGTACAGGTAGCAGAATATATCAATGGACGTTTCAAGGGCATTCTCAACCTGCGTGAACCTAATAATGACAAGTTCGTCTATGCCAACTTCGGCTATGACGACGACACTATCGACATGTTCGAGAACAGCACCTTTGCCAATGGTACCGATGAAGTCTACAACCAACTGGTGGCATTGAGCGAGAATATCAATCAGGCTGGTGTGTATGACGAAGTGAAGAAGCTGCTCGACATCGACGAATTTACCAACTACATGGCTGCCGAATTATTCCTTGGCAATGACGACTGGCCAGAAAACAACGTCAAGGGCTACCGCAGTCAGGCCGATGGTCGCTTCCGTTTTGTATGCTTCGATCTCGACTATGCGTTTAATGCATGGGGACACCGCCTCTCGTCGCTCAACGATTATGAGAATGTCAAGATGGTAAAGTTGTTCAAGAACCTGCTCAAGCACGACGAGTACCGTAAGAAATTCATCGATACCTTCTGCATCATCGCAGGTAGTGTCTTTGAAAAAGAACGCGCCACAGCCATCGTCAACGAACTCGCTGACGCCATGCGCCCCATGTCTCAATATGACGGAATGTCGCCAGACAACTCTGCAAACAAGATTAAAGAGATGCTTACGACCCGCATGGACGATATGACCAGTCAGCTACAGGAATATACACCCATGCAACTCAGCGGAGTGAAAAAACATCATGTGCAGTTTGCTGCCGATGTAGAAGGGGCCAACATTTTTATCAACGGCATCAAAGTACCTTATGCAGCATTCAACGGAAAACTCTTCTCACCAGTCCGCTTAGAGGCGAAGGCTCCTGCTGGCTACAAATTCACTGGTTGGCGTAAGTCATCAAATACCTTCAAGCAGGTCTTTGCCATGAATGACAGTTGGAAATACTATGATAATGGTGAGGCTACTACCGATTGGAAGTCGGATACCTTCAACGATGCTTCATGGAAGTCTGGTGAGGCACCGTTAGGCTATAAGATGACTGGCGTGAAGACCACCATCAGCTACGGCTCAGACAGTCAGAAGAAGAATCCTACAACTTACTTCCGAAAAACCTTTACGCTTAATAGCGCCCCCAATACCACCGATCATTTCCAGCTGAACTATCAGGTAGACGACGGATGCATCGTCTGGGTCAATGGTCAGGAGGCTGGTCGCGTCAACATGCATCAAGGAACGGTCAACTACGATACCTTCTCTCAGACTTATGCTGCCGATGACCCCATTACTGGCACTCTCGACTTGAATCCGGCGTTGTTCAAGAAAGGCAACAACGTCATTGCCGTTGAGGTACATAATACCAGTTACACCTCGGGCGACCTGTTCTGGGACGGTGAACTACAGACTACCCTTGGCAGTAGCACCGACGATAATGTGCTGACAGATGACGTGATTGATGTGACAGACAATGCTGTCAGCCTGACAGCGCAGTTTACCCCATTAACTGTTAGTGAACGTTCTGCCCAGGGACTCTGCCCTGTTCGTGTCAACGAGGTGAGCGCAGCCAACGATATCTATGTCAACGACCTGTTTAAGCGCAACGACTGGGTAGAGTTGTACAACACCACCGACCAGCCTATCGATGTGGAGGGTATGTATCTCAGCGACAACGTGAAAAAGCCTACCAAATACAAGATAAGTAAAGCCAAAAGTCAGGCCAACACTATCATTCCTGCGCACGGGTACCTTATTATATGGTGTGACAAACTGGACGCGCAGTCACAGTTGCACGCCTCTTTCAAGCTGGGTGCCGAAGGTGGCGACGTACTGTTGACTGCTGCTGACGAGAGTTGGAAAGATCATTTTGTCTATACGGAAATGAAGGGCGACGAGACTGCTGGCCGCTATCCCGATGGTAGCAATCAGGTATATACCATGAACTTGCCCACCATTGCCAAAACCAACATTATCGGCAGCTATGCAACAGAGGTAGAGCAACCCGAAATTGTTAACAGCATCTCTGACGTAACCATTTATTCCCGTCAGGAATCACAACAGATATACAATTTGAATGGGCAGGCCGTCAAAGGTACGCTGGCTCCTGGCATCTACATCAAGAACGGACGAAAACTCATCATCAAAAGATAATTATCAGTAAAGAAGAATAAGTTTATCTATGAAGAAAAAACTCTTTTTGGCCCTTTTGGCCCCATTTATCATGTTTACCGCCCATGCCGACGAGGGCATGTGGACTTTGTATAATCTGCCGACTGCCGTCTATGACCAAATGAAGCAGTATGGCTTTCTGTTGCCTATGGAGCAACTGTATCAGACAGACAATGCTGTGAAGAATGCCGTCATCAACTTCAGCGGATACTGTTCAGGTGTTGTCGTGTCACCCAACGGACTGGTATTCACCAACCACCATTGTGGCTTCGACGCCATTCGCCGCCACTCCACTGTTGAGCACGACTACATGCTTAACGGCTTTGTGGCCCAAAGTTACGAAGAAGAGTTGCCTAATGATAACCTCTTCGTCAGCTTTATGGTCGACCAGAAAGATGTCACCGACCAGATTGTGCCCCATCTTAGCGGCATGAGTTCGCAAGAGAAGGCCCTCTATGTAGACTCGCTCGAGAACGCCTGGCAGAAAGACATCCGTCAGCAGGACTCTACCCTTCGCGTAGAACTCAAGCCATTCTACGAGGGCAACAAATACTACATGACGACCTATCGCGACTTTGAAGATGTGAGACTGGTGTTTACCGTTCCGAAGTCAATGGGTAAGTATGGTGGTGAGACCGACAACTGGATGTGGCCGCGCCAGACCTGCGACTACTCCGTGTTCCGCATCTATGCTGACCCCAAGACCAACGGACCAGCCAAATACTCAAAGGACAATGTGCCCTACCACCCTGCTACATGGGCCCCCGTCTCGCTGCAAGGCTATAAGCCTGGCGACTTCTGCATGATTATGGGCTATCCTGGCTCTACCAGCCGTTATCTTAGCAGCTACGGCATTCAGGAGCGTCGCAACGCCATGAACGAGACCATGGTGCAGGCTCGTGCTGTCAAGCAGGAGATTATGTGGCGCCACATGCTGAGCTCGGAAGCCATCCGCATCCAGTATGAGTCGAAGTATGCCCATAGCAGCAACTATTGGAAGAACAGCCTAGGCATGAACAAGTGCATAGACTCTATAGGACTTATCCAACAGAAGCAGCAGTTTGAACAACAACTTCGCCAGTGGCAAGACTCCACAGGCTATCTAAAGGGACAACTGGACTTCGACTTATTGCAGCGGCTCTATCAGAAACGTTTCGACGGCGTGCGTGCCCTCTATTATTGGAACGAGACATGGGGTCGTGAGTGCGACGAACTGACCCGTCGTGCCCGTTTGGTACATGGCGGCATTGAGGTGAAAGGTCCTAAGGACAAGAAGAAAAAGCAGTATGTAGAGTTCGAAGACAACAGCAAGGACTGGAATCAGGCTACCGACCGCGAACTGCTGGCGGCGCTGATGAAGAACTATCGCGAACACGTCAACAAAAAGTACCATATCAGCACCTTCGACATCATTGACCGCGACTTCAAAGGCGACTATCGTGCCTATGTTGACTATGTCTACGACAACTCTATGCTGATGAAGAACGGACAGAAACTCTATATCAACAAGAAGAAGTTCGACAAAGACCCTGGCGTGCTCTATGGTCTGGCACTCACCGAATTACGTGCCACCCTGCGTGCCGACCTGATGGGCGTTGCCGACAGCATTGCCCAACAGGAACAATGGCTGTGTGCAGCTAAATTACGTATGGAACAAGACCTTCCCAACTATTCAGATGCAAACTTCACCCTGCGTATGACCTATGGACAGGTGGGTGAGTACTCATTGGGCGGCAAGCCTTCAGGCTACTATACCACAGCCCGTTCACTGTGGGAAAAGATGCAGCTGGCCGACAAAAACGTGGAGTACTTTGCAGAACCCGTTATGCACCAGCTGCTGGGCAGCAAGGACTTCGGCATCTATAGTGACCCATTGACAGGCACCATGCAGCTGTGTTTCCTCTCGAACACCGATATTACGGGCGGCAACTCCGGTTCTCCCATTTTCAACGGCAAGGGTGAACTCATTGGTCTGGCTTTCGACGGCAACTGGGACTCACTGTCCAGCGACATCTTCTTCGACCGTCAGCTGGCACGTACCATCAATGTGGACATCCGTTTCGTGCTCTTTATGATGGACCGTTGGGGACATGCTGATCGTCTGATTAAGGAAATCAACGCCAAATAAATTCATACACAAGTATAATTTTCTTAAAATTAATTTGCATTATTCGGACAAAATGTCTATCTTTGCCCCGATTTTAATATTTAATAACAGTAAATTATGAAGAAAATTCATTCCATGATGCTCATGCTGCTGGTGGCAGTAATGAGTTTGTGTGTGCAGTCATGCTCTAAAGAGGAAACAACCGTTCCTGGTAGTATTGAGAGAGTGACCTATACGAGAGAAGATTTCTCTAGTTCTTTGAAATTTCAGGACAGAGCTATGTCTGCATATGCCGATGTTGCTACTATAGCCTTGCTCACACAAGAGCAACAACAGACTTTACTTGCATTTTTTGACGCTATTAAGCAGGGTGATAGTAATTTGCAAAGTATGGTAGATGGTGGAACAACTCCTTCTGACAGCAAGGTGCTTAATGCTTACAAGAAGTATATGGAAGCTTTCACAAGTGGAGAGGGATTCGAAGGTTATATTAAGATTACCAAAACCAAGAATGGCGACACTTCTGATGTTGGTACCATCTCATTTTCAAAATAAAGCTTAATGATAAAAGAATACCTCCAAGACTGCTTGGAGGTATTTTTTATTTCTTCTTCCGAGGTTTGCGGATGGCCCAGCCTTCTTCGCTGAAGTCTGGAATTTCACCTTTTAGTTTCATGCTCTTGGGATTCATGAACTGCATCCACTCGTCTTTCTTGTAGGTCTTATGTTCTTTGGGCTTATTAGTCCTATTGGCCCCATTGGCCTTATTAGCCTTATTAGCCCTATTTGCCCCATTGGGCCTTGTCTTATTGCCACCTTCAGCAGCATCATTGCAGCGTACGTCGCGTCCTTTGTATTGCTGGCCGTTAACATATTTGATGACACGGTCGGCATCTTCCTCAGGAACTTCAAAGTACGACATAGTGGTCAACAGGTCGATGTGGCCTACGCTGACGTGTCCACGTACATGCTTGTTGAGAAACTGCATCAGCTCACCAGGATAGAAGCCGTCCTTTTTGCCCAAGTTGATAAACAGCTTGGTATAGCCCTCAGAGGTCGGCGTAGCCGCCTTCTTACCCCTGCTTTCGCCCTTCTTGCTTCTTACCTCTTCCTTCTTACCTCTGACCTCCTCAATTTCTGGTGCATCAGCATAGTAGGTCAGGAACTTGCCAAACTCCAGCGAGACGATCTTCTTAATCAGGTCGTCCTTGTCAATATATTCAAAGTAGCGGCTGATGTCCTGCATGAAGGGCGCAATCTGCTCTTCGTCGACGTCAGACTTCACAATCTGGTCCATCACCTTATAGAGCTGCTTCTTGCAGATTTCTTCTGCTGAAGGAATCACGCCCTTTTCAAACTCCTTGCCAATCTCCTTTTCGATATTGCGAATCTTGAACTTCTCACGACTATGCACAATACAAATGCTTGTACCCTTCTTGCCTGCGCGACCTGTACGGCCAGAGCGGTGCGTGTAGTTCTCAATATCGTCAGGCAGTCCGTAGTTGATGACGTGTGTCAGATCGTCCACATCCAGTCCACGTGCTGCTACGTCGGTAGCCACCAACAGCTGAACGGTATGCTGGCGGAACTTCTGCATGGTCAGGTCGCGCTGCTGCTGCGAAAGGTCGCCATGCAACGACTCTGCATTGTAGCCATCTTTGATCAGTTTGTCGGCCACCTCCTGCGTCTCAATCTTTGTACGGCAGAATATGATGGCGAAGATGCGTGGGTTGTAGTCCACGATACGCTTTAGCGCCAGATACTTGTCCTTGGCATTCACCATATAGTAGATATGGTTCACGTGCTCGGCACCCTCATTGCGGCTTCCCACCACAATCTCCTTGTAGTCGTGCAGGTATCCCTTGGCGATACGCTCTATATCCTTGCTCATCGTCGCCGAGAAAAGCAGCGTGTTACGCTCTGCAGGAACATTCTCCAGTATTTCGTTGATGCTCTCCTGAAAACCCATGTTCAGCATCTCGTCGGCCTCGTCGAGCACCACGTTATATACGTCGTCCAACTTGGCGACACCACGCTTCATCAGGTCAATCAGTCGACCGGGGGTAGCAACGACAATCTGCACACCTTTTCTTAACGACCGTATCTGCTGTTCTATCGACGCTCCACCATAGACGGCCTCGATGTGGATACCATCCAGGTATTTGGCAAAGTCGCGCAAATCGTCAGCAATCTGCAGACACAACTCACGCGTAGGAGCCAAGACAAGGGCAAGGGGCAGTCCGCGCCCTATCTCTCCCAATTGGGGTCTGGGCATTTCAGCTATCCGCTGCAAAACGGGTATACCAAATGCCGCCGTCTTGCCTGTACCCGTCTGGGCCAGTGCTATCACGTCGTTTTTGTTGCCTAATAAATAAGGTATTACTTCCTCCTGTACAGGCATGGGCTGTACAAAACCCATCTCCTCAATGGCTCGGCGAATCCCTTCGCTGACACCAAGTTCTTCAAATGTCTTCAAATCAAAAAAATTATAATTCGTGTGCAAAGGTACAAAATATTTTTGTATATTTGCACCAATTATGAAAATATGTGTATTTTGTTCTGCGAATGCCAATATTGACCCAGCATTCTTCCGTGCTACAGAAGAGGTGGGACGATGGCTGGCGACGAACAGCCATGAGTTGGTGTTTGGTGGCGTCAATCAAGGACTGATGGAGTGTATAGCCAAGGCTGTGAAGGCTGCTGGCGGCAAGACCCTTGGCGTAGTGCCAAGCATTGTGGAAGCGACAGGACGTACGTCACAATACAATGATGTGGTGAAGACTTGCAACAACCTTAGCGAGCGAAAGCAGCTGATGCTCGACCTAAGCGATGTCTTCATTGCCTTGCCTGGTGGCGTGGGCACCCTCGATGAAGTATTTACCGTTGCAGCATCCTATACTATTGGCTATCACCACAAGCGGGTCATCCTCTATAATATCAACGGGTTCTGGAATTCTACCATCGCCATGCTCGACGATTTGCAACAGCAAGGAATGGTGCGCAGCCTTTGGCGCGACTACATCTGTGTAGCCGACAATCTCGATGAAATCGCGGCAATTTTAACGCAGGGCTAACGCAGCATTCTCGGCAGCCTCCATCTGTTCGCGCTCGCCAGGTCCTTTGTCGTTGAGTCCGCAAAGGTGCAGGATACCATGAATGATGACGCGGTGCAACTCTTCGTCATAATCCTTTTTGAAGAGTTCGGCATTACTGCGTATCGTGTCTAATGAAATCACCAGGTCTCCATTGATAATGTCACCCTCATCATAGTCGAAGGTGATAATGTCGGTATAGTAGTCATGTCCCAAGTATTCGCGGTTAACTGCCAGGATATGCTCGTCGTCACAAAACAAATAGCCTACCTCACCAACGCGTTTGCCATAGGTGGCCGCCACACGACGTATCCATGCTGTGGTCTCTCGCCGCTTGATGTTTGGGAACTTAACGTTTTCTGTTGAATAAGTTATCATAGGGCTAATAGGACTTATTAGGCTTATTGGGTAAATACACACTCACATCCACGCCAAAGTGCTGCAACTCGCGCACCATCGTCGATGAAATAGATGAGAGTTGGGGCTCTGCATAGAGCAGGATGGTCTCTACGCCTGCCAACTGTCGATTGATATCTGCCTGCTCGCGCTCATACTCAAAGTCCTTCACTGAGCGCACCCCTTTTACGATGAAATGGGCTTTTTCCGCTTTGGCAAAATCTACGGCAAGTCCATAATAAGGTTTCACCTTTATGCGAGGCTCATCCCGATAGAGGTCGCTGATAGCCTTGATGCGCTCCTCGGCACTGGGCATATCAGGCTTATGCACCTGGTCGCCCACCACGCCAATGACCAGACGGTCAAACAGCGGCAAAGCACGTCTCACAATCGAGTCATGCCCCACCGTAAACGGATTAAAGCTCCCCACAAATATTCCTGTCCTCATAATTTTCTCACCTACTCACTTTCTCACCCTCTCACCTACTCAAAGAGTGTTGGTTCCATGATGTTTCCACTATACGGATTGCGCCCGAAGTGCTTGTAGGCCAACTCTGTAGCCATACGGCCACGGGGCGTACGCTTAATGAATCCCTCCATGATGAGGAACGGCTCGTAGACCTCCTCTACCGTACCGGCATCCTCGCCAATGGCGGTGGCAATCGTCGTGATACCTACTGGACCACCACGGAACTTGTCGATGATGGTCAACAGTATGCGGTTATCTATCTCGTCCAGTCCATACTGGTCGATGTTCAGGGCAGTCAGCGCCACCTTCGTAATAGCAGTGTCTATCCGGCCTGTACCCTTCACCTGAGCAAAGTCGCGCACTCGGCGCAACAGGGCATTGGCAATACGGGGCGTTCCACGCGAACGGCGGGCTATCTCCAACGAGGCATCAGTCGTGATAGGTACACGCAGGATGCCTGCCGAGCGCTCTATGATGCGCTGCAAGGTCTCCGGATCGTAGTATTGCAGATGCATATTGATGCCGAAACGGGCACGCAGCGGTGCCGTCAGTAGTCCACTACGCGTCGTGGCACCCACCAGCGTAAACGGGTTGAGATCTATCTGTATCGAGCGTGCCGACGGACCTTTGTCTATCATGATGTCAATACGGTAGTCCTCCATCGCCGAGTAGAGATACTCCTCGACGACAGGCGACAGACGGTGTATCTCGTCAATGAACAGCACGTCGTTTTTCTCCAGCGATGTCAGGATTCCTGCCAGGTCGCCCGGCTTGTCAAGCACAGGCCCTGAGGTGATCTTAAAGCCCACGCCCAACTCGTTGGCAATGATGTTCGACAGCGTGGTCTTTCCCAGTCCTGGAGGGCCATGCAGCAACACGTGGTCCAGCGGTTCACCACGATACTTGGCAGCTTCGACGAACACTTCCAGATTCTCTACAACCTGCTGCTGACCACTGAAATCGTGGAAAGCCAACGGACGCAGGGCATTCTCGAACTCCTTCTCGCTCGATGTCAACTGCTCTTGTCTGATGTCAAAATCGTCGTTCATGCCTGCAAAGGTACGAAATAATTCATAATTCATAATTCTTTTCTAAAGAAAAGTGTGGCGTTGCAATCATAATTCATAATTATTTCTTAATTTTGCACACAGAATTATAAAAACCTTCTTATGAAACGAACAATCATAGCTGTTTTTGTTACGTTATTGACAATTGGCCTACAGGCCAGCACCACCCTTCCCCTGAAAGGGACAGTCATTAAACCTACCGACCAGAACATCCAGTACGTCGGACGCATCTGCTTCGACAACCCTGAACGTCCACGCTTCACCTATCCTGGTACCCAGATTACGGCGCGCTTTACGGGCACGTCGCTCAAACTCGTTGCCAAACCTCATAGCGGCTATTATATGGCTCAGATCGATGATGCCGAACCCTTCAAGGTTTCGCTGATGGGCCAGCGCGACTCCGTCGTGACCATTGCGACAGCCTTGCCGCAAGGCGAACACCTGTGCCGCCTGATGTATGTCGTTGAAGGCTACGAACTTAAGCCCAGCTTCTGGGGACTCGTGCTCGACGAGGGTGCCCATTTGCTACCTCCTCCTGACCTGTCTGAGCGTATGATTGAGTTTATCGGCAACAGCATCACCTGTGGCTATGGCAACGAGAGCACAATGGCCCCCGATCCCTTTGAGTACGAGACGGAGAACCACTTTTTCACCTATGCCCAACTCACTACCCGCGCCCTGCAGGCTCAGGCTCATGTGGTGGCACGCTCTGGCATTGGCGTCTATCGCAGCTATGGTGGACCCAAGGAGGGAACGCCAGAGAATGTGATGACTACCGAATACGAGTATACCAATCTCTACGACCGCTCTGAGCGCTGGGACTTCAACCGCTATCAGCCTCAACTCGTGTGCATCAATCTGGGCACCAACGACCTGTCGACCAACAACTATGACGTCACCCTGCTGAAAGCCGCCTATAAGAAGTTCCTGAAACAAGTACGCCAGCACAATCCCAACGCCAAGATAGTCCTGCTCTGTGGCTCCATGCTAAACGGCAAGGAGCTCGGCATTGCAAAGACCATCATGAACGAAGTCGTTGATGAGGCTCACCAAAAGGGCGACCATGAGGTCTACCGCTTCGACTTCACGCCCCAGAACGGTTCCCTGGGCTTTGGTGCCTCATGGCACCCTTCCCTCCAGCAACATCAGAAGATGGCCGACGAGCTCATCCCCTTCCTGCGCCAGCTGATGCAGTGGTAACTTCTACGAAACAAGTGTCATTCCTTGTTGTCTCTTAGTCCTGCTCTTGGACTAAGATGAAACTGTCACCGTTCCACATCCAAGGAACATATTTCGTGCCGTCCCAGCGGTAGTAGAAATAGTCCATCAACAAGTCTCTGACATTGTTGGTTTTTGACTTCAGTACCACAAAGCGCTCGCCCATCATATAAGTAGAGGTCTCGCTCTGGTCTCTTCCCCACGTGATGTTGTCGAGCATCATGTCCTTACCGAAATTGGAGGCGTGCGAGTCGTTGTGACTCAAGGTCAGCACCTCTGGGATGCCATCATCATCGAGGTCGCACTCAACCTTTTTACTGTCAATCTCGTCTTCCCTGAACAGCATGGAGGTGGTGACGGCCATCTGAGCCTCGCCCATATCTTTATGGTCATTCTCTGTTTCGCGGACGGCATGGTTCTCGAAGACGTAGCGTACCCACTGGATACCCCGACGGAAGAGTATACTGGTCTGGCCATTCTCTGTGACCACCTCGGGAGTCTGTCCGAGGTTATCAATCGTCTCCGTCTTACGATACTGGCGGGCTTCGCTGTCGTAATAGACAATGTATGGGGGCTCTGGGCCTGCGCTGCCTCCTCCGTCTTCCTGTATCAGACACTCCTTGTTGCCGTCACCATCATAGTCGTTGATATCGAGGATAACAATTTTCAAGCTACTCCTGATATCAGTCGCTTCGCTCTTCTCGCCCAGCATCGCCTCCAAGATACAGTCGCCATCACTTTCTAACACGCGGTAGTCAGTAATAACCTCATTGCCGTCGCTACTGAGCGCCAGCTGTGAGGTGGAGGTATTGTCGTCTGTCAGGCGATAGAAGAAACCATACAACATATTGTCATTTACTTCAGGGAAGTAATAATATACCGTTTCATAGGTAGGTTTCTCCATGACCAATGACTTGTATAGCTGCTGCACCTGCTCGGCAGTCAGTTTCTGAGGATCGAAGAACTGCGTCATATGCTCGTCACTCGACGTCTGGTCTTCCGTGAAGGTCAGCCTGTAGCCGTTGCCATCAGCACTCAGCTGGTAAACATCCTCCGCCTGGCCACCCAAATAAACTGAATGCTGCTCAGGGGTTACCAGCACATCGTCCATTAGTTCGGCCAGTTCAAAGCTGTAGCCATCCATCTCGCTCAACTCCAAATGTAGCACCAAATTCTTCAGTTTGCCGTCCTTTACCATGTGATAATGATTCCAGCCAGACGAACCTATCTTGTCAAGCACTTCGGGGGTAACAGGTGTTGGTTTTATCTCGCGACAGTATCGCTTCTGTACCCAGGCCTCCGTACGAATGATGCCATAGTCACTCACTTGCACCTTGTACCACCCGTCGGTCTCCTCTAAGACGGGCGAAATCATTCCACTGCTGAATTCGTACTTATGTACGCTATAGCCTCGCTTTACGTCCTCGCCCTCCCAGCAGTAGAAGACATCCATGGCGTCAGATTCGATATTCTCTGTGGCTAACATCAGTACAGAACTGCTGGCATCTGCCTCTTTGTAGAGGGGCACATTACTGTCGGCAGATACCACAAACTTATCCCACGAAGGCTTTTGGCCGTGGAGCAGCGAACCGCCACTGCAACTCTTGAACAGCAGGAAGGCAGCCAACAGCACCGCAGCCGCCACACCACCACCGATGTAATACTTCTTGTTCGGGTTCTCCTCTTCCTCGTCGTCAAACAATGTTGTGGCCTCAGTCTTTTCTTCTTCAACGACAGCCTCCTCATCAGCCACTTCTTCTGAGGCCTCGTCTTTTGTCTCATCGCGACGTGTAAAGAAAATGCCTCTCATCACACACGTCACACTCATAGCCAATAGCCACAGCTGGGCAAAACTCATGCCAACCCACTTGGCACCATACTCACTCAGCATGAGTACCAGATCGTCAATGGATGAAGGCATCGAGAGTGCCAACTTCGACTTCTCGCTGGTAACACCCAGGAAAAACAAGAAGAACAGCACCGCCAATACGTATGCCACTATCATCATGGCCCGCTTGTTGCTGCTACGCAACGCCTCGCAAAGCAGCCATACAGAGAAATTAACGATGAGCATCATCAGCATAACAAAAAAGGCAATGCCACAAATGCCTACCGTATAGGCTCCTCCCAACATGCCGCCAATGCCTCCTCCAAAGTGCGATGCCTTCAGATGGTCTGTCAAAGCCACCATCACTATCAGGCTGATGATACCCATAACCAGATAAGCACCCATGCCCCATAGGTAGCCATTACGCAATTCTTGGCGTTGACGCTTCGACAAGCGGTATGCCGACACTCCCCATGATGCTAACAGGAAAAGTCCCAATACAATAGCCAGGACGACCGCAAAAATCCATACGCCACCCGTTGATATATGCTTTGTAGCTGCTTCTGTTGCGCCAAAGGCACTACCAAAAACCCTGATACCTTCCGCTATGCCACTCATCCTTTTTGCCGCCATGTAGGCCAGATATGCCAGTGTCGCCATATGAACAAACACCACGGTGGTAAAGCCCGAGAAGCGTCCAACGAACTTCGACAAGATGGCCGATATGAAAACCAGCAATGCCATACAGATAAACGCAGGTCCAAAAGCGAACGGCGTCACCTCAAACACTGTCTCGCCATTTACCGTTATACTTGTCCACGCAGCAAAATGCAACAGCAGACACACAACGAGAAGGCTCACCTCTATCTGCTCCATAGAGGTCACCTCATAATCCTTGATTCTTGGTAGTTTCATATTCTTATTTATTGTTTTGGGTTAATAATTTCTTAGTTATGATTCTGCTCCATAATTTACAATTCTGATCGCGGCATTCATGCCGCAAATTTACAACTTCTTTTTTTAATAAGTATGCAAAAAACAGAAATGTTACACTTTCTAAAGCAAAATATCACCAACAAGTGCCCCTAACATCTTTACTTTGTCCATACTCTTCATTATTTATGCCATTCTCATATCAATGCCTCTTCGCGCATCCAGGCGGTGACGCTCTTTTGCATGCGCTGCTTGAAGGCGGTGCTAAAGGTGCTGTAGCTATGGTAGCCGCTCTCTTGGGCCAGCTTTTGGGCGACGATAGGCTCATGTGCAGCGGCAAGCTCGCGGTAGCGGGCTACGAAGTGACGGACTCGTAGGTCGTGGATGTATGCATAGTAGCTTGTACCCTGACTGGTGAAATACTGGCTGAGATAGTAGTGGTTCACGCCGATGGCATCCGAGAGTTGCGTTAGGGTCAGGTCTGGCTTCAGATAGAGCTGCATGTCCTCGCAGTGCTTCGCCAGCAGTAGGGTAACATTGGAAGCCTCACCCCATTCCCCTCTCAAAAGGATTGGGGATTGGTTAGTTTCATCGGTAGAATTGTCGGTGCTCAGGTCTTTTAATGTCTCCACCCGCCACAGCAGGAGGCCTGCCAGCGGGAAGCCGGTGAGGTGGGCGATGGTGGACATCACGTAGTTGTCGGTATATTCATAGCTCATGAGCAGTAGCATGAGGCCGATGAGCAGTGTAAGGCTGACCCACACCTCCTTGTGCTCCAGGTCGGCGTAGTTGTCGCGCAGCCACCGCCCGTATTGTCTCACAGCCACCACCATATATATAATAAAGGCTACGGCGAGTACCAGCCCATAGATCATGTTCGGGGTCGTGAGGTCGATGTCGGGCAAGGCTGTCTGCAGCACTGCGATCACCGCACAGGGCGTCATGACGACCACAATAGGCCACAGCGGTCGGCGTCGGTCCTGCAGCATGTTCAGCAGTGTGCCGACGAAGACGGGGGGCAACACCAAGCAGTCGAGAGCGACGAGCAGCCCGTAAATCACCGAGCGGGTGTCGTCCGAGTATGTGTAGAACAGTATCCACCAGACGTGGGCCAAGGCCATGATGCCGAATAATGCCGCTGCCCAGCAACGCAGTCGTGCGGGTGGCGTGATATCGGGCGCGATAGCCTTACCCCGACACAGTAGCAGGTAGAGACATAGCACGGTGCCCACGGCAATTCCTGCGCCATAGAGCAGGAAATACAGTACTGACAATGGAGTTATCTGTTCAGGCATATCGTTCTTGTTGCTGTTCCTATTGGAATGCAAAATTACTACTTTTTCAGTAAAATCGGGCAATTTTTCAGCCGAAAGTGCGTGATAGGGTGTAGAAGAACTATCAGCTAATGCAAAAATGTCTCAGCTAATGCAAAATCTTCGCTTGCAGCGATTTTAACCTTGCAAGTTTCGGTTATTTTGAGTACTTTTGATGCTTAAAATAATTAACGATTACCAACAATAATTATGAAAAAGATTTTGTTTTTATTTGCATTGGGACTGGTGTCATACATGCCGGCCCATGCACAGTGGACCCATTATGATACTCATAAAACTATCAGTGGTGTGTTTGGCGCTATCAATCATAGTATAGAATCCGCCGAGCGTAAGAAGCAGATGGAAATCTTCGCCCAAGAGAAGGCACAGTATGAACAGAGCTTCAAGGACGCAATGGAAAGTGCCAAGGACTATGAGGGAGGTGAATACTGGGAGGATGCCCTCAATAAATATGAGGAGGCAGCCAAGTTGAACTGTAAATATGAATATTCAGACCAGCGTCAGATTTCCCGTAAGATCAGCGATCTTTACGTGAAGGTTGGTCGCACGGAAGACGGCCCCAGCATCCTGAACAATGACAAGGTGACGCTGGCCGACTATTCTAAATATAGATATGTGCGCGAGAACCCAGTGTATGTCAACAAGAAGCTCACCAACACAAAGATTGTACGCGTGGCCTGCTCAGATACGGAGACAAGACTGGAGATGGAATGCGAGGCCAGTAGAATGAATGAAGGCTGGTTTATCAATGGGAAAGGCTATATCAAGGGTAATAAGGGCGGCAAACAGGAACTGACTGGTGTAGAGAACATCACCGTGGCCCCTGCAACCACCAAGATCCCCTGGCCCTACCAGAAGCTGCGCTTCGCCCTGATCTTCCAGCCCCTGCCCGACAATGCGACGGAGTTCGACTTCATTGTTCCCTCCAGCGCATGGCAATTCAAGAACATCAAGTGTAAGTAAACATTCTTAACAAACAAATAATAATTGTGAAAAAGTATCTGATGGCCGCATAATGACCCCAGACTCATTATATATATTGATGCCAACGGGAATGTCACTGACCAAATGAAAGAAGAATAAATAGTAATTGCCAATATTACTTGCCGCCGAGGGTTCGACTCCCTCGGCGGCTACAATTTAAATATAGAATACATGAAAAAGAAAGTATTATTCATGTTTGCCCTGCTGTGCACGGTTGCATAGGGGGCGTGAGCGCTACGAAAGGTTCTGGTGCTGCCCACTGCATTGGAAATGGCCATGATACTTGTGGTACGGTGACCATTGGTGACATGGTGTTTTTTGATGGTTCTGACTACAAAAACCATGGAGATGACTATATTGCTCGACGCGAGTTAAGCGTCGCCTGCATCAACACCGCTACAGTGGAAGTTGGTAACGGTGAATTTTGTCTCATCTTTGGTAATGGCAACGCGACAGACCACGCATTCGGCCTCGCAGCTTCATCTACAGCGGTGCTGAGCAATGTACATATCGAGAAGTCTGGTCGCTGTGTGAATTGCGTTCAAAATAACACCAGCTACATCACCCTAAAAGATGGAACAACGAACAAACTGATCAGCACGGGAGATAATGCCCTCCGGGTAGGCGATACTGTCTGAACGAGAATTATACGTTAGATATACGAAAAGATTTCAAAAGCTTGGAAAAAGTTGTTACTAAGAACACATCAATTCGTAAAGATAAGCGGGACTCTGGACGTAGAGTTCTCCTTCCTCGTCCTGTAAAGCCTCCATCAGTGGCGAATTGTATACACGCTCCATAGCTTCTTCAATAGAACAGCCGGTATCTTCCATTACGTATTTTACCAACTCACTCAAAGCATAGTTGGTCAGGTAAGTAGCTATTTGATGATGGGTTGGCTCGTTCATACAGATTCTACATTTGTTTTGTGAAGAAATTGCAAAGCCTGCTCCGTACCGAAATAATACTGCTGATCAAGATATTTGTCTTGTAACTGCGCTGCAGCTTGCTCAGGAGTATAGATGCCTTCACGGAAATTTGTCAACTGAAGAACAACGCCATCGTCGGCTATAGGCCCAACAACAATGTCATAATCATGTATGGGCGCTACGGTTTTACGGTCACGATTGGCATCCACGAATTTGAGCCATTCTACACATGCTTGCTCAGGAAAGACTTTCACTTTCAAATCAGACTGAATAACGGCATCATCTAGTTCATACGTAATCAGCGTTGCCGAACCTCCAAACAGACGAGTCTTTTTCTGTGCCATACGGATTGCAGTGTTTCTATCTGGAGTCAGATAAAAACCTTTTCCAAAGTCCTTATGACGCAAACCACGATTGAGGTCTATTGCTTCAATGTCTTCGTTGGTACCATGATAAAGTATCATGCCAATGCTCCTCCATTCTTTTGACAGACAATGAGCAGGTCATCAATAGTCTCATCCATAGACTGCAAGTGTTCCACATCGTAGAACTCAATCAGAAACGCAAGTCCCTTGTACTTATGTAGATAGCGGAACGCCGCCTGCCGTGTCATAGAGAAGCGTCGTCCGAATGCTTGTATGCATGCTGTCAAAAAGGGAATTTCATACTTGCTCATCTGTCTTCTTTTATAATGTATGGTGCAAAGGTACGAATAAGTGAGAACAATACAAAACAAAAATGGATTTTTTTCGAAAGAGTCTGTTTGTTGGAACACCTAACCACCTAACCTAATCTCTGGGAATGCCTTTGTAGAAAGGGGGTTGAGGGCGGTTAGGTGGTGTGATACCACCTAACCGACACCTAACCAACACCTAACTGAATGCCAGCTCAGGCTGCCACTAGAGGAACGGCCTTATAACACGAGATGTTGCCGGGCTTGATGTGTTCGAAGCCCAACTCCTTCATGGCCTGTCCAACATGGATGCGGGCACTATGGTCGACTTTCACGTTGGGAAAGTCATGGCGAATGATTTCGAGCACCTGCTTGCTGTTCAGCGCGTTGACTGCCTCGCCCTCCATCGGCTTACGGAAACAGGCTGTAATCATCTCGGCCATATCCTTCTGCTCCATGTACCCCTGGTTCAGCTGCTGGATGCGGGCCACCTCGTCGTTGTTGAACCAATAGGGAGCCTCCAGCTCGCGCAGTTCGTGCAACACCTGGGCATACAACTGGTCGTAGTCGATGTTGCCAGAATTGTCGATGAACCGCATTCTATGCTAAATTCCAAACATTGATTGATATTTAACTATATATTTAACACTTGAGGAGCTAAGCTTACCTCGTTACTCGTCCTATACACGTTATCGGGGTTGTATTTTACTCGATCTCTAACCATTGCCACGAGGATGTGCAGCATCTTGTTCTTGATGTTGTTATGCGCTAGCAGAGGATGCTTTCCACGCTCTATGAGCCGCTGATAATAACTGTGTACGTTTATGTCAAACTTAATTGCAGCTAGTGCTGCTTGCGAGAGCAAGG
>CACWFY010000021.1 GCA_902760345.1 uncultured Bacteroidales bacterium | reverse complement strand
GACGACTGGTACAGACTCTTCAACGTGACCGACGGGAAACTCTATCTCGCACCAGAGAAGCGCGTGCAGATCTGGTGATATATATTTCATAACAGAGGGGCGGTATATTCATGCACTTTTTCCAACATAGTTACATCAGCCCACAACGCCATTGATGTCTTTATGACCCGCCTTGTCCATAGATGGATTGACTTGGTCATTGCAAAGGTAAAACATTTTTTCCGAATCGCCAAATGGTTCATCGAAAAAAACGGTAAATCATGGGAATAGGTTCCCCGATTCTGTCCAGAACCAAGAACCCGTCCCATGATTCTCAACGTGTTAGAACGGGCCGTGGCCCATACAACTGGTGGTGGTCAGCGCCGTGAGGGCTGCCGTGAGTGCTGCTACTGCAATCTTCAACAGCACCTCCCAGAGATTCCGCTGCTTCATCCTTCACCTCCTTCCTCTTCGGGTTGCTCATAGCGGGCTACGCGCTGCAGGCGGACGCGCTTGAGGAACATCTTTGAGTTCAGACTCATCTCGGGATCCTTGCCACCCTCGGGCAGGAAGCGCAGGCGGATGCCCTTGATGTGCTTCGCCACCTCATACTTGTCCTCACTCTCGGCGCCGCGGCTGGTCATCGAGGGGTAGAACGTGCCCAGGCCGTCGATTTTCACGGGAGCGCCAGTCGAGACGAGCTCGATGATGCAGCTCTTGGCCTTCTTCATCACACCCGTTACCACGTCCTCGGTGTACAGGCTGCCGTGGCTCGCGATGTGCTTGCACAGGCCATCGAGGTTCAGGCCGTGGCGCTTACGGATCTTTCCGTACCACTTTCCCAAATGGTAAATAGATTATTGTTTCTCTCGAACTCAGGCTACGCATTAACAGTGTTAAAGTGGGACTTCCGCGCGCTTGAAGTCGTACTTCAACGATGTCTATGTTACGTCTGAATTACACTGCAAAGATACTACATTTTCGCTCCGATTCCAAGGTTTTCCCCTACGGCGTGCTATACTAAATTTCTGTTTTCCACCTGCCGCAGAATGTATTGCTGGCGCATGCGGCGACCATAGAGTTCCCACCAGCAGTGGTGGCATACACGGCGGTAGGTGCCTGTGCGGTAGCGCTCGAAGCGGCTGACGGGCAGCAGTTGTCCGCAGTGGCGGCAGACCAGGTGTGTGGCCTGCCGCTGTTGTTCGTCGCGTCGTCTCATCGCGCACGGTAGTTAAAGACGGACATGTGGCGGTTGCGTGTGCTGTCCCACCGGCACGAGACGTGCAGCCAGCGGCTGCCGAGGCGCGCGCTGTGCTCGAAGAGCAGCTGGTCGAAGTCGGTGTGACGTACCAGGAACTGGAACCACTGACGGGCGACCTCCTCGGAGGGTACGCTGAGGTCGGCGGCCTCGCCCAGCAGGTGCTGCGAGCAGCCCACGCCGCCTATGGCGTCGTTCAGTGCCGGCGAGCGGTAGCCGCTGGTGATGCGGATGGGCGCGCCGTGGTAGCGGCGCAGGGGTTCGAGCACTTCGCGGCACAGGTGCTTCATGGCCAGCAGCTGCTCGTAGTCGGGTTCGTTACTGATGCCGAGGCGCTCGGCGGTGATGCTTCGGGTGAACTCGCCCAGCCGGAAGTGTGGCGACAGGCGCAGATTGGGATTATAATAATGTTGGTTATTCATGTTGTTTGGTCTTTTTGGGGTTAATTGAAATAGTACACAATAGGGTCGGTTCCGCTGTGTACATGGGACACATGGGACACTTGGGACAGTAAAAATGATAAATTAGAAAAACGCTGTTTCATCTGTCCCATCTGTCCCTTGAGCCATTCGGTAACGCATAGACCGCATCTCTTGTTCAGAGCGTCGCACCACGACATAGCCGCGGATGCTGCCAGACTTGCGATATTGAAAACCAAGCTCCTTGAACGCGCGTCCAAGCATGACGCTGCTGAGCTTCTGCGTGATATTGGCACCGACGATCTGCAGTGCCATGGCTACGCTGAGGAATTCGCCAGGCTCCTGACCCTGTGGGATGCGGAAATACTGGCTGACCAGCTCGACCTCCAGGCGTGGCGTCTCGAACTGCCGGTTATGCTGCGACAGGCGGGTAATCTCGTTTTTGTCGAACCAGTAGCGGAAGCCCTGGCGGTAGAGGGCATAGGCCTGGCTGTAGATGCCTTCGTAGTTGAAGGGCGTCGTCAGCGGACTCTCTATCGACTCCACCTCGAAGGGCAGCCAGCGGCGCGTGCCCGTCGGGTCGCCGAGGAACTGTACGTTGTTGCCTGTGCCACAGAACGACGCCAGGTGCGGACGGTTCTCGTGGTAGTGGGCGTAGGCCGCCCGTTCGTTGATCGAGGGCATAGTCATCGCTGCCTTCAGCTTGTTCAGTTCCTTCAGCTGCATAGAGTCCAGCTCCTCCCAGCACATCAGTCCGTATTGCGACAGCGTCAGCAGGTCGTCCTTCGACACCATACCGCTATTGGTCTTGGTATAGAAGTACTCGCGCAGCGGTGGCGGCAGCAGGTGGGCAAACCACGTGGTCTTGTAGGCACCCTGCTCGCCGATGAGCACCAGCATGACGTTGTTCACCACGCGGTCGTCCATCCACGACGCCACCATCGCCACCAGCCATTTCTTCAGGTACTGGTAGAAGCGCAGCTGCTCGTCCGAGTCACCCTTGACGTTCACCGACAGCGACAGCTCCATGATGTTGTCGCCCTGCTCCTCGCGCCATGGCGGCAGGTTTTCCACATAGAAGCGGAACGGATGATAGGCGGGCACGTAGTCCGACCCGATGACATATTGCAGGTCGCGCATGCGCACGGGTTTCTGCTTCGACAGCTCCTTCCACAGCGAGTTCTCGATGCGGTCGTTGATACGCTCCCACACGGTAGGCTTGCTGTAGTCGTCGCCGAACACCGTCAGCCAGTGTACCTCGGTCTGGTGGGTCACCACGTTATAGCGCAGCATCACGCGTTCCGATAGGAAGTCCTGTATGTCGGATACCGAGGCATACACCTCGCGCCAGTTTTTCTTTCTCTTCGTCGGCTTGTTGCCCGACGCTGCTGTTTGTTCTTGTTTTCTGGTTGTCATTGCATCGTTTTTTGTTGAGTTAGACATGTGTCTCGGCCAAGACGATGCGAAGGTAGATATAAAAAAGATGCACCCCAAGAAGTGCAGGGTGCATCCGACTGTTTTTCCGACTGTTCCGATAGTTTTTCCGACTGTTTGTTCCTCCGTCACTTCCCGTCGACCGCCTGACGGAACGCCCCGACGAGCTTCATCACACGCTCCTTGGCGCCCTTCTCTTCCCATTGGTCAATGGGATAGCGCAGATAGGCATTCTTGCGGATGGTGCTGTCGATGGTGCCCGTAGGACATTTCACGTCGTAGCGCTCCATCTCCTTTTCAAAATGGCTCATATTCTCGGGCAGACTGTAGCATTTCGTGCAGACACAGTAGATGACGGCCAGCGAACTGTAGCCCCACATATACTGACCGCACTGCCCGATGCCGGCAACAATCTGTTCGGTGGTGATTGGCTTTTTCGGCTTCTGCTCTTGCGGGCCTTTATAGATGTTGACCACACCACCGTTGCTCACCACCCTCTCGTACAACTCGTCGCCCTTGTGCTGCTTCTGTTCGAAATACTCCAGCAGCAGGTCCTCATACTTCTCAATCAGCTCGTAGGGACAGCCCGCCTTGCGCAGCGGCAGCATGGTCTGCATACAGAGCGCCGCTGCCTGATTATAATCAGGTAGCAGACAACACTGGCGCAACACACACTGTAGTGCGTCGTCAAATCCAGCGCTACTATGCTGTATATTAACATTCTGCGCTGACATTGGTTGCTTGGGGATTTTAGGCTTTTAGCTCAGTCCTCGTTTCAGCTGCAAAGGTATAAAAAAGAAATGAACCGACCATATAATCTGCTCATTTCTTATAGTAAAAAATAGTTAATGGCACAGCCGCCTACAACGTGAACCATGAAAGATAAAACAGAGCGGAAAGAGGAAAAATCGTTCATTGCACGATTTTTCGCAGCAATGAACGATTTTTGATATGAAATGTATCATTAATTATAAGGTGGAATGGCAGAAAATGGTAACTTTGCAGCAGATTTAACTTAAAACACCAAAAATGAAGAAACTGTTATTGACGCTAATGATGGTTGCGACATGCAGCCTGATGCAGGCTCAAGTGAAGCCGATGGTGCTGGGCGACAAGCACGCCTTGTTGAAAATGGAGCAGGGTTCGCGCTACCTGTTGCTGCCCGTACAGGAGTCGGAGGACATTGCCGCCATTGCGGTGCTGGATGGTCATAATAATATGGTACAGCGCATCAATGTGAAGCTGGCCATTGAGCGTGTCGACTACTACGTGCCCTACGAGCTGAAGGGCGCCTGTCTGATGGATATTGAGTTTCGCGGTGACCGTCGCCAGAAGGGTGCCGTAGGCGATTTCGTCTGCTGGAAGGATATGAAGTACACCAACACGTTCGATACGACCAATCGCGAGCAGTACCGTCCTGCCTATCATCATACCCCACTCTATGGTTGGATGAACGACCCGAATGGAATGTTTTATAAAGACGGAATATGGCATCTGTACTACCAGTGGAACCCCTACGGTTCGCAATGGGAGAATATGACGTGGGGACACTCTACCTCGCGCGACCTTATTCATTGGGAGGCACAGCCTGCAGCCCTCGAGATGGACTGGCTGGGCAGCATCTTCTCGGGTTCGTGTGTGACGAACGGCAATGATGTCGTGGCTTTCTACACGTCGGCGGGACACCACCAGACGCAGTCGATGGCCGTCTCGAAGGATGGCGGCCGTACGTTCGAGAAGTTCGGCGGCAACCCCGTGCTGACCACCAGCGACATTCCCGACTTCCGCGACCCGAAGGCGTTCTGGAACGAGAAGGCCAAGGTGTGGAACCTCATTCTGGCTGCCGGTCAGGAGATGCGCATCTACTCGTCGAAGAACCTGAAGGAGTGGAAGTATGAGTCGTCGTTCGGCAAGGAGTATGGCAATCACAGCGGCGTATGGGAATGCCCCGACCTGTTCCCCATCACCTATCACCCATCACCTGACACCACCGAAACGAAATGGGTACTCATCTGCAACATCAACCCTGGCGGACCCTTTGGCGGCAGTGCTACGCAGTATTTCATCGGACAGTTCGACGGACGGAAGTTCACCTGCGAGTCGATGCCGAAGGTGACGAAGTGGCTCGACTATGGCAAGGACCACTATGCTACGGTGTCGTTCTATAATGCCCCAGAGCAGCGCCGCGTGGTGCTGGCATGGATGTCTAACTGGCAGTATGCCAACCAGGTGCCCACGAAGCAGTATCGCTCGGCCAACTCGATACCCCGCGACCTCGGGCTCTTCCAGTTTGGCGAAGAGACCTACGTGAGCGTGGTACCCTCGAAGGAGATGCTGGCACTGCGTGGCGAGAAGGTGAAGAAACCCACGGAGACCTGCGAGATGGTTGTCGACCTCAAGAACCAGACAGAGATGGTCCTGTCGAACACGAAAGGCGAGGAGGTCGTGATGCGCTACGACGCACAGAAGCAGACCTTCACGATGGACCGCACGAAGAGCGGCGACGTCAGCTTCAGCGAGGCCTTCCCCTGCGAGACCACGGCGCCTACCCATGGCGCCATCAAGCAGCTGCGCATCTTCGTCGACCGCTGTAGCATCGAGGCTTTCGATGCTGACGGCAAGATGGCAATAACCAATCTGGTGTTCCCCTCAGAGCCTTACAATACTATTAAGGTAAAGGGCGGTAAAGTAACGATTTACGACATTAAACACTAAAAAACCATATGAAACAGAACAAATCCATCTTTCTCATCCCCGTAATGCTCTGCTTCTTCTGCATGGGCTTCGTGGATCTGGTGGGCATTGCCTCCAATTATGTAAAGGCCGACCTGGGTCTCTCAGACACCGTGGCCAACGTGTTCCCCTCGCTGGTGTTCTTCTGGTTCCTCATCTTCAGTGTACCTACGGGTATGCTGATGAACAAGATCGGACGTAAGAAAACCGTATTGCTGTCGCTGATTGTTACAGTTGTGTCGCTGTTCATACCATTAATGGGCAGTTCGTTTGCCGTCATGCTCATAGCCTTCTCGCTGCTGGGCATCGGCAACGCACTGATGCAGACCAGCATCAACCCGCTGGCCATGCTGATCATTGGCGACAAGAACCTGGCATCGACGCTGACCTTCGGACAGTTTGTGAAGGCCATCGCCTCGTTCCTCGCCCCTTATCTGGCTATGTGGGGAGCCACAGCAGCCATGCCCTCGTTCGGCTACGACTGGCGCGTGCTGTTCCTCGTTTATTTTATTGTGGGCGTGCTGGCCACGCTATTGCTGTGGGCAACTCCCATCCAGGAGGAAATCAGCGAAGGCAAGTCTTCGTCCTTCATGGACTGTCTGCGATTGTTGGGCAAACCCATCGTGCTGTTGTCGTTCCTGGGCATTATGTGTCACGTAGGCATCGACGTAGGTACCAACACTACGGCACCGAAGCTGCTGATGGAACGTGTGGGCATGACGCTGAACGAAGCGGCCTTTGCCACCTCGCTCTACTTCATCTTCCGTACCATCGGTGCACTGACGGGCTCGTTCTTCCTCCGCGTGATGAAGACACGCTGGTTCTTCATCATCAGCGTCTGTCTGATGGCTGCCTCAATGGTGCTGATGTTCAGCGGTGAATCGAAAACCGTGCTCTACACCGCCATTGCACTCGTGGGCTATGGCAACTCCAACATCTTCTCGATGGCGTTCTCAGAGGCGCTGCTCTCAGTGCCCGACAAGCAGAACGAGGTATCGGGCCTGATGATCATGGGACTCTTTGGCGGCACCATCTTCCCGCTGGTCATGGGCTTCATGAGCGACACCATGGGACAGGCCGGCGCAGTAGCCGTCATGGCCATTGGCGTAATATACCTATTTACCTATATTCCAAGAATCAAACGATAAAACAACGATATTATGGCTAATAAAAGATTGGTGGTGGGCCTGGGTGAGGCCCTGTGGGACATGCTCCCTGAAGGAAAGAAACTGGGTGGTGCACCGGCTAACTTTGCCTATCACGCAGGACAGTTCGGACTCGACACACTGGCCGTCAGCGCCCTGGGCGAGGACACACTGGCCGAAGAGACCATTGAGGCACTGAAACAGAACGGCCTGAACTACCTGATGCCGCGAGTGAGCTATCCTACGGGTACGGTACTGGTGACGCTCTCAGGCGAAGGCATTCCTGCCTACGAGATCAAGGAGAACGTGGCGTGGGACAACATCCCCTACACAGCAGAGATTGCAGAGGTTGCCAAAAACGCACGTGCCGTGTGCTTCGGCTCGCTGGCACAGCGCAACGTAACGTCGTGGGCAACCATCCGCCAGTTCCTGGACGACACGCCGAAGGACTGTCTGAAAATCTTCGACATCAACCTGCGCCAGCAGTTCTATACCAAGAACGTCATCGAGGAGTCGCTGAAGCGCTGCAACATCCTGAAGATCAACGACGAAGAGTTGGTTGTCATCAATCGCATGTATGGCTATGATGGACTGGACATGCGTGGCACCTGTGAAAAGATGCTGGCAGAGTACGGACTGAAGATGCTCGTACTGACCTGTGGCACCAACGGCTCTTACGTCTTTGCCCCAGGACTTACCTCGTTCCAGGAAACACCTAAAGTAAAAGTCGCCGACACGGTGGGTGCTGGCGACTCGTTTACGGGCTCTTTCTGTGCCGCCATCCTCAACGGAAAACCTATGGAGGAAGCTCATCGCATAGCCGTCGAGGTGTCAGCGTATGTCTGCACCCAGAACGGCGCCATGCCGAAATATCCGGCAGAGCTGGTGGCGAAAGTGAAGTAAAAAAGAAAGAGGATGCATTCGGCATCCTCTTTCTTTTGATTTTATTCGGCTTTCAGCCGCTCGGCCATCGCACGACCCAGCGCCTCGCAGGCGGCCTTTGTCTCAGCGGTGAGGCTCTGCTTGATTTCTACAGGTTCGCCGACCTGCTCGAAGTGCAGTTTCTCATCATTCCATCGGGCTATCTCGCTGACGGCTTTTGATGCCCAGCCGTAGCTGCCGAACCATCCGAGGAGATGGTTTTTGATGTCCTTGCCAGCGAGTTCCGAGAGCAGCACATCCATCTCGTGATACAGGGCGGTGTTATACGTTGGTGCACCTACGATGAGGCCACGATAGCGGAAGACGTCGCGAATGATATAGGAGTGGTGGGTCTTCGAGACGTTGTAGACGACGATGTTCTTGACACCAGCCTCAGAGGCGGCACGGGCGATGACCTCGGCGGCACGTTCGGTATTGCCGTACATGGTACCGTAGCAAATGACAAGGCCGGGCTCGGTCTCATACTTCGACAGACGGTCGTAGATGGCAATGACCTTGTCGACATACTCGTGCCATACGGGGCCGTGAGTGGCGCAGATGTAGTCGAGCTTGACGCCAGCCAGCTTCTTCAGAGCGTTCTGTACGGGTGTGCCGTACTTGCCGACGATATTGGAGTAGTAGCGCTCCATCTCGAGCCAGAAGGTGTCGCAGTTGATTTGGGCGTCGATGATGCCACCATTGAGGGCGCCGAAGCAGCCGAAGGCGTCGCCGCTGAAGAGGGTGGTGCCGCACAGCGTGACCATCGTCTCTGGCCAGTGGACCATCGGGGTCAGCACGAAGGTGAGCGTCTGCTTGCCAAGGGCCAGCGTATCGCCGTTTTTCACCTCGAGGGTTCCCTCAGTGATGCCGTAGAAGCCCTCCATCATCTGGAAGGTCTTCTTATTGCCAATGATCTGGATGTCGGGATAGTACTTCTTGATGAGAGCTATCGAACCGCTATGGTCGGGCTCCATGTGATTGATGACGAGGTAGTCGACGGGACGATTGCCGATGACCTCATGGATGTGCTCGATGAACTGGGTGAAGAAGTCGACCTCAACAGTGTCGATGAGACATACTTTCTCGTCGTCGATAAGGTAGGAGTTGTAGGACACGCCGTTGGGCAGGGGCCAAAGGCCCTCGAAGAGTGACTTGTTGCGGTCGTTGACACCGACATAGTAGATGTTTTCAGTAATCTTTTGCATAATATCTGATGGTTTTTAGATTAATTCCTTTTGACGTGCTGCGCCAAACTCTGGCGAGACATAGTTATAGAGGCTGCGACACACCTCAGCCGAGAAGCTGAGACCGCTCTCGATGGCTGCATCCCACTGCTGTTCAGTGAGTCCGCGCTCAACGTCGTTACGGGTGATGCGGTGACGAATGAGTCCGTAGATGAAGCCCGCATTGAAGTTGTCGCCAGCACCAATGGTGCTAACGGTCTCTGTGGGCACAACAGGATACTGCTTGTGCAGGCCGCCATCGGCAAAGAGCTCGATAGGGTCGGCAGCGCGCGTATAGATGAACTTTTTGGTATAGAAGGCTATCTGTGAGCGATAGACCACGCTGGGGTCGCTCTTCTTGAAAAGTATCTCGAAGTCTTCGGCCGAACCACGCACGATGTCGGCCAACTCAAAATTCTCAAGCAGGTTGGGCGTAAGCTTCATCACCTCGTGCTGATGGGAGGCGCGGAAGTTGACATCGTAGTAGAGGATGGCTCCCCGCTGGTGGGCATAGTCCAAAAAGCCCTTCACCTGCGGCCGGATGACGGGGTTCAGCGCATAGTACGAGCCAAAAAGCACGATATCGTCGGGCTGCACGTCGGGGTAGTTGAAGTCGAGGCGGTCGTGCGGATGGTCTTTATAGAAGATATATTCCGCATCGTTCTGCTCGTTGAGGAACGCCAGCGAGAGCGGTGACTTCGAGTCGGGATACATATTGACGGCATCGGCCTCACAGCCGTTGTCGCGCAAGAACTGGATGATATTACGGCCTACGCGGTCGTTGCCCGTCTCGCTAATGAAACTGGTGCTGACGCCTGAGCGTCCCAGAGAGATGATGGCATTGAACGTACTGCCTCCCGGTACAGCACTGATAGGCTGTTCGTTGCGGAAAATGATGTCGAGTACGGTTTCGCCTATTCCTATTACTTTTCTCATGGTTCTTCTGTTTTGTCTGCAAAGATACAAATAAATTAAGAATTAAGAATTAAGAATTAAGAATTATTTTTGTACCTTTGCAACCATGATGACGAATTTTCATACTACCACACTGGCCAACGGACTGCGTATTATCCACTTGGCAAGCACGTCGCCAGTGGTCTATTGCGGCATAGGAATACAGGCTGGCAGCCGTCAGGAGAACGAGGGCGAAGAAGGGCTGGCACACTTCTGCGAGCATACCACCTTCAAAGGCACACAGCGGCGCTCGGCACTGCAGATACTGAACTGTCTGGAGCGCGTGGGCGGCGACCTGAACGCGTTTACCAACAAGGAAGACACCGTCTTCTATGCCGCCATCCTGAAGGAACACCTCACGAGGGCCGTCGACCTGTTGTGCGACATCGTGTTCTGCAGCGAATATCCTGAGGAAGAGCTGCGCCACGAGGTGGATGTCATCTGCGACGAGATAGAGAGCTACAACGACTCGCCAGCAGAGTTGATCTACGACGAGTTCGAGAACCTGCTGTTCAGCGGACACCCGTTAGGACACAACATCTTGGGAACACCAGAGCGCGTAAAGGCGTTTACCAGTCAGGATGCGCGTCGCTTCACCCAGCGCTACTATCGCCCTGAGAACGCCATCTTCTTCGTCTATGGCGACGTAAACTTTGAGAAGCTGGTGAAAATGATAGAAGTGAGAAGTGAGAAGCTAGAGATGAGAGAATACATGAAGCCTGAAAATCACCACTCACCACTCACCTCTGAAAATCACCACTCACCACTCACCTCTGAAAGCCACCATCAAGCCCACGTCATGCTGGGTAGTCGCACGTTCTGCTACGACGACGAGCGCCGGCTGCCCCTTTATCTGCTGAACAATCTGCTGGGCGGACCAGGCCTGAACGCACGACTGAACCTGCAGCTGCGCGAGAAGAACGGACTGGTATATACCGTAGAAAGTACGATGGCCAGCTATAGCGATACTGGTGCATGGTCGGTCTACTTCGGCTGCGACCATCACGACGTGAAACGCTGTCTGCAGCTGACGCGCCGCGAGTTGGACAAGGTGATGCAGCACCCACTGACAGAACGCCAGTTGACAGCCGCCAAGCGACAGCTGAAGGGACAGATAGCCATTGCCTGCGACAACCGCGAACAATATGCGCTGGACGTGGCCAAACACTTCCTGCATCATGGCAAGATGCACGACATCGGACTGCTTATGCAACGCATCGACGCCATCACGGCCCCACAGCTGCAAGATGTCGCCGGGCAGGTGTTCGCTCCAGAGCGTCTGCAACTGCTCGTTTTATAAAAACTTTCGGAATTATTAGGGTTTTAGCGAAAAAAAGTGTAACTTTGCACCCAGAATTACTATTCTTGTAAAAATCTCCGAACATGGAACTGATGATCTATCGGTTGGCATTGTTCCTGACAGCTATTATCAACCTTATCATGGCGGGTATGCTGTGGAACGGCAGCAAGGCATATAAGAAGTATGCCATCTACTATCGCACACGCCTGCTCACCACACTATGGATAGCCGTGTTCGGACTGGGCTACCTGATTCACGGCACCTTCATGTGGAGATTCTCATGGCCCACGGCAGCATCGGCACTGACCGTCTCCTATTTCCACATAGGAGCCATCTGCTTCAGCTGGGGATACACATCGCTGCTCAATCCCAACTATCTGACACGTCGCATCGTCTGGCGCGACACGCTGATCTTCCTCTTTGCGCTCATCGTCTACTGGATGGTGGCAGCTCTGTGGCACGAGGCGCCAGGATTCACCCTGCTGTCATACGTGATATTCTTTGCCTACGCCTCCTGGATAGTCTTCAAATTCTACCAGACATATAACATGGTCAGCTCGCAGGCACTGCGCATGCCGTATGGCGACGTGATGGACTTTGTGCGCTGGATGCAGGTGTGCTGCGACCTGATCATACTGTTCGGCATCAGCTGTGTAGCCATCACCAGCATCTTCCCCACTGACTTCTGGCCCTTCACGCTGTTGCTATATGCTGGCGTGGGCATGTTTGCCTATATCGCCTATTCGTTGAACAAATTCGGCACGACCATTAAGACATGACAAGAACGCTACGACGACTGAACCTCATGCTGTTGACCGCACTGATGGCACTGTTGCTGCTGTCGTGTGGCGACCATCGGCAGAAGCCCGACAGTAGTGTCAAGGCCGACAGCCTCATCAGTGCGGCCCATAAGGGCCACGACTACGACAGGCTGTTAGCGTTGGCCGACCGCCTGCAGAAGTCAGGACACATCACCGATATCCAGGCCGACTACTGGCGTGGCTACGTCTATTCGCGCCAACGCCTGATGCGACTGTCGGAGAAGTACTGGAAACAGGCCGTCAGCGCCGAGGTTCACAACCATGAAGGACTGGTATACTACGCCAAGTCGGCCAACCGACTGGCCGGTGCCCTGCTGTTGAAAGGAGAGTACGAGGCTACGATGAAGGTGGCTGTCCCTGCCCTCGACAAGATGGCTAAGGCCGACTACCAGCAAAACAGCGACTATGCCTATCTGCAGGCTGCCGTCGGCTGCTGTCAGATGAAGCTGGGTAGTCCTGCGGAAGCCGAAGAGAACTTCAACAAGGCCTACGCCCTGTTCTATAACATCACCGAGGAGACCCCCACACGGAGCAACTTCACCACGGCTATCGCAGGCGTTATCACCATCACGGAAAACTACCTGCAGCTGAACCGCTTTGAGGATGCCCACAAGTGGACGATGAAGTTTCAGGAGCTGCTCGACTACTATCGCCAGCTACCCAATTCTGATCCTGTCTTCCTCGACAAACAGCAGGCCCGCCTGAATATCTATCAGGCCAGTGCTCTGGAGGGACTGGGCAATCACAGCGAGGCCGAACATCTATATAGCGAGGCGATGATGTCGCACTACGCCCAGACCAATGAAGGAAAGCTGGAGGCTATCAACTACCTGATGGCTGCTGAACGCTGGGACGAGGCCGCACGCAACTTTGAGGTGCTGGACCAGCAGATGAAGCAGTATGGCGTCTCGGCATCGATGGACATCATCCAACACTATCTGTTGCCGAAATATCGTGCCAATATGGGTGCCCGGCGTATGGAGGCTGCGATGGCTGTCAGCCGGCAGATCTGCGACGAGCTGGACTCGGCCATCATCCTCATGCAACGTGATGCCGCCCTGGAGCTGACCACCATCTACAACACCCAACAGAAGGAGCGGGAAATCGTGGAGCAGAAGGCCGACATGGTGCGCCAGCGCTATATGGCCACCATACTCACCCTGGTGCTGGTCATCTTCTGCTTCGGACTCATCATCTATTTCCGCCATCAGGCAGCCATGCGCCTGGAGTCGGCCTACTGTAAACTGGAGATTGCCAACGAGCGCACCAAGGAGTCGTCGCGCATGAAGACATCGTTCATCCAACAGATTTCCCACGAGATACGCACCCCGCTGAACATCCTCTCGGGCTTCACCCAGATACTCACCTCGCCCAACATGACGCTGAACGAGGAGACCCGACGCGATATCAACCAGAAGATTATTGACAACACCAACCGCATCACCGAACTGGTCAACAAGATGCTCGAGCTGAGCGACGTCAGCAGCAAGACCGTCATCGAACGAAACGACACGACAAAGGCCATACACATTGCCGCCGAGGCCATCAGCACCATGAATGCCAACGCGCGGCTGACGCTGCCCGTTGACCTGCAAACCGTAGGCGACGTCGACAAGCTGATGCTGAAAACCAGCCTGCAGGCGGCCTCACGCGCCCTCGTACTGCTACTCGACAATGCCGAGCGGTTTACCCACGAAGGCACCATCACCCTGCGCATACAGCAGCACGGCGCGACGGTCTGCTATACCGTCGAAGACACGGGTATCGGCATCCCTGCCAGCGAGGCAGAACACATCTTCGAGGAATTTGTACAGCTGAACGAATACGAGATAGGCACTGGCATCGGACTCACCGTAGCACGCAGCATCTGCCGCCGACTGGGTGGCGACGTGGTGCTCGACACCAGCTACACCCAGGGTGCCCGCTTCGTGATGACACTACCCGTATAGCTAATCCCAACACTCCAGCTCGTCTTCCAACTCTGGCAGCTGATGGCGATGAAAGGTCGGCTCCTTGATGCCCTGACGCTTCTGACTACGATAGTCGTCAAGCAGACGGAAGGCATAGCGCCCCAACAGCACGATAGCTATCAGGTTGCAGGCCGTCAGGAAAGCCATGAAGAAGTCGACAATATTCCACACCAGCTCAAAACTGGCCAAAGCTCCGAAGACCACCATCACACCTGCCGAGCAGATACGATAGACGGTCATCACCTTGGTGTTGGACGTGATGAAACGAATGTTTGCCTCACCATAATAGTAGTTGCCAATGATGCTGGAGAAGGCAAACAGAAAAATGGCAACAGCGACAAAGACTGGACCAGCACTGCCCACCTCCGACTGCAAAGCCGACTGCGTCAGGGCAATGCCATTAAGCTCAGGCACACTGTAAAGGCCACTAATCAGAATAATAAAAGCGGTACATGAGCATACCAGCAACGTATCAGTAAAAACGCCCAGCGCCTGGATAAGCCCCTGTTTGACGGGATGTGAGACAGCTGCTGTCGCCGCCACGTTTGGCGCACTACCCTCGCCCGCCTCGTTGGAGAAGAGACCTCTCTTTACACCATTCATTATGGTGGCACCAATACCACCACCCGCTATCTGCTGGATGCCAAAGGCATCGAGCACTATAAGTTTGAAGACGTGGGGTATCAGGCCTATGTTCATCACAATGATAAAGATGGCCAATACTACATAGCCGATAGCCATTACGGGCACTAATACCGCACTGACCTGGGCAATGCGCTGAATACCGCCAAAGACGATAAACAGCCCCAAGGCCGCCAACAGGCCTCCCACCCATACAGGCGACCAGCCGAAGGCCTCCTGCATGGCACCACAGATAGTGTTGGCCTGGATGGAGTTGTTGGAAAGACCGAACTGACAGGTGATCAGCACGGCAAACGTGATAGCCATCCACCGCTGATGCAGGCCGCGCTGAATATAATAGGCCGGACCGCCAATGAACGAGTCTTTATGTTTTTGCTTGAACAACTGTGCCAGTGTCGACTCGACAAAGGCCGTAGCCGAGCCGATGAGGGCGATGACCCACATCCAGAATACTGCGCCAGGGCCGCCGATGGCAATAGCAGACGCTACACCTGCCAGATTGCCTGTGCCCACACGGGTAGCGACAGAGACGGCAAAAGCCTGGAACGACGAGATATGCTTACTCTTGCCGCCAGCTTGTTGCTCCTTGACCTGCTCTCCAACGGTATCTACTGCTGAGTCTGTCAACAGCCTCAACATCTCGCCCACCATGCGAAACTGCACAAAACGGGTCTTAATGGTAAACCAAATGCCACAGCCCACCAGTGCGAAGATCAGCACATAGCCCCACACCGCATCGTTGATGCTCGTTATCAGTTCGTTCATCGTGTTTGTTCGTTATATTAAAACCTGACGCCAAGGGCAGCATTGATATACCAGTCGCTGAGCGTGCCTTTCACGGCTCCGTCCTTATAGCGGAAGCGGCTGTACTGTCCAAAGGCGTTGATAAAGAAGCGCTTCCACTGGTAGGTCAGCGACAGACGGGCATCGACATTCAGCGTGAGACGACTGTGGTTGTCAGAGACTGACAGCGGTTCGTCTTTCAGCCGCCACTCACTCTGAGGCAGGTCGTCATCATCATGAGCGATATTGTCGAGCGCCATTTCCCTGTAATTAGAATCGAAACGCCACGTCTTATAGCGGTCGTATACCGTCAGCATGGGCATGGCCATCGCACTGATGAGCAGTCCCTTGCAGGGCACCAGATTATAGGCATAACCTGCACCCAGACTGACCTGCCACTGCTTGATACGCCCAATATTGTCCATCAGCAGAATGAAATCGGCATTCTCGTCTTCGGCATAGTTAACATGTGAGTAATAGAACAGGGCGCCTGCCATCAATGAACCTGCCGAGCGTTTCTGAATGACTGACTGGTCATAGGCAGCAGCATAGGAAAAGCGCTTGCCATTAAACATGTAGTAGGCATCACACAGCACTGTACGTGTTCTGACGGGCCTCTCTAAAGGCACCTTTGCCGTTTGTGACACATAGGTTGGCTGTGCAGAGGCATCATCAAGGATAAACGAGCCGGCATAATGTACTTCAGGCTCATCGTTCCAAAAGGTATGTATGCGCAGGTTGACACCATAGGAACCGCCTGTGGCACCAAAGGTCAATATGCTACCCTTGTCGCCTCCAACATTCCACGAATAGCCGATACCATAGCCGCGATAGCCAGCCCATACACCTGCATAAGTCGAAGGGTCGGTCTTGATGGTCGGCTCCCAGAACAAATCGCTAACGACATCCGTAAACATCGAGCTGGCATCCACCTTCGAGTCGAGCTTCAATACCGACTGGTTGATGTTTCCTTTCAGAATGACCTGCCACGGATGCTTGGGAGCCTCAATATAGTTGCGGTCAACACCCTTGACAGCCATCGTGTCGAGCAGGGAGCCCAACTTACTGAACAAACCTGCCACTCCACGGGGCTTTTCAGCCGTCTGTGCTGCCGCTGGCTGTACCGTCGAAAAGAGTACTGCCGTGGCGAGTATCCATAACCTTGTCATGTATCTGTCGTTAGATTTTTCTGCAAAGTTAATTAAAAAAATAGGATTTCCCATACATCATAAGCATATTTTCTGTAATTTTGCAGCCGTGAACATCAAAAAGAAGATAACAGAACAACCTTCGCACTTTGACCATCTGGAGAAGATGTCAGTAGGTGAGCTACTGCAGCATATCAACGAAGAAGACCATCACGTGGCCGAGGCTGTCAGCGAGGCAATAGCCCAGATAATGCCCTTTGTCGAAGCGGTGGAAGCACGCATGAAACAAGGAGGGCGCCTGTTTTATGTCGGTGCGGGTACCAGCGGCCGACTGGGTGTGCTCGACGCCAGCGAACTGCCCCCAACCTTTGGCGTGTCGGAAACACGGGTGATAGGCATCATTGCCGGTGGTGACAGGGCACTGCGTCATGCTGTAGAACGTGCTGAAGACAGAGTTGAACAGGGATGGAAAGACCTGCAACGGTATGACCCCACGCCCAACGACACCGTATTAGGCATAGCCGCTTCAGGTACTACGCCCTACGTCATTGGTGCCATCCATCAGGCTCGCCAGCATGGGTTGCTGACGGGTTGCATCACCAGCAATCCCCATACTCCTTTAGCTGACGAAGCTGAGTTTCCTATCGAAACTATCGTAGGCCCTGAGTTTGTGACAGGCTCCAGCCGTATGAAGAGTGGTACAGCACAGAAGATGGTGCTCAACATGATCTCCACATCGCTGATGATTCGCCTGGGGCGAGTTCGAGGCAACCGCATGGTAAACATGCAACTAACCAACGACAAGCTGATAGATCGCGGCACGCGTATGCTGCAGGACTTGTTAGGCCTGGATTACGAAGAAGCTCAGCAACGCCTGCTGTCAGCCGGCAGCGTCAACAGCGCAGCAACTCTGGAACAATAATCTCCAACGAGGCATCGTCCATCATCAGGTCGTGCTCGTGCGGGGTATGCACGATATGCAGCTTCTGCTTGTTGCAATAGTTCTCGTAATTACCTGCCTCAAACTCCATCATCTTTTCCCAATAACGGCGATTGTCGCCTGTCACTCCGGCAGGAATCTGGTTGGGCTTGAAGTAAGTCACATGGCCATCGAAGAACGAGGGGCTGTGGTGTGTCAAGTCTTCAGCGACGTTGGCGGCATTCCTGACCATAGCCTCCAGCATGCCCGCCTCTCTGAGTTCTGCAAACAACGGACACATCTCGAAATAGGCTACATTGATTTCAGAGAGCATCCCCTTCGACATCTCACGAAGGGTGTTATCGCCCAATGCATGGGAGTCGAGCATGATGAGATGCTTGACATCCTCTCCTGATGCCCGCAGCTGACAGGCCATTTCGTGGGCCACGACACCACCGTAACACCATCCGCCGAGGATATACGGTCCTTCGGGCTGATACTCTTTGAGAATGCGGATATAGTTCGAGGCAATAGCCTTGATGCCATGACGCACATCGTCTGGATGGTACAGGTTGTACGGCTCGATGACAGCGAAAGAAACCCTATCGCCTATCCTGTCTGCCAACTGGTAGTACGCGTCGCTGCCAGTATTGGCTGTATGTACGAATACCATTTTAGGACCCGTCGCCAAGGACGAATAGACGCATATCTCTTTCTGAGAGGTTTGAAGTTTGAAGTTTGAGGTTTGAGGTTTCGTGGGCTGGTCTTCCTGCATTCCAAACTCCAGCATCTTCATCCAGTCGCTAATAGAGACATCATTAGGATAATGGTTTGCCAATACCTGCATCAGCCGCAACAAATATTGTCTTAGTTGCTGTTGGCTCACGGCAATATGATGGGTCAGCACATAGAGAAAACTATGCTGCTTGGCGTGCAGGCATACTATCTTCATCATCGAGCAGAATTGCAGGTCGATGGGTGCATTATACAAGGCATCGCGCACCCTGCCCAGCGTATGACTGTCATAAACTGGCGCCTCTACCATTTCAAGGGGAATCTTGCGGTCGGTGATGACTTGCTGAATGACAGGAATACCATGAAAAACGATGGCCGACCGCAATTGCTCGTTCTCACGGGCTACAATGTCTAAGGCTTCGCGCAGATGAGCCTCACTAATGATGCTGTCGACTTGTAGGAACACCACATTACGGTAGCTATGTGAATCGGGCGAAATCAGCTGTCGGAACAACATCTCGTTCTGCCAGTTGGCAATAGGCAACACTTTCTCAATATGCTCACCCCTTGTGGCAAAGTCGCGCACGACGCTCTCATACTCCTCGCGGCTCCATAGCTGCTCATAAGCCACGTCAGCCACGTCGGCTATCTTGCGGAAGGTGTTATACTGCAGAATCTGCTTACCAGTAATCTTAATACCCTGTTCGCGGAGTGCCACAGCATATTTCATGGCGATAAGCGATGTGCCGCCAACATCGGTAAACCGCTCGTCAGGTCCGATGTGGGTGTCAGCGGCTAACACGTCTTCTGCTGTCATCAATACTCTGAACAGCACCTCACTATCGATGACACCCGTCATATTGCGCTCTCTCTTTGGACTCGGCAACTCATTACGCATCACCTTACCGTTGAGGTTACGCGGCAGTGCATCCATTCGTTCCCAGACATCGGGTATCATATATTCAGCCAGATAGTTGGCTATCTCCGCTGTCACTGCACGCCTGTCGAGTTCACGCTTCGCCTCATAATAGCACGACAGGTGGTCAATGCCGTTGATGTTCTTAACAACCACGACCACCTGACCCACGTCGGGTGATGGGTGATGGGTGAGTTGTGAGATGGCTTTGGTAATCTGAGCCTCTACCTCACCGGTCTCTATACGGAAACCAGACAGCTTCACCATGTTGTCTGTACGTCCTAAAATGTCGATGTCCCCATCAGCCGTACACACAGCCCTGTCGCCAGTATGAAACCACCGTTCACCATCAAGCATAAACCATTTCTCAGCACTCAGCTCGGGAAGTTTATGGTAACCGCTCGACATATAGTCGTTGCTGACAATCAATTCTCCAGCAACCCCTGAACCGACAGGCTGTAGGCCGTCGTCGACTATCCGAGTCTTGGTGTTCTGATAAGGCTTACCCACCAGGATGCGCTCTTCGTTGCCGTGAATCTTCTTAGAGATGATGGGGCACACCTCAGTACTGCCGTAAAGATTTATCAGCATATTGTCTGGCGAACAAGGACGGAAGTTGCGCAGCTTCTCACCTGCCGCAAACACAGACACTCCCTTCAGGTCGTAGTCTTCGGCCATGATGGCAGCGAGACCCGAAGGCAGAAAGATGTGAGTGACCCTCGCTTCCTGGATGAACTGGTAGAGAAAACCCATATCTTTGCGGGCAACCTCAGGGGCAATGCATACCGTACCACCATGGAGCAGGGGCCCTATCAGAAACATCATGGTCGCTACGAAAGGAAAGCTCGACATGATGCCTGAACGGGTATTGGCATTCATCTCTGCATCGGGATGCAACTTGGCACAGTCGGCAATATGTAACAGCATACGGTGGCTATGTAGCACACCTTTAGGCTTGCCCGTTGTGCCGGAGGTATAGAGCAGCATGGCGGGAGAACTCTCTGAGAGGTTTGAGGTTTGAGGTTTGAGGTTTGAGGTTTCATGGGTTGGCTCTACCTCATCGAGGAAAAGGACTCTGTCTTCAGGGAAATATAACTTCTTGCTTTCCCAGAACTCTCGCGTAGTTAGGATAGCTGCTGCCTCAGCGTCTTCGAGCATATACTCCAGACGCTTTTCAGGGTAGGCCCCGTCAAAGGGGACAAAGATACAACCAGTACGAAAGGCAGCAATGGCACCAAGCATGATTTCTTTGACAAACGGAACATACACCGCCACAGCGTTACCCTGTTTTACACCGAGGCCCGTCAGCTTGCAAGAAGTGGCGGTACTCTTTGCCTCCAGTTCTTCGTAACTTATCTCGCCGTATGGGTCCTGCAGAGCCGTTTTATGAGGTGTCTCTGCAGCATAGTCGGCTATCAGTTCATGAATCTGTTTCATCTGTCTGGCAATTATGCATTGAAAAATCCTTTTTCATTCAACTTTTCAAGGAAGCGGCGAATATAGGCCCTGCCCGTTTCTGGCCATGAGAATCCCAAACGCTCTAAGATACTTGATGTGTACGTGATGTCAAGACTGTCTAATCCTATCTCCTGACTACCATCATTACTATTGTAGGCTATCAGACTGCTCACCGCTGCATTGGTCTTTTCGTCAGCCAGCGCTTGCTGGAGTGCGTCAGCCACCTCCTCATTCTCAGCACCTCGGATGCTGTAGCCCATGTCGTTCATAGCGTGGATAATGTCGCCCATTAACGGCCGGTGCGGATTGAGCGGCTGGAAGCACACACAGTCATCAGGCGTCTGAGCCAAGGTCAGAACGGCCTTTGCCACACAGTCTATGGGTGAGAATTCCGTCTCAACATTCAGATCGTCATAGCCGATAACACCAATAGTACGGAAGGCTTTGAGCGTATTCATATAACTATTGGTCTGATAATTGATTTGGAATTCACCATCGCCAAACCTGGGTGCGAGATTGCCTACACGGCATACCTTCGCTTTCAGGCCATGCTTCAGTATTTCCTCATAGATATGCCGCTCGGCCATGAACTTGGAGTGGACATATTGGTTGGCATTCAGTTCCTGTCCCGCATACAACACATGTTCGGTAAACTGATAGTCCACAGGCGGCAGACCGTTTTTACGACTACCCATGATGCTGCCGGTGGAGATATGTAGCAAACGCGCATCGCAGCGCTCGCACCATGCCGTCAGATTCTTCACCGACTCGACATTCACGCGTTCTATCTCGTTGCCCTTAGCAAAATGCTTGACGCTGGCAGCACAGTTGACGACCGTCATACCGCTGTGAGGCGCCTCAAAACGCTCCAGCGAAGCGGGATCAGTGGCATCGCCCTCGATGACGACAACACGAGAATGATCCCATTCCTCACCGAAATAGTATCGTTGCATTTCTTTTAGGCGATCAAGTGCACTCTTTTCTTTTCCTGGGCGAACGAAACAGAATATCTTACCACTATGGTTCACTATCAGTTCATGAAGCACGTGACTGCCAAGATAGCCTGTGGCTCCTGTCAACAGCACATCACCGATGGCATGATGTTTGCCACTGCGGAAAGCCTCGATGGTGTTATGTGAGAGCAGTTCGTGAATCTGAGCGTAGTCGTAGCCGTCGGTGTTTGTCTGCTGCGGTGTGCTGGCACCCAGGAATTCTGCCATTGCTTGCGGAGTGGTGTAGCTGAACACATCGTTATAGACAATGCTATAGCCTGCTTTCTCGGCAGCGATGACCACCTTCATGGCGAGGATAGAGCTACCACCGATTTCGAAGAAGTCGGCTTCAGCACTGACGCGGTCGACACCCAGAACACTACCGAAGATGCTGCAGAAGTCTTCCTCGGTCTTGTTGGCAGGAGCCACGTAGTCGGCAGCTTTCCGTTCTGGCTTGGGCAGTGCCTTCTTGTCTACTTTCATATTTACCGTTAGCGGAATCTGGTCAATCTGCATGATGACAGCCGGCACCATATAGGCAGGCTTCTGGCTCTTCACATATGCAGCGACTGCATCGGTATCAATCGTGCCGTCGCCAACAACGAAGGCTGCCAGATATTTTCCACCACTCTCATAGTCATAGGCCTGGACGGTAACATCCTTAACACCTTCGAAACCACGGATAACGGTTTCTACCTCTTTCGTCTCGATACGGAAGCCACGGATTTTCACCTGTCCGTCTTTACGACCAACAAACTCCACATCGCCGTTCTGACGGTAGCGGACGATGTCGCCTGTATGATACATGCGGAACTCGTTGAACGGGCAGTCTTGATAGGCCTCGGCGGTCTTATCGGGACGGTTCAGGTAGCCACGACTCGTCTGCGGTCCAGACAAGCAATACTCGCCTGCCGCACCTGCCGGCAGGCGGTGGTTCGTCTTATCCAACACATACGCATGAATGGTTGGTATCGGTTGTCCGATAGGAATGTTCGGCTCCCACTGCTTGATGGGGAAGACGCTGACACCACAGCAGTTCTCTGTGGGACCATAGCCGTTGGCAATAGGATAGTCGATAGCCGAGGGGTCGATAGCGGGACATTTCTCGCCAGCTATAATCAATAGTCTGAGCGTCTTCTGGTGGGGATAGTTCTGTGCGAACTGCACACCGACCTGCGTCGTAAGCAACAGCGTCGTGATGCCTGCCTGGTCGAAGTATGCCGCCAAGCGCCCCAGATCCATGCGGTCTTCCTCGGGCACCAGGTTAACGGTGGCTCCTACCAAGAGGCTACAGAACACATCTGCCATATTCACGTCGAAGCTGAACGAGGCATAAGCGGCTACAATATCATTCTTCGTATAGAAGGTGTGACGCATGCCGTGGGCGTAAGCCACAATATTGCGGTTCTCAATCTGGCATCCCTTGGGGGCACCTGTAGAGCCAGAGGTATAGAGCATGATAAACAGACTGTCGGGCTTGGGGCCGACGGGTAAACCGTCGGGAACAGGCATATCGTATAGCTCACTGACGGTGACCACCCGGCCCTGATATTCATCGACCACGTCGGAAAGACCATCATCGGCTATCAGCAGACTGATGGCGGCATCCTTCACCATGAAGTTCAGACGCTCCTTCGGGTAGCTTGGATCGAGGGGCTCATAACCCATACCTGCCTTGACCACAGCCAGAGGCAGGATAATGGTCTGCTCGTTTCTGGGCAGGATGATGGCTGCTACTTCTTCTTTGAGGTCGGTCTTGCCGGTTACCTCACAGCCAATCTTGTAAATCTTTGCTGCCAGACGGTCGGTCAGGTCATCCAGCTCTTGATAGGTATATGCCTTATCTTTGAATACCGCCGCGAGCTTATCAGGATTCTCGGCGACAATCTTCTTGAAGCGCGTGGCAACAGAGTCGCTCATGTCATAGTCCAAATCCCACGGTTTGTTGAAGCTGTCGAGTACTTTCCACTGCTTCTCATCCGTCAGGCTTATGTCCGACACGTTGTCGCTGACAAGCAGTCCACGAGCAGCATTCCTGATGCTCTCAGCCAGTCCCGTCATCATTTCAGCACTGTACATGGAAGAGTCGTAATCCACCTTGATGACAGCGTTCTCCTCACTGCCTTCGATATATACTGCAACGGGCAATTTGGCAATATCCAACGACAAGGGCTCCATCTCCATCTTACCGTATTTGGTATTATAGTCGTTAATGACTCCTATCTGATAGGTGTAGGATGCCTGAGGATGGAAGTCATAACGGCTGGCGATACGTGCAAAAGGGTAGTTCTCGTGCTCGATGGTGTCTGAGAAGTTCTGAGACACACGGCGCAGGAAGTCGGTTGTCTTTTCATGATGGTCGAGCGTCATCACAAGTGGTAACGTATTGACAAACATACCCATCGTGTTCCACACCTTCATATTACTCCTTCCGTTTGACACGGTAACGATGGATACTAAGTCTTCGCATACGAAACGACCAAAGGTGATAAAACATGCGCCAAGATAAACAGCAGCAGGCGTGATGTCGTTCTTCTGGGCAAATTCCTTGACTGCCTGGAGGTCGGTGGAAACAGCCACGTTATGCTGGATGTGCGGCAGATTTTGAACAAACACATCGGGAATGAGTTGCGTGGGCTCATCGACCTCTGCCATCTGCTGCTCGAAGAAACGCTCTGTCTCTGGGGTTATCTCCTCGTCACGTACGAAATCATAATAGGTGTAGTCCTCCTGCTCAATGGGTAAGCCGTCGAGCACACTACAGAGCTGCGTGATAAAGAGGTCGATGGAAGCACCGTCGCTGACCAGGTGGTGCATGTCGGCCAATAGCGTCAGCTCGTCAGTACGGATAATCTCAAACCGCACACAGGGGCCTTTCTCTAAATCAAAGGGGCGCACGAAGGTCTTCTTATAGGCTTCGAGTTCATCAGCCGTCATGGTCTTGACGGGAATGTCAAGCGTATAGTCAGGCATCGGCTCCTGTACAATCTCGTCGTCAGCGCCAGCCACAAAGTGACACAAAATGTATGGATGACTGTCGACGACCTTGCGTATGGCATTGGCAAGCTGCGCTGCGTCAACACCCTTTGGGAATCGGAGTGCATGAGGTATATTATATTGAACCGTATTAGGATTGGCTTGGCACTCGGTATATACGCCCTGTTGGGCAAAACTGAGGGGTGCAGCATTGAGGTGAGAGGGTGTGGAGGTGAGAGGATGAGAAGGTGAGAGAGTGAGAGAGTTAGAATCTTGACCCATAAACCCTTTCAGAATCTCATTCTCTATGCTTTGTAACGTTCCACTCTTCACCAGGCTTTTCGAGTTGAGTGTAACGCCAAAGCGTTTGTTCACCAGGACCGCCAACTTGATGGCAGTAATAGAGGTCAATCCTGCATACCCAAGAATGGTCGTAATGCCGAAATCGCTGTGATTGACGACGCCGGCAATCATCTCATGCAGCTCCTGCTCCAACACATTCATCGGTGCCACCACTGTCTGTTGCGACTGAGTCGCAACGGACAGAACGGGCTTAGGCAATGCACGCTTGTCCACTTTCTGATTCTGATTCAGAGGAATGCTTTCAATCTGCATGGTCACAGCAGGCACCATATAGGGTGGCTTTTGGTCGAGGATGAAATTGTTCAACGCCTCAACATCTATCTGCTCGTCGCTGACGACGTAAGCCGCAATGAACTTACTGCCATCTTCAGCATCGAAGGCTTGCACGGTAGCATCCTTGACAGCGGGGAATTCACGAATGACACTCTCCACCTCTTTCAGTTCGATACGGAAGCCGCGAATCTTTACCTGTCCGTCGCGACGTCCCACAAACTGGATATTGCCATCAGGCAGATAGCGCACGATATCGCCAGTGCGATAGCAGCGGGAATGAGGGCTATTCCCATGAGCCCCATTTGTCCCATGAGCCCCATCAGAAACAAACGGATTCTTAACAAAGACCTCCGCTGTTTTCTCAGGACGGTTCAGATAGCCTCGTCCCACCTGCGGACCACTGGCCCACAGTTCACCAACAGCACCTGCCGGCAAACGATGACCATGTGAATCGACAATATACAAGCGCATGTTGTCGATTGCCTTACCAATAGGAATGTTCTTCTGCTCCTGATCCACCTTATAACAGGTTTCAAGGATTGTAGTCTCTGTGGGTCCATAGGCGTTATGCAGTTGATAGCCCTTCGGCGGTGTGAGAGAGGCGAGTTTCTCGCCACCTGTCGTGAAATGCTTCAGTGAGTGGTTTTCGATGGTGGTTGCAAACTGATAGGCCACCTGAGTCGTCATAAAGGCATGGGTGATATGCTCCTGTTCGAAATACTCATTCATGGCTATCAGGTCAAGACGTATCTCTTCTGGAATGATATATACCGTAGCACCACGAGTCAAGGCGGGATATGTGTCAAACATATTGGCGTCAAAGCCGTAACTGGCATATGCCGTCACCCTGTCCGAAACTTGGAGGTCAAAATAACGATGATACCAGTGGATAAAAGCCACCAAGTTGGAATGCATCAACTGGCAACCTTTGGGCACGCCCGTCGAGCCGGAAGTATAGAGCAGGATGAAAAGATTGTCAGGCTTTACATCGATGTCTCGAAGTCTCGAAGTTTCGATATTTCGAATATCCTTTGTCAGTAGCACCTCGCCCTGATACTCGTCGACGATGGGTCGCAGCTCCTCGTCGGCTATCAGCATCTTCGCATTGGCATCCTGCATCATGAAGTTCAGGCGCTCTCGTGGATAACTGGGGTCCAGCGGCTGATAGACACAGCCAGCCTTTAGCACGCCTAGCGAGGCAATAGGCATCCATTCGCAACGGGGAATCAAAACAGAAACAATGTCTTCGGCCCCAAGCCCTTTGCCAGCGATAGCTCCTGCAATGCGGTCGCTTATCTCATCCACCTCGCGGTAGGTCAGTCGAGTGTCTTTGTATACTACTGCTATGTTATCGGGAGTTTCTTTCGCTTGCTGACGGAATAGCGACACGATGGTCTGGCTATCGTCGTACGGCACGTCGGTCTGGTTGAAGGAGTCCAGCAATGCCGTCTGTTCTTGCGACAGCAGCGAGACATCGGTCAGTCGTGCCTGCGGCTGGTTGATGAAGACCTTCAGCACGTTAACAATGGACTCGGAGAGTTGGGTTACCAACATCTCGCTGTATTGGCCGTCGTCATATTCTGTCACAACACAAGGCTGTCCATCGTGAATCTCGATGCGCACAATCATTCGGAACTTAGGCGCACCAGCCTCGAGGCTCTCAACGCTCACCTCGCGACCGTTCTGCATATAGCGGGTCACCATTCCCAACTGATAGGCGAAGGCCAGTTCAGGCGTGTAACCATAATCGGCAGCAATACGGGCAAAGGGATACTGCTCATGCTGCATGGCCTCATCGAAACGCTGGCTGACATCCTTGATAAAGTCTATCACACTTCCGTCAGTGAGTTTTGCGGCAAACGGCAACGTATTCACGAACATACCAAAGGTGTTCTGGATGCGGATATTGCTGCGTCCGCTGCTGACGGTGCTGATATACAAGTCTTCATTGCCTGTAAAGCGGGCAAAGACCAACAGCGTGGCTGCCAACGTCAGGTGAGCTGGTGTCACAGGGTGCTCACGGCAGAACTGTTCGACAGCGGCCATATCAAAGGGGCGATACACTTCTGCCGACTTCTCGCACTCATGGGGTGTAGGCAGGTCGGCAGTCAATTCTGTAGCTCCCTCACAGGCGCCTAACAAACGGTCATAGTAGGCCTTATGGGTCTCAATAGATTCTTGCTGTTCATCGGCAGCATGATTCAAATGGGTATAGGTCTCAACTTCCACCGTCCGACCTTCCATCACATCGCAAAGCTGTACGATAAACAAGTCCAAGGAACTGCCGTCAAACACCAGGTGATGGATATCCAGCAACAGGAACACGCCACGTTCTGTCTTGACAATCTCTATGCGGCATAGCACGTCCTTACCCAAATCGAATGGTCTTACAAAAACCTTCTTGTGCTCAGCCAACTGACTGTCGGTAAGCGTCATGACGGGAATGTCGAGGGTTACGGGGCTATAGCGTTGCAAAATATCATCGCCTTCTGCCTCGAAACGTACAAAGATATGCTTATGAGCCTCTAAGACGGTTTGTATCGCCTGGCGCAACTGTTCTGTGTCAGTGTCAACAGGAAAACCCAACACCCAAGGGATATTGTACTGCGTGTCTTCAGGATTGTTGATGCAATCTACATAGACACCAGTCTGCGAGAAAGAGAGCGGGGCCACCGTCACTTCTTTAACGCTCTTCTGGGTTGTAGCGGTTGTACTATTAATAACCTCTTCTATCATCAGTACCGTGGCCTCCTTCACCAGATTCTTAGAATCCAGCACCACACCATATTGTTTAAAGGCTGTTGCTGCCAAACGGATGGCCGAGATGGAGGTCAGGCCGACATAGCGGAGGGGCGTGTCGATGCCGAACTCCGTGCAGTGGATAATCTTTCCAATCATCTCCATCAATTCCCGCTGCAGGTCGTTTTGTGGTGCTTTCATCTCAAAACTTCCAGCTCCCTGCCTTTTCTCCGGCTTTGGCAGCGCCCGTTTATCGACCTTCTGATTCTGGTTCAAGGGAATACCCTCAATCTGCATCGTTGCTGCAGGCACCATATAGGGTGGTTTCCGTTCCAAGATGAAGTCGTTCAGCGCATCGATGTCTATCTGCTCATCACTTACGATATAGGCGGCAATGAACTTACCGCCACCTTCCTCATCAAAGGCTTGCACTGTGACGTCCTTAATGCCAGGGAATTCTTTAATAACACCTTCCACCTCACGCATCTCAATACGGAAACCGCGAATCTTCACCTGTCCGTCGCGACGACCAATGAACTGCAGATTACCGTCTGGAAGCAAGCGAACAATATCACCCGTGCGGTAGCAGCGAGAGTAGGGACTATTCCCATGAGCCCCATTAGTCTCATTAGCCCCATGAGCCCCATCAAAAATAAAAGGATTCGTAGTAAATGCCTGAGCGTTTTGCTCTGGTCGGTTCAGGTAGCCACGAGCCACTTGCGGACCACTGATCCAAAGTTCACCCTCCTGCCCGTTCTCCACCAGCTTTCCTTGCTGGTCAACCACATAGAGGCGTAGAGCATCGAGCGGCTTGCCGATAGGTGTGTTTTTCTCATACCGCCTTACAGGATATATCGTCGAGAAAATGGTACACTCCGTAGGACCATAGGCGTTATATAACTGGAAGTACGTGGGAGGCTCCACAGGAATAAAGCTCTCTCCACCCACAGAGAGGTGTTTCAGCGAGTGGTTGTCCATTTCGGCAAACTGGCAACCCACCTGCGTGGTCATAAAGGCATGGGTGATATGGTTCGCCTCGAAATAATCGTTCAGAGCGATAAGGTCCAGGCGAATCTCCTCAGGAATGATATAGACCGTAGCACCTGTCGTCAGCGCAGGATACATATCCATCATACAGGCATCAAAACCATAGCTGGCATAGGCAGCCACGTGGTCACCAGGCTGCAGGTCATAGTAGCGGCGATACCAGTCGCAGAACACCACCAGATTCCTGTGCTCGAGCATCACCCCCTTCGGCACGCCCGTCGAGCCAGAGGTATAGAGCAGGATGAAAAGATTGTCGGGCTTTACATCGAAGTCTCGAAGTCTCGAGGTTTCGATATTCCGAATGTCTTTGGTCAACAGCACCTCGCCCTGATACTCGTCGACGATGGGTCGCAGCTCCTCGTCGGCTATCAGCATCTTCGCATTGGCATCCTGCATCATGAAGCTCAGGCGCTCTCGTGGATAACTGGGGTCCAGCGGTTGGTAGGCACAGCCTGCCTTCAGCACACCCAGCGAGGCAATAGCCATCCACTCACAACGGGGAATCAGAATAGAGACGACATCCTCAACGCCTAAGCCCTTAGACGCTATATATCCTGCAATGCGGTCGCTAATCTCATCAACCTCGGCATAGGTAAACTTCTTGTCCTTATAGACAACTGCAACGTGATGGGGTGTTGCCTGGACTTGCTGGCGAAACAACGAAACGATGGTAGTATTCATATGGATGCTGTGTTATGAGTTACGTTTGAAGGTCATAAAGACCATATTCTGGTCGTACATGTATTTATAGTCAATCGTCAAACTGCTGCCGCTGACCAGTTTCAACCCCAGGTGCTCAAAGCCTTGCGGCGTCTCTTTGAGTATCGGATTGAAGGGACGGCCGTCGTCGTCCAGCGTATGCATCACGATGCTGTTGAAGCCAAAGATACACACGCCCATCATAAAAGTCTTCAGCGCCTTTGACACCAGGTAGCTGTTTCTCTCCTCAACCATGAGTCTTGTCTATTCGAATTCAAAGATGTTGATGAATCCCGTGAGCCTGAAGACGTTCTTGATGTCGTCGTTCACGTCGCGCAAGATCACCCTACAACCACTGGCTTTCGCTCCCTTCACTATGCCAAGCAGAATGCGCAGGCCACTCGATGCAATATACACCAGCCCCTTACAGTTGATGATGACGTCCTTGCCGCCAGTATCATAGAGTGCTTTCAACACCTCTTCTGCCTGTACGGCTGATGGTGTGTCCATCTCTCCCTCTAACGTAGCGACATACTTGCCGTCAATTTCTTCAATGGTTGTGTTCATAATTATTTCGATTTGTTGTTCTTGATATTTTCAGGTTTATAATGGATAGCCAGCATCGTCAGGTCGTCGCTCTGCTCAGTACCGTTCACAAATCCGCGGACAGCATCCGTGACGGCCGCTAGAATCTTCTTAGGCTGCAAGCCGTCACATTCTGCTAACACCGTCTTGACACACTCCAAGCCAAACTGCTGGTGCTCACTATTCATTGCTTCCGTCAGCCCGTCAGTATAGAGGAAGATGGTGCTGTCTGGTGCTATCTGTGTCTCTTGCAAAGAATATGTATAGTCGTCGAAGACTCCCACGGGAAGGTTCGGATTACAATTCTCCATTCTCCATCGTCCATTCTCCATGATGACTGGTGCATCATGCCCTGCATCACAATAGCTTAGATGGCCCGTTGGCAGGTCGAGCACGCCGATGAACAAGGTGACAAACATGTTCGACTCGTTGTCCTGACAGGCAGTCTCATTGATACGCTGCATGATATGAGCAGGATTGTGCTCGTGGGCAGAGGTTGAACGGAACAACGCGTGGGTGACAGCCATCAGTAGCGCCGCAGGCGTACCCTTGCCACTGACATCACCAATACAGAAAAACAACTGATTATCGCGGACAAAGTAGTCATAGAGGTCACCACCCACCTCACGGGCTGGCTTCAAGAAACCTCTCACCGCTAACCCCTCATCTCTCATCTCTTCTTTGGGCAGCATGCTTTGCTGTATCCTATTGGCCACACGCAGTTCGCTGTCTATGCGCTCCTTCTCGGCATTCAACTGACGCAGACGCTCCAGATTACGCTTGCTGCGATAAATGATGAAACCTATCAGCAGCAGACCGGCCATCACTGGCAACAAAAGGAACTGTCGCACATGCCGAAGTGTACCAAACACCTCGCTGTCGTCTACGATATTCACGAGTACCCAGTCAGTATCTCCACCCACAGGGTGAAAGAACAGGTGCCTCTTCGTGCCGTCCTCGCTCTTCAGCTTGATGTATCCTTCCTCATTGCCGGAAGCTTTCATCTCGGCGACGGCCTCCTTAAACAATGTGCAGTCATCACCCGCCAACAGGTTGTAGTTGCCAGTTGTCAGGAAACGCTGCATAGACTCATAGGCCTTTCCTACGTTCAACACCTTGTCAAGCCAGTCTCGCGTATAGTCGGCACACACCACAGCCACGACCTTCCCTTTGTCGTCTTTCACGGGCGTGCCATAGGAGGTCACGACAGTCTTCGCACCGTCGGCATCCAGATAGAGCGTACTCCAGTATCCGGTACCCTTGGCCATTGTCTCCTGGTAAAACTCTGATTGCGTATAGTCATGCTGGGGCGATCCTACCTGCAGCATCTTAATCGTGCCGTCGGCCTGGCGACGGGCATACGGCTCATACCAGTAACCCTTCTGAGCGTAGTAGTTGGGCACAAAAGCCACACCACACCCCAACGCATCGTGGTTGTTCTCGACATATTTGCGTATCACGTCGTCCACCCACTCTGGCTTTTCCAGTTCGTCGCCCACCATCCATGCAAGATTGTTGATAGCCACTTCCTCCTTTAAGAGCTGGTTGCAAATGCGGTGATAGACCGAGGCCATTTCCCTGTTGATCATTCGTTCCATCATTTGCTGGATGATGTTCTGAGCCGAATAGTACATCACTCCCGTTGTCAGTTCCAGCAGCAAGGCTGCTACAATGATGACTTTCAGCGAGAGATTTGTCTTGAACAGTTTTTTCACCCTATCCCACATGTTTGGCTTTTTCACATGAGTAATATTTGTGAGTTTTCGTTATTTTGAGGACAAAGTTAGCAAAAAAAATCATTTCTTAAGCAAAACTACCCATAAAAAAATGTAACTTTGCAGGCAACTCCACGAAAAAACATATTTGCAATCACATGACGACCCAGCGAGAAGAACGGCTTTGGAACAAAAACTACTGCAAGGTGATGGCAGCGAATTTCGCGCTGTTCTTTGCCTTTTATGTGCTCACGCCGCTGTTGCCACTCTACCTCAGCGAGACGTTTGGCGCCACGAAGGACATGATAGGTCTCGTGCTGTCGGGCTACACCATCACCGCCCTACTCTTTCGTCCGTTCAGTGGCTACGTCGTCGACTCCTTTCCTCGCAAGACGGTGCTCATGGTGTGCTTCTCGGCGTTTGCCATCTTCTTTGCGGGCTACCTGGCCGCTTCCACACTCCTGCTGTTTACCATCGTCAGAACGCTGCACGGCGGACCCTTTGGCGCGCTGACGGTAGCCAACTCAACGGTAGCCATCGACGTGTTGCCCTCGTCGCGACGCACTGAGGGCATCGGCTACTACGGACTGAGCAACAATCTCGCTATGGCCATTGCCCCCACCATCGGCATCTTTGTCTACCGCCTGACATCGAGTTTCGAACTGTTGTTCTGGATAGCGCTGGCTGTGGCTTGTGCCGGATGGCTGGTCGACGCCACAATCAAGCCGACAGAGAAACAAATCATCAAAAAGAAAAACAAGCTGTCGCTCGACCGCTTTTTCCTCGTGCGTGGCTGGCTGCTGGGCGTCAACATGGTGGCCTTTGGCTTCTGCTTTGGCGTGCTCAGCAACTATCTCGCCATCTACGGCAAGGAACAGCTGGGCATGACGGCAGGTACAGGCACCTACTTCATGCTCTGCGCCGTAGGACTGATGGCCAGCCGCATACAAGGTGGCAAGGCACTCCGCAAGGGGCGCCTCACGCAGAATGCCGCTGAGGGTATCGTCATCTCACTCATCGGCTATACCCTATTTATTCTAATGCCCACGCTGAATCAATTCTCAATTTTCAATTCTCAATTCTCAATTCTAATTGGCTACTACGGCTCGGCATTGCTCATTGGCCTGGGCAACGGCCACATGTGGCCAGCGTTCCAGAACATGACCATCAGCGTGTCTGACAACAGCCAGCGAGGCACCGCCAACTCCACCATTCTCATCTCGTGGGATGTCGGTATGGGACTTGGCATCCTCTTAGGAGGCATCATCGCCGAGGTGCTGGGCTACGCAGCAACCTTCTGGACGGTAGTCCTCGTCAACGCCATCGGCACTGCCCTCTTCTTCCTGGCCACCAAGGCCTTCTTCCTCGAGCGCCGCCTCAGCTGACACTTTTTTCCATGTTCGTTTGGCACTTTCAGAAATTATTCGTATCTTTGTCCCACAAGAAACAGAAAACTATATAACAATTCCTAAAACCCATTGATCATGGAAACAACATTAGTACTTTTGAAGCCCAGCTGCGTACAGCGTCAGCTGATGGGCGAGGTGATTGGCCGCTTCGAGCGCCGTGGTCTGCGTGTCTCTGGTATGAAGATGATGCAGCTGAGTGACGACATCCTGCGTGAGCACTATGCCCATCTGGCCGACAAACCATTCTTCCCCTCGTTGGCTGCCTCCATGCAGGCCTCACCAGTGGTCGCTCTCGCCTTGAGTGGTGTAGAAGCCGTGAAGGTCGTGCGCCAGATGTGTGGCGTCACCAATGGCCGTGAAGCTGCTCCTGGTACCATTCGAGGCGACCTCTCTATGAGCAACCAGCAAAACATTGTCCATGCCTCCGACTCTGTCGAGAATGCCGCTATCGAACTGTGCCGCTTCTTCCGCGACGACGAGATCTTCGACTACGAGAGCGGTGCCTTCGCCTACGTCTATGGCGCAGGCGAGTGCAAGTCCTGATGTCTTTTATTTTTAGTTGCTCGAAGTTCTGAGTGAACGAACGTATTTCATGAATCTGTCGATGAGTTTAATGCGTTCCTGATTGGGTGTCTTGACGAGTGAGGCGCCATTGTTAAACTGCATCACGGTAGGCCTGTCTTCCTCGAATTCAGGCCAACTTGGCAGGTCTTTTCCGTTGGGATTCATCGTCTTGGCGAAGTTTACCCAGTACTGCTGCATCAGGCCGCCAACCTTCTTCTCCTGTGGATACTTCACAGCCTGATTGTCGAAGGCACCTTTCAGATACATCATATCATCAGCATGGGCGGCACCACGACGATTGCCCTTGGCATAGACGGTAGTGTCCGACTTCTGAGCCAGATAAGCCATATAGACTGGACTCTTACCCGTCTGTTTCTGCAGAGTAGCCCAAGCATAAGACGGCCAACCGAAACCCACGTCACGTACGAAGTCACGCATACTGAACAGGCGTTCCTCCTCGGTAGTACTAGGATAGAGCGCCTTTGCACTGTCAGCCCATTGACCAGGCAACTGACTAAACTGACGATTGTAGTCCTCGACGCTCACCTTGTCGAAATCCACAGCACCCTCATCGCTATTGTGCATAATCAGCACAGGCACGTCGTTGTAGTTGCCCTTCTGATAGAGGTCGTAGATAGGTTCTGGTATCACGTAGCCATCGACGATGGGCGTACAGGCAGGAAAGTTCACACCATTACCCGTCAGTTCCTTGGCATCCATCTGACGCATCTCAGCGATGGAGTTCTTCTTCAACTGACTCATAAACATCTGACCAACCATCTGAGCTAGTTCCTGATTGATTACATTCGTGGGCGAAATAAAGCCTCCGCTCTGACTAATGCAGGCACGGAACAACCCCTTGGCCAAGGGCGATGCACAGAGAATATGACAACTCATGGCACCAGCAGACTCTCCAAAGATGGTCACCTTCTTTGGGTCGCCACCGAAGTTCTTGATGTTGCGCTGTACCCATTGCAAAGCAAAGATCTGATCGAGAAGACCATAGTTGCCCGAGTGTCCTTCGGGCGACTCCTTGGCCAGATCAGCATGTGCCATAAAGCCTAACGAGCCAGCACGATACTCGATGGAGACAGCGACGACGCCTTTACGAGCCAGGCTCTGCCACAGATCGCCACCATAATGCTCCGTCTGGAAACCGCCTCCGTGAATGAATACCATCACAGGCAGGGCATCATTGACGCTCTTGGCTGGCGTGGTCACACTGAGATACAGACAGTCCTCACTCATCATGTCGTACTTCACGTAACTCTTTTCGGGCTGTGGAGGCCACTTGGCCACATCCTCTGCCTTCAGCACACCCTTCCAAGGCCTGGCGGGCTGTGGTGCCTTCCAACGCAAATCGCCCACAGGTGGCGCTGCGTATGGAATGGCTTTATACACGGCGAGGTCGGTGCCGTCGGGCGTGCCCTCCAAATCACCTGTTTCAACATGCGTCTTCAATAATGGCTGTGCCCAACTTGTCAGTGCGATGAAGGCGAGCAATGTTGTAATGATCGTTTTCTTCATGTTAGTTATAATCTTTATCTCAACATACAAAGAGATGTAAAGGTATAAACTATTCTTGATAACTACCAAATGAAATCGATAAAATGTCTCGTCTTTCGATATATTTAACGAATGACATAATGAAAAATCCCTAATTCTTGGTATTGCATGGTCTGGAAAAATGCTGTACCTTTGCACCATGATTCTTTAACCACATAAGACAGTTGAAATAAAGTATTTGTTTAGTTTGTAATAAGGGCTGGCCGTGAGGTCAGCCCTTTATTAGGCATTAAAATCAGTTCGTACTATAAATCTTTTCCAGTTCTGCCTCTAATTCTTGTATTGTTGAGGGGCTTGCAACGATGGTGCCGTCAGGACTAATGACAACGGTTTCGGGCCATGAGAGGATGCCGTATAGATTCTTGGCCGCTTTGGTGCTCAGCTGTGGCCAAGGCAACTTCTCTTCTTTCAGCCGGTCCGTCCATCGCTGCTTATAGTTTCCATCGGTGACAAGGCTGAGGATTTGCAGGCCTCTCGCATGATACTGGTCGTAGAGGGCGCGCAGCTGGGGCAGGATGTCGAACTCGTCGCGATTCCAGCTTTCCCAGAAGTGCAGCACGACATAGCCGCGTTCGACGTACTCTTTCAGCTGGTGAGGGTTGCCCAGCGTGTCTGCAACGAGCATGTCTTCATAATTTTTCCCCGGACGGCGTTTCTCCAGTCCTGCCACATATTCCTTGACGGGAGCCATCAGCAGATGGTTAGAGTAGCGGAACTGGTCGCTGACAAAGGGCTTCAGTTCGTCGTAAGTCAGTTCGGTATATGCCTTGTAGATGGCGTAGGCTTTCAGCAGGTCGTCGTTGCCTTGGAAGATGACCTGACGATAGCGTTCGCGCTGCCTGGCGAGGGCGGCATCCAGTTCGGCACGGTCCTTTATCTTCAGCATGCGCAACCGTTCTGTCTCCGTTTCGTTCAGGAAGTTGTTGCGCTGCTGAGAGGCTTTCTGACTCTTGACGGTACTCTTTACCAAGTCTGCGCTGATGGGTTGGCCGTCTGCCCAGAAATACGTGATATGGCGGTTTTCTGTGGTCAGGCTGCACACCTCGTCTTTCGGCAATCGGCAGGTGAAAGAGAAACGTCCGTTGCGGACAGGAAACTTTCCAAGCTCCTCGAAAGAGGACACGCTGCGATGAACGCTAATGCTGTCGGCATCGGCTGGGGCCGTGCCGCTAATCTGGCAGTCCACCAGTAGCAGGTCTTCAGAACCGTTGGTAATCAGTCCGTTGTATGAAACGACCTTTCGCAGCTGCGTCGTAGAGATGGTGGAAGAGGTTATCATGGCTGGTCGACGCTTCACCTCACCGCCTTCCGCCTGATAATGCTCGCTCTTTTGGTAGAGCGTGTAGCAGGTGTAGCCGAACATTTCCTTGTGCTTCTGGCCTGAGGCAGTCTCGGCATAAGGGCTGAGGATGCTGATGAGCGTGTTGTACTGCTCACGGGTCAGTTTATTGGGATAGGCATCGCACATCTTGTGGAGTACCACGACAGCAGCCGTCTTGCCACCCGATGTCTCGCGATCATAAATCTGGCAGGTCTGCTTGACCTTGGCCAATAGTTCGTCGTAGGCCTGTGGAGATGTAGGGTCTGTGTCGTATTTGATGGTTGCCTTTATTATCTCCTGCTTTTCAGTATATGGTAGGAAGAATGGTATCTTATCGTACTTCTTTGCCGTAATCTCGTAGATGGTGCCGTTCATCATCCAGACGTTTCCAATTTGCTGGTCCTGCTTGATCTGCTGTTCCCACACCAACAGCACGGCATAACGCTGACCGTCAGACTCGTCGAAGGTCAGCAGGCGGATGTTCTGCTTGTTGCCGAAGGCATATTCTCCTGTGACCACACCATTGGGATTACCCAAGAGCCATTCTACGCCAGAGATCAGCGGAACACCCTGCCAGGCGTCATGAATCATGACTTCGCTGGCATGCACGGCCTCGCTGCGCAGGGTCTGCTCCAACTCCTGCATGTGTTGAAACAGTATGCTGGCATCATTAGTGCCCTCAACCCCAAACACCTGGCTAAAGTCGTAAGCCGTAGCCTTGCCACCTGAAATGGTGTCATTAGTGACGACACGACCCTTGCTGACGTTATACTCACCAGAGGAAACGAAAGCCTGCAATGCTTCGTGGACACGACGGGCTGCGTCGCCCACCTGTGCATTGATTGACATGGCCCACATCAGGCACAATGCCATAAGTATGTTCCTATTCTTCATAATCGTCTGTTGTTACGTTGTTGATATTGTTTGCCTCGCTGGACTTGGCATCTTTGTGCAACTCATTCAGGATGTAGCTGTTGACGATACGCTGCAGTCGTTCGTCAGCATGCATCACCCGATGAATACGCTCAATATAGAGGCTGTCGTCCACTTGTGCCAGTTCGCGTTCTATCTTGTTAATATAGTAGTCGAGGCTGTCAGTAGCCGATGTCTTAGCTAGGACTTGCTGGGGAGGCTGCTTCATAGCTCTAACCTGAGCCACTTTCTTGGGGACAACGGAAAGTGCTACGGTGTCTGGCTGCGAGTGCACTTTTGTCATACTGTGAGTACGCAGGCGTCGTACTGCGAGTGCGCTCCCGTCGTACTTATGCTCACCATCCGTTGGCCAAATCATCAGTACGGCAATAGCAATGCACGCAGCTACGGCAAGGGCAACGATGTAGGCATATCTGGGGCTACGTGCAGGCTTGGGAGTTATCTCCTGCATCACGTTGTCGCAGAAGTCAGCGGGCACTTCCGTTTTCACGCGGCGTGCTTCACGTCGGCGCAAGGCTTCGCGCAGGTCTTTATCTGTCAGCTTGTCCATGTTCTTTCTGTTTAATCATCCGTGATAGTTTCTTCCTGATGCGGTGGAGTCGGGTAGCCAGCGCATTCGGCTCCACGTCCATGATGTAGGCGATGTCTCGCAACGGTCGGTCTTCATAATAATAGAGATGTATCAGCAGTTGCTCGTCGTTAGTCAGGTCGTCGATGGCCTCTTCCATCAGGGCAATGCGTTCCTCGCGTCCTGTCGACAGCTCTTCGTCTGCTATTGCCGGCAGGTTGTCGATGTCGACGTAGTATGGGTGCTGGCGTTTCAGGCGGTCCAGCGACATATGGTAGGCGATACGGCAGACCCATGTGCAGAACGACGACTGGAAATTGAACGTGTCCAACGAGCGGAAGGCCTTCACGAAGGCATCCTGCGCCACTTCTTCTGCCTCCCTGCGATCTGACAGCAGTCGGGTTGTGAAGTCAAGCACCTGTGAAGCGTATTGCTGCACCAGTCGGGCGAAGTCCTCTTTGCTGATTTCTTTATTCATTCCACATAATAGACGGCATGAACTGACAAATATGACAGCCTATACCGTTAAAAAAAACTAATCTACTCTCATTGACGGAAGACAGAATTAGATGGGCGTCGATGTGGCACTTGATGACCGTCGATGTGGCACTTGATGACCGTCGATGTGGCACTTGATCGACGGCAAAGCGTAACTTTGTGACTGCCAAAACGGCACATTCATCATGTCAAAACGTAGGATTCACTACGTCAAAGCTATGCTTTCACGAAATGATACTAAGTCAAAAAATAGGGATAAGCGATTTTACCCTAAAAAATGGCGGTAAAGTCGTAAGTTTTTGGTTTTTCGAAAAAAAGTTGTATCTTTGCGAGGTAAAACGAATTGATTGCGAAAACCTGACATGAAACAGACAGAAAAACAGATGGAACAACAGACCAGCTATCAGGCCGACGAGCGCCGCTACGAGAACGGAATGGAATATGAGCGTTGTGGACGCTCAGGGATCTTGCTGCCCAAGGTGAGCCTGGGCATGTGGCACAACTTCGGAAGCGTCGATCCGTATGAACGCAGTCGCGAAATACTGCGCTACGCCTTCGACCACGGCGTGACACACTTTGACCTGGCCAACAACTACGGACCGGCCTACGGCACAGCAGAAGAGACGCTGGGACGCGTGATGGACGACGACCTGCACGCCTATCGCGACGAGCTCTTTATATCGACCAAGGCGGGCTACGACATGTGGCCCGGACCATACGGTAACTGGGGGTCGCGTAAGTATCTGACAGCATCGTTGGATCAAAGTCTGAAACGCATGCATCTGGACTATGTCGACCTGTTCTATAGCCATCGCTACGACCCTGACACGCCATTGGAGGAGACGCTGCAGGCGCTGGTGGATATTGTCAGGGCCGGCAAGGCTTTGTATATAGGCATCTCGCGGTGGCCACTGGAAGCGACCCTATTTGCCATCGACTATCTGAAACAGCGCGACACGCCCTTGCTCATCTACCAAGGGAAACTGAACATGCTGGACAGGGAACCCATTGACGAAGGCATCCTGAAGTGCTGCCAAGAGGCTGGCGTGGGTTTTATCGCCTTCTCTCCGCTGGCTCAGGGACTGCTCACCGACCGCTATCTGAACGGTATTCCTGAAGACTCGCGGATGTCGAAAGGCCAGTTTCTGAGGCAGGACATGCTGACGCCAAAACTGCTGGAGCAGCTACGCCAATGGAACGAAGAAGCACAACAACAAGGAAAGAGTCTGGCAGAGATGGCGCTGGGCTGGATACTGAAACAGCAAGGTGTCACCTCCGTTCTGGTTGGCGCCAGCTCTACAGCACAGCTATCGAAGAATCTGCGCTGCCTTCGCTGATATAACCCAAAAGGACAGACAGCATGATACAGCCAAAACTGGACTATTACACGATGGGACATGGCGTGACGGCATTTAGCACGACACGGCATGGGGGCTTCAGCACAGGCAACTATGCGGCGCTGAACATCAACCGCTATTGTGGAGACAACGAAGAGGATATTCGGAAGAACCGCGAGGCGCTGTGCGAGACGCTGGGCATCAGCGACGACCGGCTGGTGATGCCCCATCAGGTGCATCTGACGAAGGTAGCAACCATAGACGAGCAGTTGCTGTCGCTGAACAGCACAGAAAGGCAGGAGGCGCTAGAGGGTTTTGATGCACTGATGACGAACCTCAGAGGCGTGTGCATCGGCGTGTCGACAGCTGACTGCATACCCATATTGCTCTACGACGTGGAAAAACAGGCTGTCAGCGCCATTCATGCAGGATGGAGGGGAACAGTAGGGCGTATCGTCGAAAAGGCCGTAGAGGCGATGAGAGAGGCCTATGGCACGCAGCCTCAGCACCTCGTGGCACAGATAGGTCCAGGTATCCACATGGACAGCTTTGAGGTGGGCGACGAGGTGTATGCCGCCTTCGGGCAAGCAGGCTTTGATATGGCAAGCATTTCGAAAAGATATGCGGCAGCTGGCGGCAGCAGCAAGTGGCATATTGACCTGCCTGAATGCAATCGTCAACAACTCGTCGCAGCTGGTCTGCAGGAAGAAAACATCAAGGTGTCGCCCATCTGCACCTATCAACAGGCCGACGACTATTTCTCGGCCCGCCGCTTGGGCATCAACAGCGGCAGAATTTTCACAGGTATCATCCTAAAGTAAAAAAAAGCGCCACAGAACTGAATCTGCGGCGCTCTTTATATAAATTAATGTGTAATTACATTAATCGGCTTTGAAGCCTTGACAAAAGTCTGCAACTTTAGTCAGCCAGTTTTGCCTTGATCATCTCGCGGTTCAGGCGGGCGATGTTAGCGATGGTCTCGTTCTTAGGACATACTGCCTCGCAGGCGCGAGTGTTGGTGCAGTTACCGAAGCCGAGCTCGTCCATCTTGGCAATCATGTTCTTCACACGACGGGCAGCCTCTACGCGACCCTGAGGAAGCAGGGCGAGCTGAGAAACCTTCGAACTGACGAACAGCATAGCTGAACCGTTCTTACAAGCGGCTACGCAAGCGCCACAGCCGATGCAAGATGCGCAGTCCATAGCCTCGTCGGCATCCTCCTTGGGAATGAGGATAGCGTTGGCATCCTGAGCCTGACCAGTGCGGATAGTGGTATAACCACCAGCCTGGATGATCTTATCGAAGGCATTGCGGTCTACCATACAGTCCTTGATAACAGGGAAGGCTGCTGAGCGCCAAGGCTCGACGGTGATAACGTCACCATCGTTGAAGCGGCGCATGTAGAGCTGACAGGTGGTAGCACCACGCTCAGTCTTACCGTGAGGCGTACCGTTGATGTAGAGCGAGCACATACCGCAGATACCCTCGCGGCAGTCATGATCGAATACGAAGGGCTCCTTGCCTTCATTAATCAGTTCCTCGTTCAGGATGTCGAGCATCTCGAGGAAGGAGGTATCGTCGGGGATGTCGTGCATCTCGTGCGTATCGAAGTGACCCGCATCTTTCGGACCATTCTGACGCCAAAATTTAATGGTGAATGAAATATTCTTAGCCATAGTCTTTAATTCTTATAATTACGGGTTTGTACTTTGATAGCTTCATATTCAAGGGGTTCCTTAATCAGAGTAGGCTCGTTACCCTTGCCTTTATACTCCCAGCAGCCTACGTAGAAGTAGTTCTCGTCGTCGCGCTTAGCCTCGCCTTCCTCGGTCTGATACTCCTCGCGGAAGTGACCACCGCAAGACTCATTACGAGAGAGAGCGTCGAAGGCGACGAGCTGACCCATTGTGAAGAAGTCACGCAGGTGGATAGCCTTGTCGAGCTCGATGTTCAGACCTTCCTTAGTGCCAGGAACGAAGAGGTTGGTGTCGAACTCCTTCTCAAGCTCGTGCATCTTCTTCAGACCGGTCTTCAGGCCCTCAGCGGTGCGACCCATGCCCACATACTCCCACATGATGTGACCGAGCTCCTTGTGGATAGAATCGACAGAACGCTTACCCTTGATGTTCAGCAGACGGTCCTGCTCAGCGTCAACGGCCTTCTCAGCCTCAGCGAACTCAGGCAGGTCTGTGCTTACCTTCGGCCATACAGCCTGGTCAGCCAGATAGTTCTGAATGGTGTAAGGCAGTACGAAGTAACCATCGGCCAGACCCTGCATCAGAGCAGAAGCACCCAGACGGTTAGCACCGTGGTCAGAGAAGTTACACTCACCAATAGCGAACAAACCAGGAATAGAGGTCTGCAGCTCGTAGTCAACCCAGATACCACCCATTGTGTAGTGGATAGCAGGATAGATCATCATGGGCTTGTAGTACTTCACGCCATTAATCTCGTTGGCTACGTCGCCAGGGAATACGTCGGTAATCTCCTCGTACATCTCGAAGAGGTTGCCATAGCGCTGCATGATAACATCGATGCCCAGACGATTGATTGACTCAGAGAAGTCGAGGAATACGGCCAGACCCGTGTTGTTCACGCCGAAGCCCTTGTCACAGCGCTCCTTAGCGGCACGAGAGGCCACGTCACGAGGCACGAGGTTACCAAATGCAGGATAACGGCGCTCCAGATAGTAGTCGCGATCCTCCTCAGGAATCTCCCACCCCTGCTTGGTACCAGCCTGCAGAGCCTTGGCATCCTCGATGTTCTTCGGCACCCAGATACGACCGTCGTTACGCAGTGACTCAGACATCAACGTCAGCTTAGACTGCTTGTCACCATGAACGGGGATACAGGTGGGGTGAATCTGAACGTAAGAGGGATTTGCAAAGTAAGCACCCTTGCGATAGCACTGAACGGCAGCAGAGCAGTTGCACCCCATAGCGTTGGTAGAGAGGAAGTAGGTATTTCCGTATCCACCAGTAGCAATGACAACAGCATTTGCAGAGAAACGAACCAGCTTACCTGTTGTCAAATCCTTGGCGATAATACCACGAGCGCGACCATCAACGATGACCACATCTTCCATTTCGTAACGGGTGTAGAGCTTCACCTTGCCGGCATTGACCTGACAGCTCAGTGAGCTATAGGCACCGAGCAGCAGCTGCTGACCGGTCTGACCCTTAGCGTAGAATGTGCGGCTTACCTGAGCACCACCGAATGAACGGTTGGGCCTCGCGAGCACGATAGTCACCACCCTTTACGGTATCGTAGAACAGACGGTAGATAGAGTCACCATCGTTCTGATAGCACTTGGCGGCGTTGATACCACCCTGAGCGGCGATAGAGTGAGCGCGACGGGGAGAATCCTGAATACACAGGTTAATCACGTTGAAGCCCATCTCACCAAGTGAAGCAGCTGCAGAAGCACCAGCCAAACCGGTACCAACGACGATCACGTCGAGCTTCAGCTTGTTCTTGGGGTTTACGAGACGCTGATGAGCCTTATATTCCTTCCATTTCTCAGGCACTGGTCCTGCGGGAATCTTAGAATCAATTACTTTTGCCATAATTTCTTTCAGATTTAAAAGTTAACAATTAGCAGGCAGCGCAACAAGCGCTATCACAAAGTGAAGGAGCGCAACCAAAAGCGAAAGCCAAAACTACAACGAGGAAGGCCAGGAAGAGCAGGGTCACATAGATGTTGCCAATGCACATCCAGCGCTTCAGCCAAATCTTACCACTCCAACCGAAGGTCTGCATAGCTGACCAGAAACCATGAGAGAGATGGAACCAGATAGCAACAAGCCATACGATGTAAAGCACAACGAAGACAGGATTCGAGAAAGTCTCCTTAATCCAACCGAAACCGTCAGTAGGACTGATGGCGGGCATAGCACCTACGAGTTCTGCGAACATCATGTTGTACCAGAAGTTCCACAAGTGGAGCAACAGACCAATCAAGATGATAATACCCAGAACGAGCATGTTCTTTGAAGCCCACTCAACCTTACCGTAATTGACCGTAGTAGCAACCTCGTAGCGATTGTCACCACGAGCCGTACGGTTCTGTGCAGTCAGGATGAATGCATAGACAATGTGAATCACTGCCAAGGCAGCCAGACCAAGTGTAGCTACAACAGCATACCAGTTGGCACCCAGGAATTCGCAAATCATGTTGTAACCTTCCTCAGAGAATAGCGCTACCACGTTCATACAACCATGAAAGGTCAGGAACAAAATAAGCGCAACACCCGTAACGGACATTACAACTTTACGACCAATTGATGAATTGATTAACCACATAAAATATTGAATTAAATTAAATAATAAATACTCGATAATAGGTACGTGCAGGCACGTTGAGAGGACAAAGTTACTACATTTTTATGAAATACGCAAACGTTTTCGTGATAAAAATTGCAATTTATACAAAATTTTATTAGTATCTTTGCACTCGAATAAGGACAAACATCACTCTATGGCATCACACAACGAGTTAGGAAAATGGGGAGAAGACATTGCTGCAGACTATCTTCAGCGGCAAGGCTACACCATCATCGAGCGCAACTGGAAGTCGGGACACCGCGACCTGGATATCATTGCACTGGATGGTCAAACACTCGTTATTGTTGAAGTGAAAACCAGACGCAACCGCCTGTATACTGATCCGGAAATGGCTGTTGACTACCAGAAGATTGTTCATCTTCAACAAGCTGCCAACCACTATGTCAAATATAAGCATATAGATTTGGAAGTCCGTTTTGACGTCATCACCGTGGTGGGGACTGAGAACAACACGCCAGCTATTGAACATATAAAAGAGGCTTTCTAAGATGATACTGAAATACGACGTAATAGTAATTGGTGGCGGACATGCTGGCTGTGAGGCTGCAACGGCCTCGGCCAATATGGGTGCAAAGACATTGCTGGTGACCATGGACATGAACAAGATAGCACAGATGTCGTGCAACCCTGCCATAGGCGGCATTGCCAAAGGACAGATAGTCCGTGAGATTGACGCCTTAGGCGGTCAGATGGGCTTAGTAACTGATGCTACCGCTATCCAATTCCGCATGCTAAACCGAAGCAAAGGACCAGCCGTATGGAGTCCTCGTGCCCAGTGTGACAGAGGGAAATTCATTTGGAAATGGCGCTCTGTTCTAGACGCAACAGCCAACCTCGATATTTGGCAAGACCAGGCCGACGAGCTGCTGGTAGAAAGTGTGTTCGATGGTTTTCCCATCGGAAAGCAAGTAGTTGGCATACGTACTATTTGGGGCGCAGAAATCCGAGCCAAAGCTGTCATCATTACCGCAGGTACCTTTCTCAATGGCTTGATGCACATCGGACGGAAGATGGTACCCGGCGGACGCATTGCTGAACCCGCCGTACCTCACTTTACAGAAAGTATCACCTGTCACGGAATCCGTTCTGCTCGAATGAAGACAGGTACGCCTGTTCGTATCGACAAACGTTCCATACACTTCGAAGACATGGAACGACAGGATGGCGAAAACGGCTATTATAAGTTCTCATATATGGGTGAATCACGTCCATTGCAGCAACTGCCTTGTTGGGTCTGTTATACCAATCCAGAAGTACACCAGACTTTACTGGGCGGACTAGATGACTCTCCACTCTATAACGGACAAATCAAATCGATAGGCCCGCGTTATTGTCCTTCGATAGAAACAAAACTCGTTACCTTCCCTGATCGTCCACAGCATCTGCTGTTTCTGGAACCAGAAGGCGAAGATACCAACGAGATGTATCTGAACGGTTTTTCTTCCAGCCTGCCGATGGATGTGCAGATAGAGGCGTTGAAAAAGATACCTGCCTTAAGAGACATAAAGGTATATCGCCCTGGCTATGCGATCGAGTATGACTTCTTTGACCCCACACAACTAAAACATTCCTTGGAATCAAAGTTAATCGGCGGACTCTTCATGGCTGGACAGGTAAATGGCACAACGGGGTATGAAGAAGCGGGTGGACAAGGTACATTAGCAGGTATCAACGCAGCACTGAAGGCTGGCGGTGTTTCTGGCGATTCTGTCGCCATAACCCCCACCTTTGAGCTCAAGCGCGACGAAGCGTACATTGGCGTGCTCATTGATGATCTGGTAACAAAAGGCGTCGACGAACCCTATCGCATGTTTACCTCAAGGGCAGAATACCGCATCCTGTTACGACAAGACGACGCTGATGCCCGTCTGACGGAAAAAGCCTACGAGCTGGGTATTGCCAAAAGGGAACGCTATGACTGGTGGCTACAGAAGAAAGATGCTATCGAAAGAATCGAAGAATTCTGTCGTACATATGCCATTAAGCCTAAAGTAGTCAATGGCGCGTTAGAAGTTATGGGCTCTACCCCACTTGTCTATGGCTGTAAGTTGGAAGACCTCGTGGCACGTCCTGAGCTGAACTTTCAGAAGTTGATGGATATCGTACCAGAATTTCGTGAAGTCGTCGAACAGTTGCCTAACCGTAAGGAAGAAATTGCGGAGGCGGCTGAGATACATATCAAATACAAAGGATATATCGAACGGGAAAGAATGGTAGCAGACAAGATGCACCGCTTGGAGAATATCAAGATTAAAGGAAAGTTCGATTATCCTAACCTTTCGGCCATCTCAACAGAGGCACGACAGAAATTGGAACGAATCCAACCAGAAACATTAGCTCAGGCCAGCAGAATTCCTGGAGTGTCACCAAGCGATATTAATGCCATGTTAGTACTGTTAGGAAGATAAGTTTCACGTGAAACAATTAAAGAGACTATACTATTATTATAACGTTAAAACCAAAGATTATGAACAACAAAACACTGATGGCGAATCTTCGCAGCATTCCCGATTTTCCAGTAAAGGGCATCAACTTCCGTGACGTTACCACGCTGTTTAAGAATCCTGCTTGTCTGCAGATTATGGTAGACGAGCTGTATGAGATTTACAAAAACAAAGGAATCACCAAAATCGTTGGTATTGAAAGTCGCGGATTTGTGATGGCTTCCGCACTGGCGGTAAAACTGGGTGCTGGTGTCGTTTTGGCACGTAAACCTGGAAAACTTCCCGCTGCTACCGTTCAGGAAAGCTATGAGAAAGAGTACGGAACGGATACGATTGAAATTCACGAAGATGCCATCAACGACAAAGACGTCGTATTACTTCACGACGACTTGTTAGCGACGGGTGGAACCATGAAAGCAGCCGTTAATCTAGTAAAGAAGTTTAATCCACGTGGAGTATATGTAAACTTCCTCATAGAAATCACGGATGAAGGACTGCATGGCCGTGACGTATTTGACGCAGACACGGAGGTAACCACACTCATGGTGATTTAAAGTTTCACGTGAAACAAAACACATGACAAAGGAAGAAAACGAGGCACGTTTAGAGAAGCTAAAGGCGATTGTCAAGACGCTACCAGAGAAACCTGGGAGCTATCAGTATTACGATGCTGATGGTACCATCATCTATGTGGGTAAGGCAAAGAACCTGAAAGCACGTGTCTCGTCGTACTTCCATACCGAGGTGGACCGATTTAAGACCAAAGTATTGGTCAGCAAGATCTGGGACATCAGCTATACGGTCGTCAATACGGAAGAGGACGCATTATTATTGGAGAATGCTTTGATAAAACGGTATAATCCAAGATATAATGTACTCTTAAAAGACGGCAAGACATATCCTTCTATCTGTATTACAAAAGAGTATTTACCACATATCTTTCCCACAAGAACTATCAACAAGAAATGGGGTACCTATTTTGGACCCTATTCCCATGTGGGATCTATGCATGCAATACTTGACCTTATCAAAAAATTATATCATCCACGTACCTGTAAACAGCCATTATTACAAGAGGGTGTAGAGAGCGGAAAATATCAGGTTTGTCTGGAATATCATCTAAAGAATTGTGCAGGGCCTTGCATTGGAAAACAGTCGTGGGAAGACTATCAGAAGAATCTTTCACAGGCCCGAGAAATACTTAAAGGAAATACACGACAGGTATTGAGAGAACTTAAAGAAGAGATGTTACGATTAGCAGAGGATTTACGCTTTGAAGAGGCGGAAGAAATCAAGCGCAGATACCTGCTGATTGAGCAGTTTGTAGCGAAAAGTGAGGTGGTCAGCCATAGTATAGACAACGTGGACGTACTGACGATTACGAACGACGAAAAGGTGGCTTTCGTGAACTATATCCACGTGTCAAACGGACAAATCAACCAAAGCTTCACCTTTGAATACAAGAAGCGGTTGGAAGAAACGGACGATGAACTCTTGCAGTTGGCCATAGTGGAAATGCGAGAGCGTTTCAAGAGTACGGCTAAAGAGATCATTCTACCCCACGAAATAGATATCAACATGGACGGAGTCACCATCACAGTACCCCAGAGAGGTGACAAAAAGACGCTGTTAGAGCTGTCACTGATGAACGGCAAACAGTACAAATTCGACCGTCTGAAACAGGCAGAAAAGCTGAATCCAGAGCAGAAACAGGTCCGTCTGATGAAGGAATTACAAGACCTGTTGCACCTACCTAAAATGCCTTACCAGATAGAGTGTTTCGACAACTCAAACATATCGGGAAGCGATGCTGTGGCAGCCTGTGTGGTCTTTAAGAAGATGAAGCCGTCGAAGCAAGACTATCGTAAATATAACATCAAAACAGTAGTGGGCCCTGACGACTATGCATCCATGAAAGAGGTGGTATGGAGACGCTACAAACGCCTTTTAGAAGAAGAACAACCCCTACCCGACCTCATTATTGCAGATGGTGGAAAGGGGCAGATGGAGGTGATTCGTCAGGCCATACAAGACGAGCTTAACCTCGATATACCCATTGCCGGATTGGCTAAAAACGATCGCCATCGGACCAATGAGCTGCTCTATGGTTTCCCTCCACGAACAGTAGGTATAAAGGACACCTCAGAGCTGTTTCGAGTGCTCACACAACTACAAGATGAAGTGCATCGATTTGCCATTACTTTCCATCGAGATAAGCGGTCTAAGCACGCTTTACACTCAGAGCTAGACGACATCAAGGGCATAGGTCCAAAGACACGTGACGAACTTTTAAATGAGCTAAAATCCGTCAAAAGAATACGCGAGGCAACGCTGGAAATGCTCACAAAAACGATTGGCCCATCGAAAGCAGAACTTGTCTATAACTATTTCCACCCTTCTGACAGCTTATAAAAAAATATTAAATTCTTGGAAATAACAAGTATTTTATTTATCTTTGCAAAATGAGAGCAGTAATTCAAAGGGTCAGTAGGGCCAGCGTAAGCATCAATGGGGCTGTGAAGTCGGAAATAAAGCAAGGTTTTCTGATTCTTTTAGGCATCTGCAATGAGGATACTGTCGAGGATGTAGACTGGTTGGTAAAGAAGATAGCCAATCTGCGTGTCTTTGACGATGAGAACCACGTGATGAACCGCTCGATACTGGACGTAAATGGAGAAGCACTGGTAGTAAGCCAGTTTACACTGTACGCCAGCTACAAGAAAGGTAACCGACCCAGTTGGTTCAGAGCTGGCTCACACGAGCATTCTATCCCACTCTACGAGACCTTCTGCAAAGAGCTGAGTGGCCAACTGACAAAACCTGTAGGAACAGGAGAATTCGGAGCCGACATGAAAGTAGAACTACTCAATGATGGACCAGTGACCATCTGTATGGATACGAAAAACAAAGAGTGATACTATGACTATCCAAGAAGCACAACAGGCTGTAGATCAGTGGATTAAAACGTACGGAGTACGTTATTTCTCTGAGTTGACCAATATGGCTGTTCTAACAGAGGAAGTTGGTGAACTGGCTCGAATAATGGCTAGGAAATATGGTGATCAAAGCTTTAAGGAAGGCGAGAAAGACAATATGGGTGAAGAGATGGCCGACGTACTCTGGGTGCTCATTTGCTTGGCCAACCAAACGGGTATTGACCTGACGGAAGAGCTCAAGAAATCAATAGAAAAGAAGACTCGACGAGACAAAGAAAGACATATACAAAACGAAAAGCTCAAATAAATTATTCATTAACTTAAAATCTTAGTATTATGGAAGAATTGAAAAGCAAGTATGAACAGGCATTAAGCAAGTACAATTGCAATGTCGACGAAGCCGCTGTAGCTGCTGCTGTAAAGAAAATCGTTGAAGAGAGAGTTCCCAAGAACGACACAGAAGAAGTCAAGAAATTCTTGTTCAGCTGTGTATGTATGACAACGCTGACTACTCAGGATTCAGACGAGAGTGTACTGAAACTGGTAGAGAAAGTCAACAAGTTTGCCCATGAATATCCTGATATGCCCCATGTAGCAACGGTTGTTACCTATCCTCGTTTTGCCAAGTTAGTAGCCGATTCATTGGAGGTTGAAGGTGTCATTCCTACTGTGGTTAGTGGTGCATTCCCCTCTTCTCAGGCACTTATCGAGATCAAGGTTGCTGAGACTAAGCTGGCTGTTCAGGATGGTGCAGAGAATGTGGACATCGTGATGCACGTCGGTGAGTTCTTGGCAGGCGATTATGAGACTGTTTGCGACGAGATTTGGGAGCAGAAAGCTGCCTGTGGCGACGTGCCCATGAAGGTTATTCTGGAGACTGGCGACCTACTGAACCTGTCGAATGTCAAGAAAGCTTCTATCCTTTCTATGTATGCTGGTGCTGACTATATCAAGACGTCTACTGGTAAGGAGAAGGTGGGTGCTACCCCAGAGGCTGTATACGTCATGTGTCAGGCTATCAAGGAGTACTACGACCAGACAGGTATCATGGTAGGTTTGAAGCCTGCAGGTGGTATCAATACCGTGAAGGATGCCCTCACCTACTACAGCATTGTAGAGGAAGTACTGGGTGAGAAGTGGCTTACCGACTACTATTTCCGTCTGGGTACCAGCCGTCTGCCTAACCTCGTATTGAGTGATCTGGCAGGTAAGGAAGTGAAATTCTTCTAAAAAAAGAATAGCGACCCACATTTGGGGTCGCTTTTTTTCTTTAATAATTACGCTGGACAACGTAATCCACATAGGCTGTCAGGGCTTCCTTGATAGCCTTTTCTTTTACATGTTCCCGTATATATTGCAGACACAGGTCGCTATATTTCAACATACATTGTTCTGCGTATTCAATGCCTCCTTGCTGTTTGGTAAACTCAACCAAAACGGCTATTTCATCCTCGTTGATAGTGCCAGCCTTTACCTTCTTAGCCAAGGTCTGCATAGACTCGTAATTACTCGTATTCAACGCATAGATGACAGGCAGGGTCAGCTTACCTTCAGTCATATCGTTACCTGTTGGCTTGCCTATTTCCTTCGAGTCGAAATAGTCAAAGATATCATCGCGAATCTGGAACATGATACCCAGATTCTTACCAAATTCTGCAGCAGCCTGAAGCTCTTCAGCTGAGGCACCAGCAGATAACGCACCAATAGACGCACAGGCCTCAAACAAAGCGGCTGTTTTCTGTTGAATGACTTGATAGTATACATCCTCTGAAATCACCTGATTCTGGATGTTCGACAGTTGGAGAATCTCACCAGCTGCTAAGGTACGTCCCAGTTCAGCCAAACTTTCGACAATTTGTTGATTACCAGTATAGGAAACATGCAATAATGCCGTAGAAAGAATATAGTCGCCTACGAGAACAGCCACCTTATTATCAAATGAGGCATTGACGGAAGCCTGTCCACGTCGTTCACAACTCTCATCGACTACGTCATCGTGCACCAAAGATGCCGTATGCAGCAACTCCAATCCAACAGCAGCGTGCTGGGTGACTGCTGAGACCCCACCATAATTATTGGCTATCAGGAGTATCAACATAGGACGCATGCGCTTACCACCTCGTTGACGAATATGTGTCAACACCTGTGATAATAATCCGTCAGAATGACTCAAACTATCATTAAACAACTGTATAAAGTCGTTTAAATCAGTCTCGATAGGCTGTTTAATAAGTGATAAATAATCCATTCTCAAGAATTTTGTGACAAAATTAATGAAAATATCGCATTATGAAGAAAAAAATTAGTAATTTTACACGGAAAAAATAAAAAAGACATGAATAAACTGTTTCTTTTAGACGCTTATGCTCTGATTTATCGCTCCTATTATGCGTTCATTAAAAACCCGAGAATCAATTCGAAAGGTTTGAATACGAGCGCTATTATGGGCTTTCTGAATACCCTGAACGAGGTGCTAACCAAAGAGCAGCCCACACACATCGGTGTAGCTTTTGATCCTCATGGACCAACCTTCCGCAGCGAGGCATATCCTGCCTATAAAGCCCAACGCGAAGAGACCCCAGAAGATATACGTAAGGCTGTTCCTATCATTAAAGATTTGCTGAAAGCATACAGAATACCTATTCTCCAAGCCGATGGCTATGAAGCTGATGACGTAATAGGAACATTGGCAGAAAAAGCCGGTTCCATCGGAGTTGAAACATATATGCTGACTCCAGACAAAGACTATGGACAACTGGTTCGTGACAATGTCTTCATCTATCGTCCTCGTCACGGAGGCGGCTATGAGACAATGGGACCAAAAGAGGTTTGTGAGAAATATGGTATCCCCTCGCCTGCTACCGTAATCGATTTGTTGGCACTGATGGGAGACTCCGCCGACAACTTCCCTGGCTGTCCTGGTGTTGGTGAGAAAACAGCTGTAAAGCTTATCAACGACTTCGGAAGTATCGAACAGTTGATAGCCCGTTCGAGTGAGATCAAAGGTAAGCTTCGCGAAAAAGTGGAGGAACATGTTGAGGACATCAAGATGAGTTACTTCCTTGCAACCATCAAAACAGATGTTCCTATCGAACTCGATATGGAAAGTTTGAAACTTGTGGAGCCCAATGAAGATGAACTTGGTAAATTACTGCTTGACCTCGAGATGAAGAGCTTTGCGGATCGAGTTCTTAAAAAAAGCCAAAAACCGCAAAAAGTCGTAAATCAACAACTCGATCTCTTTGCAGAATTTCCTGCCGACGGGACGGATTTAAGCGAAAATTCGAGTTTTGAGACGCTAAAATCTACTCCTCACAACTATAAACTCGTTGAAAATCAAGAGGATTTGAAGAAATTATGTGATTATTTCTTTACAAAACAAATTCTCAGTCTAGACACGGAAACAACATCGACGAGTGCCATTGACGCAGAATTGGTTGGTTTAAGCTTCGCTGTGAAGGAATTTGAGGCGTTTTACGTACCCATTCCTGCTAATCGTGAAGAAGCGTTGAAAATTGTTAATATCTTTAAACCACTATACGAAGATCCAAAAATCTTGAAAGTTGGACAAAACCTGAAGTACGACCTCGAGGTTCTTCGAAACTATGGCATTGAGTTAAAAGGAAAAATGTGGGACACGATGATTGCCCACTATCTCATCCAACCTGAACTTCGTCACAACATGGATTACATGGCGGAGATCTATCTCAACTACCAGACAATTCATATCGATGAGTTAATCGGACCTAAGGGAAAGAATCAAAAATCGATGCGCTCTCTCCTACCCTCTCAGGTTTATGAGTATGCCGCTGAAGATGCAGACATTACGCTCAGGCTGAAAAACAAACTCGAACCTGAGTTGAAAAAGTATGATTGTGAAAAACTATTCTATGAGATAGAGATGCCCCTGATGCCTGTTTTGGCAGAAATGGAGATGAATGGCGTCTGTCTGGATACACAGTCGCTGGCTGAAACATCAAAGCAATTTACCAATCGCATGAATGAGATTGAAGCTCGTATTTTCGAGTTGGCTGGCCAGCAGTTTAATATTGCTTCACCAAAGCAAGTAGGTGAAATACTCTTCGACAAACTAAAAATAGTAGAGAAAGCAAAGAAGACCAAAACAGGTCAGTATGTTACTTCTGAAGAAGTTTTGCAACAACTGAAGAATAAGCACGAAATCGTGGCTGACATTTTAGAGCATAGAGGACTAAAGAAGCTGATTGGCACCTATATCGACGCTCTACCCAAGCTGATTAATCCAAGTACAGGCCATATCCATACCTCTTTTAATCAGACGATTACAGCCACAGGACGCCTGTCGTCTTCTGATCCAAATCTGCAAAACATTCCCATTCGTGGTGAGGACGGTAAAGAGATTCGCAAGGCATTTATTCCCCGCGTGATGGCTCATCTGTCACAGGATCCTCAGATGATTGAGGTATTCCGCGAGGGCAAGGACCTGCATGCGGCTACTGCTGCCAACATCTATAAGAAACCTATCGCGGAGGTGACGCGCGATGAACGTACCAAGTCGAAACGTGCTAACTTTGGTATCATCTATGGTATTACTGTATTTGGTTTGGCTGAACGTCTGGACATTCCTCGCGACGAAGCTAAGATGCTGATTGACGGCTACTTCGAAACCTTCCCACAGGTACACAACTATATGGAGAAATCGAAGGAAGTAGCTCGCCAACAAGGGTACGTCACAACTCTATTCGGACGTCGTCGCTACTTGCCAGACATTAACTCTCATAACGCTACTGTTCGTGGATTTGCCGAGCGCAACGCCATCAACGCTCCCATTCAGGGCACCGCTGCCGACATCATCAAAGTCGCTATGATTCATATTTTCCAGCGCTTCAAGGCTGAAGGCATCAAGAGCAAGATGATCCTCCAGGTACACGACGAATTGAACTTCTCCGTTCTCCCTGAAGAAAAGGAAAAAGTAGAGCAAATTGTGATAGAAGAAATGCAAAACGCCTTTCACATGGCTGTTCCCTTAGTAGCTGACTCCGGCTTTGGCGATAACTGGCTTGAGGCACACTAACGCAGCATTAATTCTTCTGCAAACTTATAGATGATGATACCCGTGGTGACGGACACATTCATAGAGTGTTTCGTACCCAACTGAGGAATCTCTAAACAGCCATCTGAGGCGTCT
>CACWFY010000020.1 GCA_902760345.1 uncultured Bacteroidales bacterium | reverse complement strand
AATATTTCAGGTTAAAAACCATTAAACTTTTTGATATTCAAATGATTATAAATAAAAACGTTAGATTGCTATGTCAGAGTTCTCGGACAACCTCCCCCCACTTTGTCAAATGTCAGGAGTTGATTCCTGTAATATTCGTATTGCTTTCGCCTTGCTTCTAGCTCCGCTTCTAGCTCCGCTTCTAGCTCCGCTTCTAGCTCCGTAAAATTGTCGAGTATCTCGACAATTTTACTCTGTACCTCAATAGGAGGTACAGGGATTTCAAACAGCGAGTATTTGGAAATCCACTGACGAGCATGGTCTGCTGTTTCATATTTAATGCATTTCATAGCATAGTATATGAAACGAAAGTTAATATCATTATTGATTGGCCTTAACATCTTCATAGCAGAACTCTTAACTTTGAAATCAAAAGTAACCCAATGAAAAGATGTTGTAAAATCGTCAAAAATTATAACAGGTTTTTCTTTACTTGCCCTGTATATTCCAGTATCTTCATCTGTATATCCAAGAATAAAAGTTTGCCCCGCAGTAAGTACAGGAATACCTTCACCTAAATAATCTTTGGATGAAACTATATATTTAGAAGGTTGTTCGTAATCCAACACTTCCCCCAACTTTTTATACTCCACACCATCTGGGCAAAGTCTTTCTATCATTTTTTTTATCTCACTCATGCGGCATCCTCCTCTAATTCTTTGATGATGGCGTCGAGCTGAGTGCGCAGCGTGCTCTGGCGCTTTACGATTTCAGCTATCTCGGCATTCAGCTGCTCGATATTCACAGCCTCACGAGTGTCTTCCTGCTCTACATAAGTGCTGACACTCAGATTGTAATCCTCTGCCTCAATATCCTTGGTAGTTACTATATGGCAGAAGTGCTTTTCTTCCTCCTTCGTCATGTGGGCCTTGTAGATACGCTCTTGGTTGGCTGGCGAAAGTTTGTTCTTGTTGCCTTCGTGGACGAACTCCTGCGAGGCATCGATAAAGCAGACGCGGTTGTCGCTCTTGTTCTTCTTCAGCACAATGATGCAGGTAGCAATCGATGCTCCAAAGAAAAGGTTGCTGGGCAACTGAATGATGGTGTCTATATAGTTGTTCTGCACCAGATACTTTCTGATTTTCTGCTCTGCACCTCCACGATAGAGAATGCCAGGGAACTCTACAATAGCTGCCGTACCTTCAGTAGAAAGCCACGAAAGCATGTGCATGGTGAAAGCAAAGTCTGCCTTTGACTTTGGTGCAAGCACTCCAGCTGGAGAGAAACGAGGGTCGTTGATGAGCGTCACATCACTGTCACCTGCCCAAGGCACACTATAGGGCGGATTACTGACGATTGCATCAAATGGTTCATCCAGTTCGTGCTTGGGGTCAAGAAGGGTGTCGCCCAGCTGAATATCGAAATGGTCGTAGTTGACATTGTGCAGGAACATGTTCATTCGACAAAGGTTGTAGGTCTTCAGATTTATCTCTTGACCAAAGAAACCTTCGCGAACATTCTTGGAACCCAACACAAGGTTGAAGTTCAGCAGCAAAGAACCAGAGCCACAGGCAGGGTCATAGACCTTGTTGACGGTCTTTCGACCTGCGGCAGCAATCTGTGCCAACAGATAACTCACCTCTGCTGGAGTATAGAACTCACCGCCCTTGGTACCGCTATTCAGCGCATACATCTTGATAAGGTGCTCGTAGCAGATGCCGAACACATCAAGACCGCTATCCATATATTTGGTGAAGGGCAGGTCGCGAACACTCTCCAGCAAGGTGGTAAGCAGCGTGTTGCGCTCTTCAACAGTAGAACCGAGTCCTGCATCATTGGTATTGAAGTTGCTGAATAGTCCTCGCACATCGTCTTCACTGGCAGTACCGATGGCACTTTCCTCTATAGCCTTGAAGTTATTGGCAAGGGTGGTATTCAACTCGTCGTTGTTCTTTGCTCCATCGGCAACATTCTTGAAGAGCTGAGAGGGCTTGATGAAGATACCTTTGGCCTGTACTATCTGGTTGCGAGCATACTCAGCCTGTTCGTCGCTCATGTGCAGATAGTCGGCATCGGCCACGCCAGCCTCTATCATCAGGTGGTTGCAATAGTCTGTGATATTCTCCGAGATGAAACGATAGAAGAGTGCGCCCAGCGTGTAGTCCATAAACTGCACTGAAGACACCTTGCCACCATGTACCAGGTTGGTAGCCATCTTCCAAATCAAATCACCAATCTCTCTCTTTAAGTCTTCTTTATTCATTGTTGCCATATACCTTATTATATTACAACCTGCGCCGTCTTGTCCACTGCGCCAGTGGAAGGAGTAGTAAACAGAGTAGCAGGCATAGTATGAATTCTATTGTTGTCATTGTTTTAGTCTATAAGAAAAAAGCCCACTATTCTCACGAACCATGGGATACAAACCATAAATCTTGTCTCCCGCTGGAGACACGACCATTAAAAATGCTTGTAAAATACCGTAAGAAACGGCATGGTGCACTAAGCCACACAGCATAGTGCTGCATGGCGTAGCGTGGTAGGAAATGCGTAAAATATGGGGAGCGACAGGACTACCTAACGAAGTTGGGGGGGCAAAATTTGTCCTCTCCGCTGTGTGGCAGTTATGGTGTCCAGTCGTTGCATCAATTCGGGTTAGTCCTTTTGTTCTGCAAAAGTAGTAAATAAAATCTGAACAGCCAAATTTTTCCCACCATTCTTTTCAGTGAAAAACGGTGAAACTGATGCGATATGTGACAGGTACCTGTTGCATGCGTTATAAAACAGACAAAACCAGACAAAAGAAGAAACGGAAGCCGCGCGGACTTCCGTTTCTCTATTCTCATCTTTGGCGAACTATCACCTATACCCAGGTGCCTGTCCCCCTGATTGCGCTTTCAGCCGTTACTGTACCAAGCATCTTGGCCAGTCACCCAGCGATTACCGCCTCTGTCTTCAGCCGAAATAAACATAGAAGATACCGAAAACTCCTGCGGAGACACGGGTGCCCTCCGCAGGAGAATCGGTTATTATTTTTTACCAAGCCTCGTCCCACACGATCTTCTCCTTATCATCGCCGTCGATGATGAGCGACTCTTCTGCATCAAGACCTGTGGTGGTTACGCTGGTTATCGAATCAGCCAATATCTGCGACTTCATATCGGTCTTAATGACCTGCATCGTGGGTTTCTGATATTCTTTCTTAATCATAGTCGTATCCTCCATTCTTTATTTGATTACAGTCTTTTTACCATTAACGATATACACGCCTTTCTGAGTGGGCTGACCCTCGATGCGGCGACCCAGCAGGTCGTAACAGCCGTCAAAACCGTTAACCATAAACCCTGAACCGTTGACCGAAATGATGCCCGTGGTCTCGCCGTCGCCGAAGTCAATGTTAAAGGTGCGGGCTGATGCGGCAGTACCCTTCAGCTGGAAGTAAGCTCGGAAGCCCTTCATGTAGCTGGCTTCCTGCCCTGCATTGTTGACCACCGTGGGGCTGAACAGCTTGTTGCCGGAGCCGAGGAAGAGCACCGACCCGGGTTCGCTGGCATAGCTGCCGTCGCCCGTGACGAGAGCCTTGCCCAGTGTGGGTACGAAGTTGACAGCTGTGGTCTCGGTGTTGGGAACTGCTGTGCTGCTGACAGTAACGCCGCTGAAGGTCGGGTTCACCACGTTGGCACTGACCTTGACCAGATACGGTTTTCCGGCCTCAATCTCCGAAGCACTGGAGAAGGTTAGTGTGAGCGTGCCCGTCGTACTGTTGAAATTAGAAGCAGTCAGCTTCTTGGCCGTGATGCCCAGTTCCGTCATTTTCGCGCTGCTGATGGCGAAGGGCACAGCGAAGGTGTTGTAGCCACCCTTCTGCAGCGTGCGCGTCAGGGTGACATCGCACACCTTGCCATTGGCCGTGCTGAGGGCGGTACTGTTATCTGTTGCCTCGCTGAGGGTGAGAGGGAGGGGATCTTCTACGTAGAACACGATACTTCCTACTTGAGGCATCGAAATATTTACAGAACCCAGCGTCACCGTGTTTGCAGCAGTTCCGCTCCATGCTATTTGAATTTCAGAAGGCTGAGTCCAATCACCGTATGGAGTAAACGTACCTACATAACCGTTTATCTCAATCTTGGTGAATATCTTGCCTGTCGGAGCGGTGAATGTAAATGAGTCTCCGCTTGCTCCTCGCAAGATGAGCCTACCCGCCTCAGGACCATACGAGGCGCAAAGCATGAGATGACTGCCATCACTTTTGTCACAGGAAATGGTAATACCCTCATAAGTGGCAGAAGCAGAAGTAGAAGTAACAGCAGAACCTTGCATGTTATCTTGAGTAATAAAAACTCCAGCGTTTTCTCTTTTGAAGACATTCGTGTTGTTCCACGTGATGGTCTCTGCCCACGCGCCCGTCGCTGTCATCAGCAGCAGGGCAAGAATAGAAAGTAGTTTTTTCTTCATACTAGTTTTTGATTTTAATCTGTTTGTTTATTTAAAAAAAATGATATCTTATCGTCTTTCCAAAAAATTGTTGCAAAGGTAATTATATTTTCGTTAATATCTGCCACCCCTCCCTTAAATAATGTTAATGATGCCAAAGGGACAGGCGCCTGGCACGAGACATGTTGTTGATGATGCTTGTAGTCATTGTTATGACAGGGACCAGTCCCTCGTCATCTCACCCTCGTCATCTCTCCAAGGTTTTTTCTAAGTCTGGAATGCTTTTAATCTTTCAAGCAGCCTATGGGGATGACGTATACTCCATCTTGTCTTTGATAGGCATACTGTCCAACACCGATGATAACTGCCATAAATGATGGTGCTGGCATTTTATCAGTATCTATATTCCCAGCAAGTTCTATCATACTGGCTGCGCCAGCATTTATATGATCTTCTCCTCCCAGTTTTACCTCAAGCAGGGCGTAGCTACCATTTCTTCTATGAAGAACAGTATCACATTCAAGGCCATTGCTGTCTCTGTAATGATAAAGCTGACCATCCAAGGCTTCTGCATACACACGCAGGTCTCGCACAGCCAAGTCCTCAAAGAAAAGTCCAAATGTATCTAAGTCATTAATCAGGTCTTTTGGGCCAAGCCCCAATGCGGCAGTCCCAATGCTAGGATCCACGAAATGGCGTGTGTCGCTTGCCCTGATGGCTGCCTTGCTTCGCAGATTAGGATTCCATGCAGCGAGGTCTTCAATTACAAACAGCTTTTTCAAGGCTTTGATGTAATCGGCCACAGTGTCTTCATCTAACGTGCTTGCATCATTGGCAAGCATGTCTTTACGAATAGTGGCATACGAAACTTGCTGGGAGATATTCCTTGCATACGAACGAAGGAGCAACCTTGCACGTTCGGGACTTCTATTTACCTTATCCACGCGTTGTATGTCTCGTTTTATCACAGAGTCCACATAATCGAAAGCCTGATCAAGGGCAACGTCCTTGGAAATCAATGTCGCCCATGGCCATCCACCTCGGCAGGTCAGGTAGGCAATGTCATCAACATTAAGGGCACATTGCTGAACTCCTGGTGTTTTGCCATCGAACAAATCCTTCAGACTAATCGTGCCCGACGATTCGCCCGATTCATACAAACTCATGGGACGCATCATGATATGTGCGAATCGCCCAGTTCCGCTATGAATTGTCTCATCGGCATCAGGAAGTACAGAAGATCCAGTAAGAATAAACTGAGAAGGCTCACCTCGCTTGTCCACTTCACTACGAATGGAATCCCAAATGGGAGGCAGCGCCTGCCATTCGTCAATCAAGCGAGGAGTCTTTCCTTCCAAAAGAGACTTGGGGCTTATCTCTATCATTTGTGTGCTTTGTTTCAGCACCGATGCATCCCCTAAGTCAAGTACACTTTTGGCCAATTGTTTCGCTGTTGTTGTCTTGCCACACCACTTGGGGCCTTCAATGAGAACGGCACCTTTTCCGAGAACCTTACGTTCAAGGAGTCTGTCTGCTATTCGTTGTTTGTACTTTACCATTACATTACTATTTTGACCGCAAAGATAGAACTTTTATAGCAAACTACCAAAGAAAATTGAAAGTTTTCGGTTATTTGAGGCGAATTCATTCGGTTGTTTGAGGCGAATTCATTCGGTTATTTGTGGCGAATTCATTCGGTTGTTTGTGGCAAATTCATTCGGTTATATAATAGTGGGGACCACCGAAGCGACAGCCCCCACTTGCTGATTCCTGTGTATGAATACCATCAACTAAATCAGTTGTGCGATTGTTTCCGCATCCTTGCCTTCATAGAAACGAGGCTCAAAGACGGGATTGTATTTGAAATCGCCAAATTAGAGCCTTGTGAGGGCAGGATGCGCTGAGGACGTGAACTACAGACACGATAGATCTGTGAGGCATCAGTCAGCAAGGCTTCATGATGGTGCTGTTGCTGCGGAATCATGACGGTTGACTCCGTAGGCAGCAAGGGTGTTCCGGCTAAGGCATCATCCTTGCTCTGCCAGTTCAGGAGAACCGTCAGGCAAACGGCACAAAGTACCGTCAACATCCGTATCATCAGTAGCATTCGCCTCATAATGCGCTGCAAAGATACAAATAATTATAAATTATAAATCCAGATTTACCAACTCATACTTCTTTGAGCCAAGACCAATCTGGGCTGCATGGTCGATAGTGTGTGTGCCATGCTGCTTGTCGATGCGCTTCAGCAAATCGGTAGGGTCATTCTTGGCCGTCACCTTCTGTTGGTTGATGATATCGATGCAGGCCTGGTCGAGCGCTACGGGATCGGTAGAGGCGAGGATGCCGTAGTCTTCCAGCTTCACAGGTTCGGGATGATCCACGCAGTCGCAGTCTATTGACATGTTGTTCATGACGCTGATGTAGATGATGCCCTGCTTCTTGTTGAAGTAGTTCACCACAGCCTGAGCTGCTGCTGCCATACTTTCGAGGAAACCATCCTGATTACCGACGAACTCTGGTGTCCACAGCTTACCCATATCCAGTTTCTCCATCTTGCCGGCCGAGTGGATGTAAGCCTTGCCGTTCTGACTGGCACAGCCGATAGAGAGGTTCTTCAGTGCACCACCGTAGCCACCCATAGGATGACCCTTGAAGTGGTTGAGGGCAATCATGAAGTCGTAGTTGGCCATGTGACCGCCTACGATGTCGTACTTGATGTGCGTCTGGTCTTTCACGGGGATGCGCATCTCGTCATACTCGTCCATGATATCCACCGGGAAATACTTTGTGAAGCCGTGACGCTCAATGACCTTCCAATGGTTCTCCGACGTGTTGCGGTCATCCTTCTTGTCGGCAGGCGAGTTGCCGTAAGCGGTGTTACACTCCACAATGGTGCCGTCCACCTCCCATATCAGTTTTTTCACCAGTTCAGGTTTCAGGTAGTTGGGATTGCTACCTTCACCTGTTGACATCTTCACTGCCACACGGCCCTTGGCTTCAACGCCAAGAGCCTTGTAGATTTTTACCAACGACTCTGGTGAAATCTCCCTTGTGAGATATACCTTTGATGCCTGTTGAGCCATCACCGCAGCTGACACCATCAACATGGCTGCTGCCAAAATAAAGCTTACTTTTCTCATAAATACAATTAAAATTTGGGCACAAAGTTACCAATAAAAGCCGAATTTTCTCTACTTTTGCTGAATTATTTAACAAATAAAGAGTTCGTAAATCATACTGCCGGCTGAAACTCTTGCATCATTCTATTTTTATTTATGTTTCTATTTCTCAATCTCTCTAAATCGTGCAAAGGTACGTCCGTTACGCTCAATATTCTCGAAAAACATCTTCTCTGGACGTACCCAGTATTGTTTTTCTCCATACAAGGCTTGGTAGATGACCATTCGCTCCTTAGTTTCTGAGTCGAAAGCTGTGCGAATGTAGCGGTAATTGCCTCCTTTGAAATGCTGAAAGTAGCGAATTCCATCCTCTGGAAGTGGATATTGCATCAGCATCTTCTCTATCATTGGAATATACCATGTGTGTACTTCTTCTGCCGTTGGAGTGTGAGCACCAGGAAAGTGGAATGAATGGTTGTAATGCTCCAAAAACAGTGGCTCGAAGTGAGCAAGAGTGTCTTGTTCACCGAACAATCCCCATACTTTGTCTTTGTAGTAGGGATTGCAATAGCGGAATTGAATGGTTTCCAACTCTGCAAACTCCTGTATCAGGGATTCATCGATAACAAATTGCTGGTTGCCGTCCTTGCGTGGTGCTTTGTATTCATGCGAACCGATACGTTCCTTCAGAAATGCCGTCATCTGAAAATGTGGGTTGCCAAGCAGGGCCGGTATTCCAACGATGGGCGCCAGCATCTGGGCATATAACGAACCGCAACTGTTACCAACCAACAAGTCGGGATGCTCTCTGTCACAGATGTTTCGGATTCCTTCCAGTGCCATCTGTGGATGTATTGGCAAGTCGGGAGTAAGCACCTCTACACGCCCTTCAAATGCCTCTCTCAGTGCCACAGCAGGTACGCACTGACCGCTGGCAAAGAAACCATGCAGGAATAATATCTTTTTCATCTATAGTCTGTACTTTATTTTTTTTCTCCAATATGCCAACTACCTCATGTTCAATAAACGGACCTTCCTTGCATTCCAGCAGAACGCTTGGTTCCAGACATTCCATTGAAATAGGTGACAGGTACCTGTTTCACATGAGACAGACGGACATACAAAATTGCGATTAAGCGAGGGCAGAAGAGCTTGCTCATTCTGCCGAGCGTGAGCAGACTCGCACGCTTTCTGCGTGCAAAGATAGTGCAAATAGAGCGAAATACCAAAGGAAAACATGTTTTTCTTTGTATTTCCGAGATGCAGCCTATCTTCGTATTTCTCTCTTTTGGGTGCACTTCACTGAGTCGGTTAAATGAACTATAATAGTTGAACAAACATTTAACATGCCTCAAACCCCGATGTACAAAGGGTTTGAGGCATGTTATGTTAATAGGTTAATAGATTTTGCGAATTTCTATCTCTGACACAAATCAGAGAACCATCCCCATGATCCGCTGGCATGTACCTGATTAGTAAGCAAAAAATAAATACGGCAACAGAGACACTGCAAGGGTAAACAAGACCATCAGCACCTCTGCCGTGCGATTCACTCGTACGGCAGTTTTCATGTCGTCGGTGGTCAGCGGGCGGTCGTTGGTGCCGATATAGGGTTTGTCAAACAGTTGGCCGAAGTAATAGTGGGGACCACCGAAGCGACAGTTAAGGATGCCTGCCAGGGCAGCTTCGGGGTAGCCGCTGTTGGGTGAGGCGTGGCACGGTCCGTATTGACGGACGAAAGCTATTGGCTTTTGGCTTTTAGCTTTTGGCTTTTGGCCAATGGTTAATAGCCAATGGCCAAGAATCATCAGCAGGGCGGTGAGACGGGCGGGGATGTAGTTGGCGATGTCGTCGATATGTGCTGCCCAGCAGCCGAAGTCGCGGTAGCGGTCGGTCTTATAGCCTATCATGGAGTCGAGGGTGTTGACCATCTTATACGCCATCATGCCAGGGACTCCCAAGAGCATGTACCAGAAGAGTGGGGCAATGACGCCGTCACTGAGGTTCTCGGCAAGGGTCTCCAAGGCGGCCGTGCGAACCTCTTGCGCAGAGAGTGCTGAGGTGTCGCGCCCTACGATGCGTGCCACCTGTCTGCGCCCTTCTTCCAGCGAACGGTCGACAGCCAGGAATACCTGGCGCACCTCACGGATGAGCGTGGTACCTGCCAAGCAGTAGAAGATGACGACTACGTCGAAGACAATGCTTAATGCATAATGCATAATGCTTAATTGGGTGCGCAGGAACCACACGGCAACAAATACCCCTATTATATAGACGATGGCCATGAGGGCACCTTTCAGCTTGCGGTGTGTCCCTTTGTTCAGACGACGCTCGCCAAAGGCAATCATCTTGCCAAAGCCCACTACGGGATGGGGTAGCCATGCAGGGTCGCCCAAGAACAGGTCGAGAAACCAGCCTATTAGGAGTGAAGAGTGAAGAATCAGTGAACATGAATTATCATGAATTAAACATGAATTATCAAGAATAATATTTATGAAAAATAGCTGGCAATTCATGGTAATTCCTGTTGATGTATTAAAACAAATTCTTGTATAGCGCTGACCAAAGCATCATTCTCTGCTGGCGTCTGGGCGGCAATGCGGAAGTGGCGGGCGGTGAGTCCGCGGAAGTTGGAGGCGTCGCGAATGAGCAGATGGTGCTGGCGGGCAAGGTAGTCCTTCAGTTGTGCGGCAGTATGTTCGGACTCAAACTGACAAAGCATGAAGTTGGTCTGCGTCTCTTGCGTGAGGATGCCGTCAATCTGTTGCAGCATGTCGCGCAACCGACAGGCCTCGTTCAGGTCGGGCGTACAGCGCAACTCGTCATTGCGTAGCAGGAACTTGCCAGCCTCAATAGCCAGGGACGACACACTCCAAGGACGCAGGAAGTGGCGCAGATGAGCTGTCAGTGCGGCATGTGCAGTGATGTAGCCCAGTCGTAAACCCGGTATTCCGTAGGTCTTGGTGAAGGAGTGAATCTGGATGAGGTTCGGCATGCGTGCTGCCCATCGTGGCTGCATGATGAAATGGTGGGTATAGTTCTCGTAGGACTGGTCGACAACCACCAGGTCGTACTGCGCCATCATGCGGTCTATCACCGACTGGTCGTAGACGTCGCCCGTAGGATTGTTTGGGTTGCAGAGCCACAGCATGCGGTGCTCCTCGTCAGTACGGGGAAACAGTTGGCAGGCGTCTTCATACTCGCTGAACGTAGGGCGCGGAATGTCGGCCTGCAGCGGGAAAGCCTGTGCGATGAGGTAGATGGCCTCGGTAGCCCCGTTGGTGACGATGACTTGTTCAGGGGCGATGTCCTGTTGTTCAGCAATCAGCTGCTCCAGCGACCATGCCTCAGGTTCAGGATAGTGGCTGGCGAACTCAGGATGGGCAGCCAGATAGCCCATCAGTGCCTGATGACTCTTCTGTGCACAGATGTTCGACGAGAAGTCTGAGACGATGTGCGGGTACTGGTAGGCGTCGTCGCCGTGTCCTTTAATCATGGTCTGAGATGATTTGATAGAGTTTATCCATGTCGACATGCTGCCGCACATGCGCAGCCAACTTGTCGTACTGCTGGTCTTTGAAGGTGGAGCCTCCCCCCGTCCCTCCAGAAGAAGGGGAGAAAGGTGCGCGAGCCAGCTCCCCCTCTATTGGGAGAGGGCGGGGGGAGACTTTCAATAGGTGTTCAATGACGGGCGCATTGTCGAGGAAGCCGTGGATGTAGGTGCCGATGCAGTGGTCGGTCTGCAGGATGGCCTGGTCGGTATCGCTGACCCCTTGATGAATCTCGTAGCCTTGGCACGTTTGCCCATTGAATGAGAACGTCACTTGACGCGTAGTCTTCTCGGCCGTCATCGTGGTATGGATGGGTAGCAGACCGAGTCCTGGCAGACTGCTGATGCTGCCTTCAATGCCGTCGGGGTCGTTGACGGTCTGTCCTAACATCTGATAGCCGCCACAGATGCCAACAATCAACTTGCCGTTGCGATGAGCACGCAGAATGGCCTGTGCACAACCGTTGCGGCGCAGTTCCAGCAGGTCGTCGAGTGTCGACTTGGTGCCAGGCAGAATGATGATATCGGCCTCTTGCAAGTCGCTGGTGTTGCTGGTATAGAAGAGGTTGACGCGCGGGTCACGCTCCAGCGTGTCGAAGTCGGTGAAGTTGCTGATATGCCGCAACAGGATGACGGCAATGTTCACCTTGCCCTCAGCCAGTTGGCGCTGCTTCTTGTCAAGACTCACCGAGTCCTCTTCGTCGATATAGATATCTTTATAATAAGGTATAACGCCAAGGACTGGAATGCCGCAGAGGTCTTCCAGCATGCGGCGGCCCTCGTCGAACAGCCGCATGTCGCCACGGAACTTGTTGATGATGATGCCCTTGATGAGGCTCCTATCCTCTGGCGACTGTAACATGATGCTGCCATAGACACTGGCAAAGACACCACCACGGTCGATGTCGCCCACCAGGATGACATCCGCCTTGGCATGCTGCGCCATCGACATGTTCACCAAGTCGCGGTCGCGGAGGTTGATCTCAGCAATGCTGCCGGCACCCTCCATGACAATGGGATTGTAGCGTGAGGCCAGACGGTCGAAGGCGGCATGGACCTCATGGCGGAAGTCGGGACCGGTCAGCGAGACGAAATCTCGCTGCACACGGCCTGCTCCCCAGTAATCGTAGGCATCCTTGTTGCCGATGGGCTTGCCGTGTAGCACCACCTGCGAGGTATGGTCGGAGTTGGGCTTCAGCAGTAGCGGGTTCATGTCCGTATGACAGGGAATGCCCGCCGCTTCCGCCTGTACAGCCTGTGCCCGTCCTATCTCCAGTCCGTCAGGTGTTACATAGCTGTTCAGGGCCATATTCTGTGCCTTGAAGGGTGCTGGGTTGTAGCCGTCCTGTCGGAAGATACGGCAGAAGGCGGCAGCCACGATGCTCTTACCGACATCGCTGCCTGTTCCGGCAAACATGATAGGATGTAGACGACGTTTCATTGCTGCAAAAGTAATAAGAAATGGTGAAATATCCAAATAAATTTGGTTATTCGCTCGTTTATTCTTACCTTTGCACCCGCAATAGGTTAGGGAACGGGGTGAGAATCCCCGACTGTCCCGCAGCTGTAAGCAGCCATTCGCGGTGTGAACACGATGTCACTGATATTATTGGGAAGACGTTCGCCACCCGGTTGCAAGTCAGAATACCTGCCTGTTGTACCATTCGTCTTCTGTACCTCTGGGGTTAGGTCCGTAAGGCGAGATACGTGTATTATTATATAAGTCTCGGAGAGGCTTATGTCGTGAGACAGGGAGTCTCTCCACTTTTTGGAAAAAACATTTGAATGAAGAAGATATTATGGTCTTTTGTCATCTTGTTCAGCATACCGTTGTGTAGTGTCGCTCAGACAGACACTATTGCTGGCAAGACGCATCACTTGCGCGAGGTCACCATCAGCAAAGACCGCCATCAGCGCGCCCTCCAAAGTACGGCACCCATGCACGTACTGGACCGCCGTGACATGCTGGTGCAGGGCGTGACGGATATGGCCGACGCACTACACCGCTTGCCGGGCATCACGCTGCGTGACTATGGTGGTGCCGGTGGCATGAAGACCGTCAGTGTGCGTGGCTTTGGTGCCAAGCATACGGGTGTCAGCTACGATGGCGTCATGCTCTCTGAGTGTCAGAGTGGTGAGATAGACCTGTCGCGCTACTCACTGGACAATGTCGACAACCTGACGCTGACCGTTGGTGACAATGCAGACATCTTTATACCGGCACGCAACGCCACCACACCCGCTACCCTCACTATACAGACACTGCGCCAGCCCTCGAACGACCTGCAACCACACACGACGGCACAGCTGAAAGCAGGCTCCTTCGGTTACATCTCTCCCTTCCTGCGCTATGAGCAGTGCTTGTCTGATCGCTTCTCTTTCTCTGTCGTCGGTGAGTATGTCCATGCCAAGAACGACTATCCATATACCATCAAGAATGGTATAGAGACTATCAACGACAGGCGAAACAACAGTCGCATGAACAGTGGACATGCGGAGCTGAACTTCCTGTGGAATACCAGCGGCTCGTCGCAGTTGGGCGGCAAGGTGTACTATTACGACAATGACCGTCAGTTGCCTGGTCAGGTGTTCTACTATAGCAATACCAGCCGCGAGACACTCCGTGACCGTAATGTCTTCGGACAACTGACATTCCAGCAGCGCTGGGGTGAGCACTGGTCGCTGAAGCTGTTGGCGAAATACAACTGGGCTGCATCGCTGTACGATGACGGAATGGTAGCTGCTTGGTCGCAGGATGGCGACTATTATCAGCGCGAGGTCTATGGTTCTGCCAGTCTACTCTATACCCCCTCGGCACATTGGGCTTTTGACTATTCTGCAGACTATGCCTACAACAATCTGAATTCTACGCTGCCTACCGACACACGGCCTTATCGCAATACCATCCTGCAATCGGCTACCGCTAAGTTTAGCAAAGGACAGTTGACAGTGATGGCTCGTCTGCTCTATTCGCTTTATTTTAACGATGCCACAGATGGCGAGAGCGCAGAAAATATGCGTCGCCTCTCTCCGTCTCTGAGCTTGAGCTATGAGCTACTGCCACAATTACGCTTGCGTGCTTCCTATAAGGATATCTTTCGCGCACCGACTTTCAACGAAAACTATTTCTTCCATTACGGCAACAAAAACTTAAATGCAGAGAATACCAAACAACTGAACCTTGGTATGACATTGGATGCTGCACTCTCCGCATCGGCAGAAGTCACTGCCACGGCCGACCTTTATTATAATTGGGTGACGGATATGATAGTAGGAGTTCCTTACAACATGTTTGTGTGGACATGTGTCAATGTCGGCAAGGTTCATGTGCTGGGACTGGATGTTACAGCCAAAGTTGTACAGCATATCGGACGTCATACACTGACTCTTGCCGGCAACTATAGTCTGCAACGGGCACGTAATCGTAGCAATGAGGAGTCACCTTATTACAACAATCAGATAGCTTATATCCCCATACACACGGGAGCAGCTTCGCTGGCTTGGGAGAATCCGTGGGTTAATTTCTCTGTAAATGCTCATGTCGTCGGTGAGCGTTGGGCTAGCAATGAACATCTTGACGGAACAAATATTGAACAGTACGAGGAATTGGGACTTACCGCTTGGCGAAAGTTCCATATCGGCAGACCTGTCGCTGAGATCCGCTTCGATGTCAAGAACCTGCTTGACAAACAGTATGAGATTGTTCGCAGCTATCCGATGCCAGGTCGCAGTTGGCAACTTTCATTGAATTTCAAGTTTTAATCTAAACAATAACAATTAAACAACAAACAATTATGAAAAAGTTTTTATTCAGTTTTGCAGTATTAGCTATGGGTATGAGCCTGCTGACAGCTTGTAGCAACGATGATGACGATGCTCCTCAAAAGCATCTTGTTGACGTATCGAATGGTATGTTCCTTGTAGGTTCTGGAAACAAGAGCGCTGGTATCGATGGTAATGTCAGCTATATCGACTATGCCAAGGGTGTGTCTACCGCTAATGCCTTCAAGGCTGTCAATGGCAAGTCGGTAGGTAAGACGGCCAACTTCATCACGTCTTATGGTTCAAAACTTTACATCGTCGTTGATGGCGAGGCTACCATCTGGGTTTGTAACAAGCAGACACTGAAGATTGAGAAACAACTCAGCACGATTGAATTGCTGGGCGAGAAGGACGGTTTGAGTCCTCGTTGTGCCGTTGGCTACGATGGCAAGCTCTACTTTGCTTGCTATGGTAAGAGCTCAGATGGCGACAATGGTATTGTTGCTGCCATCGATACCGTTAACTTTGCTAAGCAACAGACCTATACTGTAGGCTCATATCCTGATGGTATTACACTCGCAGGTGGTCATCTCTATGTGGCTAACTCAAACTATGGTGGATATGGAAAGCTCTACCCCTCAATCTCAAAGATTGCGCTGTCTTCTGGTACTGTGACTGAGATTAAGGACGAGGCCGTCACCAACCCTATGCAGATGTTGACAGTAGGCAACGAAGCTTATTTTATGGACTATGGTATCTACGACACCAACGACAACAATAAACAGAAGGGTGCTGGCGTGCGCAAGATTACTGCTGATGGTAAGGTGACAAAGGTTGTCGACGGTACAGCTATGTGTACAGACGGCAAGAAAATCTATACGGTCAACGCTCCTTATGGTGCAGGCACAACCACTTATCTTATCTATGACATTGCTACAGGTGCGACAACGACTTGGGAGCCTGCCGACATTTTCAGCCCTGCTGTCATTGCTGCAGACCCTGTCACTGGCAACATCTTCATTGTTTCTTACCAGAAAAATCCTGATACAGGCTACGCTGGCTATGCGCTGCCTTCGTACACCAACCAGTACAACGCACAGGGTAAGCTCGTGAAGAAGTATGAGAACACGGCAACAGGCCCCATCTCAGTAGTCTTCAATACTGGCGTCAAGTATGAATAAACAAACAACCTTACTATCTATACTATTTGTCGTTGTTGTCGCCTTGGCCTCGTGCCGAGGTGGCAACAACACTTCTTTGTCTGTAGAGGGAGGCGACACCGTTGCACTGAAGTATTCGTCACTGCTCACCATAGTGGAGCACGACGGCTATGTCGTTGCCGACATCAAGAATCCTTGGAAGCCCGGCAAGATGCTTCACCGCTACTATCTTGTACCCCGTACATCAGACATCAAACCTCAGACTGCAGACCTCACTGACGGCACAGTCATCGAGATACCTATTCAGCGTGCTGCCGTCTTTACCACCGTCCACTGTGCCCTGCTCACCGAACTGGGGCTGGGCAGCCATATTGTGGGTGTGGCAGACTCCAAGTATATCAAGGTGCCTTATATCCAGCAGCAGATCAAGGCCGGCCGCATAGTGGACTGCGGCAATGGCTTGAATCCCATCGTCGAGAAGATTATGGTCGTGAAGCCCGATGTTATCATGCTGTCACCTTTTGAGAATAGTGGCGGCTATGGTAAGACAGAGGAGATAGGCATCCCATTGATAGAGTGTGCCGAGTATATGGAGACGTCGCCATTGGCACGTGCTGAATGGATGCGCTTCTATGGTTTGCTGTTTGGGACCGGCGACAAGGCCGATGCCTTGTTCCACAACGTAGACAGCAGTTATGTAGCCTTGAAACAACAGGCTGCACAGGCTGGCAAAGGGCGCTCTGTCATTGTTGACAAGGTGGTAGGCTCTGTATGGTATATGCCTGGCGGTCGTAGCACGATAGGTCAGATGCTGCAGGATGCTGGTGGACAGTATCCGTGGGCAACAGACGACCAAAGCGGTTCACTGTCACTGCCTTTCGAGACGGTGCTCGAAAGAGGAGGAGAGTCAGATGTCTGGATGTTACGCTACTCCAGCGACCACGATTGGGATTACAAGGAGTTGCTGTCAGGTCATCGTGGCTATAGTCAGTTGAAGGCATTCCGCCAGCATGAGGTCTATGGATGTAATGTGGAACAGTCGCATTTCTATGAAGACACACCATTCCATCCCGACCGTCTGCTCTGCGACTTCCTGCAAATTTTGCATCCCGATATAATAGGATTGCCTCCGCTGCGTTATTATAAGAAACTGAAAGAGTAACGGTTATTGTGAAGCGAGGTGTTGTTCTCTGTTGCCTGTTGACACTGTTGATGGTTGTATTGTTGGCTGTCAACCTGGCCGTGGGGTCGGTATCCATACCGCTCCGCGATGTTGTCAGCATCATCATGGGACATGAGGCTGCACGCCCTTCTTGGCAGTATATCATTATGGAGAGCCGACTGCCACAGGCCATCACGGCTATGCTCTGCGGTGGTTCATTGGCTGTCAGCGGTCTGATGTTGCAGACGGCTTTTAAGAATCCGTTGGCAGGCCCCAGTATCTTTGGTATCAACAGTGGTGCTGGCGTGGGTGTGGCATTGGTGATGCTCGGCCTAGGAGGTTCGCTCTCTGTGGGCTCTGTCAGCATCACAGGCTTTATGGCTGTCCTTGCTGCCGCCTTTGTCGGTGCTATGGCTGTGATGGGACTGATTTTCCTGTTCAGCACCATGGTCCACAATAATGTCATGCTGCTCATTGTGGGTATCATGATTGGCTATATCGCCAATAGCGTGGTGGCGCTGCTCAACTTCTTTGCCACCGATGAGGGTGTTAAGTCGTATATGGTATGGGGCATGGGCTCCTTTGGCGGGGTGCCCATGAGCCAGATACCACTGTTCGCCTCGCTCTGTATATTAGGACTTGTGGGTGCTCTGCTGTTAGTAAAGCCCCTCAATGCCCTGCTCCTAGGCGAACGCTATGCCGAGAATCTGGGTGTCAATACTCATAGAGTACGCAACTGGCTGATTATCGTTACTGGTCTGCTGACCGCCATCACTACGGCCTATTGCGGTCCTATCATGTTCATAGGCTTGGCAGTGCCTCATATTGCTCACCTCTTATTCCGTCAGGCCGACCATCGTATTCTGATGCCGGGCACCATCCTTTGCGGTGCGGTCATTGCCCTTGTCTGCAATGCCATCTGTTTCCTTCCTGGCGAGTCGGGCGTCATTCCGTTGAATGCCGTCACGCCAGTGATGGGTGCACCCGTCATCATTTACATTATTGCACGCCGCAACTAAGCACATCACGCAGCCATGGCTTTACCACACGCTGTTCAAAGGAACTGGCGGATTTTTTTAAAGAAGCGTTCCGTTTTTTTTACTCAAATATCTTGAAGGCATACCCTTCGGCCAACAGCCACTCGATAGCAGCAGGTAGGGCAATGCGTAGCTTCTCAATGCTCTTCAAGGAGTCATGGAAAGTGATGATGCTACCATTACGGGCATAGCGCTTTACGTTGTTGAGAACGTCGGTGGCCGTCATCCATTTGGAATAGTCGCGTGTAACGAGGTCCCACATGACAATTTTGAATTTGCGTGAGAGCCAGGCATACTGGTCATGGCGCATCCATCCGTGAGGTGGGCGCACCAGATTGGTATGTAGGTATGCGTTAGCCTTCTCCACATTGTAGCTGTACTCGTGGACGGAATGGCGCAAACCTCCCATGTGGTTGTGTGTATGATTACCAATGCGGTGCCCCTCATCGACAACACGCTGGTGCAACTCTGGATATTTCCTTACATTGTCGCCTACCATGAAAAAGGTGGCCTTGATACCGTAATGTTTCAGTGTGTCGAGGATGAAAGGGGTTGCTTCGGGAATGGGGCCATCGTCAAAGGTTAGGTAGACGGCCTTGTCGGTCGGGTCCATACGCCAAAGTGCCTTGGGGTACATCCAACGCAGCCACTTAGAGGGTTGTTCGATAATCATTGCTCTTGGCTATTTGCTGTTAGCATATTATTCATCTTCATAAACTTGACCGCCACGCTGCTCGTAGATATTGCCAAGGAGGGTGATTTCCTTCATCTGCTTGTCATAGGTAGCCTTGTCGACAATCTCGGTGAGCGATGCCAACTGCTCCAGGATGTAGAAGTTAACAAGGCAGTCGTGCTTGGCAGCGTCGAAACGGTATTGCTCCAGTGAGCAGAACCACTTCATATATTGTACAGAGTTCTTCCACATCTGGTTGATGATAGTCAGTGCTTCCTTTTTGTGACCTAACGAAGCCCATGTGCGAGCCATGTCGAGTGATCCAGAGCTGTAGTTGTGGGCAACATTGAATGATGGAATCATTTTCTCCGTATAGCGCAGCACCTCTTCAGCCTTCTTCTCCTTGCCTTCATACATCAGCTCCAGTGCCAGCTTGGCCATGGTGCGACGGTGGGTATAGCACATGCGCATCACCGTCTCGTCGAGGTAGATGCCAGGTTTGTCGATGCCGCCGAATTTGAAGCGGTGCATCACGTTGTCGTAGGTCTTCTCTGTGTCAAAGTTCTTCACACCTGGGATGGGCCTACCCTCATGGGTGGTAGTAAACGGCGTGATACGGTAGGCTAAACCTTCAGTGATGACATTGTCACCTAAGTTGATGTAGTTGTCGTCACCAACAGAAACAGCCACATAGATAGGACGCTCCCAGTTGCACTGAGCCAGCATTTCCAGAATCATCAGGTCGCCCTTGTACAGTGCACGCTTGCCTTTCAGAGAGATAACCATTTTGTCGGGGATGGAGTCGGTAGCCATCAGCATGCCACTGCGGCGTACGGCTTCCTTGTCGATGGTCATATAGAGTGTGTCAGTAGGTATCATGTGCAGGTCAGCATTCTTGGAACGCACCCAGTATTTCAGCACGTTCTTCAGTTCGAAAGGCTCGTCGCCAAATTGTTTGCGGGCCTCCTCAGGATGCTGGCGATAGTGCTCCAGTACAGCCTCCTTCATGTCTGGTTCAATAGATACGTATTCATTGGTACCTGAACAGTACTCGATACGTTCCCACGAGATGGGCACGCTAGGTGAGTCATAGGCCGGACGGCGCATTTGGTCGATGTACCAGTCTGTCTGCAGATAACTCAGGTTGCACACGCGGGCATCGGTACGCACTCCCTCCACATCCTGATTGTACCACAAGGGAAAGGTGTCGTTGTCACCGTTGGTAAAAATGATGGGGTTGTTGCCCTGTTGACAGGTATTCAGATAGTTCTGACCAAAGTCGCGGCAGGTGTAGCGACCTGAGCGGTCGTGATCGTCCCATGTCTGCGAAGCCATCTGGATGGGAACAAAGAGACAGATGATACTGACGACGGCAGCCAATGTGGTAGCCAACTTCTCGCCATTGCCTTTCAGCTTCTCTTTTATCAGTTCGATGATTCCTGCAACACCCATGCCACACCAAATAGCAAAAGCGTAGAATGAGCCTGCGTAGGCATAGTCACGCTCACGAGGTTGTGAGGGTGTCTGGTTCAGGTAGATAACAATGGCCAGACCTGTCATGAAGAACAGGAAGAAGACCACCCAAAACTGGCGGATGCCTGTCTGGTCCTTGGGATTTCCGTGGTGCTTGGCCAGTGACTGCCAGAAGAGTCCGATAAGACCCAATAGCAATGGCAGACAGTAGAATACGTTATGTCCCTTGTTCTCCTTCAGCTCGTCGGGCAGCTTGCTCTGGTCGCCCAGTCGCCAGTTGTCGAACCAGTCGAAGCCCGTAATCCAGTTGCCATGCTCCAACTCGCCATTGCCCTGCAAGTCGTTCTGGCGACCAGCAAAGTTCCACATGAAGTAACGCCAGTACATCCAGTTGCACTGGTAAGAGATGAAGAAGCGCATGTTCTCAAACTGTGAGGGTATCTTAACGCTGACCATCTCACCACAACGGTCGTACATCTCTTCACGTCCGCTAATCTCGCCCATCCAACTCTCGTAGTTGCTGCGGTGGGCAGAGCTGTACATGCGGGGGAAGAACATGTTCTGAGCATATTGGTATTCGTCCTTGGTACGTACTACAAAGTATTCATCCTTCTCGTCGGGCGAAGCCTTCTCCTTACGTTGCCAGACAGGGTCGCCCTTCTTCATAACAGGCTTGCAATATTCGCCGTCTTTCTCCAAGGCTACCTGTGATGTGTAGGCAGGACCATAGAACAGGGGGCGCTGGCCGTACTGTTCGCGTCCTAAGTATTCGCCCAGTGTGAAGATATCCTCAGGAGAGTTCTGGTCCATGGGCGGGTTAGCCGATGAACGGATCACGATAAGTGCGTAGCTGGAGTAGCCAATCATCAGCATGAGCATACAGAGCAGCGACGTGTTCTTGATGCGGGCGCTGACAAGGGCTTTTGGCTTTTGGCCATTGGCTTTTAGCTTGAAGTCCAGAACGAACCACATGGCGACGAGTACCACGATGCCGATAACTACCGACAGCCAACCGTGACCATAGAAAGGAATGCCCAGCATGGCGACAGCCAAGAGGAATGCGGCATTTTGTCGCTTGGGAGCCTTGTCGTTATACGTTTCGTAGATAGCCCAGATGATAGCGGCTACAAGCAGGAAGATATAGATAATCTCGCCCGTATTGAAAGGACAGCCCAGCACGTTGACAAAGAACAATTCAAACCAGCCACCAACCTGTACGATGCCAGGAACGACACCATAGAGTACAGCAGCCAAAATTACCACTGAGATAAACAATGCAAAAAGCGAACCCTTGAGGTCACGCTTCGGGTCGTCAATGGGGAATTTGCGATAGTAGTAGACCAGCACAATGGCAGGCAGACACAGTAGGTTCAGCAGGTGTACACCGATGGATAGACCTGTCATGTACATGATAAGTACCAGCCAGCGGTCTGCATGAGGCTGGTCAGCCTGGTCTTCCCATTTCAGGATTAGCCAGAAAACCACAGCAGTGAAAGCGCTGGAGTAGGCATATACCTCGCCCTCTACCGCTGAGAACCAGAAGGTATCACTGAAAGTGTATATCAGCGCTCCCACCATGGCTGAGGCCTCTATGGCTATCCATTTATATAATGGTATGTCCGTCAGCCTCGCAGCGTTGCGGAAGTCTTCCTGCTTGATGAGCAGGCGGCGCACCAGATGCGAGATGGTCCAAAACAAGAACAGGATGGTGGCCGCTGACAACAGCGCACTCATCATGTTGACCATGAGAGCCACCTGTGAGGGATCGCTGGCAAACTGTGAGAATAGATTGGCTGTGAGCATGAAGAACGGAGCACCGGGTGGGTGACCGATTTCCAGTTTATAACCAGTGGAGATAAATTCCGGACAGTCCCAAAAAGATGCTGTCGGTTCGACGGTGGAGCAATATACGAAGGCAGCGATGGCAAAGGCCAGCCAGCCCATGATGTTGTCCACGATTCTGAATTGTTTCATTATCTGATTGTCTATTGAGTTTTTTGTTCCAATCTGCAAAGGTAATATTTATAATGAAGAATGAAGAATGAAGAATGAAGAATTTGCTTTAGCCTTGTTTTTTTTAACGTTTAAACAGCTATATAAACAGTTGTGCGCCATATATTAAGACCACATAACGCAGGAATTTTCCCAATGCAATGCTGGTCAGTGAGATGGAGATATTGGCACGCATTAGTCCTAATACAATAGTGATGGCTGAACCCAACAGGGGTACGAAAGCAAAGAAGCCCATCCAGGCACCATGGCCTCCCATGAAGCGGGTAGCTTTGTCAAGGTCTTGCTGTTTGACGTGCAGGTACTTCTCTATCCATTCAATCTTTCCCTGGCGTCCTACAAAGTAGTTGAACATGCCGCCTGCCACGTTGCCAATGGTGCCATAGATGATGAGCCCCCACGGGTCCAACCCGGCTGCCAGCAGTCCTGTCATTACCGCCTCGCTGGAGAAGGGAAAGAAGGAACCGGCAATGAAGGCTGTGATGAGCATGCCCCAATAACCGTAGCTGATTAATAGAGAGATGATGAACTCCATATATTATAAAAGGTGAGCACGATCGTAGCCGCCGAGAGCAATAAAAAGACGATGTTGGTCAGTCTGGTGGAAGTCAATGCTATGAAGTGCGCTATCAACGGTGACGTGTTGAGAATCATAATGAGTAACATAGCATTGAAGTGTTGAGGCTGTAGCCATAGAAAGACAAAAGCTGCCAAATCCATCCACATAAAGAACCCATAGAACATACGGATGCGTATCTTGTCGAGGTAGTTCTTACGGATAAAATGAACTATGCCTATGACGGCCATGAGCGCTGTCAGTGCCAGGGTGGCTTTTTGGTATGAGGTAATGCCGTATAGGTTGAACGGCTCCTCAAAAACCATAAGTGCCGAGAAGTGGTCTGCGATGAGTGTGTATTCATGCTGGTAGATGAGCCAGATGCTGCCAAACCAATAGGGAGTGAGCAGTCCGATGATTGATGCAGCCCACGTGCGCCACGACATCGACATAATATTGGTTATCATCAGCAACCAGATGATTGGCAGAAAGAATAGTACGTGGACATACGCTATTGATGCAATGCTATAAAACAGGAAAGCATAATAGGTAAAGCCTGCCGCCGTCTTATCCTGATAGGTTTGGAATAGCAGTAGTGCCGAAGCTACGAGACAAACCAGCATGACAGCTTCTGGCAGGGCAGGAAACAGGAAACAGGCACAGCACGTCAATGCAAGAAACGCACAACTCACCATGCGTGAGAAGATGCGTATCAGTGCGTTTGTGTTATTGAGCTCTACCATGAGGTAGGTGGCAATACCATAGCATATCAGCTGCCACCACCAGTTGTTGCTGCCTATGCCACAAACGAACCACACCGCCATGGCATAGACAACTATAACGGGCATAGTCAGCCTGTTCTCGGCAATTCTATTCTGTAGTAGTTTCTTCAACTCTAAACTGTCAACTAAGCGTGTGGGTACCTTTATAGGTCTGCTCCGATGTCTCGACGGAAGTACTTGTCGGTAAACTGTATCTTCTGCGCTTCAGTGAACGATTTCTGCAGTGCTTCTTCCTTGTTCTTGCCATAAGAGGAAACGGCAATGACGCGGCCACCATTGGTGACAACCTCGCCGTCTTTTGTTGTTGTGCCGGCATGGAAGACGACAGAGCCTTCAACAAGATTGATGCCACTGATGGGATAGCCCTTCTTGTATGCTTCTGGATAGCCACCGCTCACTAGCATAACACAGACTGCTGAACGATCGTCGAAGACGACGGGATGCTGGTCGAGATGACCTGCAGCCACACCCTCGAAGAGGTCGACGATATCGCTCTTCAGACGCAGCATAACGGTTTCTGTCTCTGGATCGCCCATACGACAGTTGTATTCAATAACATAGGGTTCGGGCTCGCCATTAGGTGTATTGGTGCGGTTGATGAGACCAAAGAAGATGAAGCCCTTATAGTCGATGCCATCGGCTTTCAAGCCCTTTACTGTAGGACGAATAATATGGTCTTCCACCTTCTGCATCCACTCCTTGGTAGCAAAGGGTACGGGACTGACAGAACCCATACCGCCCGTGTTAAGACCGGTATCGCCCTCGCCAATGCGCTTGTAGTCCTTGGCTTCAGGCAGTATCTGATAGTGCTCGCCATCAGTCAGTACAAAAACGCTGCACTCGATGCCGCTCATAAATTCCTCGATGACCACACGACTGCTGGCATTGCCAAACATGCCGCCCAGCATCTCCTGCAGTTCCTTCTTGGCTTCTTCGAGGGTAGGGAGGATGAGTACACCCTTACCGGCACAGAGACCGTCAGCCTTCAGCACATAGGGGGCCTGGAGTGTTTCCAAGAAGGCTAACCCTTCCTGAACATGCTCTCCATCGAACGTCTCGTAACGAGCTGTAGGAATGTTGTGGCGTACCATGAATGCTTTGGCAAAGTCCTTAGACCCTTCCAGTACGGCACCAGCCTTCGATGGGCCAATGACGGGAATATTCTTCGTGCGCTCGTCAGCTCTCATGTCGTCGTAGATACCTTTAACCAGTGGGTCTTCGGGTCCTACAACCACCATGTCAATGGCTTGAGCAACGCAAAACTGTTTGATAGCTTCAAAGTCGTCTGCTTTCATGGCTACATTTTCTCCGCAATTACTGGTGCCGGCGTTGCCTGGGGCGATGAACAGTTTCTCACATTTCTCACTCTGTGCAATCTTCCATGCCAAGGCATGTTCGCGACCGCCACTGCCTAAAAGTAGTATTTTCATATTGTTATATTTTTTTTATTTTGATAATCCGGTATTCTCCTTTATAGTTTTCCCTGGTCTCCCAGATAACTGTCCTTGAAACCGAGGAAGTAGAGCACGCCGTCCAGTCCGAGGGTATTGATGCTCTGCTTGGCATTAGCCACCACACGGGGCTTGGCATGGAAAGCAATGCCAAGGCCAGCCTCACTAATCATAGGCAGGTCGTTGGCGCCATCACCAACAGCAATGGTCTGTGCTAAGTTGACCTTCTCTACTTGTGCGATGAGCTTGAGCAACTCAGCCTTGCGGTGACCGTCTACGATTTCACCGATATAGCGGCCTGTCAGTTTGCCGTCTTCTCCCACCTCCAACTCATTGGCATAGACATAATCAATACCGTAGCGGCGCTGTAAGTATTCGCCAAAGAAGGTGAATCCACCAGAGAGGATGGCAATCTTGTAACCGCAGGTCTTCAGTACCGACATCAAGCGGTCTGCACCTTCCGTAATGGGCAGATGCTCGGCAATGTCCTGCATGACGCTGACATCCAAACCTTTCAACAATGCTACGCGACGGGTGAAACTCTCCTTGAAGTCTATCTCGCCACGCATAGCACTCTCGGTGATAGCACGTACCTGGTCCCCCACGCCATTGCGCTCGGCCAATTCATCTATGCACTCCGTCTGAATCAGTGTGGAGTCCATATCGAAACAGATGAGACGACGCATGCGTCGGAACATATCATCTTTCTGGAAAGAGAAGTCTATCTCCATTTCACTAGACAGCTTCATCAGCTTACGCTGCATCTCCTGGCGGTTGATGGGTTCGCCGCGCAGCGAGAACTGGATGCAGGCACGGGTGTGCTTATCGAGTTGTTTGATACTCTTTCTACCTGTTAGACGCAGAATGCTGTCGATGTTCAGCCCCTGGTCAGCCAGAATGCGCGTGGCAGCTTCTATCTGTCGAGCCTCCAACTGGCGTCCCAGTACCATGAGAATGTAGCGGTTCTTGCCTTGGTGACCTACCCAGTCTTCATATTCATCATCGCTGATGGGTGCAAAACCGATATTAACACCCAACTCAGTGGCCTTAAACAGCAGTTCCTTCATGGCTAAGCCAGATTTCATCTCGTCCATGCGGATGAGAATACCGAGTGACAATGTGCTGTGGATGTCTGCCTGGCCGATGTCGAGTACCTGAGCATCATATTTAGCAAGGATACCCATAACTGCGGCAGTTAATCCAGGACGGTCCTGTCCGGTAATGCGTACTAATATCTGTTCTTCTTTCACAACTCTAATTCTTAATGCTTAATTCTTAATTCCTCCCCTCCTTTTTGGGAGTAGGCTTCAAATAGTCTTCAAAATATTGTGTGATGCGTTCATGCAGATGTACACTGGCATGTCCGCGCATATTGTGCTCCTCACCGGGATAAGCAAAGAAGTCTGGCTGGGTGCCAGCTTTAATGCAGGCGTCGAGGAACGACAGACAATGCTGTGGAACAACCGTTGGGTCGTTGTAGCCCGTTATTATTTGTAGCTTGCCTTTCAAATGACCTGCCTTGTTGATGAGGCTACTCTTTTCATAGCCCTCTGGATTCGTCTGGGGCGTGTCCATATAGCGCTCACCATACATAATCTCATACCATTTCCAGTCGATGACAGGACCTCCAGCGACACCAACTTTAAAAACGTCGGGGTAGTTAAGCATGAGGGAGATGGTCATGAAACCGCCAAAACTCCAGCCGTGAACGCCCATGCGTTGGGCATCTACATACGGCAGATTCTTCAGATACTCCACACCCTTCATTTGGTCTTGCATCTCGACTTGACCTAATTGACGGAAGGTCACTTGCTCAAAGTCGCGACCGCGATTCTCTGAACCACGGTTGTCGAGAATAAAGACGATATAGCCCTTCTGTGCCATGTAGGTCTCCCAAGTACGGCTCTGCCAGTGCCATGAAGCCTCCACGTTGTGGGCGTGAGGACCGCCATAGACATAGACCACAGTGGGATATTTTTTTGTGGCATCAAAATTGTGGGGCTTCACCATTCGATAATATAGGTCGGTCCTACCGTCGGCAGCCTTGATGGTACCGCTCTCGAAGATGGGTTGCTGATAGCCCTGCCAGGGGTCTGCTGCTGTCAGTAGGCGTACGGTCTTTGCTGTCTGCGTGCTGACAACATCAATATTGCGAGGTACGTCAGGCTCAGTATAACGGTCAACGAGATACATGCCGCTCTCCGACAATTCACCACGATGAGAACCGCGGCCATTGTCCAGCAGTGTGCGCTTGCCCGTCTTGATGTCTACACGATAGATGTTGCGCTGGATGGCACTCTTCTCGTTCGATGCAATAATGATGCTCTTGTCTTTTCTGTTAAAGCCCAGCACATCCTCAACGACCCACGGCCCTTTCGTCAACTGCCTCAGCATCTCCCCCTTATTATTAAAAAGGTAGAGGTGGTTGTAGCCATCACGCTGGCTCTGCATCATGAATGTTGTGTTATCCCATGGCAGGAAGACGATGGGGTGCATCGGCTCTACATATTTGTCGCTGGTTTCACGATACAGTTCAGCCTTTCTCTCGCCAGTTTCCGCATCGTAGCTGACGAGTCGACAGTCGTTTTGGTCGCGGTTCAACTCGAACATATAGATGCTCTTGGCGTCAGGGCTCCAGGCGATATTGGTGAAATAGCAAGCCTCCTCCGACTTTTCCAAAGAGAGGGGAGTCTTAAGGTAAATGGTTTTGTTTGTCTGTAAATCGTAAACGCCAACGGTAACAACATGACTTGTCATACCTGCCATAGGGTATTTGTCGGGTTCGTAGGTAGCTTCACGAGGGAAGATATCTACCTGCGGATAATCGGCTACCATACTCTGGTCCATGCGGTAGAATGCCAGCTTTTGCCCGTCGGGACTCCAGAAAGTGCCTTTGTCAATGCCGAATTCGTTGCGGTGAACGCTTTGCCCATAGACGATCTCGCGGCTACCATCGGTAGTCAGCTGATGCTTCTTGCCGTTGGCGTCAACCACAAAGAGCTGGTAGTTCTCCACGTATGCTGTCGCTTTTGATACCTTGTTCCAGTCGTTGGCAGTCTGACCAGAAATGCTGTCCTGCCATACAATCTTGTGCGTTTTGAAGTTGAACAACAGAAATGACCGTTTATTACCCAGGGCCACCAATGGTTGGTCCGGGTATGGGAAAGTCGCATGATAGAGTGCACGGACATAGTGCGAGTCGTCACTAACGAGCCATCTGTTTATCTCGTCAAGTGTGAAGAGTAGCTTCTCCTTGCCTGTCTTCTTGTTGACAAGATAACACTCTTCCACATCGGTGCGAATGAGTTCATCGCCCCACCATGCATACCATCTGTTCTTTGGCTGCATGTTACGGTAGTTGTTGCCACCGAAATTCAGATCTTCAAGGGTGAACAGCTTCTCTTCTTGGGCTGACATGTTGATTGACAGGGTGAGAATGAGAAAGAAAATTTTAATCTTCATCATCGTGGAAACGGCGGTTGTCCTTCTTGAATGGTTTCTTGAACTCGCGGTTGCCCTTAGGTCCTCTGAAGTCTCTGGAGTCTTTAGACTTCCTGAAGTCTCTTGAGCGTCTGTCTTCTCTCGATTCCCTTGCTTCGTATGGCTTTTTGGACTCTTTCTTCTCTAACGAGCGGAACTTGAATGTGCGGATGTCAGCCTCTGCATTCTCTTCCTGTTCATCAAGACGTTTCTTGAACTCGCGGTTTTGCTTGAATCGGCGCTTCTCAGCCATTTTCTGCTTTTCCTCTTCTGTCTTGACAATACCGCCCTCTTCGCGGAAGACGCTCATCTTGCCGTCAAACATCTGGTACTTACGGAACTCGCACTCCAAAGAACCATTGAAGACAGGAATCTTGATGCTGGGCTTCAGGCCAATCTGTGCAAAGCACTCCTCGCGGTAGGAGAGAATCCATGCCTCATTGCCGGTAAACTGGTGCTTCAGTCGTTCGCCAATCATCTTATAAGTACCCAATAAATCAGGTGTCGATATACGCTCGCCATAGGGTGGGTTGGTGACGATGATACTCTTCTCCTTGGGTTGGCTGAAGTCCTTGAAGTCACGTTCCTCAACGGTGATGTCGCTGGTAAGACCAGCAGCCTTCGCATTGAGGCGTGCAGTATTGACAGCCTTGATGTCTACGTCGTAGCCGTAGATATGGTGGTTGAACTCACGCTCCTGAGAGTCGTCATTGTATATCTTGTCGAAGAGGTCGGCGTCGAAATCGGGCCATTTCTCGAAGGCAAATTCCTTGCGGAACAGACCCGGAGCCATGTTGCGGGCAATGAGTGCAGCCTCAATGAGCAGGGTACCTGAGCCACACATAGGGTCTATAAAGTCGGTCTCTCCCTGCCACCCCGTCATCAGAATCATTCCTGCTGCCAGCACCTCGTTGAGCGGTGCTTCAACAGACTCTTGGCGGTAACCGCGACGGTGCAGTGACTCTCCGCTGGAGTCAAGAGACAGCGTACATTGGTCTTCTGCTATATGAATGTGCAGTCGTATGTCGGGATTGCTGATGCTGATATTCGGGCGTTTTCCTGTTCGCTCACGGAATTGGTCGACGATAGCATCTTTCACCTTGTAGGCAACGAACTTCGAGTGTCTGAATTCCTCGGAGAATACCACTGAGTCGACGGCAAAGGTCTTGTCAAGGGCAATATATTCGCTCCAGTCAATATCTTTAACTCCTTCATAGACATCGTCGGCAGAAAGTGCACGGAAGTGCTTGATGGGTTTTAGAATACGTATGGCGGTGTGTAGTTGGAAATTGGCGCGATACAAGAGCTCTTTATCACCCTTGAAAGATACCATTCGACGTCCAACTTGTACGTCGCTTGCGCCCAATTGCGCTAACTCCTTCGCTAAGACGGGCTCTAAACCCATAAAGGTCTTGGCGATGATTTCAAATTCTTGTGTCATTATTTAAAAAGGTGTAATTGTGGTGCAAAGATAGTGCAAACAGAGCGAAAAACCAAAGAAAAACGCATTTTTCTTTGGTTTTCCGATTCTTTTTCGTAACTTTGCGCATTCTTAACTGCTTAGCCGAATGAATACAATAGGAATACTGTCACGAATAAGTCTGGACAACCTGATGCAGATAGACATTCTGTTTTGGTTGATAACACTCCCGTTGATTTTATTCTTGGTGGTTTATTTGATTTGGCAGCAATATCAGTATAAGAAGTTGGCTAATGAGCAGACTTTGCTGAATACCGTCAAACGCCGCACCATCGAATACGACCTTGTTCTGAAGGCTATGAAGTTAGCTGTGTGGCACCTCGATGTACAGGAAAGAACGATTACCTATGATAGCGACTATCGTGGTGCCATGGATATCCCTTCTGTGCCGCCAGGCTCTGATGTGGAGCTGTTTTGTAACAACCTCTTGCCGGAGGATAAGAAACGCATGGCAGAGCGCATGACGGATTTGTTGGAGGGTCGTACCGATTTGGTGCATGAGCAATATCAAGCCCTTTCGCCGGTGGGTAATGGTACTACATGGGGTGAAACCTATGCCGTCATTGACAGACGCGACTCTACTGGTCGTCCGCTGACGGTTGTCGGTACGTCCATGCGTATTGACAAGCAGAAAGAGATAGAGATGGCACTTATCCGCGCCCGTAATCAGGCTGAAGAGAGCGATCGTCTGAAGACAGCCTTCCTGACAAATATCAGCCATGAGGTGCGTACACCACTGAATGCTATCGTAGGCTTCAGCGAGGTACTGACAACATCAACGCCTACCGCTGAGGAGCGTAGTCAGTTGATGGGACTGATACGCCAGAACAATGCTCACCTGTTGCAACTCTTTGATGACATGGTGAGCCTGTCGAGACTGGAAGCGGGCGACGAGTCTGTCCATAAGACGCAATTCTTGGTAAACGACTTGTTACAGGAATTGGTAGAGAAGTTTACTCAGCGTGCTACGGAGAAACAATTGACAATAGCCGTGAGTCCACATTCCGAGAATCTGGAGTTGTTTACGGATCGTGTGCGCCTGATGCAGATTCTCAGCCACTATATCGATAATGCGCTGAAGTTTACCACGGAGGGCGGTGTTACGATAGGCTGCAATGTGCAGGTCAGCAGTATTCGTGTCTGGGTGCGAGACACAGGAAAAGGTATTGACTCAGCGTTCTGTGGTGATAAACTCTTTGAACGTTTTGTAAAAGTTGATGAATTTGAACAGGGAACAGGTCTTGGACTGAGTATCTGCCGAAGTCTGGCACGCACGCTGGGTGGCAAGGTCGGTATGGATTCAGAAATAGGCGTTGGCTCGCTGTTCTGGGTTGATGTACCCTACCAATGAAGAAGATTAGAATTATAGGGTTGATGTTGTTGCTGATGATGATCTTGCCCTTGCAGGCTCAAGATCTGATCAGGGGACGTGTTGTCGATGAGGCAACAGGTGAGGGAATTGGTTTTGCCAGTGTGCAGTACAAAGGACACAACCTCGTAGCAATCACAGACCCGCAGGGCCGTTTTACGATACGTTTGCTGAAGGGCAAACGCCTGACCATCAGTGTACTGGGCTATAAAACCCGTCACGTCGATGTCTCCGACGATAGCGAGAAAATGTTTGTCTCGCTCCGTCAGGATGCGAAGGCACTGAGCGAGGTGACGGTCAAGAAGAAGCGCACCCGCTATAGTAGGAAAAACAATCCTGCTGTAGAGTTGATGAAACGCGTTATAGCTAATAAGAAACGGACCAATCTGGAACGGCGTGACTACTATCAATATCAGAAATACCAGAAGCTCACGCTTGCCTTGAATGAGGTCAATCCGCAACTTCTTGCCAACCCTAAATTGAGCAAGTTCCCGTGGTTGCTCAAACAGGTAGAAACCAATGAGTTGACGGGCAAACTGATATTGCCTGTCAGTGTTGATGAGACAGTGACGCAAAAGGTGTATCGCCGGAGCCCTCATGATGAGAAAGAAATTATCACAGGACAGCGCTCATCCGGCATTAACGACTTCTTCCAGACAGGTGATATCCTGAATACGGTAACGAAGGATATTTTTACCGATATCAATATCTATGACGACCAGGTACGCATCCTCCAACACCCATTTACGTCTCCTATCAGCGACGGCGCTATCTCGTTCTACCGCTATTATATAGAAGATACGCTGTTTGTCGATCGCGACAGTTGCATCCATCTGCATTTCTTGCCCAACAACCAGCAGGACTTCGGTTTCCGTGGCGACTTGTATGTGCTGAAAGACTCGTCGTGTCAGGTGAAACGATGTGAGTTGATACTGCCTAATCAGACAGATGTGAACTTCGTGGAAAACATGAAACTGGTGCAGGAGTTTACGAAGCTGCCTACTGGCGAGTGGGTACTCTCTGTCGACGATATGATTGTGGAAATGGCTCTTTTTGACTTTGTACAGAAGGGTGTTGCCATCAAGACGACCCGTCTGTCCGACTACTCCTTCGACGAGATACCGCGTGAGCTGTTCCGTGGCAAGGCTAAGAAAGCTGTTGACCCTGACGCAGAGCTGCAGGACGACCAGTTCTGGCAGCAACACCGTAAGGTGGAGCTGACCAAGAGCGAAAACACTATGGGCGACTTTCTGAGTGGCATGCAGTCTACCGGTGGCTTCAAATATGTGTTAGGCGCGCTGAAGATTCTCATGGAGAACTATATAGAGACGGGCAAGAAGAGCAAGGTGGATATTGGTCCTGTCACCTCTATGATTAGCAACAACTTCATTGATGGCCTGCGTACGCGCTTTGGTGCACAGACAACGGCCAATCTCAGTCGTCACCTCTTCTGGAAAGGTTATATCGCTCGTGGCTGGAAGAGCAGGAATACCTACTATAGCGGAGAAATGACGTGGTCGCTTAATAAGAAGAAGTATCTGCCCAACGAATTTCCCAAGCGTAACATCTCTTTCCTGAGCACCTATGATGTGATGTCACCCTCTGACAAGTTCTTGGGCTTTGACAAGGACAACTTCTTCACCGCGATGAGGTGGGCCAAGGTCGACAAGATGATGTTCTATCACCAGCAGCGACTGACTTTCGAGCGCGAGGAACAGTGGGGGCTGCGCTCCTTGTTTAGCATCAAGACCGAAGAGAACGAGGCTGCAGGAGAAATGGCTTTTATGCCATTGTCGTCGGCAGAATCCGTCAAGTTCCGTACCACGGAGCTGCGTGCCGAGTTGGAATACAGTCCGGGAGCACTGTATGTTAATTCCAAGATGAAGCGCCACAAGGTAAACCGTGAGGCACCCATTATTACCCTCAGTCATACTGCCGGCATCAAGGGACTGCTTGGTAGCGACTATACCTATCATTATACGGAGGCAAGCATCTTCAAGCGCTTTTGGTTGGGCTCGTGGGGACGCATCGACCTCTTCACACGTGGTGGTGTGCAGTGGAGCCAGGTTCCCTTCCCACTGTTGTGCATGCCCGCTGCCAACCTCTCTTATTTCAGCCGTAAGCACATGTTCAACCTCATCAACAATATGGAGTTTATGAACGACCGCTTTGTCAGTGTAGACTTCAACTGGGACATGCAGGGAAAGATCTTCAACCGCATACCACTGATACGCCGTCTGCGCTGGCGCGAATACATTGGTGCCAAGATGTTGTGGGGAGCGCTTTCCGACAAGAACAATCCTTATTTGGAACGGAATGCTGGCAGCAAGGTGCTGATGCTTTTCCCAGAAGAGACGCGGTTGATGAATCCGGATATTCCCTATTGGGAGATATCGCTGGGCATCCGCAGCATCTTCCGCTTCTTCCAAGTAGAGTATGTGCGGCGAATGAACTATAACGACGATCGCAGAGGACCCAAAAACAGTGTTCGGTTAGGGTTCACGCTGATGTTCTGAATTATCATTTGGAGGATGTTTGAAAATAAAAAGGCCAGGGGTATCTCACGACAACCTTGGCCTAAACTTCTAACTAACTTATTATCAACTATTCATTACTCATTCTGTTTTCTGCTGCAAAGATACATATAATCTACATAAAATGTATCAAGAAATAAGAAAAAATAAGAAAAAAAATACGTAAACGTTTGCAATTCTGCTTGTTTTTTTCTATCTTTGCGCTGACTAACAACTATTAGCTATGAATAACAACGTACCGCAGCGCCGTACCTCATTGAAGGATTTGGCAAGAGAATTGGGTGTCAGCATTGCGACTGTCAGCCGTGCCTTGCGCAATTCTCCTGAGATTGGAGCCGAGATGCAGAAGCGAGTTAAAGACCTTGCCAAGAAGTTAAACTACCGTCCAAATCCCTTTGCACAGAGCCTACGCAAAGAAGCCCCTAAAGTCATCGGTGTCGTCGTTCCAAATCTTGTCACCCACTACTATGCCGCAGTGCTCGATGGCATTGAGGACGAGGCCCGTCGTGCAGGTTATAGTATTATCAGTGCTAACAGCCATGAGCGTTTTGAAGACGAAGCGCATGCAATAGATAACTTTATCGGTATGCATGTGGAGGGCATCATTGCCTGTCTGGCACAGAGCACCACCGACTACCGGCATTTTGAGGAGATTGCCGATATGCGCATCCCTTTGGTATTCTTCGGACGTACCTGTCTGGCTGACAAGTTCTCGTCGGTGACGGCCAATGGTGACGAGGCTGCGCAGATGGCTACCCAGCATTTGATAGATACCGGCAGCCGGCACATAGCTTTTCTGGGCGGTCCTAACCACTTGGATATGGTGCGTCGCCGCAAGCACGGTTATCTGGAGGCACTGCGCGAGAACCATCTGCCCATAGATCGCGAAATGGTTGTTTGTGACAAGATAGACTATGATGTTGCGCTGAAGAATACCGAGGAACTGCTGAGGCATCCTAATCGTCCCGATGCCATCATTGCTTTCAATGACATCATCACCTTTGCTGCTTTCACCGCTATCAAGAACTCTAAGTTGCGCATTCCTGAAGATGTCGCGTTGATAGGTTTTACCGACGATGTCCATGCCGCCTATGTTACGCCTCGTATGTCTGCTATTGTCGACCAGTCTCACGAGATGGGCGTCACAGCCTGTAAGCTGTTGCTGATGAACATACATGGTGATAAAAAAGTGTATAAGAAGATTGTTCCGCAACAGTTGGTCATTCGCGATACCTCTGCCAAAAAACAATAAAGTAGCCTTCCTTTTATGAAAAAACTCGTATATAGCCTATTGTTTATGCTTATGTGGCCTGTTTGTCTCCAGGCTGCCATTCCTGACATCAAGTTTCGTCGTCTGGATACCCGTGACGGACTGTCTAACTCTCAGGTCAACTGCATTTACCGTGATTCGCGGGGCTTCGTGTGGCTCGGTACGGCCTACGGATTGAATCGCTACGACGGATACCGCATTAAGACTTTTTTTGCCAACAAGCGTGATACCATTTCCATGCGCGACAACTTCACCGACGAAATCATGGAGGCCTACGATGGCAAACTTTGGTTGAAACAAGGAATGAACTACTGCGTCTACGACCCTGTGACGGAGACCTTTGAGCGTAATGTGGGCAGTGTGCTCTCTAAATTCGGTATTCCCAATGGTGTGGAGCGCCTCTACATTGACTGCAAACAACGTTTCTGGGTGAAAATCTATGAGGATGGCCTCTACTGCTATGACCCAAGGACTAAGAAATTGTCGCATATCAAACGCGGTTATGAGCCGGGACAGCTCAATCCCAATTATGGACTGTCGTGTTTCTCCAGTTATGGTGACAAGGTGGTGCTGACCACCTTTCAGGGTGAGCTGGTCATAATGAACGGTACGGAGGGCACCATAGAGTGGGAGAGTAAGTGGATCAAAGAACATGGCGGTCCGCACAACCAGGATTACAGGGTCTTCATGGACCAGCAATATAACCTATGGATTACCTCCATGGGCAACTCCTATATATATATTGCCCACGAGCAGCGTTGGTACCAGTCTTTGACCGACTTGATGAGGGCCCGCCATTTTGAGGCTCCACCTCTGAATCTCCAAATCTGGGACATTAAGGCCGACCGTCGCGGCTGGCTGTGGGTGGCCACCGACCATGAAGGACTGTATGTCGTCAATCTGAAAAAGCATGAGTACCGCCAATTCCTCAGTAACAAATTCGACCAGTCCACCCTTTCCGACAATACGCCGAAGCATGTCTACGTAGACCGCTCAGGCAGTGTGTGGATAGGCACTTACAAGAATGGTGCCAACCAGTACGTGGAGGGCGTGGCCAGCTTGAATAGTATTGAGTTGGGCGACATCAATACTGTTTCTGAAGACCGCCATGGCAACTACTGGATTGGTACCAACGACAGGGGTATCCTGGTCTACGACCCTAAGGGCGGCCAGGTGGTTAGGCAGTATACTGCCCAAAACAGTGCCCTGAGTTCCAACGTCATGGTGGGTTCCTGCTATGCCAGCGACGGCTCCGTGTGGTTTGGGTCCTATAATGGAGGCCTGGTGCGCTGCATACCTTCGGCTGGCGACCCTACCGAAGCCACTATTGTCAACTACCGGTCGGAAGAGGGTTGCGGGCTGTCTACGAACAATGTGTGGAGCGTCACCGAAGACCGCTGGCACCGCATCTGGCTGGCCACGCTGGGCGGCGGTATTCAGATGCTAAACCCGAAGACTGGCCAGTTCCGCACGTGGGATACTAGCAATACCAAGCTGCCCAGCAACTATATGACATCTGTCTGGTGGATCAAGAAGGGCTGGCTAATGGTGGGCTCCAGTTGGTACTATTGTCTTCTCAATCCTGTTACGGGCAAACTTGTCAACCGTGTTATTCCTGATGGATCCCAGGCAGCCACCATTGTGGCCACGACGGTCTGTGTCATGGAGGATAGTCGCGGACTCATCTGGCAGGGCTCCACGTCGGGAGCTGCTGTTCACGACCCTCACACGGAGCGTGTCTATCTGCTGGATATGACCAGCGGACTGATGGGGTCCAGCGTGTGCTCTATTGTGGAAGACCAGAACCATGCCATGTGGGTGGTCACCGACCATGGTGTCTCTAAGGTTATTCTGGAAAGGCAGAAAGACCGCACTTGGCAGTTTGCCGTGCGCAGCTACACCAGTAGCGACGGCCTGCAGCGGGGCACCTACAATCAGCGCTCGGCGCTGCTGACGCGCGGCGGATTGCTGCTTGTCGGTGGCCAGGACGGCTTGGACGTCATCAATACCAAGCGTCTTTCCAGTGCGCGTGGCAAGGAGCACCCGGTTTTCAGCGGCTTGCAGTTGTTTGATGTGGACGTGCCCGTCGGCAAAGAGATTAACGGCCGCGTCATTCTCGACGAGGCGCTCAACGTCTGCCGGGATATCACGCTGCGCTTCAGTGACCAGTTTACCATTCAGCTGGCCAGTGATGGCGGTCATATCAATAATGAGAAGCGTTTTGTCTATATGCTGGAGGGCTTTAATGAGAACTGGGTAAAGACGGCAGAGCGCAACCCTAATATCACGTATAACTCGCTGCGTGCCGGCTCTTACACCTTGCATGTCCGCATGCTCAATGACGACGGCACCATTGGCGACGAAGAGGCAACCATGGAGATAACCATCCGCCCTGCTCTTTGGCGCACGCGCTGGGCACTGTCGCTCTATGTCATTGTCATTGCACTCATTGCCCTGTTGTGGCGTCGTTGGTATATGAAACGTCTGGGTCGCCAAATGGAAACGGAGACAACACGTCGCGAACTGGAAAAGAAGCAATGGATGAACGATGTTCGTCTGAAGCTGAAGAAAGAATTTGCAGAGAAGACAGGTACCGCCGACCATCCCGGTGAGGCTACTGTCCAGTACCATGTCGTCGCACGTCCTCATATCGGTGACATCGTCGCCTTCCTACGTCAGTTCTGCGTTGACTATACACCATCGGACAATAGCAAGTCTGTCAAGGTTAATTTTGTGTCGCCAGCCCCCGAACTGGAAACGGAGTATGACAGTTTGCTGCTGGCCGATGCCCTCCGCATATTGTTCAATAACTCTGTACTCTTTGCGCATAGCGACTGTCTTATCAGTGTGGGAGTCGTCCGCCAGCAGGATGGGCATGTACAGATTCAGGTGGCCGACAACGGCATCGGCATCAAGGACGAGTTCAAGGAGCATGCCTTTGACCCAATGATGAACGATGAAGGCATTGGCTTGGATCGTGTCAAGGCGATTGTCGACGCCCACCATGGCACCATCCGCATTGAGGATAATCCTGGTGGTGGCACCATCTTCTTCATTGTCCTTCCGCCGACGGAGGAGATTGAGGAGGCAGTCTTATTGGATGATTGACATGGAAATCAAGAAGTTATGAAGTTAAGAAGTTAAGAAGTTAAGAAGATAAAGAAGTTATGAAGTTAAGAGCAGTGACAGCCGGAGTGCTGTCGATGGTAGCCGCCGCACTATGGGCTGCCGATTACACGGTGAGCGGACAGTTTATCACGATTCCAGTACAACAGCCCAAGACGAACGGCGCCAAGGTGGTGCGCCTGCAGGTGGTGACGGATAATATCATCCGTGTACAGGCTACGTCAGCGGACCAGTTGCCTGAGAAGCAGAGTCTCATCATCGTCAAGCAGACGTCGAAGCCAAAGTTCGAAGTCACCGATGGTCAGTTGGTACGTGTCAAGGCTGCAAATGTCGAGGCGCGAGTAGACAAGAAGACGGGACAGGTGCTGTTCTACGATGCTACCGGCAAGAAGATTATCGGTGAGGCAGAGCAGGGTAAGACCTTCAAGCCTTTCCGCGTACCTGACCGTGAGATTGGCGTTGACGTGGCAAAGGTTCCTGAGGAGCAGCGCAACGGTCTGTCGTGGCACTTGCTATTCGATGGTGCTCCAGGCAGTCTTTATGGCTTGGGACAACACCAGTCGGAGGAGTTGAACATGTATGACAAGAACGAAGACCTCTTCCAGTATAATACGAAGGTCAGCGTACCCTTTGTCTTGTCCAGCAAGAACTATGGCGTGTTGTGGGATGCTTATTCCTATGGCCGCTTTGGCAATCCCGACGACTATCAGCAGTTGAACCGCGTCTTTAAGCTCTACGACAAGAAAGGTGCCGAGGGACATCTCACGGGAACCTATACCGATCAGAATGGTAAGACGCTGGTGCGCCAGGAGGACTCCATCTACTATGAGTTCGATACCCCCGAGAAGTCGCTGTTAGCCCAGCAGACAGAGCCTGGCGGTATTAAGAACTTGCCCAAGGGTTTCAACCTCAACGGTGCTACGGTGGTCTTTGAGGGTTTCATCGAGTCTTCCACCACTTCGGTGTTTAACTTCATCCTCTACTATGCCGGTTATATCAAGGTATATATCGGTGGTGTAGAAGTGGTCCCTGAGCGCTGGCGCACGGCATGGAACCCCAATGCCTATAAGTTTCAGAAAGCCTTGACGAAGGGACGCCGCTACCAGCTGCGCATCGAGTGGAAACCAGATGGCGGCGTCAGCTACTGTGGCTTGCGTGCTTCTGTCCACAGCCATACCCAGAACCGCTTGAGCATCTGGACGGAGATGGCTAAGGATATGGACTACTACTTCATTGCTGGTCAGAATGCCGACGAGATTATCTCCGGCTATCGTACCCTGACAGGTAAAGCACCCGTCTATCCTAAGTGGGTGATGGGTTTCTGGCAGAGCCGTGAGCGCTATAAGACCTCCGACGAAATTGTCGGCACCCTCGCTGAGTTCCGTAAGCGCCAGATTCCTTGTGACAATATCGTTCAGGACTGGAACTACTGGCCGGAAGACCAGTGGGGCTCTCATCGCTTCGAGACATCGCGCTTTCCCAATCCGCAAGCCATGCTCGACAGTGTGCACCAGATGGGTGGTCGTTTCATGATTTCCGTATGGCCTAAGTTCTACTGCAATACCGACAACTACAAAGAGCTCGACAAGAAGGGTTGGATGTACCACCAGGCCGTCGTCGACGATATCCACGACTGGGTAGGTCCTGGCTATGTGGGCTCGTTCTACGATGCTTACGATGCCGGTGCCCGCAAGATGTTCTGGCGTCAGATGGATGAGAACCTCTACTCTAAATATAAGTATGGTGTCGATGCCTGGTGGATGGATGCCTCCGAACCCAATGTACGCGACTGTACGCCCATGTGGTATCGCAAGGCACTCAGTGGACCCACTGCTCTGGGTACTACTACCGAATATTTCAATGCCTACAGCATCGTCAATGCCGATGCCATCTATAACGGTCAGCGTTCTGTCAATCCCAACCAGCGCGTCTTCCTGCTGACGCGTAGCGGTTTTGCTGGCGAGCAGCGCTACAGCACCGCCACGTGGAGCGGTGATATCGGTACCCGTTGGGAAGATATGCGTGCGCAGATGACCGCAGGTCTCAACTACTCCATGTCGGGACTGCCCTTCTGGGGTATGGATCAGGGCGGCTTCTGCGTAGAGAACCGTTATGTTGCTGCTCAGCAGCTCTTCGACCATCAGGGCGTTGAGAACGAAGACCTCAAGGAGTGGCGTGAACTGCAGACCCGCTGGAGTCAGTTCGGCACCTTCATCCCCTTGTTCCGCGTACATGGACAGTGGCCCTTGCGCGAAATCTGGAATATTGCCCCCGACAACCATCCCGCCTACCAGTCATTCGTCTACTACGACAAGCTGCGCTACCGTCTGATGCCTTACCTTTATTCCATGGCAGGGTGGGTACATACCAAAGACTATACCATGATGCGTGGCCTGGTGATGGACTTCAACGGCGACAGAGAGATATACAATATCAAGGACCAGTGGATGTTCGGTCCAGCCTTGATGGCTTGTCCTGTAGGCTACTACAAGGCACGCAACCGCTCCGTCTACTTCCCCAAGCAGTCGGGCTGGTACGACCTCTATACTGGCGAAAAAATTATCGACGCTGAGGATACCTCTCACCTCTCACCTCTCACCTCTCACCTCTCAAGCCGTAGGCTTGTAGTCGATGCCCCCTACGAACGCATTCCGGTTTTTGTCCGTGAGGGCAGCATTATCCCCTATGGTCCTGAGATGCAGTATAGCGACGAACGTCCTGCCGACGACATCACGCTCTACGTCTATGCTGGCAGCAATGGCTCCTTCCAGCTCTATGAGGACGAGGGTACTAACTATAATTATGAGAAAGGTAAGTATGCCACCATTGATATTACCTACGACGATGCCGCCAAGACGTTGACCTTCGGCAAACGTCAGGGTTCTTTCAATGGCATGCTCAAGGAGCGCCGCTTCCGCATCGTCTATGTGACGGCCGACAAGCCTCGCGCCCTTGACTATGAACCACAGGGTGTGCCTGTCGTCAGCTACAAGGGCAACCAAGTGGTGGTAACACTTTAACGTTTGAAGGTGGTGACAAATCGTGCGCCCTCCTTGTAGGTGGTGTCAAGCACGATGTCACCACCTAAGCGACGCGCCAGACTGCGGGCTACTGTCAGTCCGATGCCCGTTCCATTGTAATATTCGTCTACCTGTACGAATTCATCAAAGATACGCTCTGCATCTTTGTCAGGAATGGTTTTTCCTGTATTCTCTAAGATGAAGCGCACCTTGTCGTGTTGTCCGTCAACAGTCATGGTGACGGTTTCCTGCTGGTGGTGCTCTGTCTGTTTGATGTGTCCCTCTGCCGGTTGGGTAAACTTGATGGCATTGTCCAGCTGCAGCTCCAGGATGCGCACCACTGAGCGCAGGTTCGTACTGAAGGGCTGGTCGGCACCTTCTCCCTTCTTCAACTCGAAGGAGATGTGCAGCATTTCGTCAATACCTGTTTCCATGATGGCCTGTTCGGCAATATGGAATGGTGTCACCATGTCGCTGCGTTCCAGCACCGTCTTGCTGTTGACGTCCGACAGCTCCAGCATCTTGTTCACCAGTCCTGTTATGCGGTCCGTGCTTTGCATAATCTGCAAGGCGGCATTGGCTTTCTCTTCCTCCGTCAGACTCGCTTGCGGTGAAGTCAGAATCTGGGTGAATCCGCTGAGAATGTTCAGTGGCGTCCTGATTTCATGGGATATCTGTTTGATAAATTCTCCCTTCATGCGTGTGGACTCCTCGGCCCGTGCGTTGGCTATCTGCAGACGTTTACTGAGCAGGTAGCGGTTGATGCTGAAAATGACCAGGAACAGGAATATCAGGCAGATCAGCAGGAACCACACCCATGAGGGGATGCGGATGGTGTCAAACTGTGAGACGATGGCTTGTGTATAGACATCATCTATGATGCCTTCCTCCTCCATGAATCTCAGTTCGGCATTGATGGCCTCAATCAGTTTCGGGTTGTAGCTGGCATAGCAGTATTCGCGGGGCTCCAGCGACAACTCGTCAGCAGTCAGCTTCCTTTCCAGATTCAGGTGCTCCAAATAGTAGTTGGCCTGGAAACGGTAACAGATAACACCGTCATATTTGCCATTCGCTAACTCTTCTATTGCTTCGCTGAGTTCTGTAATGGGAACATCGTTGGCCTTAGCCTCTCTCAGCATGAGTCCGATGGGGCGTGACTTCATATAGGCAATGGTCTTCCCTTCCAGATTGCGGAAGTCAAATCCCTTGTAGGATTTCTTGCGATAGACAATCTGGTAGTACATGCGGAATACGGCATTGGAGTAGTTCGTCAACTCCCTACGGTAGGGCGAATAAACCATGAGTCCCATGTCGTATTTTCCCTCAATGATACCAGGCGACATCTTGTCCCAATGGTTGGGCGCGAAGGTAAAGGGTATTCCCATGCGCCTCATAAGTATCTTCGTAAACTCCACGTCATAGCCGCTGGGCGTACCGTTGTCGTCCACATACTGCAAGGGCGCATAGCTGGTATTCATACCCATGACCAAGGGCCGCTCCTTCGAGTAGCCCAGTTCTCTGGCCAGCGGACTGACGATGGTAGTCTCGTCCTGTGGAAACAGCTGCTCTTTCCATTTGCTATTGCATGATGTTAGTGTCCATGTACATGCACAGACTATCAACAACAGCACACGATGAAAGAGCTTTTCTTGGGTCATTGTCTTAGGTGTTTCTATATTCTGTTGCAAAAGTACAAAAAAAGAATGATAATTGTATCATTTTGCCCATTCTTTTTTCTTACCTATTTATCTTTATGGACGATAGAACCATGAAGAGGGTACACTCTCACGTTCGTACATCCAATGTTGTGTGGGGTCAGCACAAGAACTATTAACCTATTAACATGACATGCCTCAAACCCTTTGCACATCGGGGTTTGAGGCATGTTAAATGTTTGCTCAACTATTAACATAGATGTACTATACACTGTTCAATCAAAAAACTGTCCCTATGATTGATGAATACAGCTAATACAGTTCTGGATACAGCTAATACAGTTCTGGATACAGCTAATACAGTTCTGGATACAGCTAATACAGGTCTGGATACAGCTAATACAGGTCTGTATACAACTAATACGCCGCTGTATGCAACTAATTTCGGCAAGAAACGGTCACGGTCACAGTTGTGACCATGTGACCACAGAAAAGCAAAGGACGATATCGCAATAGTGTAATATATTAATATTCAATCGTTTACGCAAATAACAAAACCGCTAAGCCGACTAAATGGTCACATGGTCACAGCTGTGAAGTGATAAAAACTTTTTCTGATATTTCCAAATCTTTTCACCAAAATCTTGCATTAAAATAATTTTCTTTGTACCTTTGCATTCAACTATAACTAACACACGCATACAATGAAAGCGAAACCATTCGTCAAATGGGTTGGTGGTAAAACACAACTCATTGACCAGCTAAAAATTCTGCTTCCTGCTGACTAAATCAACACAATGAACATATTGACAAAAGATATAAATAGAGGGTTGGCTCAAGAGCTAAAACAAGCTGTAATAGACATCAAGACTGCTATTCTGCAAAGTCAGGCACGTGCAGCAAAAATGATTAGTGGCTCACAATTGTCACTATATTTTGGTGTGGGCCTATATGTTTCTGCCAATTCTAGAGATGGAAAATGGGGAACTGGGGCCATCAAGTCTATTAGTGACCAATTACGAAGAGAATTACCTGGTTTACGTGGCTTCTCAGAAGAAAGCATTAAAAAGATGCGTACATTTGCGGAATTTTGGTCTCAATACATAAATCGGTCGCCGACGGCGACCGATTTGGATAGTTTTAATCTAAAGGACCAGATATTACATGATACTTTTTCCTTGGCAAAATGGTCGCCATTGGCGACCGAAATTAACCGAGATGAGTTTCTTGGTATCAGTTTCTCGCATCACATGGAGATTCTGCACAAGACAAAGAACATTCATGAAGTGCTTTTTTGCATTCATGAAGCTGTTGTCCACCAATGGGATAAGTACACATTACGCGATGTGTTGAAGGCGGGTATCCCACAACCAGAACATACAGCACCAAACAACTTTGCTCAAACCATGCCAACAGCAAAAGTGGCCATGAAAGCTATTCGTATGTTTAAGGATGAGTACCTGCTTGACTATATAAATGTGGAGGACATTGATGCTGAAGAAGACGATGTTGACGAAAAGATAGTAGAGCAGCGTATTGTACAAAATATCAAGCGTTTTATTATGACACTGGGGCGTGATTTTGCATTTGTAGGAAATCAATATCACTTGGAAGTCTATGGGGAAGAGTTGAAGAGTGACCTACTATTCTTCAACCGTGAACTGAATGCGTTGGTGGCTATTGAACTTAAGAAAGGAAAATTCAAACCAGCTTATCTAGGACAATTACATGCCTATATGCAAGTGTTGGACGACAAGATTAAAAAGCCCCATGAAAATCCATGTATCGGTATTGTGCTTTGCAGAAGTGCAAATCAGGCTTATGCAGAATATGCTGTACGTGACTATAATAAGCCGATGGGAGTATCAACCTACAAAACACTTGCAGAGATGCCTACATCTCTGCAACAAATCCTGCCTGATGTTGAAGAGTTAAAGAAGTTGATAAAGGAAGAATCAGATTAACGTATGATGGATTTGCATTTCAATCAGAGTTTGGCATCTGCTTATCATAGCGGTTCGCAGATTTCACGCGTGTTGGCAGCCATGGAGATGCTGCTGTTCAGGGGGTAGTCCTCAAAACTGATGTCGCTCAGGTCTGCCGTAGAGAATGACATTCTCTTTATTTCATTGCATTTTCTAATTCTTCCTTCATGACCTCCACGCCGGGGAAGCCTGTCATCAGATAAGTCCTCTCTCCCTTGGAGTTATAGATGGCGTAGGTGGGGTAAGCCTGTTCTCCATATTGCTGAAGAATATGATTCAACTGTTCTTCTGTCAAGTAGTAGTGCTCCCCGTGTATATCAGGGATAAGTTCTTTCCATCTGTCGAACGGAGAAGTGGATGAGGTCATGTAGATGTACACGATGTCCTTGCCGTCCAGTTCCTGCTTCATAGGCTTCATTTGGTCAATGGCGACCCTGCAGGGACCACACCATGTTGCCCAGATGTCGATGAGCACCGTCTTGCCTTTGTATCGATTGAGGATAGTTGACAAGATGCTGTCGGGCGAGACATCTGTCATGTCCAGATAATGGATATGGTCATTGCCTGTTATCTTCTCCTTGTTGGATGCAACACTCTGTTTGTATTCCTCCACGTATTTGTCGTACAAGTCCGAAAGATTCTTGTCCTCGATGAGCGGTTTGGGAACATCCTTCCCATTGAGCACCAGGGGCAGGTAGTAGCAGTAGCGGGCAAGGTCGGCATTGATGCCGCGTGCGTCAGTGGCTTTCACATAATATTTGCTGGCATCGACAAAGGGATAGCCAAACACTGCCGTCGGAGAATACAAATTCTTGGTGTAATGCCGAAGGACAAAATCCGTGAATTCCTTGGAGTTGAGCAACGAGTCCGCAACAACGTTATCAAGGTAGGGAGGATTATATTCGTCTGCCATCAGATAGTCCATTGCCGTTTTGCTGCATGAGAATCCTTTTAATATATCCACACCATCATCTTTTTCTTTCTTTACAGCATTCATCAAAGTTGCCACATCATGAATTTCCTTCCAATTAGTCCCTTCCGTCTCAGCAAACGCCTTATTATAATTCACCACAAGTGGATACATTTCCCTGTCGAACTTGGCGAAATAGCCCTTGAATCCTACAAATTTGCTGTTGGCTCCTGAATCATCGTGCAACATGTCAATCAACACTGTCACTTCCTTGCCTGAGGCAAGATAGAGAGCACATTGAGAAGTCCACGGAACGTTGAAGATGGAAGCCCATCCTATCTGGGGAAAATATATTGGAAGACGAAGGGTTGCCTCTCCGTTATCGTCCAGCCTCACGTCCACATCCACGGGCTTTGAAGGATTCTTCAAGTCCACATACTGAACCTGCACCTCCGTATTCATTCCCTTTCGGTAGTTCATCGCCTTGAAATGGATGGTGGCTGGTTCATCGCTGTATTTCATTTCCGCCAGTAAATCCTCCTCTGCATAGTCGGCTTTGTATTCATCCGGCACAGGAGTGACGGGCATCGTGTAACTCTTCTCATGGATGGCGAACACCTTGAAATCGTTCAATGTCGTGCCTTCCAGAAAGTCAAACTCTTTTGTGTCAAGAGGCAAGGGTTTGAAATAAAGGACAAATTTCCTGAGCCAAGTATCCTTGTCGGTGTAGCACTCCTCATCCAGCGCGATGCTGTCGCTTCCAACAATGGCATACGTCTTCCCTTCCGATTGCAGATAACTCTCCCCGGAAATCCGAAACCACCCATCTGGTGGATACTGATAAGCGGCATATAGCGTTGTCTTCTCTTTCGAGAATTCCACCTTTGTTATCATAAACTGAGGATTGGGAGAATAGCTAACTGCCAACTCCTCCCATACCACTTTCTTCTGCCCCATCGCTACCACACTGACGAGGGCAAACAACAATGTTAAGATCTTTGTTTTCATTTGTTTCTTTTACTTCTGCATATAATAACGAGAAAATTCCTTTCTTCTTATATTCAAACGCCACTTTCTGCAAAAACACACAAAAAAACGGGATTACCGCAAGAATATATCTCCGCTAAAGCGCATCTTGCTGAAGGTCAAGAATGCTACCACTAAAATGACAATCAGAGGGACTTTCCCTTTGATTGACACAGCCAAATTTTCCTTCATTCTTTTTTATTCTACGTGATTTCAAGTATCACTGTCACGTCTAATTTGCTGTGTGACAGCGCGTTTAGTGTGACACTTGTTTTTGGAGATTTACAAATCAAAAAAGTTGTTAAATAGGTTGGGCCTTGTACCCTTTTAATCTGGAAAAATGTGCTGTAACTACCTTTCTTTTTAGGCTTTCGTGGGTTGTGTTGCAACTGTCGCAGATATTTTTGACGGCCGTCAAAAATATCTGCGACGGTCATCGGAGGATGCAGGAAAATGCATATAGCAGGTGTTGATTACAAGATAATACATATAGCAGGTGTTGATTGCAGTAAAATACATATAGCGGGTGTTGATTGCAAGCTTTTGGGGGAGCAGTGTCGGTGACATGTTAATCATCGCCACGGAAAATAGGTGTCACACTTATTGTGCAGTATATCAGTAACTTGAACGTGAGTGTGACACCGCTTTTAGTGTTATTTGTGATGGAGTGTGTCTATTCTTTGGCTGGTGCTTGCTTCAGCTGCTCCAGTGCCCTGCATAGCTGGTCGGGACAGGAGGTGCTCTTGGCACCACAGCGGATGCCGTTCAGACGGGGGATGACATCATCTATACGCTGGCCTCTCACCAGTTGACTGATGCCTTGCAGGTTGCCATTGCATCCACCCAGGAAGAACACCTGCTGGATGACATCGTTCTCGTCGGCTGTTACGTCAATCAGTTGCGAGCACGTTCCGTGCGTCTGGTACTGTACATGTTTTGTCTTCATATCACTTTGCGTTTGTTGATTCTGCTGCAAAATTACGAATTATTATCGAATCAGCAAGCACTTGCGACATCAATCTTTGCGTAATAGTGATGTGTTTTTTGAAAAAAAGTTGTATCTTTGCAGCATCAATGATTGCTGACGAGTTGAAATATCGTGTACGCGGTGCTTTCGGCTATGAGCCGACAAGGGAGCAGCAGCAGGCCATAGATGTCTTTACGACATTTATGGCTGACAGTCGTATGATGCCCGTCATGGTGATGCGAGGTTCGGCAGGTACGGGTAAGACGACGCTGGCGGCAGCCATCGTGCGTGCTTTGCAGTCGTTGGAGAAGCAGTTGGTACTGCTGGCACCAACAGGGCGTGCCGCCAAGGTGTTCTCGCTGTATGCGGGCAGTGCGGCCTATACCATCCACCGCCGCATCTACAGACAGAAGTCCTTGGAGGGCGGCTTCGAACTGGGCTATAACAATGCCAAGGACACGCTGTTCATCGTCGACGAGGCCTCGATGGTTAGTCTCAATGGCGAGGGCCGTAGTCTGTTGGACGACCTGATTAGCTTTGTGTATAATGGCCGTAACTGTCGGATGATGCTCATCGGCGACCAGGCACAGCTGCCACCTGTCGGCGAGGAAGAGAGCCCGGCACTGATGGCTCCCGTGCTGCGCAGCTATGGATTGCACGTCTATGAGTGTACGCTCAACGAGGTGCTGCGCCAGAGTCAGGAGAGTGGCATTCTGTGGAATGCTACTGAGATCAGGAGCCTCTCCCCCGACCCCTCTCCAAGTAGAGAGGCGAGTTTCACCCTCCCTGTTACTCTTCCCAAGATACTGCTTGACGGGTTTACGGACATTCATGTAGTGCCTGGCGACGAACTGATAGAGACGCTGGCCAGCAGCTATTCGAAGGTAGGACTCGACGAGACGTTGGTTGTGACACGCTCCAACAAGCGTGCCAACATCTTTAACCAAGGCATCCGCAATCAGATATTGGGACGCGAAGAGGAGTTGACCACTGGCGACCAGCTGATGGTGGTGAAGAATAACTATTACTGGCCTTTAGCAGAAAGCAGACAGCAATTAGCTAATAGCCCTCGCAATGCCACACTCTCACAGAGAGAACAGTCCATGGAGTTCATTGCCAACGGCGACATGTGCGTGGTGCGCAGGGTGCGCAATGTGCACGAGCAGTATGGCTTCCGCTTTGCTGAGGTCACCGTGGCCTTCCCAGACTACGACGACTATGAGTTGACGGCCACCGTGCTGCTCGACACGCTGACCAGCGAGGCCCCCGCCCTAACGCGCGACCAGCAGGAGACCCTGTATAATAAGGTGTTGGAAGACTATGCCGACATACCCCGCAAGGCAGACCGCCTGAAGGCGCTGAAGGAGGACCGCTACTACAATGCCCTGCAGGTGAAATACGCCTATGCCGCCACCTGCCATAAGGCACAGGGCGGACAGTGGGCGCACATCTATGTGGACCAGGGCTACATGACTGACGACATGCTCAGCGTCGACTACCTGCACTGGCTCTATACTGCCTTTACGCGTGCCACAGAGCAGCTCTACCTCATCAACTGGCCGAAAGCGCAAATCGATAATGCTTAATTCATAATGCTTAATGCTTAATTCATAATGATATATTTGAATGACGACATAGCACACTTCGACTGGCAGGCAGCCTTGCCCCAGTTGTCGGAACAGCGCAGGGAACAGTGTCTGAAGTTCCGCCACGAGCTGGGGCGCAAGACGTGTGCTGCCGCCTATCTGCTGCTGTGCGAGGCGCTGCGCAAGGAGTATGGCATCACGGAGAAGCCCGTCTTCGAGTATGGCGAACACGGCAAACCCGTCATCAGCGGACACCCCGACATCCACTTTAATATGAGTCACTGTCGGGAGGCCGCCATCTGTGTGGTCAGCGACCAACCCGTAGGTGTCGACATTGAGAGCATCCACCGCTACAGCGAGTCGCTGGCACGCTATGTGATGAGCGACAAGGAGATGGAACAGATACTCCATGCCGAGAACCCCGCCCTGGAGTTTACCCGGCTGTGGACGCGCAAGGAGGCTGTCGTCAAGCTCAGCGGGCGCGGCATCACCAACAACCTGAAGCACGCCCTCGAAGGTTGCCCCTTCGAGATCCAGACCACTGTCTGCGAGGCGAAACACTACGTATACTCAATAGCAAACTTAAAACAATAGCACTATGAATCTAAACGGAAGACGAGAAAGTTCCAACGTGGAAGACCGCCGCGGCATGAGTGGCGGCAAGAAGGCTGGCATGGGTGCCGGCATCGTGGGTGTCATCATTGCCATGGCCATTGCCTACTTCACGGGCGGCGACCCGCTGGCGGCGGGCGTACAGGCCTTCCAGGAGAATGGCGGACTGGGCTCGCTGACGGGCACCAATACCGAGGTCAGCGCCGAGCAGCGCGAGTTCACCGAGGAGGAACAGGAACTGGCGCGCTTTGCCACGCAGATACTGGCCGGCACGGAGGATGTGTGGAAGGAGATTTTCGAAGACAACGACATGGAGTACGAGGTGCCCACCATGGTGCTCTACACCGACGGCACGCAGACGGCCTGCGGACAGGGCTCGGCACAGATGGGACCCTTCTATTGCTCTGGTGACCAGAAACTCTACATCGACCTGTCGTTCTTTACTCAGATGAAACAGCAGCTGGGGGCCGACGGCGACTTTGCCTATGCCTACGTCATCGCTCACGAGGTGGGCCACCACGTGGAGTATCTCACCGGCATCCTGCAGGACTGCCACGAGAAGATGACGCGCATGAACCAGACCGATGCCAACAAGATGTCGGTGCGCCTGGAGCTGCTGGCCGACTTCTATGCCGGCGTGTGGGCTCACCACGACAACAAGATGTTCGACTCCCTGGAGGAGGGCGACATCGAAGAGGCCATCAACTGCGCACAGGTCATTGGCGACGACTACCTGCAGAAGAAGGCTCGCGGCTACGCCGTCCCGGAGTCCTTCAACCATGGCACGTCCCGCCAGCGCATGAAGTGGTTCAAGAAAGGGCTTGAGACGGGCGACGTCTCGCAGGGCAACACCTTCGAATGTTCCGACGACGAACTCTGATCCCGTTAAAAAGCTAAAAACGCTGGCCCCGACGCATGAAAATTCAAAATTAATTAGTAATTTTGCAGCCATGAATCGAAAAAAGGCATTGACCTACCTCTCGCCACTCTTCAGTGTGCTGCTCAATTTACTATGGGTCTACGTGGTCTACTTCCTGGCGCGCATGGCGTTCCTGGCCGAAAACTGGAACCTCTATGCCGACAACCTCACGTGGCCCCACCTGTTGGAAATGCTGCGCGGCGGCGTCATGTTCGACACCTCCGCCATTCTCTACACCAACGCCATCTGGGTGGTCATGGTGCTGCTGCCCGTGCCCCAGAAGGAGACGCCACGCTACCACGAGGTGTGCCGCTGGACTTTCGTCGCCATCAACACCCTGACGCTCATCGTCAACCTGGCCGACACGGTCTACTTCCGCTACGCCATGCGGCGCACCACCACCACCATCTTCCAGGAGTTCCAGAACGAGCACAACCTGGGCGGCATCTTCCTCACCGAACTCGTCAGCCACTGGTATTTCTTCCTCCTCACGGCGGCCGTCAGCTGGGCGCTCTGGCGCCTCTACCTGAAGCCGGCCGTCCAGCCCGAAGTCGTCGGCAAGGGGCGCTACGCCGTGGCGCTCTTCCTCTCGCTGCTGGCCTACGCACCCTTCAGCGTGGCGGGCATGCGCGGCGGCTGGACGCGCGACATACGCCCCATCACCGTCTCCAATGCCAACAACTACTGCGACCGTCCCACCGAGACCGGCCTGGTGCTCAACACGCCCTTTGCACTCATTCGCACCCTCGGCATGAACAACTTCGAGGTGACGCCCTACTACGACGCTGCTGAACTGGAGCGCATCTTCAACCCCATACGCCAGCCCCAGCGCCGCCATCCGTTCCGCAAGAAGAATGTGGTGGTCATCATCATTGAGAGTTTCGGACGCGAGTACATAGGCTACTACAACCGCGACGCCGGCTACCCGTCGCAGACGCCCTTCACCGACTCGCTGCTGGCCCACGGCGCACTCACCTACCGCTACTCCTACTGCAACGGACGCAAGTCCATCGACGGCATGCCCTCCATCCTCTCGTCCATACCCATGTTCGTGGAGCCTTTCTTCCTGTCGCCCTACAGCGTCAACACCGTCTCCGGACTGGCCGACTGTCTCAACCAGAAGGGCTACCAAACGGCCTTCTTCCACGGTGCCGAGCGGGGCTCCATGGGCTTCATGGCCTTTGCCCGTGCCACCAAGTTCAAGGCCTACTACGGCCGCGAGGACTTCTGTGCCGACCCGCGCACCCGTGGCGACGAGGAGTACGACGGCTGGTGGGGCATCAGCGACGAGCCCTTCATGCAGTACATGTGCCAGAAGATGACCGACATGCAGGAGCCCTTCCTCACGGCGCTCTTCACGCTCTCCAGCCACCACCCCTTCCGCGTGCCCACGGCCTGGCAGCACGCCTTCCCGGAGAAAGACCCCGACATGCCTATCTACAAGGTCATACGCTATACCGACATGGCCCTGCAGCACTTCTTCGAGAGTGCCCGCAAGCAGCCCTGGTATCAGAACACCATCTTCGTCATCACCAGCGACCACACCAACATGCCGCGCTACCAGCACTACCGCACCGACATCGGGGGCTTTGCCTCGCCCGTCATCTTCTACGACCCCAGCGGCGAGATGGGCTCCGGCATGGTCGACGCCATTGCCCAGCAGACCGACATCATGCCCACCATCCTGGAGCACCTGGGCTACGACAAGCCCTACCTCTCCTTTGGCCTGGACCTGCTGACGACGCCTGCCGACGACACCTGGGCCGTCAACTACCTCAACGGCATCTACCAGTACGTCAAGCACGGCCACGTGCTGCAGTTCGACGGCCAGCACGCCACGGGCCTCTATGCCCTCAGCGACTCGCTCATGCGCCACAACCTCGTGGGGCGTCTTCCACAACAGCCCCAGATGGAGCGCGAACTGAAGGCCATCATCCAGCAGTACATGGAGCGCATGACCCAGAACCGGCTGGTGCCCTGACGCTAAACATATCAAGAAGAAAGAACACAAAAAAGACTGTCCACTGCTATGAGAGATTTCCTGCAAGTACTCCGACGCTTCGTCCTGCCCTACAAGCGCTACGTCGTGCTGTCCATCGTCTTCAACCTGTTGTCGGCCCTGCTCAACATCTTTTCCTTCGCAGCCCTCATACCCATCCTGCAAATCATCTTCCAGACCACCGACGCTGAGACGGCCACTCACCTCATGGCATGGGACTGGGCCGACGTGCAGCACGTACTGACCAACAACCTCAACTACTACGTCAACCAACTCATCGGCGACTACGGCAAGACCACCACACTGCTCCTCATAGGCATCTTCCTGGCCGTGACCACCGCCCTCAAGACGGGCGCCTACTTCCTCTCGGCAGCCACCATCATACCCATACGCACCGGCGTGGTGCGCGACATCCGCAACCAACTCTACCGCAAAATCACATCCCTGCCGCTCAGTTTCTTCAGCGAAGAGCGCAAGGGCGACATCATAGCCCGCATGAGCGGCGACGTGCAGGAGATAGAGAACAGCATCATGGCCTCGCTGGAGATGCTCTTCAAAAACCCCATACTCATCATCTGCTACTTCGCTGCCCTCGTGCTCATCTCCTGGCAACTCACCCTCTTCACCCTCATCATCGTACCCATCATGGGCTGGTTCATGGGCTTTATTGGCCGCAAACTCAAGGCTCAGAGCATCCAGGCTCAGGCCCTCTGGAGCGACACCATGAGCCAGGTGGAGGAGACACTCGGCGGACTGCGCATCATCAAGGCCTTCTGTGCCGAAGAGAAGATGAACCGCCGCTTCGACAAAATCAACTCCGCCTACCGCAACGACATCATGCGCGTCAACATCCGACAGGCATCGGCCCACCCCATGTCCGAATTCCTGGGCACCGTCATGATTGTCGTCGTACTCTGGTTCGGCGGCGTCCTCGTGCTCAACTACCACGCACTCTCCGGCCCCGTCTTCATCTACTACATGGTCATGCTCTACTCCATCATCAACCCCCTGAAAGACTTCTCCAAGGCGGGCTACAACATCCCCAAGGGACTGGCCTCCATGGAGCGCGTCGACAAGATACTGCTGGCCCAGAACCCCATCAAGAACCCCCTCTGCCCCCATGCCATCGACACCTTCAGCCACGAGATAGCCTTCCGCGACGTCTCCTTCCGCTACGGCGAACAGTGGGTGCTGCGCCACATCAACCTCGTCATCCCCAAGGGCAATACCATAGCCATCGTCGGACAGTCCGGCTCCGGAAAGTCCACGCTGGTTGACCTCATTCCACGCTACCACGACGTCAACGAGGGACAGGTGCTCATCGACGGCTGCGACATCAAGTCCGTGCGCATAGCCCAACTGCGCCAACTCATCGGCAACGTCAACCAGGAGGCCATCCTCTTCAACGACACCTTCTACAACAACATCACCTTCGGTGTCGAACACGCCACCATGGAGCAAGTCGTCGAGGCTGCCAAGATTGCCAACGCCCACGACTTCATCATGCAGTCCGAGCACGGCTACGACACCATGATAGGCGACCGCGGCGGACGGCTCAGCGGCGGACAGCGCCAGCGCCTCTCCATAGCACGCGCCATCCTGAAAAATCCGCCCATCCTCATCCTCGACGAGGCCACCTCTGCCCTCGACACCGAGTCCGAGCGACTGGTCCAGGAGGCCCTGGAGCACCTGATGAAGACGCGCACCACCATAGCCATTGCCCACCGCCTCTCCACCATCAAGCATGCCGACGAAATCTACGTACTCCACGACGGCCAGATTGTGGAGCACGGCCAGCACGACGAACTCATCACCCGCGGCGGCTACTACAAACGGCTCTACGACATGCAGCAGCTGTAGGATGTGAGCGCAAATTTGCGCCCACATCGCTTTCTCCCATTCCTGCTCCATGATTCTGATCATTTTCATACCCTGTGCCGCCATAACTTTCACACTGCAAAGATACAAAAAAAGGGTACCCACTGTCAAGAGTTCCGCCAAGAAAAAGTGGGCTTCAGTGAAAAATGAAGATTGTAAAGAAAGTTCTGAATTTGAGTTTGTCAAAATGGCCCTTAATGTGACATGTGACATTGTGACATTCTAGGAACAAAAATTTCAGAAACTCTAAAATGAAAACAACTGCTTAACAAATCTTGACGTGGCAAACAAAGGCAATTTTCCGATTTTGTCATTTGGCGTTGATATATGATAGAGTTCGATGGTCTTCAAAAAACATTTTTTTGTTTTTATTGTCGAGCGAAAGTAAGTTCGGCGAAGCCAAAGTTACGCAAAAAAATAGTGGTGTGACAGGGGTCATCCCTCGTCACAATTCGATTTGAGAGTATGCCAACGTTCCATTTTGGTGGAGCGTCTGTAACGTTCTTGGGCTGATGTTCAGTATCCCCTAGTGCTGCATCTGAACGATTTTTGCACATAAATGCCAAATTGTTTGTTACTTCAAAAATATAATACTAAATTTGCACACGAAACTCCAATTGAAGCAGAAATGAGAATGAAAGAACTCCTATTATCATCTTTAGATATAGTAATTAGAATCACTAAACGATACTGTTACATTTTATGTATAATCGTAGGAGTAATTCTAATGCTATGTGGCATCATAGGCATTACTATCGCTCTTTTTAAACAGCAAAGCGTACCGTTTTATTTATTCCTTTTTTTAATATCTCTATTTGGATTCTTTGCCTTTTATAGAGGTTGGGTAGGTAATAAGGCATATAAACAATTACCCTTACCAAAAGACAATAAAAGTTGGGTCGTTTTCCGTTCATATCCTTTATCATTCTGGAGTTATATAAGCCGTGCATTCTTTAATCCGAAAGATATGGGACTTCCTGTTGGAATAATCATTTTCTATTTCCTGTTTTTCTCTATTGAAATAGTAATAGATAAAAAAGAAATAACAGACTATAGTACGTTCATTATTATATGCGCTGTTTTTCTTATTTGGAAGGCTGTATTATTCTTTTTTCATTGGAAATTATGGAGAACTATTTGGTATGATGGACCGTTATTCTCGAAATTAAGTGATGAGGGTTTTTCTTTTGTAATGCCTTATAATGTAGATGATGATGGAGAAGTTATTCTAATGGATGATGACCGCTTTGATACATGGGATGACAATAATCATTGTCTCGTGACAGATCATGTTGATTGGAAAGACATCCAACGGGTAGATTTTTTCAAGACCTATGTAAAACTATGTACTTATTGGCGTAGTTATTATGTTTTTTATGATGATAATAAAGAACATAGCGATATGATACATCAGATTGTTGCATTGAATTTTCTGAAAAATAAAGAAGATTACCAGAAATACACTATCAACAACATCAATCCATTGTTCCAAAAGCTTGAACGCTCGTCTGTTTCATGGTATTATACTGACGAGGGTGACTATATTACAGGTGATAGTAAGCTATTTGGAGAACCCGATGTACCAGCAGATTTCAAATACCCAACAATAGATGGTGACAGGCCGATGACATTTGTTTTCCAACTTAATTTGAAAGATATAGCTACCTATGATACTGAACATATTTTACCATCATCTGGTATGCTGTATTTCTTCTATGATTATGACGGTTTGGAAAGCGAAGAACTATCAGCTGGACATATCAATGATTGGTGGTATCAAAAAGGCAATGACGGCTATTTTCGTATCATTTATTCTGATTGTTCTAGAAATGAATTATGTCCTTCAAATATTGATGAAAATGGTCAGCGAATAGTATTTAAAACTGAAAAGACTTTGCCAGACTATAGAGATATTTACCTTCTTCACATTAATGTAGAAGAAGACAGTTATCAATGGATGGCAGACGCATATTGTTCTGGAGAGTATCCTAAACCTCAAAAAGAAAACTGGGCAGGTTCAATGTTAGGACATGCAGAATATTTAGAAGATTCAGTAATTGGTAACTGGGAGAATGAAGAAATTGAAGTAGATGATATTCAACAATATTATAATAATTATGTATTACTTTTCCAACTAGACTTTAACCTTGAAGTACCATCGCGCCTATATTGCTATATTCCACGTTTGGACTTACAAAATAAGAACTTCAGTAATGTGTATTTTGAATTACAAGAAGCTAAAGGGTGACACTAGGGAAGAGGTACTCTGTCACGCATCTGAGCTTAAGTCAATAGAACAAGGAGTATAATCGTTATAAATGATATGGCAAACGAAATAGTAGAAACGAAAGCAATTGAGCAGGTAAGTGATAGCCTTTATAAGGGAGTATCCGACATTATTGACAATGCACGGCAAGAG